>CAWHJP010000001.1:0-266313 GCA_963829675.1 Ilumatobacteraceae bacterium
GCTGAACCATCCGCGAACCGACCCGCAATGCGTGATCAATGTGCGCACATACGCCGCACATTGATCACGCCTTCGGCGGTGAGCGTTGCGCGATCGGCAGGGCGCTCATAGCCTTGCCGGGCTACATGAATACTGCCTCTCGCCGGTTCCACCGGCGTACGGCGGGCGAGCCCGACTCATCCAACTCACCACATTCCGTCGGCCGTGGCGCCGCCGGAGCGACCAGACGAACGAGGTTTCATTCGTGCCAACAATTCAGCAGCTCGTCCGTCAGGGACGTAGCTCCAAAGTCACCAAGTCGAAGACGCCGGCGCTCAAGGGCTCCCCGCAGCGTCGCGGCGTGTGCACCCGCGTGTACACCACCACCCCGAAGAAGCCGAACTCGGCGCTCCGCAAGGTCGCCCGTGTTCGTCTGAACTCCGGTATCGAAGTCACCGCCTACATCCCTGGCGAGGGCCACAACCTGCAGGAGCACTCGATCGTGCTCGTCCGCGGCGGTCGCGTCCGTGACCTCCCCGGTGTGCGCTACAAGATCATCCGGGGTGCGCTCGACGCCGTCGGAGTGAAGAACCGCAAGCAGGCTCGTAGCCGCTACGGCGCAAAGAAAGAGAAGTGAGCTGAGTCATGCCTCGTAAAGGACCTGCACCGCGGCGCCATCTCGTCGCCGATCCGATCTACAAGTCGGTTCTCATCACCCAGCTCATCAACAAGGTCATGCTGCACGGCAAGCGCACCGTGGCCGAAAAGATCGTCTACGACGCAATGGCTCTCATCCAGAGCCGGCTCGAAGGCGAAGACCAGGCGATCGACACCGTCAAGCGGGCGATCGACAACGTCAAGCCCCCGCTCGAAGTTCGCAGTCGCCGCGTCGGTGGCGCCACCTACCAGGTGCCCGTCGAGGTCCCTTCCCGCCGCGCCACGACGTTGTCGATCCGTTGGATCATCGACTACTCGCGTGCCCGTCGTGAGAAGACCATGGCCCAGTGCCTGGCCAACGAACTGATGGACGCCGCCAACGGTCTGGGCGCCGCGATGAAGAAGCGCGACGACATCCAGAAGATGGCCGAGTCGAACAAGGCCTTCGCCCACTATCGCTGGTGAATGAACGGCGCACGGCGAAGACCGTGTGCACGAGCCGGTGACGGCTCGACAGGCGAATCATTTCGCAAACGCAGACTGCGGCGCACCGACCGGTGCGCCGCAGTCGTGCTTTTCCCGGGAGCGCACCGAGGAGTCGAATCGGTGAGTCGAACCGGCGAGTCGAACCGGGGCCGGTTAGCACTCGTTTCACGAGTGCACTAAGGTTCGCCAGCGGGGGACACGTCCACGAGAAGGGGTACTCGATGAACGTTCAGGCCATCCTGAGCCGAAAGGGCACAGCTGTCGCGACGGTGCAGCCGGGCGCGACGCTCGCGCAGGCCACCGCATCGCTTCGGGATCATGGCGTCGGCGCGCTCGTCGTGAGTTCGAACGGACGCACCATCGACGGCATCCTGTCGGAGCGTGACGTCGTACGCGCACTCGCCGCCCACGGTGGCGGCACCCTCGGCCGTGAGGTTTCCACCGCGATGTCCGCCAACGTGGTGGTGTGCCAGCCTGACGACACCGTCGATCAGTTGATGGCGATGATGACCGATCGTCGCATCCGCCACCTTCCCGTGCTCGACGGGGCAGGGGAGATGGCCGGGATCATCTCGATCGGCGATGTCGTCAAGGCTCGGCTCGGTGAACTCGAACTCGAGAACAACCAATTGCACGACTACATCCAAGGCCGCGCCTGACGATGTGGTGTGGGCGCCGACGCCGTCAGGTCGTGAACCGACGACTCGACGCCCTCACCGGTCGGCCCCACGCCGGGCCTGTACCCACGATCGCGGTGCTCGTCTACCGCGGCGTCTCGACGGCGGAGATCGATGTCCCCGTGTCGGTGCTCGCCGACCGGCTGGGCGCGACGGTGCTCTTCGTCGGCACCGAGCCTGGTGTGCTGCCCGGCGTCGAACCGTCACGCGACGTCGTGGTCGATGTGGTGGCCGCGGACGCGGCGTTGCCCGACTGGCTCGTCGTGCCGGGCGGGCTCGGTTGGCGGCGCGTGATCGACGACCGCGCCACGATGGCGTGGCTCACGAAGGCGGGCACGAAGGCGCGCGGTGTCCTCGCCATCTCGACCGGCAGCCTGCTCCTGGCTTCGGCGGGTCTGCTCGACGGGCTCGACGCTGCCGGCCACTGGCTGGCGATCGACGACCTGGAACGTCTCGGCGCCCACGCTCTCCGCGAGCGGGTCGCCGACGCCGGGCGGATCATGACGGCGTCAGGCGCGCTGCCGGCAGCACAGGTGGCCGCGGCGTTCGCCGACAAGGTGTCGTGGAGCGATGTGTCCCGGAGTCTGCCGGCCTGAGCCAACCTGGCCCCGTTCGGGGTCAGACCCCGAAAGGGCCAGGTTGCCTGACCAGGTTGGCTCAAGGGTCAGCACGCTGTCGCGTCCGTGAATTGCGCACACGATTGTGGACAATCAGAGGCCCGATGACTAACGTCATGAGCGGGGCGTGGGCATTCACAGACGATCCAGGGGGAAGCACATGAACGATCACCGACGCGGAAGAGCGCTGCGCTACGCCGCGCTGATCGCCACGCTCGCACTGACCGCCGCGGCGTGCGGTAGCGACGACGACGACGGATCGAGCGACACGACCGCCGGCACCGAAGCGCCGGCCGCCTCGGAGGCGCCTGCGGCGACGGATGCTCCGGCGGACACCGAAGCAGCCGCCGCGACCGACGCACCGGCGGAGACCGATGCACCCGCCGCGACGGACGGCGCCACCGGGACGGACGCCGCGGAACCTGCAGGTGAACCGGAGAAGGCCGACGTCAAGCTCGGCATCATCCCGATCGCCGACGTCGCTCCGGTGTTCATCGGCATCGAGCAGGGCTTCTTCGAAGAGGAAGGGCTCACCGTGTCGACCGAGTTCGCACAGGGCGGAGCAGCTTCGATCCCCTCGGTGGTGTCCGGCGACATCGACTTCGCCTTCGGCGCCTACCCGTCGTTCTTCTCGGCGGTGCAGGAGGGCCTGCCACTCCTGATCTCGACGGAGGCCAACCGGGCGGCGCCGCTGTTCGGTGGCCTGTACGCCCTGCCCGACTCCGGGATCGCCACCCCGGCCGACCTGGAAGGCAAGACGATCGCCGTCAACACGTTGAACAACCTCGTCCAGCTCGCCGTCGAGGCACAGCTGGTCGATGCCGGGCTCACCCTCGACGACGTGACGCTGGTGGAGATCCCGTTCCCCGACATGGTCGCCGCCCTCGAGCGTGGTGATGTCGACGTGATCGCCGTCGTCGAGCCGTTCGGGACCATCGCCAAGAACAGCCTCGACGCCGTGCTGGTCACCGACATGTTCGCGGGGCGGATCGAGGGGTTCCCGGTCGCCGGGTTCTACGTGACCGAGTCGTTCGCCGCGGACAATCCGAACACGGTGGCGGCGTTCAACCGAGCCTGGGCGAAGTCCGTCGACTACGCCAACAACACCGAGGATGCCGTCCCGCTGATCCTGCCGACCTACATCGAGACGACGACGGTCGAGGCCGCCCGCCTCCTGAACTACCCGCTGTTCGTGTCCGGCATCGACACCGACGTGATCCAGATCGTGCCCGACTTCATGGTCGAGGCCGGCCTGCTCGACGCGCCGATCGACGTCACCGAACACGTCGTCGAGTGACGCCGATCGAACCATCACGACGATGACCGCCGCCGTCCGGTCGCGACGCGTGCCCGCCAAGTGGGTGCGCGGCGCGATCGGCGTCGGCGTGCTGTTCCTCGTGCTCGAAGCGGTGACTCGCGCCGAACTCGTCACGCCCGACTACCTGCCACCGGCCTCCTCGATCCTGCGCGAGACGTTCGATCTCCTCACCGATCCGTCGTTCCTGGGCGATGTGTGGGTCACATTGCAGGCCTGCCTCATCGGCCTGGCGATCGCAATGGTCGTGGCCGTGCCGCTCGGGCTCGTGCTCGGTCTCACGGAGATCGCCTACCGCGCCACCGTCGTGGTGATCGAGTTCCTGCGGCCGATCCCGTCGGTGGCGTTGATCCCGCTCGCCATCCTGATCTACGGGCGGGGCCTCGAGATGAAGGTCTCCCTCGTCGTGTTCGCCTGCGTGTGGCCGCTGCTGTTCAACACGATCTACGGCATCCACTCCGTCGATCCGGTGGCCGTCGACACCGCCCGGGTGTTGGGCCTGGGCCGGTGGCAGATCGGCGGACGCGTCTACCTGCGGAGCGCGTCGCCGTTCATCTTCACCGGGGTGAAGATCGCCACGTCGATCGCCGTGATCCTCGCCGTCAGTGCGGAGCTGCTCGCCGGTGGTTCGGAAGGGCATCGGCATCGTGATGCTCGAGAATGCTTCGGTCGGCAACCAGCGGACGGTCTACGCCGTCACGGTCGTCACCGGGCTCATCGGCGTCGTCCTGGTCGGCATGCTCGGGCTCGTCGAGCGGCGGCTGTTCGCCTGGACCAGCGCCGAGCGGAGCCCCGCGTGAGCACTCGATCACGACGTGCGCAGCGGGTGCGGGGCGTCGGTCTGCAGGTCGCGGTCGTGCTCGCCGTGCTCGTGGCGTGGAAGGTCGGCACCGAGCGGGCCGACTCGTTGTTCTTCCCGCCGCCGAACAAGGTGCTGTCCGAGGTGTGGAACGGATGGATCCTCGACTGGTCGACCATCGTGGAACGACAACCTCGAACCGAGCCTCGCCCGCCTGCTCGCCGGCTTCCTGCTGGCGGCGGTGTTCGCCGTCGCGCTCGGCGTGGCGATCGGCCGGTCGCGAACCCTCGGTGACTACGTCGAACCGATCATCCACTTCGTCCGCTCGATCCCGCCGCCGGCGCTCCTGCCGCTGCTGCTCGTACTGCTCGGGATCGGCGACGACATGAAGGTGGTGCTGATCGCCGTCGGCGTGTTCCCGCCGATCCTGCTCAACACGATGGACGGTGTCCGTTCGATCGACCCGCTCTATCTCGACACGGCGACCGTCTATCGGATCCCGCGGGTCCGCCGGCTGACCCGCGTGATCCTGCCCGCCGCCGCGCCGAAGATCTTCGCCGGGCTGCGGATCAGCTTGTCGATCGCCGTGATCCTGATGGTCATCTCCGAACTGATCGCCGCCACGAACGGCGTCGGATTCCGAATCCTCCAGGCCCAGCGGCAGTTCAAGATGGTCGATCTGTGGGCGGGGCTCGTGGTCCTCGGCGCGATGGGCGCCGCGCTCAACGCAGTGCTGGCGCTGATCGAACGGCGCGTGTTGAGATGGAGCCGGACATGACTGCCGACCTCAGCACGCCGACCACGACCGCGCACGAGTCGCTCGCCGCGCCGGAACTCGGCCACGTGTACGGCGTGGGCACACCCGAGGAGCACCGGGCGCTCGATGGCATCACCTTCAGCATCGACCGCGGGGAGTTCGTGGCGATCGTCGGGCCCTCGGGGTGCGGCAAGACCACCCTGCTGCGCTGCCTGTCGGGCCTCATGACGCCGACATCCGGGTCGGTCACCCTCGACGGCGTGCCGGTCGAGTCGGTCCCCGAGGACCTCACCCTCGTGTTCCAGGACTATCGCCGTTCGCTGTACCCGTGGCTGCGCGTCGACGCCAACGTCGAGTTCCCGCTCCGCTACAGCGGGATCGACAAGCGCGAACGAGCGGAGCGGGTGCGTCAGGCGCTCGACGACGTCGGGCTGACCGGCCACGGCCGCAAGTACCCGGGACAACTCTCGGGTGGGATGCAGCAGCGCGTGTCGATCGCCCGCGCCCTGGCCTATCGGCCGCACCTGTTGTTGATGGACGAACCCTTCGCGTCGGTCGACGCGCAGACCCGCGCCTCGCTGGAGGATCTCCTGCTCGACGTGTGGGAACGGCGGAACAAGACGGTGCTCTTCGTCACGCACGACATCGACGAGAGTGTGTACCTGGCCGACCGGGTCGTCGTCCTGTCGAACGCCCCGGCGCGGGTGATGGCCGACCTGGTGATCGACATCCCCCGCCCCCGTGACCAGATCGAGACGAAGGCCACTCCGGAGTTCGTCGAGCTGCGAGCCGAGGTCGCCCGTCTCGTGCGCGATGCCGGCACCCGAGCCGACGAGCCAGGACCGCTCGGCGAGTGACGCCCGACCCGATCGACGCGCCAGGCACGCCACCCGCCGCGGGCCAGGACCTCACGGCGGGCGGTGCGGTGTTCGCCCGCCTGGCCCGCCTCGGGGTCGAGGTCGTGTTCGTCAATTCGGGGACCGACTTCCCGCCGGTCATCGAGGGTCTGGCGGAGGCGGACGCCCACGGGGCCGAACTGCCGCGCACGGTCGTCGTCGCCCACGAGCACGCCGCGGTGAGCATGGCGCACGGCTACTACTTCGCCACGGGTCGGGCCCAGGCGGTGATGCTGCACACGAACGTCGGGCTGTCGAACGGTGCAACCGGCGCGATCAACGCGGCGACCGACCGCGTGCCGATGCTCCTGATGTCGGGTCGGACCCCCACGGTCGAAGAGGGTCGGTTCGGTGCCCGGACCGTGCCCATCGGGTGGGGCCAGGAGATCCGCGATCAGCCGGCACTCGTCCGCGAGGCATGCAAGTGGGACTACGAGCTGCGGTTCCCCGAGCAGGTGCCACAGCTGCTCGACCGGGCCTACGCGATCGCCGCGTCGACACCACGGGGACCGGTCTACCTCGCACTGCCGCGCGAGGTGTTGTGCGAACCGTGCCCGAGCGCCGAGCTCGACCGCGCGCCCGCCATGGCCGCGGCTCGCGTCGTCGCGCCGCGTTCGCTGTTGGCCACCGCCGCTGATCTGCTCGCCGGCGCGCGCCGGCCGCTCGTGATCGCCCAGCGCGGCGCGGGCGACCAGGAGGGATTCGACGCGCTTGCCCGGCTCGCCGATCGGTGGTCGATCCCGGTGTGTCAGTACTGGGCGGTCGCCACCGCGATCTCGGCCCACCACCCGATGTACGTCGGGCAGGATCCGGAGCCCTGGATCTCGGAGGCCGACGTGGTGCTCGTCATCGACAGCTTGGCGCCGTGGTCGCCCGACATCCATCGCCTCCGGGAGGACTGCCGGGTGATCCACCTCGGCCCGGATCCGCTCGAGGCGCGCTTCCCGGTCCGCAACTTCCGGTCCGACCTGTCGGTCACCTCGGAGGTCGGCCCCGGCCTCGTGGGTCTCGAACAGGGGCTCGAGCGACTCATCCCGTGCGGAGTCCGCCACCGGGCGAACGGAGTGGCGCACGCTCGTCGAACGACACGTTGCCGACCGACGGATCCGATCTCGACGGTCTCGCCGCCACCGATCCCGCCCAGCCGATGACGAAGGAGTGGGTGGCGCACACCGTGGGACGAGCGCTCCGCGGTCGGGCCGCCACGGTGGTGTCGGAACTGGGGTGTCCGCTCGATCCGCTCGAACTCACCGAACACGGGTCGTGGCGTCAGGAGCCCCATTCGGGCGGCCTCGGCTGGGGGTTGCCGTGCGCGATGGGCATCAAGCTCGCCGATCCCGACCGGCTCGTGGTCGCGACGGTCGGCGATGGCTCGTACATGTTCGCCAACCCCGTCGCCTGCCATCAGGTCGCCGAGGCGAACGGCATCGCCGTGCTGGTGATCGTGCTCAACAATGCCGGCTACGGCGCGGTGCGCAGCTCGGTGCTCGGGCTGTATCCGACCGGGTACGCGGCGAAGTTCGACGACATGCCGCTGACCGGTTTGGCGCCGAGTCCCGATTTCGCACAGGTCGCCGCAGCGAGCCGTGCCCATGCCGAGACGGTCGCCGACGGCCGCGATCTCGCGGGCGCACTCGAGCGGGCGCTGCACGCGGTCACGGTCGATCGCCGCCAGGCCCTGCTCGATGTCCACATCGTCGACTGAAACGCAGCGGTCGGTTCGCGGGCCGGTTCGCTGGCCGGTTCGCTGGCCGGTTCGCTGGATGGTCCCCGCAGAGCGAGCGGGGCCTGATCGCGTTCCTCGCCGCACTCAGCGGGCTGAGTGCGCTCGGCATCGACGTGCTGCTCCCCGGTCTGGGCGACATCCGCGCCGCATACGACCTGGCGCCCGACTCGACCCGCGTGTCGCTCGTCGTCACCACGTACCTGTTCGGGCTGGGCATCGGCCAGGTCGTCTACGGTCCGCTCGCCGATCGCTTCGGTCGCAAGCCGGCGGTGCTGGCCGGACTGTCGCTCTACGCGGCGGGAGCGATCGGTTCCGGGCTGTCGCCGAACCTCGAGATGATGCTCGCGTTCCGGTTCCTGATGGGGCTCGGTGCCGCGTCGCCCCGCGCGATGAGCCTGACGATCGCCCGTGACCGGTTCAGCGGTGACGCGATGACCCGGGTCGTCTCGCTCGTGATGCTGTTCTTCCAGCTCTCGCCGGCGGTGGCTCCGCTGCTCGGAGAGGGACTGCTGGTGATCGGCTCGTGGCAGTTGATCTTCGGGTTCGCCGCGGCGATGGCCGTGCTCACGATGCTCTGGACCACCCGCTTCCGGGAGACGCTTCGTCCCGAGCGCCGGCTGCCCCTGACCTTCGCCCGCACCCTGCGGAGTGCGAAGGTGATCGGCGGGTCCCGGTGGGCACTCGGGCACGGCCTCGTGCTGATGTTCGAGTTCACCGCGTTCTACGTGTACCTCAGCTCGTCGGAGCTCGTCTTCGACGACGTGTTCGACCGCGGGGAACTGTTCGCCGTGTCGTTCGCGATCGGTGCGCTCGTGCAGGCGATGGCGAACCTGATCGCCTCGCGCCTCGCGCCGGTCATCGGAACGCGCCGGCTCATGGTCCGTGTCATGACGGGATACGTCGGCATCGGTGCCGCCTTGCTCGTCGTCACCGTGGCAGCGGGCGGTCACCCGAACTTCTGGCTGTGGCTCGCACTGCTGTGGACGCTCAACGCCTTCCACGCGCTCGTGCTGACGTCGGCGAACAGTTTGGCGATGCAGCCATTGGCCGCGCTCGCGGGCACCGGCTCGGGCCTGATCGGCACGATGTCGATGATGGGTGCGGCGATCATGTCGTCGTTCGTGGCGGCGACGATCCACGGATCGGCCACGCCCATGTCGCTGGCGTACTTCGTGTTCGGGTTGCTGGCCGCCGTCAGCCTGTGGTGGGCGAGAGGTGGCAGCCCCGCACCGGTCGAGTGAGCGCCGACCCGTCGATTGACCGCCGGCATTGTTGACAATATTGTTGACACCGCATGGCGATCGACAAACCGTATCTGGACGTTCCCGGGCACCACGGTCTTCGATGCGGACCTGTCGCGGCGTGGCTACTGGCTCAACCAGTTCTGCATGTCGCTCATGTCGGCGCCGAACCGTGAGCGGTTCAAGCGCGACGAGGCTGCCTACCTCGACGAATGGGCGATGACCGCCGACCAGAAGCAAGCGGTGCTCGACCGCGACATGAACCGCATGATCGAACTCGGCGGCAACATCTACTTCCTCGCCAAGATCGGTGCGACCGACGGCAAGAGCTTCCAGCAGATGGCGGCATCGATGACCGGGATGTCGGAGGACGAGTACCGCGACATGATGGTCGCCGGCGGCCGCTCGCCGGACGGCAATCGGTCGGTACACGAGTGGACCGAGCGAGGCACGCCGTCGCAAGGAACATCGGCATGAGTGCCCGGGTCACCGCCAGCGTGTACACGTCGCACGTCCCGGCGATCGGCGTGGCGATCGACCAGGGCAAGACCGACGAGCCGTACTGGCGACCGCTGTTCGACGGGTACGAGCCGGGCGAAGGAGTGGTTCAGCGCCCACACGCCCGACGTGATCATCCTCGTGTACAACGACCACGCCACCACGTTCAGCCTCGACATCATCCCGACGTTCGCCATCGGTACGGCGGCGGACTTCGCCGTCGCCGACGAAGGGTGGGGGCCACGCCCGGTGCCCGACGTCGTCGGTCACCCCGAGCTGGCGTCGCACATCGCCCACTCCGTCATCCAACAGGACTTCGACCTCACGATCGTCAACCGGCTGGCAGTCGATCACGGGCTGACCGTCCCGTTGTCGCTGCATGTGCGGTCAGCCGTCGGCCTGGCCGTGCCCGGTGATCCCGTTCGCCGTCAACGTCGTCCACTATCCGATCCCGTCGGGGCAGCGGTGCCTCGATCTCGGCCAGGCGATCCGGCGCGCGGTCGAGTCGTACGACGACGATCTCGACGTGCAGATCTGGGGCACCGGTGGGATGAGCCACCAGCTGCAAGGTCCGCGCGCCGGCCTCATCAACCGCGAGTTCGACCAGGCGTTCCTCGACGATCTGATTGCCGCACCGACCGACCTCGCCAAGAAGCCCCACATCGACTACATCCGCGAGGCCGGATCCGAGGGCATCGAACTGGTGATGTGGTTGATCGCCCGCGGCGCGATGTCCGACCTGGCGGGTGGATCGCCGCCGACGGTCGAACACCGCTTCTACCACGTGCCGGCGAGCAACACCGCCGTCGGCAACCTGATCCTGGAGAACCGTCATCCTGGGGAAGGGGCATGACCGTCTCGGTCGCGCTCGCCGGCGCCGGCGCGTTCGGCGCCAAGCACATCGACGCCATGCGGAACATCGACGGCGTGGAGGTGGTCGCCGTCGTCGGTCGCGAACTCGACCGGACCGCGAGCAGTCGCCGACCGACCACGGCATCGACCACGTCGACGACCGACCTGGCCGACGTGCTGGCGATCGACGCCATCGATGCCGTCGTACTCGCCACGCCCACCGCGCTCCACGCCGAACAGAGCATCGCCACGATGCGTGCCGGCAAGCACGTCCAGGTCGAGATCCCGCTGTGCGACAACCTCGCCGACGGCGAGGCGGTGGTGGCGGTGCAACAGGAGACCGGCCTCGTCGCGATGTGCGGACACACCCGCCGCTTCAACCCGAGCCATCAGTGGATGCACGAGCGGATCCGGGCCGGTGACTACGCCATCCAGCAGATGGACGTGCAGACGTACTTCTTCCGGCGCACCAACACGAACGCGCTCGGCCAACCGCGGAGTTGGACCGACCATCTGCTCTGGCACCACGCCGCCCACACCGTCGACCTGTTCGCCTATCAGACCGGGAGCAGGATCGTCGCCGCCCATGCGTTGCAGGGGCCGACCGCATCCCGAACTCGGCATCGCCATGGACATGTCGATCCAGCTGGCGACCGACAACGGCGCCATCTGCACCCTGTCGCTGTCGTTCAACAACGACGGTCCGTTCGGCACGACCTTCCGGTACATCGGCGACACGGGGACGTATGTCGCGAGCTACGACGACCTCGTCGACCGGGCACGGCGAACCGATCGACGTGTCCGGCGTGGCGGTGTCGATGAACGGCATCGAACTGCAGGACCGTGAGTTCTTCGCGGCGATCGCCGAGGGACGCGAGCCGAACGCCAGCGTCGCCCAGGTGCTCGACTGCTACCGCGTGCTCGACCGCCTCGAACGCCAAGTGCAGTCCGACCAGCTGCAGCTGGGATCCGAACGGTGACCGTCCCGATGAGCTCGATCGGCGAAGGCGCCACACCGGAGGGCCTGCGGGTCGCCCGGACCGAATCGATCGCCGACGACCTCCGCGACGACATCGTCGCTGGAGTGTTCCCCTCGGGCGAACGGCTGATCGAGGCGCAGCTCTGCGATCGCTACTCGTGCGGTCGCGCCGTGGCCCGGGCGGCACTCGTCCAGCTGGAGTCGGAGGGGCTCGTCGTGCGTCAGCCCAACCGCGGCGCCACGGTCCGGCGGATCTCGGTGAGCGAGGCGATCGAGATCACCGAGGCCCGCGCCGCGCTCGAAGGTTTGATCGCGGCACGTGCGGCGCGCCATGCCACGCCCGGCGAGTGCGAGGAGTTGCGCCAGGTGATCGCCGACATGCGCACCGCCGTCGCCGATGAGGACGCGGCGTGGTACTCGGAACTGAACCGGACGTTCCACACCCGTCTGCGCGAGATCAGCCGGCACACCGTGGCGTCGGATCTCGTCCACAACCTGCGCAATCGTGCCGTGGCGCACCAGTACCGTCTGGCGATGATGCCGGGCCGGCCGAGCGAGTCGTTGCAGCAACACGCGGCGATCGTCGAGGCGGTCATCCGGGGCGACGAGCAGGCGGCCACGGAGGCCATGAGTGCCCACCTCGATTCGGTGATCGGCGTGCTCCGCCGCTGGGGCGACGCAAACTCCTGACGGGTTCAGGCCTGGTCGTAGGGCAGGCCGACGTACTGCTCGGCGAAGGCCGCCTGGGCGAACGTCGAACGGGCCAGGTGGGCGAGGTCGTGCTCGATCACACGATCGTCGAACGCGGTCTGTCCGGGGAACTGGTGCAGCATCGTGGTCATCCACCACGAGAAGCGCACCGCGCCCCAGACCCGTTGCAACGCGGTCGCCGAATAGGCGTCGAGGTGGCGATCGTCGCCGGCGTAGTGATCGACGAGCCCGCGGGAGAGGTACCAGACGTCGGACACGGCGAGGTTGAGGCCCTTCGCACCCGTCGGGGGAACGATGTGGGCGGCGTCGCCGGCGAGGAACAGATTGCCGTGCCGCATCGGTTCGCACACGAAACTGCGCAGTGGTGCGAGCGACTTCTCGACCGACGGGCCGGTCGTGATCTCCGCCGCCAGGTCGGCGGGGAGGCGGGCCAGCAACTCGGACCAGAATCGATCGTCCGGCCAGTCGTCGACGTCGTCGGTCAGCGGCGCCTGCACGTAGTAGCGGCTCAACATCGGGGTCCGTCGCGAGCACAGGGCGAAACCGCGCTCGTGCCGGGCGTAGGTGAGCACCGGCAACGGCGGCGTCTCCGACAGGATCCCGAGCCAGCCGAATGGATAGTCCTTGGCGAACTCGCTGCGGGCGGCCGTCGGGATCGATGTCCGGCTGACGCCGTGGAAGCCGTCGCAGCCGGCGATGAAGTCGCACTCGATCCGCTCGGCGACGCCGTTGGCGCGATAGGTGACCGACGGCGTGGTCGAGGTGACGTCGTGCAGTTCGATGTCGGTCGCCTCGAACACGAGCGTGGCGCCCGAGGCGTCGGCGGCGTCGTACAGGTCGCGCTGCAACTCGGTCTGGCCGTACCCCATCATCTCCTTGCCGACCGTGGCCACCGTGTCGATCGAGACCAGCCCGTGACCGCTCCACGCAATGTTGATCAGGTCGTGGACGTGCCCCTCGGCGTCCATCCGCCCGGCGAGGCCGAACTGGCGGAGCGTCTCGACCGTGCTCCACTCGAGCACCCCGGCCCGGACCCGACCGAGCACGTACTCGCGGCTGCGCAGTTCGAGCACGACGTTGTCGATCCCGGCCTGCCCGAGCATGTGCGACAGCAGCGTTCCCGCCGGACCTGCCCCGATGATCACCACTGGCACCTTCATGCGTGCGCTCCCTCGTCCGGCCCACTCTGCCGCGTCACCGGAGACTGTACGCAGGCCACCGTGGGACTGTACGCAGGATTGTCGACAATCCGGTACTGTCGATCGGGTGATCATCGACTGTCACGGGCACTACACGACGACGCCGCCCGGTGTCGGCGAGTGGCGCGATGCCCAGGTGGCAGCGGTCGAGAGCGACCCGTCGTTCGTGGGTGAGAAGGGCACGATCGAGGTGTCCGACGACGAGATCCGGGCGAGTCTGGAGTCCGCGCAACTGCGGTTCCAGCGCGACCGCGGCTCCGACCTCACGCTGTTCTCGCCACGGGCGAGCTGGATGGCGCCATCACGTCGGCAACGAACACACGTCGACGTTCTGGACGCAACACCAGAACGAGCTCGTCCGGCGGGTGTGCGACCTCTACCCGTCGAACTTCGCGCCGGTGTGCCAGCTCCCGCAGTCGCCCGGCGTCGCGATCGACGGCTCGGTCGCCGAACTGCGGCGCTGCGTCATCGAGATGGGGTTCGTCGGCTGCAACGTGAACCCCGACCCGTCGGGCGGGTTCTGGACCGGGCCGCCGCTGTGGGACCGCGCCTGGTGGCCGCTCTGGGAGGCGATGTGCGAGCTCGACGTGCCCGCGATGATCCACGTGTCGGCGTCGTGCAACGAGAACCTCTTCACCACGGGCTCGCACTACCTGGGCGCCGACACCACCGCGTTCATGCAGGCGCTCAGCTCGGGTTTCATGCGCGACTTCCCCGGACTGCGCTGGATCATCCCGCACGGCGGCGGCGCCGTCCCGTACCACTGGGGGCGGTTCAAGGGGATGGCGGCCGATCACGGCTGGGACTTCGACGGGCTGGCCGACCACATCTTCTACGACACCTGCGTCTACCACCAGCGGGGGATCGACCTGCTCGTCGACGTGGTGCCCGTCGACAACATCCTGTTCGGTTCCGAGATGGTCGGTGCCGTTCGTGGCGTCGACCCCGACACCGGCAACTACTACGACGACACGAAGATCTACATCGACCACTCGGCGCTCGACGCGTCGGCGAAGGAGCAGGTGTTCCACGGCAACGTCCGGCGCGTGTTCCCGAGACTCGTGCTGGAGGAGACGCAGTGACGAACGCCAACGCTCGGAACCCCAACGAGCAGAACCGGCACGTCGTGGTCCGCACGATCGAGCGCGCGACCGCCGACACCGTGGATGCGCTCGCCCCGATCGGTACCGCGTCCGTGCACGAGGCGATCGGTCGCCGCGGGTTCCTCGGCGTCGACATCCGGCCGATCCAGCTCGACGTGCGGGTGGCCGGGAGTGCCGTGACCGTGTCGAGCCATCCCGGCGACAACATCATGATCCACGCCGCGATCGAGGTTTGCGAGCCCGGCGACATCCTCGTCGTGACGAACACGGCGCCGTCGACGCACGGGATGTTCGGCGACCTGCTCGCCGACGTCGTTGATGGCGCGAGGCGTCCGCGGTTTGGTGATCGATGCCGGCGTCCGCGACACGAGCGATCTGCGGTCGATGGGGTTCCCGGTGTGGAGCCGGTACGTGTCGTGCCAGGGCACGGTGAAGGCGACGCCGGGTTCGGTCAACGTCCCGGTCGTGATCGGCGGCGTCACGATCCATCCGGGCGACGTGATCTGCGCCGACGACGACGGGGTCGTCGCAGTCGGTCGTGACGAGGCGGTCTGGGCCCTCGAACAGTCGCTCGCCCGGCTCGACAAGGAGGCCGGGACCCGCGCCCAACTCGAGTCGGGGGTGCTCGGTCTCGACCTGTACGGGTTGCGGGCGAAGCTCGTCGAACTCGGCGTCGAGTTCATCGACTAGAACGGCCGCATGGCCCGCTACGCGATCAAGACGCCGCCCCATCACGCCACCTGGGCGCAGTTCCTCGACGTGTGGCGCGCCGCCGACGAGATCGAGCGTGTTCGAATCGGCGTGGAACTGGGACCACTTCTACCCGCTCGCCGAGCCGTACGACGGACCCAACCTCGAGGGCTGGACGATGCTCGCCGCGCTCGCCCAGGCGACCTCGCGCATCCGGCTCGGCGCGATGGTCAACGGCATGCACCACCGCCACCCGGCGGTGACCGCCAACATGGCTGCCACGATCGACCACATCTCGGATGGTCGTTTCGAGCTCGGCATGGGCGCCGGATGGAACGTGATGGAATCCGATGCATACGGCATCCCGCTCGGCTCGTTGCAGGAGCGCTCCGACCGGTTCGAGGAGGGGATCGAGGTGATCGCGTCGTTGCTCAGGAACACGGTCACGAACTTCTCCGGCCGGTGGTTCCAGATCGACAACGCCTGGTGCGAACCAAAGCCGGTCCAGCGTCACCTCCCGATCGTGGTCGGCGGCAAGGGTCGCCGGCGCACGCTGCGCACCGCGGCGCGATTCGCCGACCAGTGGGACATGACGTTCCCGGACGGGCCCGCCGACTGGCTCGAACTCGACGGGGTGCTGCGCGAGCACTGCGCGCTCGCCGGTCGCGACCAGTCGGAGATCGCGCGGTCGGTGCACCTCGGCTTCGGCGAGGACGACGACACCGCCGAACTCGCCGATCGCGCTGCCGGTTTCTTCGACGCGGGCGTCGACATCGTCGTGTGGTCGATGCGTGGAGCGGTCGACGCGTCGCGTCTGGAGCCGCTGGCGAACGCGCTCGCCTGACCGGTCGCTGCCGCGCCCGGCGGCGCACCTCGGGCCCCGGTGGCAAGAGCTACCGTGGCGCGATGGTGAGCGTCGAGGAGGTCGCCGAACTGGCGATGGCCCTGCCGGAGGTGACCGTGGGCGAGCGGTTCGGCAATCGCACGTGGTTCGTCGGCGGCAAGGCGTTCGCCTGGGAACGGCCGTTCAGCAAGGCCGACATCAAACGGTTCGGTGACGAGACTCCTCCAGAGGGGCCGATCCTCGCGGTCAGTGTCGAGGATCTCGGCGAGAAGGAGGCTGTGCTCGCCGCCAATCATGAGGCGTTCTTCACAATCCCACACTTCAACGGCTACGCGGCCGTGCTGATCCAGCTGCCGGTCGTGAGGAAGAAGGCGCTGCGCGAAGCGTTGATCGACGGCTGGCTGGCGGTGGCGCCCCGCAAGCTCGCCGACGCCCACGTCGACGCGCTCACCGGTCGCCGCCGCTGAGGTCGCCGGCGGACCTGCTATTCCGCCGTGAAGAAGCCGTCGAACACGGCGCGCGCTTGCGCTGCAAGCTCATCGCACGGTCCCTCGACCACGACGGGCGCGTCACCGCGGGCGAACACCTCGCGGCTCGACAGGCGCAGACTTCGGCCAGCTCCGGGAGGGACCATGTCGCCGAGTTGCTCGCCCGAGAGCGCGAACACGAGCCGGCCGATCGCCGCCCAGTACTGGCCTCCGGCGCACATCGCGCAGCTCTCACAGCTCGTGTAGAGGGTCGCCGCAGCCCGCTCGTCGACCGTGAGGTTCAGCGACGCCCACGTGGCGAGCGCCAGCTCTGGATGCCCCGTCATGTCGCCGGTGCCGACGGTGTTCGTCAACTCCATCAACACCGTGCCGTCAGCGCCGACGAGCAGTGACCCGAACGGTTCGTTGCCATCGGCCCGGGCCTGACGCGCCAGTTCGATGCAGCGACGGAGGTGGGCGACGTCGTCGTGATCCATGGACGCGACCGTAGCGAACGCGTCGGATCGGTGGACCGGGAGGAGGTCTTCACACTGTGGACACAGTCCGAACACATGACGCTTCTAGTTTCTCGTCCGTTCAGCCGGCGGGCGCACATGCGGTCGACGTGAACGTCCGAACACTCGTGAACAACCCCCTCAAGGAGTCCCATGCGGAAGCGCAACACCCTACGAATTGCCGTCCCCCTGCTCGCATCCCTCGCGCTCGTCGCGAGCTCGTGCGGCAGCGACGACGACAGCGGCTCGAGCGCCACTGACGCTCCGGCCGGCACCGATGCCCCAGCTGGCACCGAGGCGGCCGGCACCGAAGCGCCCGACGGCACGGAAGCGCCCGACGGCACGGAAGCACCGGCCGGTACGGAAGCGGCCGGCACCGAAGCGCCCGCCGGCTCCGGCGACACCTGCGTCGAAGGTGACACCGTCCAACTCGGCTTCTTGAACTCGACATCGGGTCCGATGGCGATCAGCGAGCAGACGGTGCGCGACTCCCTCATGCTCGGTGCCGGGGAGATCAACGCCGCGGGCGGAATCATGGGCAAGCAGATCGAGTTCATCGAAGAGGACGGCCAGAGCGAGCCGACCGTGTTCGCCGAGAAGATCAACAAGCTGCTCACCGAGGACAACGTCGCTGCCGTGTTCGGTGGTTGGACCTCGGCCTCTCGCAAGGCGATGCTGCCCGTCGTCGAAGGAGCGAACGGTCTGCTGTTCTACCCCGTGCAGTACGAGGGTCTCGAAGCGTCGCCGAACATCTACTACACGGGTGCGACCACCAACCAGCAGATCATCCCGGCGATGGACTTCCTGGCGTCGGAGGGCGTGAAGACGCTGTTCCTGGCAGGGTCCGACTACGTGTTCCCCCGCACTGCGAACAAGATCATCAAGCAGTACGCGGCGGAACTCGGCATCGAGATCGTCGGTGAGGAATACGTGCCGCTCGACAGCGACGACTGGACGACGCAGGTCGCCAAGATCGCCGAGGCGAAGCCCGACTTCGTGTTCAACACCATCAACGGGTCGTCCAACGTGGGCTTCATCAAGGCCTACGACGAGGCCGGCCTCGGCGCCGACAACTCTCCGATCATCTCGGTGTCGATCGCCGAAGAAGAGGCGCCGGCAATGGGCGTCGATCTCACCGGTCAGTACGCCTCCTGGAACTACTTCCAGAGCGTCGACAGCCCCGAGAACGCGACGTTCATCGAGGCCTTCCAGGCCGAGTACGGCGCGGACCGACCGACGTCGGACCCGATGGAAGCGGCGTACACCTCGCTCTACCTCTACAAGAACATGGTCGAGAAGGCGGAGTCGTTCTGCGTCGACGCGGTGAACGCGGCATCTGACGGTGTGACATTCGCGGCACCCGAGGGTTCGGTCACCGTCAACGGCGAGAACCACCACATCGCCAAGACGGCCTTGATCGGCCAGATCAACGCCGAGAACCAGTTCGACGTCGTCTTCAGTTCCGACGGCCCGATCGAGCCCGATCCGTTCCTCGAGGGCTACAGCTGGTGGGACCCGAACAAGGACTGAGGCCCAGGTAATCACCCCGACCCTGCCTTTTCGGACCCGGTCCGAAAAGGCAGGGTCACCCCCTTCCGGTGTCCGGTCTCGACCGATTCAACAGCAGAACGGATTTGAAAGCAGAACGATGGATGTACTCACCACCCCCTTCCTGACGGGGACCGCAACCGGCGCCATCCTGTTGCTGGCTGCGCTCGGGCTGACGCTCACGTTCGGCCAGATGGGCGTGATCAACATGGCGAACGGTGAGTTCCTCATGGTGGGGGCCTACGTGGCGTACATGACCCAGCAGGTGATCAGTGGCGCCGGTGTCTCCATCGTGGTCGCGCTCCCGATGGCCTTCATCGTCGCTGGCCTCCTGGGGCTGCTCCTCGAGGTCACCGTCATCCAATGGATGTACAAACGACCCCTCGACACACTGCTGGCGACGGTCGGTGTGTCGTTGGTGCTCCAACAGTTCGCGCAGGATCTCTTCGGCGCTCAGGGCGACCCGGTCACGGCGCCGAGTTGGCTCGGTGGCCGCATCTCGGTGTTCGGCTACGAGTGGCCGCACCGCCAGCTCTTCACCATCCTCTTGGCGCTCGCCGCGCTCGCCGCGCTCAGCGCAGTCCTGAAGTACAGCTTCTTCGGTCGGCAGATCAGAGCGACGGTGCAGAATCGACAACTCGCCGAGACGCTGGGAGTCTCGACCCGCAATGTCGACCGCATCACCTTCTTCCTCGGCTCCGGCCTGGCGGGTGTCGGTGGGGTCGCCATCGCGCTGATCTCGGGCACGAACCCGACGCTCGGCACGGCCTACATCATCCCGGCCTTCCTCGTCGTCGTCATCGGAGGCGTCGGGCAGCTCAAGGGAACGCTGCTCGCAGCATGGGCCGTCGGCGTGGTCACTGCCTTCCTGACCGACTGGACCAGCGGCAGCATGGCGCAGGTGATCACCTTCGCCCTCGTGGTGATCTTCCTCACGATGCGGCCCCAGGGCCTCTTCACCGTTCGGACACGGTCGCTGGCATGACGGACGCTGGCATCAAGGTCGCTGGCGTGACGCGGCAGAAGCGGTTGCTCAACACGTACGGACCGTTGATCGGCATCGCCGTCCTGGCATTTTTCCTGCTGGTGTGGGCGCCCGGCACGATGACTGCGTTCCGGCTCGGCAACCTCGGGAAGTACTGCGCCCTGGCCCTCGCGTCCATGGGCATCGGGCTGGCCTGGGGTCGTGGCGGGATGCTCGTCCTGGGTCAGGGCGTGTTCTTCGGTCTCGGCGCCTATGCGATGGCCATGCACATGAAGCTCGAGGCCGCCGGCCCGGGAGGCGTTCCCGACTTCATGACGCTGTACGGCAACGGCACCATGCCGAGCTGGTGGGAACCGTTCCGCAGTGGGCCGTTCACCGTGTTCGCCATCGTGGCCCTGCCCGCGGTGGTGTCGTTCATCCTTGGCTACGCGATCCTGAAACGCCGGGTGAAGGGCGCCTACTTCGCCATCCTCACCCAGGCCATGGCGGTCGCGTTTGCGACGCTGCTGATTGCGACGATCAAGCAGACCGGCGGCTTCAACGGCCTGAACACGTTCACGACCTTCTTCGGCCACAATCTCTACGACCCGAAGGTCGGGAAGAACCTCTACATGATCGCCGCGGGGTTGGTGATCCTGTTCATGCTGATCCTCTGGCAGCTCTATCGCAGCCGGTACGGCGAGCTGCTGGTCGCCACACGAGACGCCGAGGAGCGCATCCGGTTCCTCGGCTATGACCCTGCCAACATCAAGCTGGTCGCGTTCGTGGTGGCGGCCATCATGGCGAGCATCGGCGGTGCCATGTTCGTGCCGCTCGCCGGCATCATCTCACCGTCCAACGTGGATGCACCGGCGTCGATCATGCTGCTCGCCGGTGTCGCCCTGGGCGGCCGCTCCTCGTTGTTCGGCCCCGTGCTCGGCGCGATCGCAGTCGGCTACAGCCGGTCCACGCTCTCGGAGAAGTTCCCGACGCAATGGACCTACTTCCTGGGAGCGCTCTTCATCGTGATCATGTTGTTCCTTCCGGGTGGTGTCGCCTCCCTGTGGCCGAAGGTCAGATCGCTCTGGCCCTCGTCGACCAGACGGGCGGCCAAGGGGACGGCCTCGAGTGTCGACCGCGACCACGAACCGACCCGCGATGTCGACCTCGATCAGGCCGAGCCGGCGGCGTTGGCATGACCGCCTCGTTCCTCGGTGAGGACTACCTCGAGATCCGCAACCTGACCGTCGACTTCGACGGGTTCAAGGCGGTCGACGGAGTCGACCTCACGCTGCTGCAGGGGAGGCTGCATTTCCTCATCGGCCCGAACGGCGCGGGGAAGACCACCCTGGTCGATGCCCTGACCGGACTGGTGCGCGGTAGCGGAGAGGCCGTGTTCCGCCACCACGACCTGCTCGCGATGAAGGCGCACGAGATCGTGCGACTCGGGATCGGTCGAACGTTCCAGACCGCGTCGGTGTTCGAACAGCTCAGCGTGCTGCAGAATCTCGACATCGCCGCTGGTGTGCACCGCAAGGCGCGCCGGTCGATTCTCGCCCGCGGCAAGGTTCCCGAGCGCGTCGAGCAGGCGTTGGACACGATCGGTCTGACCGCGCTCGCGCACCGTCCGGCGGGGATCCTGGCGCATGGACAGAAGCAGTGGCTCGAGGTCGGCATGCTGCTGGTGCAGGACGCGAAGATGATGTTCCTCGACGAGACCGTCGCCGGCATGAGCACCGATGAACGCGACGAGACCGGTGAGCTCCTGAAGCGGATCGTCGGCGACCGGACCATCGTCATCATCGAGCACGACATGGACTTCATGCGCCGGTACGCCGACTTCGTGACGGTGATGCACACCGGCAAGGTGCTTGCCGAGGGGACGGTCGCTGAGGTCCAGTCCGACAAGCGAGTGCAAGAGGTCTATCTGGGAACAACGGCGGAGGTGGGGACGCATGGGTGAGGCGATGCTCGAACTGGTGGGCGTGACCGCTGGCTACGGACGCTCGATGGTCCTGTTCGATGTCGACCTCTCGGTACCCAAGGGTGGCGCGGCGGCGGTCATGGGCCACAACGGGGCGGGGAAGACGACGCTCCTGCGGGTCGCCGTCGGCCTGATCCCCGTGAAGTCGGGGACGGTGTTGCTCGACGGTGAGGACGTCACCAAGATGCGTCCCAACCGCAGGGTCCGCAAGGGTCTTGGTTACGTCCCGCAGGGCCAGCTCTGCTTCCCGCAGATGACCACGATGGAGAACCTCCAGCTGGTCTCGAACGTGAAGCCCGAGATCGACGACGTGCTCGACACGTTCCCCGCCCTCACCGGTCTGTTGAGCCGGCCGGCCGGCCTGTTGTCGGGTGGACAACGCCAACAGCTCGCCATCGCGCGGACCTTGCTCGGCAAGCCGCGGCTGTTGATCCTCGACGAGCCGACCGAGGGCATCCAGCCCAACGTGGTCGCGGAGATCGAGGAGGTCATCGTCGAACTCACCCGACGCGGCGATTTCACCGTGCTGTTGGTCGAGCAACACGTCGGGTTCGCGCTGCGTTCGACCGACGAGTACTACGTGCTGGAGTCGGGTCGCATCACGGGCACCGGTCAGGGTGGGGAGGACTCGCTCGACGAGGTCCGAGCGGCGATGGCGGTCTGAGCGCGGTGCGGTCTGAGCGCCCGGCGTTACGGAACCCAGCCGGGCAGTTCCGCCGCCTGTGCGATCCAACTCGCGAGGAGTTCCTCGTCGATGTCGTCGTGCTCGTGGATGTCGAGGTATCGCACGCCGGCGCTCTTCGATTCACCGGGCGGAGGCGGACTCAGTGAGGCGCCGTCGAAGAACGCCACCTTGACGAACTTCGTGAAGCAGTGGAAGTTCAGGAACCATCCCTCCTGTCCGTCACTGCCGTAGAACGGCGAGTTCCACTTCACCGCCTTGCGGACGGTCGGCACCGTGCGCACGATGAGGTCGTCGAGCCGTCGCCCGATGTCGCGTTTCCAGCCGGGCATGGCCTCGATGTAGGCCTGTACGGGAGCGTCGCCGTCGCCCTTCGGGATCTGCGGGTTGCCGCCGGAGAGCAGCTTGGGAGTCTTGGTCGGTTGTTCGGCCACGTCCGCGATCGTGGCACAGATCCGGTCCGCCGTCGGGCGGGATGAGATCGCCGTCACGTCCAGGTGGCGGGCGGGATCCGGCCGGTACACTGGTCGACCGTGCTCGCGCCTCAGCGCCGGCCCGGCTCCCTGTAGTTCAGTAGTCGCACCTTGATACGGAAGTGAAGTAGAGAAGATGGCCAAGCGCGAGTTCCCCCTGGATCGCACCCGCAACATCGGCATCATGGCGCACATCGACGCCGGCAAGACCACGACGACCGAGCGCATCCTCTACTACACCGGCAAGAGCTACAAGATCGGTGAGGTCCACGACGGCGCTGCCACCATGGATCACATGGCGCAGGAACAGGAGCGCGGCATCACGATCACCTCCGCTGCCACCACCTGTGTGTGGAACAACAACCGCATCAACATCATCGACACACCGGGCCACGTCGACTTCACGATCGAGGTCGAGCGCTCGCTGCGCGTCCTCGACGGCGCCGTCACCGTGTTCGACTCCGTCGCCGGCGTCGAGCCGCAGACCGAGACCGTCTGGCGCCAGGCCAACACCTACAAGGTGCCGCGCATGTGCTTCGTCAACAAGATGGACCGCATCGGCGCCGACTTCTACCGCACCGTGCAGATGGTCGTCGACCGCCTGCAGGCCACCCCACTCGTCATCCAGCTGCCGATCGGCGCGGGCGGCCCCGAGGCCATCAAGCCGTTCGTCGGCCTCATCGACATCGTGAAGATGAAGGCGCTCATCTGGCTCGACGAAGAACTCGGCGCCAAGTGGGACGAGGTCGACATTCCTGCCGACATGATCGACCAGGCGAACGAGTACCGCGAGCACATGATGGAATCCATCGCGACGCAGGACGAAGAGCTGATGGACAAGTACCTCGGTGGCGAGGACGTGACCGAGGCCGAGATCAAGTCGGCCATCCGCAAGGGCACCCTGGCGTTCGACTTCGTGCCGATCCTCTGCGGCTCGGCCTTCAAGAACAAGGGTGTGCAGCCGATGCTCGACGCAGTCGTCGACTTCCTGCCGAGCCCGCTCGACATCCCGCCGGCGCACGGCACCAACCTGAAGGGTGACGAGGACCTCTATCGCGGCCCGAACGACAAGGAGTTCGCCGCGCTGGCGTTCAAGATCGTGTCCGATCCGTTCGGCAAGCTCACCTACTTCCGCGTGTACTCGGGCGAGATCTCCAAGGGCGAAGAGGTGTACAACTCGGTCAAGGAAGACCGCGAGCGTCTCGGCCGCATCCTGTTGATGCACGCCAACCAGCGTGAGGACCTCGACGTCGCGATGGCCGGTGACATCGTCGCCGGTCTCGGCTTCAAGAACGTCACCACCGGTGACACCCTCTGCGACCGCAACCATCCGATCATCCTCGAACGGATGGAGTTCCCCGAGCCGGTCATCCACGTCGCCATCGAGCCGAAGACGAAGTCCGACCAGGAGAAGCTCGGCAAGGCGCTCAAGTCGCTGTCCGACGAGGACCCGACGTTCCGCATCCGCTCCGACGAGGAGACCGGTCAGACCGTCATCTCGGGCATGGGCGAGCTGCACCTCGAGGTGCTCGTCGACCGCATGCAGCGCGAGTTCTCGGTCGAGGCCACCGTCGGCAAGCCGCAGGTCGCCTACCGCGAGACGATCACCAAGGAAGTCACCAACGTCGAGTACCGCCACATCAAGCAGTCGGGTGGTTCCGGTCAGTTCGCCGTCGTGAAGATCAACATGATGCCGAACCCGGGTGGCGGCTACGAGTTCGAGGACAAGATCTCGGGCGGCAAGATCCCGCGCGAGTACATCAACCCGACCAACCAGGGTCTGCAGAGCTCGCTCGACAACGGCGTGCTCGCCGGCTACCCGACGGTCGACGTCAAGGTCCAACTCGTCGACGGTCAGTACCACGACGTCGACTCCTCGGAGATGGCGTTCAAGATCGCCGGACAGATGGCGTTCCGCAAGGCCGCCGAGCTGGCCAAGCCGGTGCTGATGGAGCCGATCATGGCCGTCGAGGTCGTCACGCCCGAGGACTACATGGGCGACGTGATGGGCGACCTGTCGAGCCGCCGCGGCCGCATCGGCAGCATGGAGGCCCGTGGCAACACGCAGGTCGTCAACGCCACGGTTCCGCTGTCGGAGATGTTCGGTTACAGTACCGACCTTCGTTCACGCACCCAGGGGCGTGCCACCTACACGATGCAGTTCTCCGAGTACCAGCAGGTGCCGGAAACCATCGCCCAGGAAATCGTGAAGCGAGTTCGCGGCGAATAGCCGCCACTCGAACACCGAATTCAGTTCTTTGACAACTCACATCTAGACATAAACGAAAGAAATTGGAGCCGCACCGCCATGGGTAAGAAGAAGTTCGAGCGCAATAAGCCTCATGTGAATATTGGGACGATGGGTCATATTGACCATGGGAAGACGACGTTGACGGCGGCGATTTCGAAGACGTTGTCGGAGCGTGGGTTGGCGGAGTTCGCGGCGTTTGACACGATTGACAAGGCGCCGGAGGAGAAGGCTCGTGGTATCACGATCTCGATCGCGCATATCGAGTACGAGACGGAGAATCGTCATTACGCGCATGTGGACATGCCGGGTCATGCGGATTACATCAAGAACATGATCACGGGTGCGGCCCAGGTGGATGGGGCGATTTTGGTGGTGGCGGCGACGGATGGTCCGATGCCTCAGACCCGGGAGCATGTGTTGTTGGCCCGTCAGGTGGGTGTGCCGTCGATCATTGTGGCGTTGAACAAGGCTGACATGGTCGATGATGAGGAGCTGTTGGAGTTGGTGGAGCTCGAGGTTCGCGAATTGTTGAACGAGTATGAGTTCCCGGGTGATGATGCCCCGGTCATCCAGGTGTCCGCTCTGAAGGCCCTTGAGGGGGATGCGGAGTGGCAGGAGAAGATCATGGAGTTGATGGCTGCTGCTGACTCGTTCATCCCCGAGCCGGTGCGTGAGTTGGATAAGCCGTTCTTGATGCCGATCGAGGATGTGTTCACGATCACGGGTCGTGGCACGGTGGTGACGGGCAAGGTGGAGCAGGGGATCATTCACACCGGTGATGAGATCGAGATCGTTGGGTTGCGGGTGACGCAGAAGACGACGTGTACCGGGGTGGAGATGTTCCGTAAGTTGCTCGATGAGGGCCAGGCCGGTGACAACATCGGTGCCCTGTTGCGTGGGACGGGTAAGGAGGATGTGGAGCGTGGGCAGGTGTTGTGCAAGCCCGGTTCGATTACTCCGCACACGAATTTTGAGGGTCAGGTGTATGTGTTGAACAAGGACGAGGGGGGTCGGCATAAGCCGTTCTTCAACAATTATCGTCCGCAGTTCTTCTTCCGTACGACTGACGTGACGGGCACGATCGAGTTGCCGTCGGGTACGGAGATGGTGATGCCTGGTGACAATGTGGAGATCACTGTCGAGCTTGGTAAGCCGATCGCCATGGATGAGGGGTTGCGGTTCGCGATCCGTGAGGGTGGCCGCACCGTGGGTGCCGGCCGTGTCACCAAGATCCTGAAGTGACCTGACGGAACCCTGAACCGGACAAGAACGAGAGAGAGCAACCGACATGGCACAGAGCATCCGCATCCGTCTGAAAGCGTTCGACCACGAGATCATCGATCAGTCGACGAAGAAGATCGTCGAGACGGTCACCCGTACCGACGCCACCGTCCGTGGACCGATCCCACTGCCGACCGACAAGCACCGCTACACGGTCATCCGCGGCCCGCACGTCGACAAGGATTCGCGTGAGCACTTCGAGATGCGGGTGCACAAGCGCCTCATCGACATCGTGAACCCGAACGGCAAGACCATCGACAGCCTGCAGCGCATCGAGCTGCCGGCCGGCGTCGACATCGAGATCAAGATCCAGAACGCCTGAGCGTTCTCCCGGATTCTCGAACACCCTGAACGGGCGGGCCTGCGGGCCCGCCCGTTTCGCGTCCCACGAGTTGTGAAACGGGTGTGAGGTGCCCGTCGCGTCGGACCGATCACGCGTGGATCGGTAGACATGACGACATGTCCCCCATGTCTGCGCCCTCACCGTGGTCGGCTCCGACGCCGTCGTCGCCGCCGACGACCAACTCGTCGTCGGTCGCGTCATCGTCCGGTCCTGGTTCGACGTTCAGTCCGCCGTCCTTCGATCCGCCATCGTCCGAACCGGCGACGTCTGATCCGGAGACGTCCGATCCGGCGGCTTCTGGGGGATCGAAGTCGCGCCGGTCGCGGCCGCTCGTCCTCCTCGCCGCCATCGCATGCGTCGCGCTCGTCGCCGGCGCGCTCGGCGCGGTGCTGGGCAACGGGATGGCCGACTGGATGAACGAACCCCCGACACGGGCGTCGAACGCGGCGCTCGACGTCGCGGCCCCGCGTGACCCGACCGAGCGGCGCATCGACGTGGCCGGCGTCGTCGATCACGTCGCGCCGTCGATGGTCACGATCAGCACCGACGTGGAGGGCGGTCATGCGCTCGGCACCGGAGTGATCATCTCGGCCGACGGTGAAATCCTCACCAACGCCCACGTCGTCAACGGCGCGTCGTCGATCCGAGTTCGGCTGTCCGGCGAGACCGAGCCCCGCGAAGCGAACCTGCTGGCCGAGGACGTCGGCAACGACCTCGCCCTGCTGCGCATGGCGGGCGACGGATACCAGCCGGTCACGTTCGCCGATCCCGAGAGCGTCCATCTCGGTGACGACGTGATCGCCATCGGCTTCGCCCTCGGGCTCGACGGCGACCCGTCGGTCACCCTCGGCATCGTGTCGGCGCTCGACCGTACGATCGGCACCGACGGAGCTGCCCTCGACGGCCTGATCCAGACCGACGCCGCGATCTCCTCGGGCAACTCCGGTGGCGCGCTCGTCAACGCCGCGGGCGAAGTCGTCGGCATCAACACCGCCGTCGCCCGCAGCAGCGAGACCACCGCCGCGACCAATGTCGGCTTCGCCATCTCCGTGAAGGAAGCCCTTCCCGTCATCGAAGCACTGCGCGATCAGGCGGAGGGCACCGAGCGGGCCGAGGCCTACCTCGGCGTCGGCCTCGCCGACCGGACCGACGGCGGCCAGGGTGCCCTCGTCACCAGCGTCGATCCGGGTACGCCGGCCGAGCAGGCGGGCATCGAGCAGGATGACCTCGTCGTCGCCGTCGACGGCGCCGCGATCGACGGGTCGACCGGGCTGATCGCTGCGATCCGCGACCTCGAACCGGGTGACTCGACGCAGATCACCATCGTCCGCGACGGCGAGCAGCAGACCTTCGACGCCACGCTCACCGCCCGCCCCGCCCGCCCCGCCGACTGATCCCCGTCGCCCCACCATCCTCGTTTGCGTCGGGATTTCTGCGGACCGGTCCGCAGAAATCTTGACGCAAACGTGTCTTGGCGGCCGATCGAAGGTGGTGGCGGAGGGCCTTCTACGGTGGGGCGATGAGTAAGCGCGACGTGATGCCCGATGTGATGTTGGGTGGGACACGACCGGTCGGTTTCGGCTACTGGCCGCTGCCGGAGGACGACCCCGGTGTGGCGGTGCAACGCGAGCCGGTGCGGATGGTGTCGCCGGACGGCGGCCTCGTGCGCGGCGTGCTGTGGACCCCGCCGATCGGCACGCCGTGGAAGACGGCGGTGATCCTGTCGCACCCGCGTGGCGACTTCAGCGTGCACTACGCCTGTCCGCTCCTGGCCGCCGCGGGATACGCGGTGCTCGGGTTCGGGACGCGCTACATGAACAACGACACCGACTGCCTCCACGAGTCGTGCATCGTCGACGTCAACACCGCCTACGACGAGATGGTGCGGCGCGGGGCGGAAGCGGTCGTGCTGCTCGGCAACTCGGGCGGCGGGTCACTGATGGCGATGGCGAACGCCGAACTCGGCATCGGCGACGGCTGGATCGGCATGGCGGCGCATCCGGGCGAGGGCGTGTTCATGCTGCAGGTGATCGACCCCTCGGTCGCCGACGAGGACGATCCGTTCTCCACGGTGCCCGAACTCGACATGTACCACCCCGACAACGGGTGGCGGCCGTGGCCCGAGCCGTCCTCGTACGACCCCGAGTGGGTGGCGAAGTACCGCGCGGCCCAGGTCGCGCGGGTGGCCCGCATCGACGCGATCGCCAAAGCGTCGATCGCCGACGCGCAGACTGTGCTCCCGGTGCTGTCGGCGACGGACCGGGTCCGCGATCCCGTCGGTTGGCGCGAGCAGCGGCGTCGTGCGGTGTTCACCAAGTATCTGACCATCTACCGCACGCTGGCCGATCCCGCCTATCTCGATCTGTCGATCGATCCCGACGAGCGCCCGATGGGGTCACTGTTCGCGTTCCCCGACCCGTTCGATGCGAACTACGGGCGCGGCGGTTTGGCACGGACGATGACGGCCCGTGGCTGGCTCAGCACGTGGTCGGGTCTGTCGAGCCACGCCAAACTGGCCGACACCATGCCCCAGGTGACGGTGCCGACACTGCTGGTCCACCCGACCGGCGACACCGAGATCCGGGTGTGGCAGGCCGAGGAGATCGTCGCCGCCGCCGGTGCCGCCGACGTCACCTACGTCGCGATGCAGGGCGCCCCGCACTATCTCGAGGGCCACCGCCCGGAGGCGATGGCGACCGTCGCCGAGTGGCTCAGCGCCCGCTATCCGTAGAGGATCATCCGAAATTCTTCGGCCTCGGTGCGCCCAGCGCTCGATCCGATCAGAATTTCGGCATGTCGGGCCCGACGTCACGCGGAATAGTGGCGGGCCATGTTGTCGGGGTAGCTCCGGGCGAAGTAGTTCCACAACTGTTGGCCATACGTGTCCGGCCGGTGCGGGCTGCGCATGTCGCCGACGCCCGCCTCGGTCTCGTCCCGGGCAGCCATGAAGCCCGCGTCGCGGTGGCGGGGGCTGGCTGCGACGGCCTCCGCGAATCGCGGGTCGAGCGGGAGGGGATGGAGGTGGGTGTCGAGCGACGGACCGTGGAAGTAGGCCGCCGACAGGCGTGCCTCGGAGGTGATCACGCGGTGCGGTGTGGCGACGAAGTAGTTGCCGGTGATCGCCTGCATGATCTCGCCGAGGTTGATCACGAACGAGTCGGCCACGATCGGCACGTCGATCCACTCCCCGTCGGTGTTCGCCACCTGGAGGCCAGGAGTCGTCCCGGCGGCGAGGACCGTGAGGAACCCGGTGTCGTGGTGGGCGTTCACGCCGGCGCCACCGAGCGGTGTCGGTGGGTACGAGATGAGCTTGGTGAGCGACATCGGCTCGTCGCCGAAATAGTTGGACAGATGGTCCGGTGCCAGGCCGAGGCCCTCCGAGAGGAGTCGCAGCAGCCGATCGGCGAGGGCACGGAGTTCGCGGAACCAGGCGAGGACGAGCTCGCGGTGTCCAGGCAGCACCTCGTCAGGGAGCCACTGGTTCGGGCCGAGCAAGCGGAGGTACGGCGGCTCGACATCGGGGTCGCGCGCGGGCCACTCGGTCCACAGGTCGATCTGCTCGCGGATGTCGGGGCGGTTGTTCGTCGACTCTGCCCCGACCGGTTCCCAGCCGCGGAAGTGCCGCGACGTGCGCTTGTCGATGAGCAGCTTGTCGGCCTCGGGCAGGGCGAAGAACGTCCGCATCATGTCGAAGACCGCGTGGACGAGCACCGGATCGACGCCGTGGGAGGTGACGACGAAGAACCCGATCTCGTGGCAGATCTCGCGGATCTCGTCGGCGAGCGCCGAACGGCCGTCGATCGCCGACAGATCGAGGATCGGGATCTCGGTGAACTGCCCGGACGGCACGCCTCGATCCTACGGCTGATCCAGATCGTGGTCGCCCGTCACGCGAGGGGACGGGGCAGGCTCGGACGCGGCGATCAGCGCTCGGCGAAGTGTTGTTGGAGGCGGTCGACGCGGCGGCCCCAGCTCGCCTCGGTGCGGGCGATCCAGTCAGCGGCAGGACGAAGTGACCCGGCCACCACGCGGTAGCGCGCCTCTCGCCCGTGTCTGACGGCGGTGACCAGCCCGGCGTCGGCGAGCACCGTCAGGTGCTTGGCGATCGCTTGTCTCGTGACCGGGAGTTCCTCCGCGAGCTCCGTCGCGGTCGCCGTGCCCGCCCGTGCGGCGACGGCCGCCAACACGTCGCGGCGGGTCGGGTCGGCGAGGGCGGCCAGGACAGTTCCCGGATCGACCGTTCCCCGATCCGATCGCCGCGCTCATACGAACGCGGCGACTCCCACGTGCCGCCACAACCGTGATGTCGCGGCGGACCACCGGCGTGAACACGTGGCGATCGTCGACCGTTCGTCGGCGTGGGGCGGCCCCGGCACGAACATCTCCAGGATGCGCAGCTGGGTGTGCCCGTCGCACTCGTCGATGCGCAGTTCGACCGACGACAACTCGCCGTCGTCGCTCCACCAGTGCCACGCGATCGCCTGGCGATCGTCGACGGCGGTGACGAGCACCTCGCGCACCGTTCCGTCGTCGTCCACGACGCGGCCTCGGCCACCCGGCCGGACGTCGAGCTCGACCGACGATCCGAGCCATCGCGCGAGTTCGTCCGGATCGCTGAGCGCCGCCCACGCCGATTCGATCGTGGCGTCGATGTCGACGACCTGTTCGAAGCGGGCGGCCGTCCCGCTGTCGTCGAGGTGCTCGCCGGCGGTGTCGTCACGTGTGTCGTCCGGGTCCATGAATGCAACCTATCAGTTGCGCATTGACCATGACACCCGTAGAGTCATGCGCAACCCCATGGTTGCACAAACGCAACGCACGGCCCAGCCGAAGAAACCAGGAGGCACCATGCTCGTCCCCACCGTCATCGAGAGCTCGCCACGCGGCGAGCGCGCCTACGACATCTACTCGCGCCTGCTCCGCGAACGCATCGTGTTCCTCGGCACGGCGATCGACGACCAGGTCGCCAACCTCGTGGTGGCGCAACTGTTGTTCCTCGAGGCCGAGGATCCCGACAGGCCCGTCAACCTCTACATCAACTCGCCGGGCGGCGACATGATCGGCATGTTCGCCATCCACGACACGATGACGTTCATGCGGCCGCCGGTCGCGACCACGTGTGTGGGGCAGGCCGCGTCGGCCGCCGGTGTGCTGCTCGCCGCCGGTGCGCCGGGCATGCGGACGGCGCTGCCGAACGCGCGGGTCCTGCTCCACCAGCCGCACGGCGGGATGCAGGGCCAGTCCGTCGACATGGAGATCCAGGTCCGCGAGACGGTCGAGATGCGCGAGCGGATGGTCGACATCCTGGTCGCCGCCACCGGGCAGACCGCCGAACGGATCGGCACCGACCTCGATCGCGACTTCATCCTCCGTGGCGACGCGGCGATCGCCTACGGCGTGGTCGACGCCATCGTCCACGCTCGCGAGGTGATGCCGATCGCTCCGCTCAGCCCGCGCGGCGATCGCGAGCTGGTCACGACGAGCTGACGGAGCCACCGACACGAGGTGACGATCTCGGTCGGATCCGGGTCGGAAACCGGACCCGATCCGACCGGGATCGACGAATTGGGGTCCGGTCAAGCGGCGTCCGGTGGCTCGATGCGCGACCAGCGCTCCAGGGTGGCCGACATCCGGCGTGCGACGGATCCGGGCGACCCCGTGATCGCGCGGTACGTGAAGCGCAGGATGATCCACCCGGCGGCGGCCAACATCGCGTCGCGAGCTCGATCACGTTCGAACTGGTCGCGACGCAACCCGTGGAAGGCCCAGCCGTCGCATTCCACGATCACCGGCGTGCCCACGAAGCGGAAATCGACCTCGCGCCCCTCGATGATCGGGTGGAATTCCACGGGTGGAAGTCGGTACCGGCTGACCAGCCGCCCCATCGCCGGCTCGAGTACAGAATCGGCGGGGCGACTGTCGATGGACCAGTCGTCGATCGCCGCCCGCAGTGCGGTGACGCCGGATCGTCCCTGCCTCGAATGGGCGATCAGGGTGGCCTCGAGCGCCGGTAGGTTCGCCAGTCCGAGTGTCAGCACGTGGCCGACGGCGCCCGACACGGCGTGTCGGTCGACCGCACCGAGGTCGCAGATCGTGCGCAGGATGTTGGTGCAGGCGATGCCGGCCCGTCGCTGCGGGATCAGGTGCAGATGATCGGTCGGCCGATGGTACCGGACGGTGCTCAGATGACGGAGCGCCGGCCGTCGTGGGGCGATGACATCGACGGGATCGGTGGCAGGACGAGGGATTCCCCACAGGTACGTCGCCGATCGATGTGACGCGATGCCCGCTGGGGACGCCGCCAGCACGGCGGCGGCGATCCGTTGTTCGGGTGTGTCGGCCGTGCCCGGAAGTCGGGCGACCCCGGGATGGACGGCGAGCAACCGGCCTGACCGGATGGCCCGTTTCCACGCGGAATCGCTGAGTCCGGAGGCCGCCTTCGTGATCAACCCGTGGTGTGTCCTCGCCCACTCGTCGATGTCTCCTGCGTTCATCCCCGAACGTGGGCGCGCGGCAGCGCAGACCGGAACGCGCGGGCCAGATCCGACCGAGATCGTGCTCGTCGCCGATCGCGGTCGGATCCGGGGCGGAAACCGGGCCGAATCCGACCGAGATCGCAGGGGCGCCTGCGGGAATGGCGGGAATGGCGGGAATGGCGGACGGATCACGGGATCACGGGATCGGCGGGTTGGAACCCTGTGGTTGCGGCCATAGCATTGCATGGTCGTGTTCGGGAGGCATTCCGAGCGCCAGAACATCTTGCAACCGATGTCCGTGAAGGCCGCCCGCACCGTTGGGTCAGGAACCGTACGGCAACAATTTGAACTCGTGCTCCGCACGTCCTGATTTCGGCCGAGGCCGATCAGAGGGACGGCGGAGCATTTGCGTGGAGAGCCCAAGCTCACCTCCCGGTGAGCGATTGGCTTGGACAACGGAAGAGGAACCGCCGCCATGGCACAACAATCGATCGTCGGCGAAAAGGTCGGCATGACTCAGACGTGGGTGGACGACAAGGTCGTTCCGGTCACCGTCGTGAGAGTCGAGCCGATGCGCATCGTGCAGATCATGACCACCGAACGCAACGGCTACACCGCCCTTCAGGTCACATACGGCCAGAAGGACGCGAGGAAGCTGAACCGTCCCGACGCCGGGCAGTACGCCAAGGCCGGCGTCGCTGCCGGCAAGCGCCTGATCGAACTCCGCCTCGACTCGGTCGACGGCTTCGAGGTCGGCCAGGAGCTCACCGTCGAGCAGATCGTCGCCGGTTCGCTCGTCGACGTCACCGGCACCAGCCGGGGCAAGGGCTTCGCCGGCGTCATGAAGCGTCACAACTTCAAGGGCCAGGGCGCTTCGCACGGTAACCACAAGAGCCACCGGGTCCCCGGCGCCATCGGTTCGTGCTCGTTCCCTGGTCGAGTCTTCAAGGGCCAGCGCATGCCCGGCCACATGGGCCACGAGCAGGTCACCACGCAGAACCTCGAGGTCGTCCAGTCCGACGTCGAGCGCAACCTGCTGTTGATCAAAGGTTCGGTGCCCGGCCCGGCCGGCGGTGTCGTCATCGTCCGCAACGCCGTGAAGATGGCGGGCCCGCTGAACGGAAAGAAGGGCTGACCATGGCAACTCTCACGCTCAAGAACGCGTCCGGCAAGGACGCCGGAACCATCGAAGTCGACGACGACATGTTCGGCGTCCAGCCCAACGTCCCGGTGATGCACCAGGTCGTCACGGCCCAGCTCGCCGCCCGCCGCTCCGGCACGCAGAGCACCAAGACCCGTGCCGAAGTGCGCGGTGGCGGCCGCAAGCCGTACGCCCAGAAGGGCACCGGCAACGCTCGCCAGGGCTCGATCCGCGGACCGCACTTCAGCGGTGGTGGCGTCGCCCACGGCCCGAAGCCCCGCAAGTACGACCAGAAGACCCCGAAGAAGATGGTGAAGCTGGCGCTCAAGTCGGCCCTGTCCGACCGGGCCAACGAAGGCAAGATCATCGTCGTCGACAGCTGGGGCATCGACACCCCGAAGACCAAGTCCGCCAAGGTGGCGCTCGACGCCCTCGGCATCACCGGCACGGCCCTCGTGGTCGTCGGCCGTGACGATGCCGCTGCCGCACTGAGCTTCCGCAACCTCCCCAACGTGCAGATCATCGGCCCGGGCGAACTCAACGCCTACGACGTGCTGTGCAACGAGTGGATCGTGTTCACCAAGGACGTCGTGCCCGCCTCCGTCGTCGCCGCCGACGCCGCCAAGCCGGCCAAGCAGGCTGCGGCCGCCGCGACGGTCGCCGATGCTGCGACGACCGCCACGGAGGCTCCGTACGGCGAGGGCAGCCACGCTGCGCTCGACGACGACAGCGAGCCGAAGGGTTTCCCGATCAAGGGCAACGCCGATTCGATGCTGTACCACGGCCCGGACAGCGCGCACTACAGCCAGACCGTCGCCGAAGTGTGGTTCGCCACCGAGGAGGCAGCCGAAGCCGCCGGTTTCTCCAAGCCGGCCAGCGTCCAGGCTGCCGAGGAACGGCACCCGTACGGCGAGGGCAGCCGCGCCGCCAACGAGGACGGCAGCGAGCCGAAGGGTTTCCCGATCAAGGGCAACGCCGACTCGATGCTCTTCCACGGCCCCGACAGCCCGTATTACAGCCAGACCGTCGCCGAAGTGTGGTTCGCCACCGAGGAAGCGGCTGAAGCCGCCGGTTTCTCCAAGCCGGCCAGCGTCGCCGCCGCCGAAGAAGCAGCCGCCGACGATGCGGACACCGAAGCCACGAAGAAAGGCGACTCCTGATCATGAAGGATCCTCGCGACGTCATCCTCGCTCCGATCGTCTCGGAGAAGAGCTACGCCCTCATCGAGCAGGGCGTCTACACATTCAAGGTTCTCCCGTCGGCCTCCAAGCCCGAGATCCGTGACGCCGTCGAGGCGATCTGGGGTGTCGAGGTGCTGAAGGTCAACACCCTGAACCGCAACGGGAAGCGCAAGCGCACCCGCGGCACCAACCGCATCGGTCAGAAGCCCGACACGAAGCGGGCCATCGTCACCCTGGCATCGGGCGAGATCCCGCTGTTCGAGAACTGAGCGCATCATGGCCATTCGTTCACGCAAGCCCACCAGCCCCGGCCGTCGTTTCCAGACGAGCTCCGACTTCAGCGAGATCACCAAGACCACGCCGGAGAAGTCGCTGCTCGTCAAGAAGTCGAAGACCGGTGGCCGCAACAGCTACGGCCGCAAGACCTCGCGTCACCGCGGTGGTGGCCACAAGCAGCAGTACCGTCTCGTCGACTTCAAGCGCGTCAAGGACGGCGTGCCGGCCAAGGTCGCCGCCATCGAGTACGACCCGAACCGCACCTGCCGCATCGCCCTGCTGCACTACGCCGACGGCGAGAAGGCCTACATCCTCGCCCCCCGTGGGCTCAGCGTCGGCGACCGCGTCGAGAGCGGCCACGGTGCCGACATCAAGCCGGGCAACGCCCTGCCGATGCGCTACATCCCGGTCGGTACCACGCTCCACAACGTCGAGCTGCGCCCCGGCCAGGGCGGCAAGATCGGCCGTTCGGCCGGTATCGCCGTGCAGCTCGTCGCCAAGGACGGCGACTACGCCACGCTTCGTATGCCCTCGACCGAGATGCGCCGCGTGCTCATCGACTGTCGGGCAACGGTCGGCGAAGTCGGCAACAGCCAGCACGAGCTGATCAAGATCGGCAAGGCCGGCCGCAACCGCTGGAAGGGCAAGAAGCCCCAGACCCGCGGTGTCGCCATGAACCCCGTCGACCACCCACTCGGTGGTGGCGAAGGCAAGACCTCCGGTGGTCGTCCCGCCGTGTCTCCGTGGGGCAAGCCGGAAGGCCGTACTCGCAACAAGAAGAAGGCCAGCCAGCAGCTCATCATCCGCCGTCGTCGCACGAGCAAGGGTCGCCGCTGACGCGGCGGGAAGTAAAGGGAACGCACATGACTCGCAGCCTCAAAAAGGGCCCGTTCGTCGACGATCATCTGCTCAAGAAGATCGACACCCAGAACGCCGCCGGCGAGCGCAAGGTCGTCAAGACCTGGTCGCGCCGCTCCACCATCATCCCCGACATGGTCGGCCACACCATCGCCGTCCACGACGGTCGCAAGCACGTCCCGGTCTACGTGACCGAGTCGATGGTCGGCCACAAGCTCGGTGAGTTCAGCCCGACCCGCACGTTCAAGTTCCACGCGGGTCAGGAACGCAACACGAAGGGTCGCCGCTGATGACCGGTCCGAAGCTCAACGAGAAGTCGTTCGTCGTCGGCGAACGCTCCGGCACGAAGGCCACCGCCCGCTACGTGCGTGCGTCGGCCTCGAAGGCCCGCGTGGTCCTCGACCTGATCCGCGGCCTCGACGTCGTGTCGGCCGATCAGGTGCTGCAGTTCACCGATCGCCACATCGCCCGTGACGTCCGCAAGGTGCTCGCCAGCGCGGTCGCCAACGCCGTCAACAACGACGCCCAGGACGCCGACGAGCTGTTCGTCGTCGCCTGCTTCGCCGACGAGGGCCCGACGCTCAAGCGGTTCCGCCCCCGTGCCCGCGGCCGTGCGTCACGCATCAACAAGCGTTCGTGCCACATCACGGTGATCGTCGCCCGTATGAGCGACGACCGCATCGCCGTCATCCAGGCCCGCCAGGAGCGTGCCGGTGGAGCAGCCGGCCGTGGCCGCCCGCAGACCAGCGCCGCCAGCCGTCGTGCCCGCGTCGAGCGCAGCCGCAAGAAGACCGGCCCGCCTCGGCCGCTGAGGCAGCCGCGATCGACGAAGCGACCGCAGAGGCCGCCGACGAGCAGGACGTGGTCGACACCACCGCCGAACTCGCCGCCGACGTCGAGACCGAAGCCGCCGAGACCGAAGTCGCCGAAACCGAAACCGAAGCCACCGACGTGGCCGAAACCGAAGTGGCCGAAGAGGCCGTCGAGGAGAGCGAAGACGTGAGCACACCCGCCGAGGGAAGCGCCAGCGACGAGGCGGAAGCGTCGACGAGTCGAAAGCGAAGCGGACCGACGAGAGGAGCCGATCTGATGGGTCAGAAGATCAATCCGTACGGCTTCCGCCTGGGAGTCACGACCGACTGGAAGTCGCGTTGGTTCTCCGAGCGTGAGTACAAGCAGTACCTCACCGAGGACTGGACGATCCGTCGCGAGATCATGACGAAGCTCGAGTCGGCTGCCATCAGCCGCATCGAGGTCGAGCGCACCCGTGACAAGCTCCGCGTCGACATCCACACCGCCCGTCCGGGCATCGTGATCGGTCGTCGCGGCATGCAGGCCGACGAGTTGCGTCACGATGATCACCAAGATCACCGGCAACCCGAAGGTGCAGCTGAACATCGTCGAGATCAAGAACCCCGAACTCGACGCCGCGCTCATCGCCCAGGGTGTGGCCGACCAGCTCGTCAACCGCATCGCCTTCCGTCGGGCCATGAAGCGCGCCGTGCAGAACGCCCAGCGCGCCGGCGCCCTCGGCATCCGCGTCCAGTGCTCGGGTCGCCTCGGCGGCGCCGAGATGAGCCGCACCGAGTGGTACCGCGAAGGCCGGGTGCCGCTGCACACGCTGCGCGCCGACATCGACTACGGCATGCGCGAGGCCAAGACCACCAGCGGCCGCGTCGGCGTCAAGGTGTGGATCTACAAGGGCGACATCCTGCCCTACAAGAAGCTCAACGAGGACAAGATCGCCCGCGAGGCCGCCATGGCCGTCGGCGAGACGTCCGGCCAGGGCGCAGGCCCCCGCAAGGTCGTGTCGTCCGGTGGCCCCCGCGCCGCCGCCCTCGAACCCGAGACCCAGCCCCTGATCAAGGAAGCTGATCCCGAGCTCGAGAAGTTGCTCGACGAAGAAGAGGCAATCGCCCGGCGCACCGCGCAGGGCGAGGGCCACGAGACGCCGCACTTCCGCGGCGAGGACTGAAAGGGGACCGACCAATGCTCATGCCACGCAAGGTCGCCCACCGCAAGCACCATCGCGGTCGCAACAAGGGAATGACCAAGGGAGGCTCCGGCCTCAGCTTCGGCGAGTACGGCATCCAGGCGCTCGAGCCGGGCTGGCTCACCGCCCGCCAGATCGAGGCCGCCCGTATCGCCATGACCCGCTCGATCAAGCGCGGCGGCAAGGTCTGGATCACCGTGTTCCCGGACAAGCCCGTCACGAAGAAGCCGGCCGAGACCCGCATGGGTTCCGGCAAGGGCAACCCCGAGTTCTGGGTCGCCGTCGTCAAGCCGGGTCGCACGCTCTTCGAGCTGTCGTTCCCCGACGAGGCGCAGGCCAAGGATCGCCCTCGAAAAGGCGATCCAGAAGCTGCCGATCAAGGCCCGGATCATCACCCGTGAGGAGGCGATCTGACATGGCCGGCAAGAAGAACGACCTCGCCGAGCTGAGCCTCGGCGAACTGATCGACGAGCTCCGGGCCACGAAGCAGGAGGCGCTCAACCTGCGCTTCCGCAACGCGACGGGCCAGCTCGACAACACCGCGGAGATCAGCAAGGTTCGCAAGCAGATCGCCCGAATCAACACCCTCATCCGTCAGCGAGAGATCGTTGCGGCCGAGGCCGGACAGTGACGGTAGATGAGATGACTGAAACAACCGAGAACACCGACCTGCTCACAGGCGGCGAGGGAAGCGCCAGCGACGAGCCGGAAGCGGCGCGAGGCCAAAGCGCAGCGGAGGCCGAGCCCGCCACCGAGCGCGCGAGCGAGCCCGCCGCAAGGTGCGCGAAGGCACGGTCGTGTCGAACAAGATGGACAAGACCGCCGTCGTGGCCGTCGTCGATCGTGTTCGCCACGCCAAGTACAACAAGTTCGTCCTGCGGACGAAGAAGCTGTACGCCCACGACGAGACCAACGACGTCAACATCGGCGACAAGGTCCGCGTCATGGAGACCCGTCCGCTCAGCAAGAACAAGCGCTGGCGCGTCACCGAAGTGCTGGAGCGTGCCAAGTGAGCTAGCGAACAGATCAAGGAGGTGGCACAGTGATTCAGCAGGAGTCCCGCCTCCGCGTCGCCGACAACAGCGGCGCCAAGGAAGTGCTGTGCATCAAGGTGCTCGGCGGCACGCGCCGCCGGTACGCCTCGATCGGCGACATCTTCGTCGCCACGGTCAAGGATGCGATGCCCGGCGCCGGCGTCAAGAAGGGTGACGTCGTCAAGTGCGTCGTCGTCCGTACCAAGAAGGAAAAGCGCCGTCCGGATGGCAGCTACATCCGCTTCGACGAGAACGCCGCCGTGCTGATCAAGGACGATCTCACGCCGCGCGGTACCCGCATCTTCGGCCCGGTCGGCCGTGAGCTGCGCGACCGCAAGTTCATGCGCATCGTCTCACTCGCCCCGGAGGTGTTGTGATGAAACTCAAGAAGGGTGACACCGTCGAGGTGATCACCGGCAAGGACAAGGGCAAGCAGGGCGAGATCGCCTTCGTCTTCCCGAAGTCGAACAAGGTGATCGTGAACGGCGTCAACACCGCCTCGAAGCACCAGAAGGCCCGCCGCGCCAACGAGCCCGGCGGCATCATCGACAAGGACCTGCCGATCCACGCGAGCAACGTGATGCTCGTGCACAAGGGCAAGACGGTCCGCGTCGGCTACAAGATCAAGAACGACGGCACGAAGGTGCGCGTCGCCCGACCGAGCGGCGAGGTGATCAAGTGACCGTGACCGACAGCACCACGACCGAAGCACGACGCACAGGCACGACCGAGGCAGGCACGATCCCGCGCCTGAAGGCGCGCTACACGAACGAGAACAAGGCCAAGCTCCAGGAGGAGCTCGGGATCAAGAACGTCATGCAGGTGCCGACACTCGAGAAGATCGTGATCAACATGGGTGTCGGCCGTGCCGCCGCCCAGCCGTCGCTCATCGAAGCGGCGCGTCTCCGACCTCACCGTGATCGCCGGCCAGAAGCCGGTCGTCACCAAGGCCAAGACCTCGATCGCCAACTTCAAGTTGCGTGAGGGCCAGGCCATCGGCGTGAAGGTCACCCTCCGTGGCGACCGGATGTGGGAGTTCCTCGACCGACTCGTGTCGGTTGCGATCCCCCGTATCCGCGACTTCCGCGGCCTGCCCGCCCACTCGTGGGACGGCAAGGGCAACTACACGTTCGGCCTCAACGAGCAGACGATGTTCGCCGAGATCGATCCCGACAAGGCCGACCAGCCCCGTGGGATGGACATCACCATCGTCACCACCGCCAAGGACAACGAGTCCGGCAAGGCGCTGCTCGACGCATTCGGCTTCCCCTTCAAGAAGGGCGCCGATGCCGACAACGAGCCGCGGAAGAAGAAGCGTCGGGGGCCGCAGTACGGCGGCAAGAGGAAGAAGTGAGGCTGAGGCATGGCAAAGAAAGCACTGATCAACAAGGCCAACGCGAAGCCGAAGTTCAAGGTTCGTGGCTACACCCGCTGCCGCCGCTGCGGCCGGGCCCGTTCCGTCTATCGCAAGTTCGGTCTCTGCCGTTTGTGCCTGCGCGAGCTCGCACACGCCGGCGAGATCCCCGGCCTGACGAAGTCGTGCTGGTGACGACGGGCCGCTGAGGAGAAACATCATGATGACTGATCCCATCGCCGACATGCTGACCCGTGTCCGCAACGCCAACACCGCCAAGCACGACGAGGTGCGCATGCCCTCGTCGAAGCAGAAGGTGGCGCTCGCCGAAGTCCTCCAGAAGGAGGGCTACATCGGCAGCTTCGCGACCAGCCCGTCGCCCCAGCGGCGTCGGCGAGGTCCTGACCATCAAGCTCAAGTACTCGCCCGATCGTGACCGCACGATCTTCGGTCTGCGTCGCATCTCGACGCCGGGCCTGCGGGTCTACCGCAACGCCAACACCGTGCCCCGCGTGCTCGGTGGCCTCGGCGTCGCCGTCCTGTCCACCTCCCACGGCCTCATGACCGACCGCGAGGCGCGCAAGCGCAACGTCGGCGGCGAGGTCCTCTGTTACGTCTGGTGAGCTGACATGTCTCGAATCGGAAAAGCACCCATCACCGTCCCGGCGGGCGTCGACGTCACCGTCGACGGCCGCACGATCTCGGTCAAGGGGCCCAAGGGCACCCTCGAGCGTCAGATCCCGGGCACCATCACCATCAGTCAGGACGGCGACACCCTCACGGTGGAGCGTCCCAACGACGAGAACAAGGTCAAGGCCATGCACGGGCTCACCCGCAGCCTCGTGAACAACATGGTCATCGGCGTCACCGAGGGGTTCAAGAAGAACCTCGAGATCGTCGGCGTCGGCTACCGGGCCGAAGCCCAGGGCCCCAGCGCCCTGCGCCTGAACCTCGGTTTCAGCCACCCGGTCGACGTGAAGGCGCCGGAAGGCATCACCTTCGAGGTGCCGGCCCAGACCCAGGTCATCGTCACCGGCATCGACAAGGAAGTCGTCGGCCAGGTCGCGGCCGACATCCGCAGCATCCGCAAGCCCGAGCCCTACAAGGGCAAGGGCGTCCGCTACGCCGGCGAGCGTGTGCTGCGAAAGGCCGGCAAGGCCGGCAAGAAGTGAACAACAGGAAGTATCGGAGTCTCTGATGAGCAAGATCGCACAAGCACGACGCAACGGTCGCATCCGGCGTCACCGTCGTGTCCGCAAGAAGATCCACGGCACCGCGCTGCGTCCGCGCCTGGCCGTGTTCCGCAGCAACAAGCACCTGTCGGTGCAGCTGATCGACGACGACGCCGGCACCACGCTGGCCGCGGCGTCGACCAACGAGGCCGACCTGCGTGCCGCCGGTTCGGGTTCGAGCGTCGAAGCGGCAACCCGCGTCGGCACGCTGATCGCCGAGCGGGCCAAGGCCGCCGGAATCGACAAGGTCGTGTTCGACCGCGGTGGGTTCGCCTACCACGGCCGTATCGCTGCGGTTGCGACTGCCGCCCGTGAAGCCGGACTGGAGTTCTGATGGCATTCGACACAACACCAACCCCGAACGCACCGCGTACCGACGGCCGTGGCGGTCTGGCGGCAATCGCGACTCCCGCGACAGCCGTGGCGGTCGTGACGGTGGCCGTGACGGTGGCCGCGATCGCCGCGACGAGAACGACAGTGGACTGCGCGAGTCGCGCGTCATCACGATCAACCGCGTCGCCAAGGTCGTCAAGGGTGGCCGTCGCTTCTCCTTCACCGCGCTCGTCGTGGTCGGCGACGGCAACGGCCGCGTCGGCCTCGGCTACGGCAAGGCCAAGGAAGTGCCGCTCGCCATCCAGAAGGGCACCGAGGAAGCCAAGCGCAACCTCTTCGAGGTGCCGATGGCCGGCAGCACGATCATCCACCCCGTCCTCGGCACCACCGGCGGCGGCAAGGTCATGATGAAGCCGGCTGCGCCCGGTACCGGCGTGATCGCCGGTGGCGCCGCCCGCGTCATCCTCGAAGAGGCCGGCGTCCACGACGTGCTCTGCAAGTCGCTCGGATCGGCCAACCACATCAACGTCGCCCGCGCCACCATCGCCGGGCTCAAGTCGCTGCAGCGTCCCGACGAGGTCGCCAAGCGACGCGGTCTGACCCGGCCGAGGAGTTCGTCCCCAAGGGTCTGCTCAACGCGTACAACGAGCGCGGCCGAAGGCCGCCGCCGCAGCACCACGGGAGCAACTCATGGCTGAAGCAACCATCACCGTCACGCAGATCAAGTCGTCGATCGGCACCAAGCCCAAGCACCGCGGCACGCTGCGGGCGCTCGGGCTCGGCAAGATCGGCAACACGAACACGCTGCCTGATCGGCCCGAGATCCGCGGCATGATCGCCCGGGTCCCGCACCTGATCACGGTGGGTCGGACTCGGCCGCAATCTCGAGAAGGAGAGCTGACCATGCAGGTCCATGATCTGGCGCCCGCACCGGGCTCCACCAAGAACGCCAAGCGCGTCGGTCGCGGTACCGGCGGCAAGGGCGGCAAGACTGCCGGCCGTGGCACCAAGGGCCAGCGTGCCCGCAACACGGTCGCCCGCGGCTTCGAGGGTGGCCAGATGCCACTCAAGCAGCGCGTCCCGAAGCTGAAGGGGTTCAACAACCCGTTCCGCGTCGAGTACCAGGCGGTCAACCTGCACACGCTCGGCGACCTCGTCGAGAAGATCGGCGACGCCGATGTCACCCTCGACGTCCTCGTCGCCAACGGCGTCGTCCGCAAGAGGTCGTTCGTCAAGGTCCTCGCCCGCGGCGAGATCTCGACCAAGGTGAACGTCCACGTCGCACGCGATCTCGAAGTCGGCCGAACAGGCGATCACCGACGCCGGCGGTACGGTCACGCTGTCGAGCTGCCGTTCAAGGCGGAGGGTCAGCGCCGGACGCCCGGCGGTGAAGGGCAACCAGTTCGCCAACCGCTGACGTCGACGTTCGACGTCAACTCATCACCGACACAACGACGCGATCGACAAAGGGGCCATCCGCGTGATCAAAAGCCTGGCGAACATCTTCAAGGTCAACGACCTTCGAAACAAGATCCTGTTCGTCATTGCCATGGTTGCCGTCTACCGGTTGGGCGTGTTCATCCGGGTGCCCGGTGTCGACTCCATCGCCATCGAGCAGCTCAGGGACGCGGCCAACCAGCAGGGTGCACTCGGGTTCCTGAACCTGTTCTCCGGCGGCGCGTTCGAGAGCTTCTCGATCTTCGCGCTCGGGATCATGCCGTACATCACGGCCAGCATCATCATGCAGGTGCTCGGCGTGGTCATCCCCAAGCTGGAGGAACTCCAGCAGGAGGGTGCCGTCGGTCAGCGCAAGATCACGCAGTACACCCGCTACGTCACCATCGGCCTGGCCACGCTGCAGGCCACCGGCCTCGTGTTCATCTTCGGCACGGGCCGCGGCACCGCGTACTTCGGCGCCGGCGCGAACGCGCCGACCGTGCCGCTGCTGCCCGACGGCGTGTGGCCGCGCGGGCTACCTGATCATCCCGACGCTCGTCGCCGGCACCGCGGTGTTGATGTGGATCTCCGAGCTGATCTCCCAGCGCGGCATCGGCAACGGCATGTCGATGATCATCTTCGCGTCGGTCGTCGTCCGGGCTGCCGCAGGGCTACTACAGCATCCTGGCGCTGAACAAGGTCGTTCTGGTTCGTGGCGATCATCCTGCTGACGATCGGGATCATCGTCGCCGTCGTGTACGTCGAACTCGGGCAACGGCGAATACCGGTGCAGTTCGCCAAACGTGTGGTCGGCCGCCGCATGATGGGCGGCCAGAACACCTACATCCCGTTGAAGGTCAACCAGTCGGGCGTCATCCCGATCATCTTCGCCAGCTCGATCCTGCTGCTGCCGGTGATCCTCGTGCAGTTCCTCGGCTCCGGTGAGGGCTGGCGCGGCGAGATCGTCGACTTCGTCAACACGTACATCGTCAACCCGCAGAACTTCGTCTACATCTCGATCTTCGCGCTGTTGATCATCGCCTTCGCCTACTTCTACAACTCGATCGCCTTCGACCCGGTGCGTCAGGCCGACCAGCTGCGCCGCCAGGGCGGGTTCATCCCCGGTGTGCGCCCCGGTCCGCAGACCGAGCGCTACCTCGGCAAGGCGGTCAACCGCATCACGCTGCCGGGCGCGGTGTTCATCGCCATCATCGCCATCCTGCCGTACCTCCTGCTGATCATGGCGGGCATCAACACGTTCGCCTTCGCCGGTACCGCAGTGCTGATCTCCGTCGGTGTGGCGCTCGAACTGATGCGCCAGATCGACAGCCAGCTGACGCTGCGCAACTACGAGGGATTCCTGAAGTAGGGCGGCCGTGATCCCCGGCGCCCGGCTCATCATTCTCGGGCGACAGGGTGCCGGCAAGGGCACGCAGTGCGTGCGATTGTCCCGGCACTTCGTCGTACCGCACATCTCCACGGGCGACATGCTGCGCACGGCCGTGCGCGAAGGCACCGAACTGGGGCTGATGGCGAAGCAGGTGATGGATGACGGTGGACTCGTCGGCGACGAGATCATGATCGGCCTGGTCGACCATCGTCTGTCGGCGCTCGGACGCCTGGACCCGCGGCTACATCCTCGACGGATTCCCGCGGACGATCGAACAGGCCGATGCGCTCGACCGCATCGCCGGCGGTACGGCCGATCGACGTGGTGCTCGATCTCAACGTGCCACGCGAGATCGTGCTCGAGCGCATCTCGGCGCGCCGTGTGTGCCGCGACTGCGGTACCAACTACACCGCGTCCGGAGACGAACCCGAGTCCGTGGATCTGCGACGTGTGCGGTGGCGACGTCAAGCAGCGCGCCGACGACACGCCGGAGTCGGTCAATCGCCGGCTCGATCTCTACGAGGAGCAGACGTTCCCGCTGATCAAGCACTACAGCGACCAGCATCGCCTCGTCGTCGTCAACGGCATCGGTCATCCCGACGCCGTCTTCGACCGCCTGGTCAAGGCCGTCGAAGCCAACCGCAACTGAGCTGATTGGCTCGGCCTCACCGCAGGTCGCGCGCGACGATCGAGGTCGGCCGAGCGTCCGGTGAGGCGCCACACACCTGGCGCTCGCGATACTCGCGCGATGACGGCGGAACCCGACGATGCGGCCAGGCGTCGAGGGCGGCCGCCGGCGACCGACTCGACCGACACGTGGTGCACGATCCTCGACGTCTCCCGTCGGCTGTTCGCCGAGCGTGGCTACAGCGCCGTCACGAACAAGGACCTGGCCGCGGCGGCGGGTGTCACGACGAGCGCGTTGTACCACTACGTCGAATCGAAGCTGGATCTGTACGTCGCGGTCCATCGCGACGTGCTGCGGCGCATCGGTCGACGCTTCAACGACGCCTTGGCGAGTTCCGACACGTTCGTCGGCAAGGTGCAGGCGGTGCTCGAGGCCTCGAGTGCGATGAACGGGTCGGACCCGTCGTTCGCGCAGTTCACCGGCGTCGTGCGGGCCGACATGCGACGCTTTCCCGAGATCGCGCGAACGACTGGCGCGCGACGTGGCCCAGACCGAGAAGTTCTTCGTCGATCTCGTCGAGGTCGGCGTCGCCACCGGCGAGATCGCGGCCGGCCGATCGCGACGCGGCGATCGGGTTCGTGCGTCTCGCGTTGATCGGGCTGACCGACGGGGAAACCACCGATCGGCGCGGTCATCGCTGCCGCGATCGACGGCGTCATGCTGTTGCTCCGGGGTGAACTGGTTCACCCGATTGCAGGAGGCTGAAGCACGTGCTCGGCCGGATGGCGTCGATGGCGTTCGTGCCGGTGACCGACCTCGAACGCGCGGCATCGTTCTACGGGTCGGTGCTCGGCCTCGAGCTGGTGTCGAGCGTTCCCGGCGTGGTTTCGGTTTTCGACGCCGGTGGCACCGCGCTGCGGGTGACCGCGGTCGAGGATCACGTTGCGGCCGCGTGGACGGTGATCGGCTGGGCGGTCCCCGACATCGACGCGGCGCTTCGGCAGCTCGGGGAGAACGGTCTCGAGCCGAACTCGTATCCGGGGATGACGGGTGACGACGGCACCTGGACCGCACCGGGCGGCGATCGCATCGCGTGGCTCACCGACCCGGACGGGAACGTGTTGTCGCTGACGCAGTTCGCGTCCGACCACGCCCCAGCCCGGGCCCGCGAGATCGTGCCCATCTTCTCGACGCGGGACCTCCCCGCGGCGATCGAGCGGTACGCCCGTCTCGGGTTCACGACCAGCACGTTCGACGAGGGCGGCGTTGCGGTCTACGGGTTCCTCGAACGCAACGGCGTCCACGTCCACGTGGCGCCATTCGACGAACTCGACCCGGGGAGTACCACGAGCGCGGCGTACCTGTACGTCAACGATGCCGAGGCCCTGTCTGCCGAGTGGCGAGCGGCGGGGGTCGAGGGTCACTTCCATCCGGTCCACGCCACCGACTACGGCCTGCGCGAGGGGGCCTACGTCGATCCCGACGGCAACCTCATCCGCTTCGGCTCGTTCGTCTGACCGGCGCCCGGGACATCACCCGCGACGTCACCCTCGTGAGGCGAAGCGAACGACGTTGACGGGAGGCAGGTTGGCGCTGACCGTCACCCATCGCTCGCCACCGTTGCCGGTGGCCCAGAGCGAGCCGGTGGTGCTCCCCATCGCCAGTTGCTCACCGGTGCCATCGACGTCGAGGGCGTGCCGGTACACGAGGTCGTAGGCGTCGTGGTCGGGCAGGCCATCCCCGAGCACGTCGAACGACTTGCCGCCGTCGGTCGTCCGGCTCGCGACGAACCGCCCGTCGACGGGCACGCGCAGTTGGTCGGCGACCGCAGGCACGAACCACGCGGTGCTCGGGTCGGTGGGGTGAGCAGCGGCCGCGAACCCGAACACGGACGGCGCCCGCTCGACGATCTCCTCCCACATGACCCCACCGTCGGTCGACCGGTAACACCCACTGTGGTGCTGGTTCCACAGCACGTCCGGGTCGGCCAGGCACCGGACGACCCGGTGTGGGTCCTGCGTGTAGGGATCCATCGCCGCGTCGGGCGGGACATAGTCGGCGCGCATGCCGGTGGAGGCCTCCCACGTGGCCCCGTCGTCGCGGGTGATCCACGACCCGCCGCACGACACGGCGGCGACGATGGTGTTCGGGTCGCGGGGATCCGGCGTCACGCTGTGGACGCCGGGCCAGTCGTACCCGCCACCGAACCACTGGGCCCGCGCCTCGTGATCCCACAGGCCACGCTCGAGCTGCCATGAGTCGCCGCCGTCGCGTGAGCGGAACAGGCCACCCGGAATGGTGCCGCACCACAGCTCGTCCGGTCGCTGCGGTCCTCCGGTCTCGAGTACCCACGCCATCTGGGTGGCCCACGGGATCGGCTCCTGGCGCATCGGATCGACGTCGGTGGCATTCGCCGGTCGGGCCGGATAGGTCGGCGAGGCGACCTCGACCCACTCCGAGGCGCCTCCCTCGCGACGCCAGACGTGGACGCCGAAGTGTCCGGTCCCGAGCGCGGCCCACGTCCGACCCGACGTCTCGTCGTGGACGACCGCGGTCACCGGTTCGCCGAGGAAGTCCACACGATCGGGCCGCCAAGCGCCGCCGTGGGTGCGCATCGTGAAGAGGCCCTTGCGGGTTCCGACCAACAGAGAGTCCTGATCGTTCATCGATTCTTCTTTCTCCTCGAGTTGGGTCGTCGTCAGCCGCCGGAGAGCGCCTGCATCACGTGGATCTCGGCATCGTCGCCCAGCGGATCGGACAGGGACGACGGATCGCTGACGTGATCGCCGTCGACGAACACGGCGACGTGACGGCGGACCGCGCCCTGATCGTCGAGCACGTACGACCGGACCGCCGGGTGGATCCGGAAGTAGTCGTCGAGCGCCTCGCGCAGTGTTGCGCCGCTGACGTCCTCGGGCGGGCAGTCGACGTGCCGCTGCATGTTCTTGGTGAAGTTCACCCTGACCACACCGCGATCGTAGATCGCTGTCACGAACCGCCGGCCTGCGCCGTCGATCAGGTATGGAACGCATCACGAACGACTCCGACCCGCTCCCGCCCGCCGACGTGCACGTGATCGGGGGCGGGCTCGGCGGTCTCGCCGCGGCGGCGCTGGTCGCCCGATCCGGTCGCTCGGTCGTCGTTCACGAGCAGCTCGGCGGTCTCGGCGGGCGTGCGGTGACCGACGACGTGAACGGTTTCCGCTTCAACCGTGGGCCGCACGCGCTGTACATCGGCGGTGAGGGTGTCGCCGTGCTGCGGCGGTTGGGGGTGACACCGACCGGGTCGCCACCGGCCACCGCAGGTGCCCAAATGGCGTTCCGTGGCCGCACCTACCTGGCGCCCGGCGGCGTGGCGTCGCTGTTGCGCACAGGGCTGCTCGGTCTGCGGGACAAGGTCGACACTGCCACGGCGATGCGCCGGTTGACGACACTCGACGCGGCCGGCGTCGGAGCCTGATCGGTGCGTCAGCTCGTCGACGATGTCAGCGACCCGCGAGCGGGTCGCTGCGGTGGTGCACACGTTCGTGCGGTTGACGTCGTACGTGAACGCTCCCGACGAACTGAGTGCCGACGTCGCCGTCGGTCAGCTGCAGCGCGCGTTCGACGACGGCGTCCTCTACCTCGATAACGGATGGCAGCAAATCGTCGATCTGTTGGCGGCGGCCGTGGTCGAGGCCGGCGGGTCGATTCGCAACCGATCCGCACCGGGCAGGGGCCGCTACAGCTCCCGGACGCACCCGCGGTGATCGTTGCGGTCGGAGGCCCCGCCGCCACGTCGGCGCTCGTCGGCCACGAGTATCCGGCCGCCGTTCCGTCGTTCGTATCGTCGCTCGATCTCGGTCTGCGACGGGTGCCGCCGCACCGCTTCGTCCTCGGCGTCGACGAGCCGATCTACCTGTCCGACCACGGCCGCCCCGCCGGGATGACCCCGGACGGTGCCACCAGCGTGTCGCTCGCCAAGTACCTCGCGCCGGGCGACAAACCGGACCGTCGCCGGCTCAAGGCGTTCGCCCGCGGGCGGGAATCGCGGCCGAGGACGTGGTCGAGGCGCGGTACCTTCACCGGATGACGACCGTCACCGCGATCGCCACCGCCGAAGGTGGCGGCTGGCCGGGCGTGCCGATGTGACCGTGCCGGATCGGCCGGGCGTGTTCGTCGTGGGCGACTGGGTGGGGCGACGGGGCCATCTCGCCGATGCGGTCCTGGCGAGCGCGGAGCATGCCGCCACGGCCGCGATCCGACACGTGGAACGGCGAACGGTGCTGCGATGAGCGACGACCGCTCCGCCAAGTCCGGGCCGCCAATGTCCGGGCCCGAGATCGCGGTGTTCGAAACGGAGCGGGCGCGGCTGCGCGGTCTGGCGTACCGGATGACCGGCACGCCCGACGATGCCGATGACATCGTGCAGGAGGCGTGGATCCGCTGGAAACGCGCCGACCGTTCCGCGATCGAGAACCCTGCGGCGTGGCTGACGACCGTGACGTCCCGGCTCGCCCTCGACCGGCTGACGTCGGCGAAGGCCCGACCGCGAGCAGTACGTCGGCCCATGGCTACCCGAGCCACTCGCCACCGGGGCGGGTCCCGACGAACTCGTGGCGGCGACCGACTCGCTCACGCTCGGATTCATCCGCGTGCTGGAGACACTGCAGCCGGTCGAGCGGGCGGTGTTCCTGCTCCACGACGTGTTCGAGTTGCCGTTCGGCGAGGTCGCCGCGGCGGTCGACCGCAACGAGCCGGCGACACGTCAGATCGCCAAACGAGCACGGGATCGGGTCGCGCGCGGGTCGCCCGCGGCTGACCGCCGAGCCCGCTGACGTGCAGGCGCTGTCCGAGGCGTTCCTCACGGCGATGTTCGAGGGTGACGTCGACGCGCTGGCGGCGATGCTGACCGACGACGTCGTCCACGTGTCCGACGGCGGGCCCGACCATCACGCCGCTCGGCGACCGGTCCGCGGGCCGCACCGGGTGGCCCGGCTGTTCGTGAACATCACCCGGCGCAACTTCCTGCCGACCGACGAGTTCCACAGCGTTGTCGTCAACGGCCAGACGGGCACCTACGTCGTGCGCGACGGAGAGCCCTTCGTGTTGACGGTGCTCGACTGGCGCGGCGACCGGGTGGCCGAGGCACTCTCGATCGTCAACCCCGACAAGCTCCGCCACTTCCACGAGGCGTGGCTCCAGCGGCGCACCCTGACGCCGCGCCCGTCCCGCCCACGAGCCCTCGAGACTCCGCACTCCACCTTCGGCGCCGATGTGATGGGCGCATTACGATCGCGGCCAATGGCGACCCTCAGGGATCGCGTCGATCGGCGCGATCGGGAACTGTTCGTTGGACGGGCACGTGAGCTGGCGCGGTTCGACGCGCTCCTCGCCGGCGACCCCGTCAGGTTGCTGTACGTCTCGGGCGCGGGCGGGATCGGCAAGAGCACCCTGCTGCGGGCGATGGGACGGCGAGCTGCCGACGCCGGGTACGCGGTCGTCACCCTCGACGGCCGCGATCTGCAGCCCTTCCCGAGCGTGCTGAACGAAGCGCTCGCGCCGGCGATGGCCGACGAACCGCACGCTCGTCGTGATCGATTCCTACGAGATGATCAGCTCGCTCGACGGGTGGCTCCGCGAGGTCGTCATCCCCGACCTGCGCGACTCCACGATCGTCGTGTTCGGTTCGCGGCAACGTCCGTCACCCGGCTGGTTCGAGGGCGGCTGGGACGCCGTGTTCGAATCGATGGCCCTCGAGGGGCTGTCGACCGGTGAGCTCCGGATGCTCGCCCAGGGGAACGGCGTACCCGAGCCGGAGGTCGAGTCGCTGGTGCGGCAGGCGCACGGGTCACCGCTGGCGGTGACGGTCGGAGCTCCACGCCGGGCAGTGCGGATCGGTCGCCGATCTCGCCGACCGCCTGCTCGGCGACGAGGTCGACTCCGATCGCTACCGCACGTTGAGCGTCGCCGCGATCGCCCGGGTGACCACCCCGGAGCTGATCGAAGCGGTGCAGCCGGGGACCGATGGCCACGAGGCCTACAAATGGTTGGCCGACCGGTCCTTCAGCGAACCGCTGGCGGATGGCATCGCCCTGCACACGCTCGTCGCAGACGCCGTGCGGGCCATGTTGCGCGGACCGTGACCCCACGGGCGAGGGTGCGCTGCGGCGGAGGATCGCCGACTTCCTGTACGAGCGGGCGCTCGCCGGACAGTTCTCGTTGTCGGCCGATCTGCAGCACCTCGTCGTCGACCCCGACGTGCGGTGGGGCTACTCGGCCGACATCGGCAGCCGCTACCGCATCGACGAACTGCGGCCGGGTGACATCGAGGTCATCGGGTCGATCCTGCACTCGGTCGGTCTCGACGAGTGGTGGGAGATCACGTCGGCGTTCTTCCGCCGGCATCCGGAGTTCGTCGGGATCGCCCGCGACGGCGACGGTCGCATCGGTGGGTACTACGTCGCGGTCGCCCCGGGCAATGCGCCGGCCGCCGCCGAGACCGACATCCTGCTCGGACCGTGGTTGCGGTACGTGCGTGAGACGCTGCGGTCCGACAGCGCCGTGCTGTGGCGCGAGGCCGTCGATCTGACCGGCGGTCGCGGCGAGGTGACGGCGCTGCTCGGCACCGCTGGGATCCTCGGCGTCGGGGTGGTGAACCCGCGGTACGGATTGTTGCCGATCGCTCCCGAGATCCCGATGGCACGAGCGTTCGGCGAGGCGCTGAACGCCGAGCACGTGCCGGAGCTCGACCTGTTCGCGTACGGGATGTCGCTCGAATGCCACGTCGTCGACTTCGGGCCACGCGGTCTGCTCGGGTTCCAGCGCGATTGGATCTACCGCGAGTCGGGTGCCGTCCCGCCGGCCGATTCCGGCGAACCCGATCCCGGGCGGCTGATCCGGCTGCTGCGCGATCCGAACGGCCTGGCCCACGGGCCGCTGTGGCTGGGCCGCACCCCGTCGGAGCGACTCGAGAACCTGCGTGAGACGGTGCGGGGAGCGCTCGCGGTGTTCGGTGACAGCCGCGACGACGTGCTCGCCCGGGCGATCATCGAAGCGGCGTATCTCGGCGACGGCGCATCGCACGAGACGATCGCCCGGCGGTTCCATCTCAGCCGGTCGGCATACTTCCGCCGTCTGCAGGCCGCGACCGGCCGAGTCGGCATGCGAACTCGCCGCCCGCGGGCCCCGCCGCTGATCACCACTAGCACATCGGTCGGGAAATCGGGCGGACCACGCCATTGGAACTGCGAAATCGCACCGCTAGCATTGTTTCCCGGTCTGTTCTCAGGCCTGTCAGTCCACGCCCGCTTCGACATCTGTCCCAAAGGGTTCTGCCCTCCGGGTCAGTCGTCGTGCCCGAGCACCATCAATGCGTCACCGAACACCAGCGTCAGAGGAGAAAGCCCTGCCCAAGCCCAAGGAAGACGCCATCGTGCTCGAAGGCACGATCCGCGAGTCGCTTCCGAACGCCATGTTCAAGGTCGAACTGGAAAACGGCCATGCAGTCCTGGCGCACATCTCCGGCAAGATGCGGATGCACTACATCCGCATCCTCCCCGGCGACAAGGTGCAGGTGGAACTCACCCCCTACGACCTCACCCGAGGTCGCATCACGTATCGCTACAAGTAGCCCGAATCCGATCTGAACGAACAGTAGAGAGCAACCATGAAAGTACGCCCGAGCGTCAAGCCGATGTGTGACAACTGCAAAGTGATCCGCCGTCACCGTCGGATCATGGTCATCTGCACGAACCCCCGCCACAAGCAGCGGCAGGGCTGAGGAGCACCCAATGGCACGTATTGCTGGCGTCGACATCCCCCGCGAGAAGCGGCTGGAGATCTCACTCACCTACATCTATGGAATCGGTCTGCCGACGTCGCAGAAGGTCTGCGCCGAACTCGAGCTCGACCCGAACACCAAGGTCTCGAACCTGACCGAGGACGAGGTCAACCGGATCCGTACCTACATCGATCAGAACCTGAAGATCGAAGGTGACCTGCGCCGCGACGTCCAGGGCGACATCAAGCGCAAGATCGAGATCGGCTGCCTGCAGGGCATCCGGCACCGCAAGGGGCTGCCCGTCCGTGGCCAGCGCACCCACACCAACGCCCGCACCCGCAAGGGGCCCAAGCGCACGGTGGCCAACAAGAAGAAGGCAGTGAGGAAGTAGTCATGGCCAAGCCGACCCCCACGCGTCGTCCGCGCAAGCGCGACCGCAAGAACGTCAGCACCGGCGTGGTGCACATCAAGAGCTCGTTCAACAACACCATCGTCTCGATCACCGACACCGAGGGCAACGTCATCGCCTGGGCATCGTCCGGAGCCGTCGGCTACAAGGGCAGCCGCAAGAGCACCCCGTTCGCCGCCCAGCTCGCCGCCGAGAAGGCCGGCCGCGCCGCGATGGAGCACGGCCTCAAGCGCGCCGAGGTGCAGGTCAAGGGCCCGGGTTCGGGCCGCGACACCGCCGTGCGCTCGATCCAGCAGACCGGCATCGAGGTCACCTCGATCAAGGACGTCACCCCCGTACCGCACAACGGCTGCCGCCAACCCAAGCGTCGGCGCGGCTGACCAGGAGTAACTGAACCATGGCTCGCTACACCGGCCCCAAGGTGCGCATCTCGCGCCGCCTCGGCACCAACATCTTCGAGAACGAAAAGGGCCGCAAGGCACTCGATCGTCGCCCGTTCCCTCCCGGCCAGCACGGCCGCACCCGTCGCCGCAACGCCGGCAGCGAGTACCTCGCCCAGATGCAGGAGAAGCAGAAGGCGAAGTACATCTACGGCGTCCTCGAAAAGCAGTTCCACAAGACCTACGAGGAGGCCATCCGCCTCCCCGGCCCGACCGGTGAGATCCTGCTGCGCCTGCTCGAGCAGCGCCTCGACAACGTCGTGTACCGCGCCGGCTGGGCCTCCAGCCGTCCGCAGGCCCGCCAGTTCGTGAACCACGGCCTGATCTCGGTCGACGGCAAGCGCGTCGACATCCCGAGCTTCCGCTGCAAGAAGGGCCAGGTCGTCTCCCTGTCGCCGAAGGCCCAGAAGATGATCGTCGTCCAGCACAACATCGACACGCTCGACCGCTCGCTCGTCGGCTGGCTCGAAGCCGCCGATGGTGGCAAGCAGGTCACGGTGCGCAACCTTCCCGAGCGTGAGCACATCGATGTGCCCGTTCGCGAGTCGCTCATCGTCGAGCTGTACTCGAAGTAATTCCCGCACAAAGTCTGAAAGGTCCTGGCATCAATGCTCGTCATGCAGCGCCCCACCATCGAAGCTCTCGGTGAGGAGTCGAACAACCGTCAGCGTTTCGCGGTCGGTCCGCTCGAGCCCGGCTTCGGCCACACGCTCGGCAACTCGCTGCGGCGCACACTGCTCTCGTCGATCCCCGGCGCGGCCATCACGATGGTCCGCTTCGACGACTCGCTCCACGAGTTCGACACGATCAACGGTGTCGCCGAAGACGTCACCGACGTCATCTTGAACCTCAAGGACATCGTGCTCACGTCGTTCTCCGAGGAGGCGGTCACGCTGCGCCTCGACGCCCGTGGCCCGGCCGACGTCACGGCCGCCGACATCGAGTGCCCCGCCGACGTCGAGATCCTCAACAAGGATCTCCACATCGCCACGGTCAACGGCAAGGGCCGCCTGGCCATCGACCTCACCGTCGAGCAGGGCCGCGGCTACCTGTCGAGCAACCGCGACGACGACAACCGCACCATCGGCGTCATCCCGGTCGACGCGATCTTCAGCCCGGTCCGCCGGGTGTCGTTCCAGGTCGAGCCGACCCGCGTCGAGCAGGCCACGAACTACGACCGTCTCGTCCTCGAGATCGAGACCGACGGTTCGATCGCACCGACCGACGCCCTGGCCTCGGCCGGCGCCACGCTGCGTTCGCTGGTCGATCTCGTCGCCACGATGTCCGACGAGCCCAAGGGTCTCGAACTCGGCGACGTCGTCGACGCCACCGTCAGCTCGCCCGACCTCGACCTCCCGATCGAGGAGCTCGACCTGTCGGAGCGTCCCAACAACTGCTTGAAGCGCGCCCAGGTCAACACCGTCGGCGAGCTGCTCACCAAGACCGAAGACGACCTGTTGAACATCACGAACTTCGGCCAGAAGAGCCTGGACGAGGTGAAGGCCAAGCTCGACGAGCGCGGCCTGACCCTTCGCGGCTGAACCGCCGCGGCTGAACACGAAAGACGACTGAACCATGCCCACGCCACGCCGCTCCAACCGATTCGGCCACTCCGCCGCGCACCAGCGCCTGATGATGGCCAACCTCGCTGCGTCGCTGTTCGCCGCCGAGGCCATCACCACCACCGAGGCCAAGGCCAAGCACCTGCGCCCGATCGCCGAGAAGCTCATCACCAAGGCCAAGAAGGCCCAGGAAGCCGGCCCGATGCAGGTCCACCGCATCCGCCAGATCCAGGGCTTCCTCGGCGATCAGGAGATGACCTACAAGCTCGTCCACGAGGTGGCCCCTCGCTACACCGAGCGCAACGGTGGCTACACCCGGATCCTGAAGATGGGTCCGCGCTCGGGCGACAACGCCCAGATGGCGCGCATCGAACTCGTCTAGATCCGTGACGATTGGCTCGGCCTCACGTCATGTCTCGTCGTGACACGATGAGGTCGGCCGAGCGTCCGAACCGTCGCTGGCGCTTCCCTCGTCGGGGATGAACGGGCCGGTGTCGGCGATGCGCAACGTGCGGCTCGACCGTCGCCTACGACGGGACCGATTTCCACGGGTTCGCCATCAGCGCGGCCCAGCGCACCGTGATGGGTGAGCTCACCGCCGCGGTGTCACGCGTCGTGCGCACGCCGGTGGAACTCACGGGCGCCGGCCGCACCGATGCGGGCGTCCACGGGTGGGGCCAGGTCGTGCTCCGGCCTGCTGCCCGACGACACCGACCTGCGGCGGTTGCAGCGCAGCGTCAACGGGCTGTGCGGCCCCGAGATCGCCGTCCGCTCGGCGGAGTGGGCCGACGCCGAATTCTCCGCTCGGTTCTCGGCGACGTCGCGCTGCTACCACTACGACGTCTGGAACCACCCCGAGCCCGAACCCGCTGGCGGCGCGCACGTCGTGGCACGTGCCCGACCCGCTCGACGTCGACGCGATGAACGAAGCGGCCGGCGCCCTCGTCGGCGAGCACGACTTCTCGTCGTTCTGCCGCCGACCCCAACCTGACGCCGAGTCTCGTCCGCCGTGTCACGAAGGCGGAATGGAGCGTCGCCGACACGCATCTCGGTCCGATCACCCGGTTCGAGATCGCCGCCTCGTCGTTCTGTCACCAGATGGTGCGCAGCATCGTCGGCACGCTCGTCGATGTCGGCCGCGGTCGCCGTTCGACGACCGGCATGGCGGCGACGCTGGAGGCGCTCGATCGTGCGGCGGCGGGCCCGGTCGCGCCGCCCCACGGACTGGTGCTGTGGGACGTCGACTACCGCGGGACGCGCTGGAACGTCTGAACGTGGTCGGTCAGGACGATGCGCGGCATCATCGCCAGCGCCTCCTCGGCCGACACCGCCGGTGAGAACAACCAGCCCTGGAGGGCCGTGCAGCCGAGTTCGATCAGACGGTCGCGCTGGTACGGCTGCTCGACACCCTCGGCCACGCATCCGAGACGCAGGCTGTCGCTGAGCCCGATGATCGCCGTGGTCAGATTCGAGGCGGCCGGGTCGACGTCGATACCCGCCACGAACCGGCGGTCGATCTTCACGCCGTCGACGGGCAGTTCGAGCAGGTGGGCGAGGCTGGAGTAGCCCGTTCCGAAGTCGTCGATCGTCACGTGGATGCCGGCGAACCGCAGCTTCTGCATGTTGGCGAGCGCCGACGCGCCGGGCGCGAGGAGGTCGTTCTCGGTGATCTCCACCACCAACTGCGTCGGGTTGGCGCCGGCCCGCCGGCAACGCTCGAGGAACGAAACGCCGAACGACGGCTGGGCCATCACCTTCGGGTCGATGTTGATGTGCACCTCGGTGTCGCCGTGGCCGGCCTCGGCGAGGCGAACCGCGAAGTCGAGCGCCATGTCGAGCACGCAGTCGTCGACGGCCTCGGCCAGGCCCGCCATCTGCGCCAGCGGCAGGATCTCGCTGACGCCGAGCACCCCGCGCATCGGATGGACCCACCGTACGAGGGCCTCGACGGCGATGATCTGGCCGGCCGGATCGACGATCGGTTGGTAGAACGGCCGGATCTCACCGTTGGCCAGTGCCGTCCGCAGCTGATCGAGCTGGCGGCGCCGTTCGTTGATCGCATCGACGGAGATCCCGGTCGTCTCGGCCTCGGAGAAGCGCTTCGCGGCCATCAGTTCGTTGCTCGCGCTGACCAACAGCGAGTCGAGCACCTCGGGCTGCGCGTCGAATGCGCTGGCGGTACGGATCCGGAAGTTCACCTCCTGGTCGCCGATCATGAACGGCTGTGACACGTCGCAGCTTCACCCGGTCGCGGAGCATCTCCAACGCGGACTGATTCGATGCCCGAACCGCGAGCACGAACTCGTCGCCGCCGAAGCGCGCGGTGATCAGGTCGGGCCAGCGGATCTTGTCGATCCGTTCGGCGATCGCGCTGAGCACCGCGTCGCCGGTCGGCTCGCCGTACAACTCGTTGATCGATCGGAAGTGGACGATGTCGACGACGAGGATGCCGAGCCCGCCGCCCTGCGCGACGAGCGCTTCGGCATGGCGCAGGAACCCGTCACGGTTGAGCAGGCCGGTGCGGCTGTCGTGCTCGGCGAGGAAGTTCACCCGGTTGCAGCGCGTCGGCCAGGGCCGTGGCGATCTGGGCACTGATCACGTAGCTGTGGACGACCGGGTCGTCGAGCAGGTTGTTCACCGTGAACTCGCAGATGATCTCCTCGTCGGACCCGTTGTAGCCGGCGGCCAGCAAGCGGGCGTCGAGGGTGACCGAGCCATGAGGCGGCACCGCGCGGACGGCGTCGAGCACGTGCTCGCGGTCCGCCGGATGCAGGTAGTCGAAGATCGACCGGCCACGGATGAGTTCGGGGTCGTAGCCGAGCAGTCGTGTGACCGCTCCGTTGATCGAGCGGATCGCGCCCGTCTCGTCGGCGAGCACGACCATCCCGTGCATGTTCGCCATCACCGCCCGCAGCACGCCGGTGTCGCCCTGGTCGAAGTCGAGACGGTGCCGGTGCGTGACGTCGCGGGCGACGACCAGGATCGGGGCGTCGTCGCCGGCATCGGTCGCCAGTCGGACGACTGGGCCTGTGCGCCTCGGATCTCGAGGTACACCCACGTGCCGTGCCCGGTCCGCGCCCGGATCGTGATCAGATCGCCGAACCGCTTGGTCCCGACGGTCTTCAGCGCCGCCGCCGCAAGGGAGAGATCGGCCGGATGGACGAGATCGAGCACCGACGTGCCGATGAGATCGGCCGGATCCCAGTCGAGCACCTCGCGTCACCACGGCGTTGGCGTAGAGGAGGATTCCCGTCGCCCGAGACCGCGACGACCGGATCACCCAGGCCATCGAGTGATGGCACGCCCGGATCGAACCTGCCGGACGCAGACGACTCGACGGTGCCCACGATGCGTTATCTGCTTCTCATGTCGGGTACTTGAGGCGGGAATCGGAATTCGACGACCACCGCCGCGGTACCGAGTGGAGGCCCGCGTCGCTGATACGCCCGATCGGCAAGGATAGCCGGTCGACAAGAGGAGCGGCGGGCCGCCGCGGGCGTCCAGCGGGTCACCCGTGGGCGGACGGTGTCGACCGTCTCAGCGTGCGGTGTGCGCAGCGCGACGTTGGCGGCGCCGATCGCGGCCCGTATCATTGCACGGTTCCCTGGAGCAGGTGGCTCGACCGTCCTGCACCGACCGACCCAACGAATCGAAGCAGATTGCGGCATGGCTACGTACACACCGAAAGCAAGTGAGATCCACCGTGAGTGGCACGTCGTCGACGCCGAGGGCATGGTCCTCGGCCGTCTGTGCACCGAGGTCGCCCGCATCCTGCCGCGGCAAGCACAAGCCGACGTTCGCGCCGCACATCGACACGGGCGACCACGTGATCATCGTCAACGCCGACAAGATCGTCATGACGTCGAACAAGGCCGAGCGCACGATGGTGTACCGCCACAGCGGCTACCCCGGTGGCATCAGGTCCGAGTCGTACGCCCAACTCCACGCCCGCAAGCCCGCCGAAGCGGTCCGCAAGTCCGTCCGGGGCATGCTGCCGAAAGGCCCGCTCGGCCGCCAGCAGATGACCAAGCTGCAGGTGTACGCCGGCCCCACCCACCCCCACGCTGCACAGACGCCCAAGCCGCTCGTCGTGGCCGGGGCCAAGGCTCGCTGAGCCAGGAGACGAACGACATGGCAACTGCACCGCTCACCCAGACCACCGGCCGCCGCAAGGAAGCCGTCGCCCGCGCCCAGCTGCGCCCGGGCACCGGCCAGTTCACGATCAACGGCAAGAGCCTCGAGGTGTATTTCCCGACGGCCGTGTCGCGCATGGTCGTGTCCGAGGCGCTCACCGTCACCGACACCCGCGAGGCGTACGACATCACGGCGTCGATCCACGGTGGCGGCATCAGCGGTCAGGCCGGCGCGCTGCGCATGGCGATCGCCCGCTCACTCCTCGAGATCGATCCCGAGAGCCGTCCGGTGCTGAAGAAGGCCGGTCTCCTCACGCGTGACCCGCGTAAGAAGGAGAGCAAGAAGTACGGCCTCAAGAAGGCCCGCAAGGCGCCGCAGTTCACCAAGCGCTGATCCGACTCCGGATCCCGGTTCGGCCATGAAGTTCGGGACCGACGGTGTCCGCGGCGTGGCCAACAGCGAGCTGACCGCCGAGTTCGCACTCCGCCTCGGCCGTGCCGCGGCACGCGTGCCTCGGCCGGCCGGCGCACGGACGCACGTCTCCCGAAGTCGTGATCGGTGGCGACACGCGAATCTCCACGCCGATGCTCGAGGCCGCGCTCGCGGCCGGATTCGCCGCCGAGGGCGTCGACGTGCGTCACCTCGGGGTCGTCCCCACGCCGGCCGTTGCGTTCGCCGCGCAACGCAGCGGCGCGATGGGCGCGATGGTGTCGGCCTCGCACAACCCGTTCGGCGACAACGGCATCAAGCTGTTCGCGACCGGTGGCATCAAGCTCACCGACGACATCGAAGCGGCGATCGAGCGGCAACTCGACGCGATGCAGCCGCCGATCGGTCAACCCGGCCGTATCGCCGCGTCGGACGATGCCGGTGATGACGGACTACGTCGACCATCTCGTGTCGATCGCTCAGGGCCGGACGGCGTCGATCGCTGCGCGTCGTCGTCGACGCCGCGAACGGCGCCGCGTCGGCCCTGGCGCGCACCGTGTTCGAGCGAGTCGGTGCCGACGTGGTGGTGATCGGTGACGAACCCGACGGGACGAACATCAACGATGCCTGCGGGGCGACGTTCCCGGCCACCGTGGCGGAGGCCGTCCTCGCCCACGGTGCCGATGTCGGCATCGCGCTCGACGGCGACGCCGACCGGCTGATCGCCGTCGACCACACGGGCCGCGTCGTCGACGGTGATCACATCATCGCCATCGCCGCGATCGACCTCATGGCCCGAGGGGCTGCTGGCGCAACGACACGGTCGTCGTCACCACGATGACGAACCTCGGATTCCACCATGCGATGCGCGCCGCAGGCATCGCCGTCGTCACCACCGACGTCGGTGACCGCTACGTGCTCGAAGCGCTGGCCGACGGGGGACATGTCCTCGGTGGCGAGCAGAGCGGACACGTGATCTTCGCCGACCACGCCACCACCGGCGACGGCATGCTCACCGCGGTCGCGTTGCTCGACATCATCGCCCGCTCCGAACGGCCGCTCGCCGACCTGGCCGCGTCGGCGATGACCTCGCTCCCGCAGATCCTGGTGAACGTGAAGGTGTCCGAGCGAGTGCCCGATGTCGCGGTGTTGCTCGCCGACGACGTCGCTCGGCTCGAATCGGAGCTCGCCGGGTCGGGCCGGGTCCTGCTCCGACCGAGCGGCACCGAACCGTTGGTGCGGGTGATGGTCGAGGCGGCGACCGCCCCGAGGCCGACCGGGTCGCCAACGATCTCGCCACCGTCGTCCGCGCCCGCTTCACCTGACGCACCGGGCCACCTCCGAGCGATGTAGTTGTCGGGCGCTATCGACCCGACATCGCCATCGCCCGGGTTGCGACCGTCCGAGCGATGTCGTTGTGGGGCGCTATTGCCCCGACATCACCATCGCCGGGGGACGGTTAGCCTGTAGCGACATGTGTGGCATCGTCGGCGTCGTCAGCCGTCCTCCGACCCGGCCGATCCCGAGCGCCGACGACATCATCGGGGGTCTCGACGAGGCGTTGGCCCGGTGCCCTGATGTCGCCGCTGCCGTGGCGCCGGCCGCGCGAGGTCGACGCCCTCCTGCGGGGCCTGCCCGGCGTGCTGGCCCTCACGGGGACGGGTCGACCTGGTCGCCGCGATCGTGGCCCGCCTCGACCAACTCGACGCCTTCGCCGCCGACGTCGAAGCCCGGCTCGACGCGAACGACGATCCGGCCGGCGTCCTCGACCCGGCGGCGCTGGAACAGGCCAACGCCGACCTGATCAGCCTGAAGGACGCGTTGTGGGCGATCCGCCACGACCGGCTCCGCACGGCTCGACTCGTCGGCGAGCTGGCCGGTCGCGATGCCGGACGTCGCAGCCGTCCAGGGCTACCTGTCGATCCAGCAGGCGTTGTCGGCGATCGATCGTCTCGAGGTGCGCGGGCGTGACTCCGCCGGGTTGCACGTGTTCGTGTGGAATCACGACATCGAGCCCGAGGTGGTCGCCGCGATCGTCGACGAGCGCGGCGTCGATCCGCTGTTCCAGTCGCGCACGGTCGTCGCCGCCGGCCCGGTCCTGTCGTTCGTCTACAAGGCGGCTGCCGAGATCGGCGAGCTCGGCGACAACACCGCGGCGTTGCGGGCGGCGATCGTCGACGACACGCTGCTCCGGCGGGCGCTCATGTCGCCCCTCAGTCGGCTCGCCGTGCTCGGTCACACCCGCTGGGCCAGCGTGGGGATCATCAGCGAGCCGAACACCCATCCCCTCAACTCGGTCGAACTCGAGCAGCCGGGTGGAGCGCTGCCGCCCTACGTCGTGGCCGCGCTGAACGGCGACGTCGACAACCACGCCGACCTCCGCGTCACCCACAACCTGCGGATCGCGGCACCGATCACGACCGACGCCAAGGTGATCCCCACCCTCGTGTCGCGCCACCTCGACACCGGCGTCGACCACGTCGAGGCGTTCCGGCGGACGGTCAGCTCGTTCGAGGGTTCGGTGGCGATCGGGACGGCGAGCGCATCCGACCCGGGCAGCCTGTTCCTCGCGCTGCGCGGCAGCGGGCAGGGCCTCTACGTCGGCCTGGCCGACGACTGTTCGATCGTCGCCAGCGAGCCCTACGGCGTGGTCGAGGAGACGAGCGAGTACGTGCGACTCGATGGCGAGCACGGCGGCGAGATCATGGTCGTGTCGGAGGGCGGGGCGGGCACCCTCGCTGGTCTGCGGCGCCTCGCCTACGACGGTTCCGACCTGCCCCTCACCGACGACGACGTGGTCACCGCCGAGGTCACCACCCGCGACATCAACCGGGGCGAGTCCCCGCACTTCCTGCTGAAGGAGATCTCCGAGGCGCCGCTCAGTTTCGCCAAGACGCTGCGCGGCAAGATCATCGAACGCGACGGCGGCTACGTCGCGGCGGTCGGCGACGTGGCGCTCCCACCCGCCATCGCGGCTCGCCTCGCCGACGGATCGATCACGCGCATCCGGGTGATCGGCCAGGGCACGGCGGCCGTCGCCGGGCAGAGCACGGCCGCCATCCTCGACGAGTTGACACTCGGCCAGCTCGACGTCGACGCGATCACCGCCACCGAACTGTCGGGCTTCGGCATGCGCCTCGACATGTCGGACACGTTGGCCATCGCGGTCAGCCAGTCGGGAACCACCACCGACACGAACCGCACGGTCGATCTCCTGCGCAGCCGTGGGGCCGCGGTGATCGGCGTCGTCAATCGCCGGGGGAGCGACCTGACCGACAAGGCCGACGGCGTGCTGTACACGTCCGACGGCCGCGACGTGGAGATGAGCGTCGCCTCCACGAAGGCCTTCTACGCGCAGGTCGCGGCCGGGACGCTGCTGTCGTGCGCGATCGCGGAGGCCACTGGTCTCGGCGATCCCGCTCGCCGCTCGCGCCTGCTCGCCGATCTCCGCGCCATGCCCGACGCGATCCGCGAGGTGCTCGCCCGCCGCCCGGTGATCGCCGGAGCGGCCCGTCGTCATGCACCCTTCCACCGGTACTGGGCGATCGTCGGCAACGGCCCAACAAGGTCGCCGCCGAGGAGGTCCGGATCAAGCTCAGTGAGCTCTGCTACAAGTCGATCGCCTGCGATTCCACCGAGGACAAGAAGCACATCGACCTGTCGTCCGAGCCGCTCATCCTCGTGTGCGCGGCCGGGCTCTCCGGCTCGAACGCCGACGACGTCGCCAAGGAGGTGGCGATCTTCCGGGCCCACAAGGCCACGCCGATCGTCGTCGCGAGCGATGGCGAAACGCGATTCCCCGCCGACGTGACGATCAGCGTGCCGGCGGTCGATCCGACGCTCGGGTTCATCCTGTCGGCGATGGTCGGCCATCTGTTCGGCTACGAAGCGGCCCTCGCGATCGACGCCACGGCGCGACCCATGCGGGAGGCCCGCGAAGCGATCGAGCAGCTCGTCGGCGAGGGGCTGAGCGGCGACGAGGTCGTCGACCGGTTGGGCGTGCTCGTGCGCACGCCCGCCGAGCGGTTCCACGACGGCCTGCGCAACGGCCTCTACGACGGCCACCTCGAGGCGAGCACCGCCACCCGCCTGAGTGGGCTGCTGCGCGACACGCTGTCCGACCGGCCGGTCGAGCAGTACCAGCTCGCCACCGGCAAGGTCGGTACGCCACTCGCCCTGATCGACGATCTCGTCGCCGCGCTGACCAAGGCGATCGAGGAGCTCGACGCGACCCGTCGACACGATCAAGCATCAGGCCAAGACGGTCACGGTCGGAATCTCCCGCAGCGACGAGGGCGTCATCGACCGTGCGCTCGTGCAGGCGGTGCTGGCCGCCGGTGCGGGCCGCGACGTGTTGACGTACCGCACGATGAAGGTGCTCGCCGACCTCGACCCGGCCGTGGCCGAGGTGACCGGCTACACGCGCTACGGCATCGACGGACGATCGATCTCGATCGTCGATCGCGGCGGCATCTCCCGCGATCTGCCGAGCCGGGTCGAGCGGAACACCGAGCTGCGTGGCACGAAGCACCGTGTCGCCTCCGAACGCGAGGTCCTCGTCGCCGAGGGCCGGAACGACGGGCGCACCCTCATCTTCGTGCCGGAGACCAAGGCCGGCGAGACGACGGGGATCACGTTGCTGCACGTGGCGTTCCACGACCGGCTGCCGGCGGCGGTCATGCGGGGCGTCCTGCAGGGGTACGACCGGCGCTACGACCGCCTCGTCGACTGGGTGTCGGAGACCGAGGGCCATTTCGACGAGTCGATCCTCGCCGAGGTGCCCGTCGCCGATCTGCTCATCGAACCGATCTCCGACACGGCCGATCACTGGCGTCGGTGAACCGCTCAAGCGTGCCACGGTCGAGCGTGACGGTGTGCCTGGCGTGATCGGCATCGGGATCGACCTCGTCGACATCGAACGGTTCCGGCGTTCGCTGGAGCGGACCCCGTCGATGACGCAGCGGCTGTTCACCCCGACCGAGCTGGCCTACGTGGCGCCCAAGATCGACCCGGTGCCATCGCTGGCGGCGCGGTTCGCGGCGCGAGAGGCGGTGATGAAGGCGCTGGGTGTCGGTCTCGGGGCCTTCGGCTTCCACGACGTCTGGGTCGAGCGGACCGCCGCCGGTGTGCCCTGGCTCATGGTCACCGCGGCCGCGGCCGACCTCGCGGCGGCCGCCGGCGTCACCACGTGGCACCTGTCGCTCACCCACAGCGACACGACCGCCGCCGCGTACGTCATCGCCGAGTAGCCGGTTGGATTGCGGGGCGGATTCGGCGCACCGGCTCGGACGCTGCCAACATGCCCGTGATGATCGACGAGTACGCACAGGCCTGGGACGAGCTGACGGCGCCGGGTGCGCAGTTCGCGATCAAGGAGATCACGGTGCGCGACGTGCCGATCAAGGTCTTCGAATCGGCGCTGCCGTCGATGCGCTTCATCTGGGAGTTGGCGTCGGGTTTCGGCGACCGCGACTACGTCGTCTACGAGGATGAGCGCTACACGTACGCGGAGGCCGATGCGATCGTCCGCGCGCTGGCGCATCACCTGCGCGATGTCCACGGTGTCGGTGCCGGCGACCGCGTGGCGATCGCGATGCGCAACTACCCGGAGTGGGTGTTCGCCTACTGGGCGATCGTGTCGATCGGCGCGGCGTGCGTCGGCATGAACGCGTGGTGGACCACCGAGGAGATGCGGTACGGCCTCGCCGACTCGGCACCGAAGGTCGTCATCGCCGACCGCGAGCGCGTCGAGCGGATCCTGTCCGGTGCTCGACGAACTGCGCACCACCAACCCGCTCCACGTCATCACGGTCCGCTACGACGGCGATCTTCCCGCGGACGCATCGCGCTGGGACGACGTGGTCCGTCCCGAATCGGCACCGGCCGGCCTGCCGGACGCCGGCGATCGACCCCGACGACGACGCCTGCATCTTCTACACCTCGGGGACGACGGGATTCCCGAAGGGTGCCCAGCTGACCCACCGGGGGTCGGTCCACAACCTGATGCACATCATCTTCATGACGACCACCGCGGGGCTGGCCGCGGCGAAGGCCGGCACCCCGCCGCCGGCGCCGGCGCTCGATGCCGACGGCAACCCGCGGCAGAACGTGTTCATGGCGCCGACGCCGCTGTTCCACGTCACCGCCAACAACTGCCTGCTCCACCCGGCCACGATCTCCGGGTCGCGGCTCGTGCTCACCTACAAGTGGGACGCCGGCCGGGCGCTCGAACTCATCGAACGCGAGGGCGTCACCAACTTCTCCGGCGTGCCGACGATGAGCCGCGAACTCCTGATGCATCCCGACTGGGCGACGCGCGACACCTCCACCCTGTCGGGGATGGGCGGCGGCGGAGCGCCGCTGCAGCCCGACCTCGTCGACAAGATCGACAAGTCGCTGTCCGGGTCGGGTGGCGTGCCGAGCACGGGCTACGGACTCACCGAGACGCACGGCATCGTCACGGCCAACGCCGGGCGCCCTGTACGTCTCCAAGCCGTTGTCGTGCGGGCGGGTCGTGCCGACGCTCGACTGGAAATTGGTCGACGAGACGGGCGACGAGGTGCCCGCCGGCGGCACGGGCGAGCTGTGCGTTCGCGGTTCGGTCGTGATCAAGGGCTACCTCAACCGTCCGGAGGCCACGGCCGAGGGCATCCCGAACGGCTGGTTCCACACCGGTGACATCGCCTACGTCGACGACGACGGGTTCGTGTTCATCGTCGACCGGGCCAAGGACATGGTGCTGCGTGGTGGCGAGAACGTGTACTGCTCCGAGGTGGAGGCCGCGATCTACGAGCATCCGGGTGTCGCCGAGGTGGCCGTGTTCGGTGTGCCCGACGATCGACTCGGCGAGATCGTCGGCGCGGCGATCGTGCTCGCGCCCGGTGCCACGCTCACCGAGGACGAGCTGCGCGCCGAGCTCGTCGGACGGCTCGCCAAGTTCAAGATCCCCGAACGCGTCTGGGTCCTCAACGAGGCGCTGCCACGCAACGCCAACGGGAAGTTCGTCAAGCGCGACCTCAAGGCGCAGCTGCTCGGAGGCTGACCGGCGCGCCGCGATCGGCCAGCGCCTAGATTCGTGCAGGTGATGTCGATCGTGACGCCCGAGGAGATGCGGGCGATCGACGCGGCGGCACCCGAGCCGGTCGAGGAACTGGTCCGGCGCGCCGGGCGGGCCGTGGGTCGAGCGGCAGTCGAGATGCTCGGCGGCGGCTACGGGCGCAGGGTCGCCGTGATCGCCGGGACGGGCAACAACGGTGCTGACGGCCGCGTGGCAGGTGAGTGGTTGCGCCGGCGCGGCGTGTCGGTCGAAGGTGTTCGCCGCCGCAGCGTGTCCCGACCGGTTGCCGCCCAGCGACCTGGTGATCGACGCCGCCTACGGCACCGGCTATCGGGCATCGTGCCGCGAGCCGTGGACGCCACCGGCGGTCGGCGGGCGGACCGGTGCTGGCGGTCGACATCCCGAGCGGCCTCGATGCGTCGACGGGTGGACACGCCGGTGCGGTGCTGGCGGCCGATCGCACGGTCACCTTCCAGGCGCTCAAGCCGGGTCTGCTGTTCGGTGACGGCCCGTCCCTGTCGGGCGAGGTGGAGGTGGTCGACATCGGGCTCGACGTGTCGCGGCGCCACCATCCACCTCGTCGACGCCGGCGACGTCGCGGCGTGGTTGCCCCGCAACGGCCGGTCGATGCCCACAAGTGGTCGACCGCGGTGCGCATCGTCGCCGGCAGTCCCGGCATGCTCGGTGCCGCCGGACTCGCCGCCCGTGGTGCGGCGCGCTGCGGTGCGGGTCTCGTGGCGGTGTCGTCTCCCGGTGGCTCCGCACCGGTGCCGCTCGAAGTGCTGCAGCCATCGCTCCCCGACACCGAGTGGGCCGACGAGGTGCTCGACGGGCTCGCTCGGTACCGCGCGCTGGTGGTGGGTCCCGGACTCGGTCGGGCCGCGGCGACCGTGGCGTCGATCCGCCGGGTGATCTCGCGGTCTGCGGTGCCGGTCGTCGCCGACGGTGACGCGCTGCACGCGATCGCCACGGGTGACCGCCTCGGGTTCGCCGATCGCCCGGCGCCGACGGTCCTCACACCGCACGACGGTGAGTTCGAGCAGCTCACCGGGGCCCGGCCCGGCGCCGACCGCATCGAGGCGGCCCGTGCGTTGGCGTCCCGACTCGGGTGCACCGTGCTGTTGAAGGGGCCGGCGACCGTGGTCGCGGACCCGACGGGCGATGTCCTCGTCGTCGACCACGGCGACGAACGGTTGGCGACCGCCGGTTCGGGAGACGTGCTCGCCGGGATGATCGGCGCACTGCTCGCCTCGGACCTGCCACCGCTGCGCGCTGCGGCGACCGCCGCGTGGCTGCACGCCGACGCGGCTCGCCGGGGGCCGCGCGTGGGCTTGGTGGCGGGCGATCTGCCCGACCTGCTTCCCGGCCACGATCGCCGCCACGATCAGCCGGGCTGCACGAACGGCGCGACCGATGAACGGCGCCGGCCGCTGGGCCTGGGTCGAGATCGACCTCGACGCGGTCGCGCACAACATCGAGTTCCTGCGGGCCACCGTCGCGCCCGCCGCGGTGTGGGCGGTCGTCAAGGCGGATGGGTACGGGCACGGCGCCGTCGCTGTGGGCCGGGCCGCGCTCGCGGCCGGGGCCGAGGGGCTGTGCGTCGCGCTCGTGTCGGAGGGCGTGGCCTTGCGCGATGCCGGCATCGAAGCACCGATCCTCGTGCTGTCGGAGCAACCGACCGACCTGGCGAGCACGATCGTCGAGCATCGGTTGACGGCGACCGTGTACACCCGCAAGTTCGTCGACGCGTTGGTCGACGCCAAGCCCGACCACCTGCCCGTCCATCTCAAGATCGACACCGGGATGCAGCGCGTCGGTGCGCATCCCTACGCCGTCGCCTCACTGGTGGCGTCGATCCAGGAACGCTCACCGGCGGTGGAGTTGACCGGCGTGTTCAGTCACCTCGCCGTCGCCGACGAGCCGGACAACCCGTTCACCGCCACGCAACTCGCGCGGTTCGACGACGCGCTCACCCACGTGCCCGACGGCCTGCTGGTCCACGTCGCCAACTCGGCGGGAGCACTCGCCCATCCCGCGGCGCGGCGGTCGTTCGTCCGGGCGGGCATCGCGGTGTACGGGATCTCGCCGGGTCCGAGGGGTCGACGATCTCGCCGCCGACCTGCGCCCGGTCGATGTCGCTGAAGGCGCGGATCAGCTACGTGAAGACCGCTCGATCGGGCAGCCGGATCTCCTACGGTCGGCGATACCAGTTCTCCCGCGACACGACCGTGGCGACCATCCCGCTCGGCTACGCCGACGGTGTGCCGCGGCGTCTGTCGTCGACGAGCGGCCAGCCGGGAGGTTCGGTGCTGATCCGCGGGGAGCGCTGCCCGATCGTCGGCACGATCACGATGGATCAACTGATGGTCGACTGCGGCGACCTCGACGTCCGAGCAGGAGAGGAAGTGGTGCTCATCGGTGAGCAGGAGGGGCCGACCGGGGTCGAGCGGATCACGGCGACCGAATGGGCCGATCAACTCGGGACCATCGGCTACGAGATCGTGTGCGGCATCAGCGCGCGCGTCCCCCGTGTCGTGCGCCCGTAACATCCATCCCCGATGTTGCTGCTGCGCTCATCGTCGATCGACGAGACCCACGCCATCGCCGCGGCGATCGCCGGCGTGACGCGGCCGGGCGACGTGATCATCCTGTCGGGCGAGATGGGGGCGGGCAAGACCGCCTTCGCGCAGGGATTCGGCCGCGCCCTCGGCGTCGACGAGCCGATCACGTCACCGACGTACACGCTCGTGCACAGCTACGACGTGCCCAAGTCCGGACCGCTCGGCCGGGTGACCCTGCACCATGCCGACCTCTACCGGCTCGACCGCACCGAGGAAGTCGCCGACCTCGCCCTGGCCGAGTTGGCCGAGTTCGACGGCATCGTGCTCGTCGAATGGGGCGACGTGGTCGAGACGACCTTCGGCGAGCACCTCGTCGTCCACCTCGAGTACGACCAAGACGTCGACGAGCCCGGCGACGACGCTGGCAATGCCGAGACCGTCGACGACACCGGTGTTGCCGAGTCCGGTGACGACGTGCGGTCGATCGAGATCGCCGGCGTGGGACCCACGTGGGCATCTCGCTGGTCGAGGGTGATCGCCGCGGTCGAGGCGTACCGATGCTGATCCTCGGCATCGAGACGGCGACCGAGCGCGTGAGCGTGGCGATCGGCGGGCACGAGGGCGTCATCGGACTGTTCGAGTCGACCCGGGGCCGGCGGCACGCCGAGACGCTCGTGCCGGCGATCCAGTTCGTCAGCAGACAGATCGACATCAGCCTCGACGAGATCAGCGTGGTGGCCGTCGACGTCGGACCGGGGCTGTTCACCGGCATGCGCGTCGGATTGGCGTCGGGCAAGGCGATCGCCCAGGCGCTGCGGATCCCGATGATCGGCATCTCGTCACTCGACCTGCTGGCGTTCCCGTGTCGCCACACCGATCGGGTCGTGGTCCCGGTGATCGATGCCCGCAAGGGTGAAGTGTTCTACGCGATGTACCGGCAGGTGCCGGGCGGGGTCCAGCAGGTCGTCGCGCCGCGGGTCGGCACCGTCGAGGACCTGATCGCCGACCTCTTGGCGCGCAGCCAGGACGTGTTGTGCGTCGGCGACGGCGCGCTCCGCTACCGCGAGGAGATCCTCGACGGCTTCCACTGCGAGATCGGCGGCGACGCGCACCCGTCGGCCGCGCCGCTCGTGCAACTCGCGCACGCCAGGGCGTTGCGCGAGGACTGGGTGAACGCCCGCGAGATCGAACCGATCTACCTGCGGGCGCCCGACGCCAAGATCAACTGGACGACGAGGGCGTCGCGGCCGTGAGCGAGTGCAGCGAGCGAACCATCGTTACGGCGGGCGTTGACGCTCATTGGAGGCGCCATCGCGTCGGCCGCGTTGACGTCGTGCGCAGAATGATGGCGTCCCAGTGAGCGTGATCGAGCGACTGCTCCATCGCGAGGGCTCTGACGCCGGCGACGACCTGGTGATCACCCCGATGCGCCGGCGCGACCTGCGTGCGGGCATCCTCGCCATCGAAGAGGCGAGCTACCCGCGGCCGTGGTCGCAGGGCGTCTTCGAGAGTGAGATCGATCAGGTGAAGGCGGGGACACGGCACTACGTGGTGGCCCGCCGGCGACGTGAGATCGCGGGCTACGCAGGCCTGTGGTTCAGTGCCGGCGAAGCGCACGTCACCAACGTCGCGGCCCGTCCGGACCTGCGACGGGGTGGTGTGGCGACCGCGCTGTTGCTGGCGCTCGCCGACGAGGCCCGACGTCGATCGTGCACGGCGTGGACCCTCGAGGTCCGCGTGTCGAGCACCGGCGCCCAGGAGCTGTATCGCCGGTTCGGGTTCGCCCCGGCGGGCATCCGCCCCCGCTACTACGAGAATGTCGAGGATGCGATCGTGATGTGGTGCAACGACCTGACGAGCGAGGCCTACGGCGAGCATCTCGACCAGATCCGCCGCGATCTCTCCCGAAAACTGGACGATCACCGTGAGGACGAATCGTGAGCGTCGACGAATCGACGCTCGTGCTCGGGATCGAGACGAGCTGTGACGAGACCGCGGCGGCCCTGGTGATGGGCGGCTTCGACGTGTTGTCGAGCGTGGTGTCGACCCAGGTCGATCTGCACGCCGATTTCGGTGGCGTCGTGCCCGAGATCGCGTCACGGGCGCACCTCGACGTGTTGAACCCCGTGATCGCCCGCACGATCGTCGAGGGCGGCGTCGACGAATCGCGCATCGACGCGGTGGCGTGCACGGTCGGCCCCGGCCTGATCGGAGCGTTGCTCGTCGGCGTGTCCGCCGCGAAGTCGCTGGCGCTGGCGTGGGACGTGCCGTTCGTCGGCGTGAACCACCTCGAGGCCCACCTGTACTCGGCGTTCCTCGAGGACCCCGACCTCCAGTTCCCGCTCGTGGTGTTGCTCGTGTCGGGCGGCCACACGATGCTCATCGAGATGCGCGGGCACGGTGACTACCGGTTGATCGGCCAGACGATCGACGACGCCGCGGGCGAGGCGTTCGACAAGGTGGCCCGCTTCCTCGATCTCGGGTATCCCGGCGGTCCGGCGATCGACCACGCCGCGCTTCTCGGCGATCCGACGGCCATCCGGTTCCCCCGGGCGATGCTCGACGACAGTTACGACTTCTCGTTCAGCGGCCTGAAGACGTCGGTGATCAACTACGTCCGCAAGCATCCCGACGTCGGATCGGCCGACGTGGCCGCGTCGTTCCAGATGGCGGTCGTCGACGTGTTGGTCGCCAAGGCGCGCCGAGCGGCGGCCGAGGTCGGCGCCACCGGGATCGTGCTCGGCGGTGGCGTGGCGGCGAACTCGTTGTTGCGGGACCGGATCCTCGACGCCTGCGAGCGCGATGGGATCCGGGGGTTCCTGCCGAGCCGTGCGATGTGCACCGACAATGCGGCGATGATCGCTTCCGCCGGCTGGCACCGCCTCGGCACCGACGGGCCGACCACGCTCGAAGTCGGCGCCACGCCCAACCTCCGCCTCACCTTCACCCCCTGACCGGCTCCACCCCCTGACCGAAAAATGCCCCGAATCGGGCGTTGAGCGCACGATCCGGGGCACATTTCGGCGTGGCGGCCGGCACACCGTGGTTCTGGGCCCCGTTTCGTACGTCAGGGGTACGAATCGGGGCATTTTTCGGGAAGGGACAGGCCAGGGTCGGCTCGGAGCGTGCTCTCGGTACCGTGGAGCGCCGATGACGTTCTCGATCGGCCCCTACGCGCTCGCGGCGCCGGTGGTGCTCGCCCCGATGGCGGGCGTCACGAACGCGCCGTTCCGCGAACTGTGCCGGCGGTACGCGCCCGGGCTGGTGTACGTCAGTGAGATGGTCATGGCCACGCCCGTCGTCCACGGCAACGCCAAGACCGATCGGATGATCAGCTTCGGCATCGACGAACACCCGCGCAGCCTGCAGCTGTACGGGTCCGACCCGCAGATCATGGCGGCCGCGGTCCACAAGCTGTGCGACGCCGGCCGGGTCGACCACATCGACATCAACTTCGGCTGCCCGGCCGCCAAGGTCACCCGCCGAGGCGGTGGTGCGGCGGTGCCGGCACGCCCGGAACTGCTCCGTGCGATCCTGCGCGCCGCGGTCTCGAACGCGTCGCCGTACGGGGTGCCGGTCACCGCCAAGTTCCGCATGGGGCTGTTCGACGACTGGCTCACCCACATCCGCACCGGCGAGGTGTGCGCCGAAGAGGGCGTGGCGATGATCGCGCTCCACGCGCGCACCGTCCAGCAGCACTACTCGGGCGAGGCGCGCTGGGACGCGATCGGCGAACTGAAGCAGGCCGTCGGATCGATCCCGGTACTCGGCAACGGCGACATCTGGCAGGCCGACGACGCCGTGCGGATGATGGCAGCCACCGGTTGTGACGGCGTGGTCATCGGCCGCGGTTGCCTCGGACGGCCGTGGTTGTTCGGCGACCTCGTCGAGGTGTTGTCCGGCCGTCCCGCACCCGACAGTCGCGTACTCGGCGACGTGATGGTCGTGATGCTCGACCACGCCCGTCTGCTCGCCGCGCACATGGGCGAGAACCACGCCATGCGCGACTTCCGCAAGCACACCGGTTGGTACATGAGCGGCTATCCCGTCGGCCCCGATGCTCGACGTCGGTTCTCGCACGTGTCGACCCTCGGCGAGCTGGAGGACGTCCTCGCAGGGCTCGACCCCACCGCCCGGATCGTTCCGGGCGGCGAGCGCATCAAGCGTGGCCACACGAACGGCCCGATCAAGGTGAGCCTCCCCGACGGCTGGCTCGACGACCGCTACCGGGCTTCGCTGCTGGCCGACGTCACCGTGCCCGATGACGACGACGTGATGGCGCTGTCGGGCGGCTGAACTCGGTGATCGATCCTTCATGATTGATCTGGCCGGGCACCGGCTCGTGCTCGCCTCGGCGTCGCCTCGACGTCACGAACTGCTCCGCACCGTCGGACTCGAGTTCGAGGTGCGCCCGGCCGACATCGACGAGTCGGTGGCGTCGGGGGAGGATCCGATCGCCTACGTCCGGCGACTGTCTCGCGAGAAGGCCGTGGCCGTGGCCCGCCCGGGCGAGCTCGTCATCGCGGCCGACACGACGGTCGAGGTCGACGGCACGATCCTCGGCAAGCCGGTCGACGCCGCCGATGCGCGTCGCATGCTCTCGCTGCTGTCGGCCAGGACGCACCGGGTCCACACGGGTGTCACCGTGGGCCGAGATTCGTCGCTGGAAACGATCGCCGTGTCGACGGCGGTGACGTTCGTGACGCTGGACTCGGCGACGATCGACTGGTACGTCGGCACCGGCGAACCGCTGGACAAGGCCGGCAGCTACGCGATGCAGGGCGCCGGCGGCGCGCTGGTGGAACGGATCGACGGCAGCGTGAGCAACGTGATCGGTCTGCCCATCGCCGAGACGCTGAACCTGTTGCGTCGTGCCTGACCCCGCGCGACAGGTTTGGGGCGCGACAGGTTTGGGCGCGACAGGTTTGGCACTCTCGGGTCGCGGTTGCCAATCGCTCGGTCGGCGGCGTAGTCTTGGCACTCGAACCGGGGGAGTGCCAACTTGCCCGGTCACGCCAATCAACGTGACCCCCACCGAGTGGGAGAGAGCCAATGGAGGCTTGCACCAATGAACCTGAAGCCGCTGGATGACCGCATCGTGGTCCGTCCCAACGAGGCCGAGACGCAGACCGCCAGTGGTCTCGTCATCCCCGACACCGCCAAGGAGAAGCCGCAGCAGGGCGAAGTGCTCGCTGTCGGACCCGGCAAGCGCGCGGAGTCGACCGGTGAACTGATCCCGACCGACATCAGCGTCGGCGACGTCGTCCTGTACTCGAAGTACGGCGGCACCGAGGTCGCCGTCGACGGCGAAGACCTGCTCGTCCTCAACGGCCGCGACGTGCTCGCTGTCGTGGAGAAGTGAAGAAGCCGTAGGAGAGGAACCCCCAACATGGCAAAGATTCTGAAATTCGACGACGAAGCTCGTCGTGCGCTCGAAGCCGGCGTGAACCGCCTGGCCGACGCGGTCAAGGTCACGCTCGGGCCGAAGGGCCGCAACGTCGTGCTCGACAAGAAGTTCGGCGCGCCGACCATCACCAACGACGGTGTGTCGATCGCCAAGGAGATCGAGCTCAGCGACCCGTTCGAGAACATGGGCGCCCAGCTCGTCAAGGAAGTCGCCACCAAGACCGACGACATCGCCGGTGACGGAACGACCACCGCCACGGTGCTCGCCCAGGCGATGGTGCACGTCGGCATGAAGAACGTCGCCGCCGGCGCCAACCCGATGGCGATCAAGAAGGGCATCGAGAAGGCCGTCGCGGCCGCTGTCGAGTCGATCCAGGCGCAGGCCAAGGACGTCGACGACAAGTCCGACATCGCCAACGTCGCCACCATCTCGGCCGCCGATTCGTCGATCGGCGAGGTCATCGCCGACGCCATCGACAAGGTCGGCAAGGACGGCGTCGTCACGGTCGAGGAGTCGAACACGTTCGGCACCGAGCTCGACTTCACCGAGGGCATGCAGTTCGACAAGGGCTACCTGTCGCCGTACTTCGTGACCGACACCGAGCGCCAGGAAGTCGTCCTCGACGACGCCTACGTGCTGCTCAACAGCGCCAAGATCTCGACCGTGCAGGCCATGCTGCCGACGCTCGAGGCCGTGATGCAGACCGGCAAGCCGCTCGTCATCATCGCCGAGGACATCGAGGGCGAGGCCCTCGCCACGCTCGTCGTGAACAAGATCCGTGGCACGTTCAGCGCCGCGGCCGTCAAGGCCCCGGGCTTCGGCGACCGTCGCAAGGCGATGCTGCAGGACATGGCCGTCCTCACCGGTGGCCAGGTCATCAGCGAGGAAGTCGGTCTCAAGCTCGAGAACGTCACCCTCGACCTGCTCGGCACTGCCAAGCGCGTCATCATCACCAAGGACAACACCACCATCGTCGATGGCGGCGGGTCCGAGGACGACGTGAAGGGTCGGATCAACCAGATCAAGGCCGAGATCGACAACACCGACTCCGACTGGGATCGTGAGAAGCTCCAGGAGCGCCTCGCGAAGCTGGCCGGCGGTGTGGCGCTGATCAAGGTCGGCGCGGCCACCGAGGTGGAGCTCAAGGAGAAGAAGCACCGCATCGAAGATGCCGTGTCGTCGGTCCGTGCAGCCATCGAGGAAGGCGTGGTCGCCGGTGGCGGCACCGCCCTCATCCGGGCCCGCGTCGCCGTCGCCAAGGTCGTCGAGTCGCTGGAAGGCGACGAGGCCACCGGTGCCCGCATCGTCTGGGAGGCGCTGATCGCTCCCGGCCGCCACATCGCCAACAACGCCGGCCTCGAAGGCTCGGTCGTCGTTCGTGAGGTCGAGGCCGCCGAGGGCTCGATCGGCATGAACGCCGCGACCGGCGAGTTGACCGACCTGATCAAGGCCGGCATCATCGACCCGGCCAAGGTCACCCGCGCCGCGCTGCAGAACGCAGCGTCGATCGCCGCGATGGTGCTCACCACCGAGTGCCTCGTCGCCGACGCCCCCGAGGCCGAAGGCGCCGGCGGCGGCATGCCTGGCGGCATGGGCGGCATGGGTGGCATGGGCGGCATGATGTGAGCCGCTGACGGATCGTCGTCGCCGCTCGTGGCGGATGATTCGTCAGGCGTACACCCGCTGAACGGGCCCCGGGTTCCGACCCGGGGCCCGTTCGCGTCCCGACCCGTTACTGTTCCGATCCGTTACTGTTACGGCCGATGGTCACGATCGAGCGAGTGCGGCGACCGTTCTGGATGCATCAGATCGTGGAGTACATCCTCGGCTTCGCGCTCATCATGACGTCGATCCAGCAACCCGAGCCCCGGATCCCGGCGCTGATGGGCCTGCTGATCCTGCTGAACGCGGCGATCGTCGCCGGCCCGGCCGGGGCGTTCAAGCTGGTCCCGCGGTGGCTTCACAAGTACCTCGACCTCGGTGTGATCGCCCTGCTCCTGCTGATGGCCGTACAACCGTGGTTCGAACTCGATCCGACGGGCCGGCTGATCATGGCCATGATCGCGGTGGTGATGTTCTTCATCTGGTTCCACAGCGACTTCAGCGAGCCCGTCGACCGCAAGGCGGCGAAGGCCGAGAAAGCCGCCGCCCGGGCCGAGCGGCAACCGCTCGACAGCACGAACGTCGGCAAGACGGCCGGTCGGTACGTGGGTCACGGTGTCAACTCGCTGAAGCGGTGGAAGGATTCGCTCGGCTCCGAGGAGCCGCCTGCCGGCGGTGCGTAGGCTGACGCCATGCCCTTCGAGCAACCCGCCCCGGATCTGGCCAAGATCATCACCGCGCTCGACGCGTGGGAACGCGGCGAGGAGACTCCCGGCCGCACGCTCGCCAGCATGAAGACGGCCGGGATCGCGCTCGTGCTCGAGCAGCTTGCCCGGGAGGGCTGGACACCGTCGGTGCCCGCGAGTTGACTGCCCGCGACTTGACTGGCGGCGGTCCGAACGACGCCGGCGCGACACGTCGGGGAGGCGCCCAACAGATTCCCCGTCCGGCCGCATTCACCACGTCCGAGGACGTTCCGTGGCCGTCCGATTCGGTGTGGACCATGGACAGCCTCCAGCTGGCCGTCTCAGCCGATGTGGCGCCAGTCCTGCCGCTGTTCCCCAACTCCCGGCTGTCGGCGGTCCTCGTGGTCCTCGCGCCCGGGCGACGACGGGCCGGAGGTGCTGCTCACCCGACGGTCGATGAACCTCTCCAGCCATCGCGGCGAGATCAGCTTTCCCGGCGGGCGCGTCGATCCGGACGAGTCACCTCGAGAAGCCGCCCTGCGCGAAGCGTACGAGGAGGTCGGCCTCGACCCCGTCCTGCCCCGAGTGATCGGTGAGCTGACGCATCTCAACACGATCGTCAGCCGCAGCTACATCGTTCCGATCGTCGCCACGCTCGAAGCGCCGCTCGAACTCACCGCGCAGACGGGCGAGGTCGACCGCGTGCTGTGGACGCCGATCGCCTCGCTGACGCAGCCGGGGACGTATCGGACCGAGCACTGGGGAACCCCGCCACTCGATCGAGCGCTGCACTTCTTCGAGCTCGACGACGAGACCGTGTGGGGCGCCACCGCCCACGTGCTCGTCGAGTTGCTGGTGCCGGGCGGCGGCGGTCAGCGCGACGCCTGAAGCCCGGGCAGCAGGGTCGTCAGCAGGCTCCACGCCTGCACGACGTGGTCGCGGGTGGTGGTCCGGGCACCGATCGAGATCCGCAGCACCGATCGGCCGTCGAGCACCGTCCGGGTGAACAACGCCTCGCCGGACGCATTTGCCCGCTCGATCAGGTCGTCGGTCTCGGCGTTGCTCCCGGCGGCGATGCAGAGCAGGTTGAGCGGATGCGGGGCGACGATGTCGAACCGGTCGTCGGCGGCGACCCACCCGGCCAGTTCCTGGGTGAGCGCCACATGGCGGCGGATCATCGTGCGGAACGATTCGACACCCTCGCAGCGGATCGCGAACCACAGTTTGAGTGCTCGCATGCGCCGGCCCAACGGGACCTGCCAGTCTCGGTAGTCGATGACTGCGCCCTGCTCGGCGGCGACGGAGCGAAGGTATTCCGGCAGGATGCTGAGCGCGCCGAGCAGCGCCTGCCGATCGGTGGTCCAGAACAGGTTGCAGTCGAAGTTGATGCCCATCCACTTGTGTGGGTTGGTGCAGTACGAGTCGACGAGGTCGAGCCCGTCGTTCACCCAGCGGAACTCGGGGACGAGCGCAGCGATACCGGACATGGCCGCATCGACGTGGAGCCAGACGTGTTCGCGTCCGGCAGATCTGACCGATGGCGGGTGTCGGGTCGAAGGCCAAGCGATGAGGTCGTGCCGCGCGTCGCACACACGAAGAACGGAGTGAGCCCGGCGGCGCGGTCGGCCTCGATCATCGACTCGAGAGCGTCTGGTCGCATGGCGAACACACCGTCGTGGGGCACCGTACGGATGCGGTCGGTGCCGATGCCGGCGATCCGGAGGCCCTTCTCGATGCTCGAGTGGGCCTGGGACGTGGCGTACGCCACGAGCCGCGAGGTGTCGCCGTCCGCGTTCACCGCGCCAGCGGTGGCCCGCCATCGCGCGGCGAGGATGGCGACGAGCACCGCCTCGCTGGCGGAGCCCTGAATCACCCCGCCGCCGTGCTCGCTGGTGGAGCGGAACCGGTCGGGCAGGTCGAGCAACTCGATCATCCAGTCGAGCATCAACGTCTCGAGCTCGGTGCAGGCGGGAGAGGTGACCCAGCTCATGCCCTGCACACCGAGGCCGGCGGAGAGCAGCTCGCCGAGGATCGACGAGTACGACGTGTTCGACGGGAAGTAGGCGAAGAAGTCGGGATGCTGCCAATGGGTGAGGCCCGGCACGATCACGCGATCGACGTCGGCCATGACGGCGGCGAAGGGCTCCGGCGCGGTCGGCGGGCGCTCGGGAAGGGCGGCGCGGACGTCGCCGGGTTCGACGGCGGACTGCACCCGCTGCTCGCCGACCGACTCGATGTAGTCGGCGATCCAGTCGATCAGGTCGTGGCCGGCGACGCGGAACTCGTCGGGCGTCACGGATCGATCGCCCGTCGGTTCTGGCGCACGCCGATCGCGATCCGAGCGAAGATGACGACCATCGCGAGGAGCATCACGATGAACACGACCGTGGTCGCTGTGCCGCCCCGCTCCTCGCTGCCGCACCCAGGCTTCTCGAGCACGCCGACGCAGTCGCTCAGATCGCGATCGGTCGGGAGGAATTCGTTCGCCGTGACGACCGGTGCGGTGGCCGGCGGTACGGTCGGTTCGGGCGCGGCGACGGCGGGGCCGACCCCGCCGGCGCGTGCCCAGAAGCACGATCAGGGTGAGGATGGGTACCAACGCGCGTGCTGCCCTACGATTCACGTCCTTGAGTCAATCGCGTCGGCCCGCTCCCACCTCGTCAGATCGCGACACCGTGTTGGTCGTCGACTTCGGTGCCCAGTACGCCCAGCTCATCGCCCGGCGCGTGCGCGAGCTGCGAGTGCACTCCGAGATCGTTCCCCACCGCATCACCGCCGCCGAGGTGAAGGAACGCGCGCCGAAGGCGATCATCCTGTCGGGAGGCCCGAAGAGCGTGCACGTCGACGGGGCGCCGTCGCTCGACGCCGGCGATCTACGACCTCGGCATGCCCGTGCTCGGGATCTGTTACGGCGCCCAGTTGATCGCGCAGCAGCTCGGCGGCACGGTCGGCCGCGGCATGCGCGGCGAGTACGGGCGGACCCGGCTGTCGCGTTCCGGGTGCGTCCACGCTGCTCGACGGCGTGCCCGAGCAGCAGGACGTGTGGATGAGCCATTTCGACGCGGTCACCGAGGTGCCCGAGGGCTTCGTGGCGACCGCGTCCACACCCGACGCCCCGGTCGCCGCGTTCGAGTCGCCCGCCCGCAAGGTCTGGGCGGTCCAGTACCACCCGGAGGTGGCCCACACACCGCACGGCATGGCGGTGCTCGAACAGTTCCTGTGGCGACTCGCCGAGTGCGACGCGTCGTGGGAGATGGGCTCGGTGCTCGACGAGCAGGTCGAGGCGATCCGGGCCCAGGTCGGCGAGCGAGCGGGTGCTGTGCGGGCTGTCGGGCGGCGTCGATTCGTCGGTCGCCGCGGCCCTCGTGCATCGGGCCGTCGGCCACCAACTCACCTGCATCTACGTCGACACCGGGCTGATGCGCAAGGGCGAGAGCGAACAGGTCGTCGAGACGTTCCGCCGCAACCTCGGCATCGAGTTGATCCACGTCGACGCCGGTTGGCGGTTCTTCGACGCGCTGGCCGGCATCACCGAACCGGAGACGAAGCGCAAGGCGATCGGCGAACAGTTCATCCGCGTGTTCGAGGAGTACACCGGCGGCCTGACCGAGGCGAAGTTCCTCGTGCAGGGGACGCTGTATCCCGACCTGATCGAGAGTGGCGGGGCCGACGGGTCGGCGGCGGTGATCAAGAGCCACCACAACGTGGGCGGGCTGCCCGACGACATGACCCTCGAGCTGGTCGAACCGCTGCGCGACCTGTTCAAGGACGAGGTGCGACGGCTCGGCCTCGAACTCGGTCTGCCCGACGAGATGGTGTGGCGGCAGCCGTTCCCCGGCCCGGGGCTCGGCGTGCGGATCATCGGCGAGGTCACCCCGGAACGGGTGGCGCTGTTGCAGGAGGCCGATGCGATCGTCCGCGAGGAGCTGCGCGCCGGCCGGCCTGGAACGTGAGATCTGGCAGTCGTTCGCCGTGCTCGCCGACATCCGCTCGGTCGGGGTGATGGGCGACGAGCGGACGTACGGCCACCCGATCATCATCCGTGCCGTCACCAGCGACGACGCGATGACCGCCGATTGGGCCCGCATTCCGTACGACGTCCTCGAAACGATGTCGCAGCGGATCATCAACGAGGTGCCGGGCATCAACCGCGTCGCCTACGACATCACGTCGAAGCCGCCGGGCACGATCGAATGGGAATGAGCGCGTGACGCGCTGTCACTCGACGTAATCGTCAGCGCTTCGCAACACATTCGTCATATTCGCTAGGCTGGCGCAGGTTCTTATGAGGCAGCTTCTCCGCGTGTTCCCGGTCGCCCTGGTGATCACGCTCCTGGTCCCAGCAATGACGCCGACGATTGCGTCGGCCCAGACGGTCGATGGACAGCAGCGAGAAGGTCGACAGAGATCGTCGACCAACTCGATCGGCTCGAGGAGAAGTCGAACCAGCTCGCCGAGGACTACGTCGAAGCCGTCGACACCAAGTCGCAGCTCGATGCCGAGATCGTCGACGCCGAGGCGCAGATCGCCGTCAAGGAAGCCGAACTCGACCAGCTCCGGGGCAGCCTCAGCGAGATGGCGCTGCGCTCGTACGTCGGTGGCGGCGCCGCCCCGCTCGGGCCGCTGTTCGAGGACGCGAGCAATCTGAGCGACGTGCTCCAGCGCGACGAGCTCGCCCGGGTCGCCCTGAGCGCCGGCGATGTCACGAGCGACGAACTCGACGCCCTCGTGTCCGATCTCGACGACGACCGCGACGCGCCTCGCCCGCAAGCGCGAGCAGGCCGAAGAGCTCGCCGACAGCCTCGTCGCCCAGCAGGAAGCGACCGAGCAGTCGACCAAGGACTTCGAGGAGGCCAAGGCCGATGCCGAGGCCAAGCTGGGCGATCTCATCGCGGAGGAAGAAGCCCGCCGGGCTGCGGAATCCGCACGCCAGCAACAGGCACGTCGCGCCGCTGCCGCCGCGGCGGCCGCGGCGGCCAGCAACAACGCGCTGCCGACGACGTCGAACAACAACCGCGGAGGCGCGAACGCGACCACCAGCACGCGGCGGTGGCTCGTCGAGCAACTCCTCCAGGCAACGCGGGCGGGTCGGCGGCTCCGGCGCCCGCACCGGCCGGCGCCGGCGGTGTCGTCACGTTCCGGCATCGCCATCTCGGCGGCCATGGGGCAGCAGGGCGTGCCGTACCGGTTCGCCGCCTCGAGCCCCGGCGTCGCGTTCGACTGCTCCGGCCTCACGGCCTACGCCTGGGCGCCAGGCCGGCGTGTTCCTCCCCCACCAGTCGCGCCAGCAGTACGCCTCCGTGCCGCACGTGTCGCAGGGCGAGGCCCAGCCGGGTGACCTGCTGTTCTATTACAGCCCGATCAGCCATGTGGGCATCTACCTCGGCGGCGGCCAGCTCGTCCATGCACCGAACACGGGCTCGGTCGTGAATGTGGCTTCGGTGAACTGGGGCAAGGTCACGGGCGTCGGCCGCCCCGGCTGATCGCGACGGCGACCCGCTACGGTCGGCGTCCGTGCAGCAACCGATCAACGGCATCGACCGTGACCGCGTCAGTGCCTGGCTCGCCGAACACATCGACGGTGCGGTCGCGCCGTTCGAGTTCGCGCTGATCGCCGGAGGGCGTTCCAACCTCACGTTCACCGTCACGGACGCGAACGGACGCCGATTCGTGCTGCGCCGCCCGCCGACGGGCGCGGTGCTCGCCACCGCCCACGACATGGCGCGCGAGCACCGGATCATCGCCGCCGTCGGCACGACCGATGTCCCGGTCCCGCCCGCGCTGGGGCTGTGCCTCGACGACTCGGTGAACGGCGCGCCGTTCTACGTGATGGGCTACGTCGACGGTGTCGTGCTCGACAGCCAGGCCCGGGCGGCCGAGATGACCGTCGAGCAGCGCCGTGCGGCGAGCGAGCACCTCATCGACGTGCTCGCCGACCTGCACGACGTCGACGTCGACGACGTCGGCCTCGGCGACCTCGCCAAGCGCACCGGGTACGTCGAGCGCCAGGTGAAGCGCTGGACGATGCAGTGGGAGAACTCGAAGACCCGGGAGCTGCCGGCGATCGACGAGGTCGGCCGACGGCTCGCCGAGCGGATGCCCGTGCAGCACGGGGTCGTGATCGCCCACGGCGACTACCGCTTCGGGAACTGCCTCACCGACACGTCGGCCGGCCGCATCGCGGCCGTGCTCGACTGGGAGCTGTGCACGTTGGGCGATCCGCTCGCCGACGTGGGGTATCTCGGCGTCTACTGGTCGGATCCGGGCCGACCGAACGGTCGGGCCAACGACCCGACCGGGCTGGAGGGGTTCCTCAGCCTACGACGAGCTGCTCGAGCGCTACGCGCGGCGGACGGGACGGGATCTCTCTGGACATCGCCTACTACGTCGCCTTCTCCTCGTGGCGGCTGGCGGTGATCTCCGAAGGGGTCTACGCCCGCTACCTGCACGGGGCGATGGGCGATCAGCAGCTCGATGAGCAGGCACTCGCCGGGCTCAAGGCCGGGACCGACGTGCTCGCCGAGTCGGCGCTCGACGCGATGCGGCGGCTGGCGTGAGCGGCGCCACCGAGGTGTTGGCGGGCTGGGAACTCGGATCGTTCACCGCCGCCGGCATCACCCATGCCACCTACCGCAAGGGGAGGGGCCCGGGCGTCGTCGTCGTCCACGAGATCCCGGGGATCACCCCGCTGGTCGCGAAGTTCGCCGACGAGGTCGTCGACGCCGGATTCACGGTCGTGATGCCGTCGCTGCTCGGCACACCCGGCAAGGAGCCGAGCGGGGCCTACATCGCCCGGTCGTCGCTGCGGCTCTGCGTCGCTCGCGAGTTCACCAAACTGGCGCTGCGGGCAGACATCGCCGATCATCTCCTGGCTGCGTGCGCTCGCCCGCAACCTGCACACCGAGGTCGGTGGGCGCCGGCGTCGGCGCGGTGGGGATGTGCTACTCGGGCGGCTTCGCGCTCGGGATGATGGTCGACGACATCATGATCGCCCCGGTGCTGTCGCAGCCGTCGTTGCCGGCAGCGATCGGCTCGGCCCGCGGCGCGGACCTCGGCCTCTCACCCGGACGATGCCGCGGCGGTGGCCGAACGTGCGGCGCACGGGCTGTCAGGTGCTCGGCCTGCGCTTCAGCGGTGATCGACTGGTGGGCGACCGGTTCGAATCGCTGCGCGAACTGCTCGGTGACGCGTTCATCGCCGTCGAGCTCCCGAGTTCGACAGCCGTCGGACCATTCGGTGCTGACCGAGCAGCGCGACGAAGCGAGTGTCCGACGTGTCATCGAGTTCTTCCAGGAGAAGCTCATCGCGTGATCCGCGGGCGAGGCGCGGCGCGGGTCCGTACCCTGTGGCGATGCGACGACGGGACGCGCCGCGCAGGCGGTTCGGGACGTCCGAATTCGGCGCGACCGTCGCGGCCCTGCTCGTCGCGGCCATGGTCTTCGCGGTCGGGGCGACGACCTCGGTTGCCGATCGCGCTGCCGCCGCGGATCCCCGTCGGTCGTCGAGTTCCACGACGCCGCCCCTCCGGCGGGCGCCCTGGCGCCGGCGGTCGAAGAGAGCATGGCGGCGTCGCCCCGCTCGCATTTCGTCGACCTCGACATCGCTCTGCTGCGGGCTGCGCTCGCGGGCGGCGGCGTGACGTTCGAGCTGTTCGAGGACGTGGCGGTGGTGTTCGACGACCGCACCGAACTCACCGTCGGGGTCGACGGCAACGCCACGTGGTCCGGGACGACCGCGACGGCCACGGCGACACTCTCGTTCGCCGACGACGGTGTCCGGGGCGGCATCCAGACCACCGACGCGTCGTACTCGATCGTCCCCGTCGACGGCGCCACCCACCTCCTGTTCGAGGAGGGCCGGTCGTTCCCGCTGACCGAGGAGCCGCTCGTCCCGCCGGCCGACCCGGCCTGGGCGAGCGACGCGCCACCGGTCGCACGGCTCTCGATTTCGGCCGGGTCGACCGTACGGTGGCCGGCCAGTTCACCGTGCCGGTGGCCGCCAACGACGATGCGCCCGTCGTCCGCGTGCTCACCGTGTTCGACGACGCCACGAGCGCCTACTTCGGCGGCGACGCCAACGCCGTCGCCGAGCTCAGCACCACGATCGACGAAGTCAACGCGGCCTACGCGCGATCCCGTGTCGATCTGGTGATGCAGTCCGCCGCCATCGACCGCGCCGGCTACGCGTCCAGCCGGGAGGCAACGACCGAACTGTACCGGGTCACGAAATCGGACGACGGGTTCCTCGACGGCCTGCATCAGCGCCGTGACGCGCTCGGCGCTGACCTGGTCGTGTTCGTCACACCCCTCGGCAACAGCGTGGGTGGGCCGTCGTGTGGCCAGGCTTGGATCCCTCAGGGCGCGCCGTCTGATCCTGCCTTCGGCTTCGCCGTCGTCGATCCGCTGTGCGCCCGGGGGAACCTCACGTTCGCCCACGAGACGGGCCACAACCTCGGCGCCGACCACGGGCCGAGCGGTGGGCGGCTCGGGTACAACAACGGCTTCATCAACCCGGCCGGCGGCTATCGGACGATCATGGCGTATGCGGCCGTGGGTTGTTCCAGCCCGTGTCGCGCGTGCCGTTCTTCTCGAGTCCGGCGGTGCAGTACAACGGCCAGCCGACGGGTTCGGCCACACAGGACAACGCCCGGGTCCTGAGCGAGCTGGGTCCGTACTGTGGCCTGCGTATCGCGCCGGCGGCGTGGTGACGCCGCCCACGTGCGGTTCGGCGGCCGGAACCACGTTGGTCCCGTTGAGCCCGGCACGACTCTTCGACTCGCGCGGGCCGAGTCTCACCGTCGATGGGCTGTATTCGGGTTCGGGGTCCCGCCCCGCGGGGTCGATCACCGAGGTGCAGGTCACCGGACGTGGGTGCGTCCCAGTCGATGCGACCGCGGTGGTGCTCAACGTCACGGCGGTGCAGGCCCGCGAGGCCGGATACGCGTCGGTGTTTCCCTGCGGCGAATCGGTGCCGAACGCGTCGAATCTCAACTTCGCGGCCGGCCAGAACGTGCCGAACGCGGTGGTCGCCAAGGTCGGTGCGGGCGGAAGGGTGTGTGTGTTCGCCGAGGTGCCGTTCGACCTGCTGGTCGACGTGAACGGATACGTGCCTGCAGGTTCCACGGTGGGTTCGACGACCCCGGCGCGGCTGCTCGATTCGCGCGCCGGTGGCGGCACGATCGACGGGCAGCAGGCGGGCATCGGCCAGCGCTCGCGGGGATCGGTGACCGAAGTGACGGTCGCGGGCCGGGGCGGCGTGCCGGCTGGACGCGTCGGCAGTGGTGTTGAACGTGACAGTGGTCCAGGCCGGGGCGGCTGGCTACGCGTCGGTGTATCCGTGCGGTCAGGCTATCCGAACGCGTCGAACCTCAACTTCGCGGCGGGGGACACGGTGCCGAACGCGGTGGTCGCCAAGGTCGGTGCTGGCGGCAAGGTGTGTGTGTTCGCGGAGGTGCCGTTGGACCTGTTGGTCGACGTCAATGGGTTCGTACCGGCGGGTTCGACGGTCGGTTCGTTGGTCCCGGCGCGTCTGTTCGACCTCGCGGGACGGGGCGACCGTCGATGGCGCGTTGGCCGGTACGGGCCGGCGCGGCGCCGGTTCGATCACCGAGGTTCGCGTTGCCGGCCGCGGTGGCGTGCCCGCCGATGCCACGGCAGTCATCTTGAACGTGACGGCCGTGCAGGCCGGCGCGGCCGGATACGTGTCGGTGTTCCCGTGCGGTGAGGGCGTGCCCAACGCATCGAACCTCAACTTCGCTTTGGGCCAGACGGTGCCGAACGCGGTGGTCGCCAAGGTGGGTGCGGGTGGCGCAGTGTGCGTGTTCGCCGAGCAGCCGACCCACCTGTTGGTCGATGTGAACGGCTACGTCGGGCGGTAGAGCCGCGTCAGCCGGTCACTCATAACCGGGCGCCGGGTGGTGCAGGTCGAACCGGTTGCCCTGGTCGTCGCGACACTCGACACCACGGCCGGACGCATAGAGCACGTCCTCGACGACCTCACCGCCGAGTTCGAGCACCCGGGCGATCACCGGGTCGGCGTCGCTGACCTGCATCCACAGTCGGACGCCCTCTCCGTGGTCGGTCTGGAAGCCGAACGGCAGGTCGCAGTTACCGACATGACCCGACACGGGGTCGACGTCCCAACCGAACGCCTGCGAGTAGAAGGCCGCGGCGCGGGCGATGTCGTCCGTGTGGATCGTGTAGTAGCCGAGTTGGATCGGGCGGCCGTCCACCCCGCCGGCGATGCCACCGCCGGCGCCCGCCGCCTCGACCACGGTGTAGCCCGACATCGCCGCCTCGATCTCCGCGGCGCTGGGGGTGGCGATGGTCTGGCTGAACATCCAGCGGTGGCCGAACGGGTCGACGACGGTCGACATCCGTGACACCGTAGGGCTCGTCGACCGGATCACGCTCGGCCACGCCACCGTGCTCGACCGCCGATGCGTGGACGGCGTCGATGTCGGTGACCTCGAGGTGGAGCGCACACGACGAACCTTCGTAGCTGTCGGCGGCGACCACACCGATCTCCGGGTAGGCGTCGGACAACATGATCCGGGCGCCGTGGATGATCATCTCGGCGTGGCCGATCCGACCGTCGTCGCCCACGTAGCGGATCGTCTCGGTGCCGTCGAGTGCGGCGGCGTACCAGTCGAGGGCGGCGGCGGCGTCGGAGACGGCGAGGTAGGGGACCAGGACCTGCGTACTCGCAGCCGGCGTGGTGGTGCCGGTCGAGGTGGTCGTGGTGGCGGTGTCGGTCATGATGTGGGCCTCTCGTTCGGGAAGTTCGATGGTGGGAGCGAGTGCCGCCTCGATCTGCGTTCGCAGGCGGGCCGCGAAACGAGGGTCGGGCCGCGACGCCGGCAGATCCTCCGTGCGGCGAAGTTGTTCGTAGGCGTTCACGACGTCACCTCCTCGTATCGGAGTCGGAATGCCGAACGGGCTCGCACGAGCAGCGCCTCGGTGGCATGCAGGGTTCGGCCGAGTTCCGCGGCGACGTCGGCGACGGGCAGGTCGTCGACGTAGCGCAACGTGAGCGCGGCTCGATGATGGGCGCCGAGGTCGCCGAGCACGTCGCGGGCCGTCATGACGTCGAGTTCCACGTCCCATGGGTCGGCGGGCTCGACGATCGAGCCGGCCACGGCGTCGAGTCGTCGATGCTCGCGCTCGACGCGGCGCCAGTGATCGACGAGCTTGTGGCGGGCGATGCCGATCAACCAGGCGACCGTGACGTCGCCGACCACCGAACGGTTGATCGAGTCGACCGCGGCGAGGAACACCTCGGTCGTGAGATCCTCGGCGGTGGTCCGGTCACGGCAACGCCGTTGGAGGTAGCCGTACACCTCGGGCAGGGCGTCGTCGTAGAGGTCGAGCAACTGTGCCCGGTCAGCGACCTCGCTCGACACCCCCCTCACAACGCCTCCATACCCCCTCCATCGTTCCAGACGCCCGTTCTCCGACGGGCCACCGCACCAGCGTTGCGGGGCGGCTCGGACGGGTCAGCGCGGTCCGCCGTCGACGTTGATCAGGGTGCCGGTCGTGTACGACGAGGCATCGCTCGCGAGGTACAGAGCGGCGCCGACGATCTCGTCGGGCTCGCCACCACGGCCGAGCGCGAAGCCCGTCTGGGCGCGGCGGGTGAAGTCGTCGAGGTCCCACGCCTGCGAGATGTCGGTGAGGAACGGGCCCGGGACGATGCAGTTCACCCGCACCCGCGGGCCGAGCGTGCACGCCAGCCCAACGGTCAGGTTGTTGACGCCGGCCTTCGCCGCGCCGTACACGAGCTCGATCGGGCTCGGTCGCTGCGATGCGATCGACGACACGAAGATGATCGACCCACCGTTGCTGCCGCCGTGGTCCGGCCCGGCCATGCGCGTGCCGATCAGGGCGGAGAGGCGGAACGGGCCCTTCAGGTTGACCCCCATCACCTTGTCGTAGAGGTCCTCGCCGATCGCGTCGACGCTCGGGTACAGCGGCGACATGCCGGCGTTGTTCACGAGCACGTCGACGCGCCCGAAGTGGTCGTACACGGTCTGGTGGAGGCGCTCGCTGTCCTCCCACTTGCCGGCGTGATAGGCGACGGCCAGACTCCGCCTGCCGAGTGCTTCGATCTCGCTGGCGACCGCCTCGCAGGCGTCGAGCTTGCGGCTGGCGATCACGACATCGGCGCCGCGGGCGGCGAAGGCGAGCGCCATCTCCCGTCCGAGGCCGCGGGACCCGCCCGTGACCACGGCGACCCGCCCGCGGAGGTCGAACAGCGGGTCGATCGCGCCTCCTCCACCAGGGCCGGTCATGTCATCCCCAGCGCTCGTTGCATCTCCTCGGGCACCTCGAAGCTGGGACGCCCGTCCGGTCGGCGCTCGAACATCAGGAACTGCTTGAACGCCGTGCGACCGAGCAGCCTGGTGATCTCCTCACCAGCGACGGAGTCGCGGTCGAACAGGTTCATCATGTGGCCCAACATCTGGCCGGGAACGAACAGCGCCCGCGTCCAGTCGGCCCGTGGCACGCCGAGCAAGTTGGCCGTCTCGTTGCCGAGCAGGAACCGAATGCCCGTCGCCGGGAGTCCGTCGAGCGCGCGGCCCGGGATGAGCTGCTGCATCACTTGGATCGCGGCCTTGGTCAGGCACTTTCCACCGGGGCTCGCGGCGTACTCCTTCTTCGTGATCTGGTCCCACACCGTCGAGCTGTCGGCGTAGTCGAGCGGGAGGAGGTCGTCGCGCACACCCATCAGGTGACCGATCACCGACCAGAGGTGGATGTAGGCCTCCTTCTCGTGGTCGCTGACGTGGACACCGAACCGGTGGAGCGAACGCAGGCCGACGACGCTGAAGGTGAACTGGGTGGCCAGCAACGCCTCCTGGTTGAGCGGGGTGCCGAACGCCGGATCCCACCCGCTGAGGTCGTGTCCATGGTCTTCGTGCTGCAGCATGTGGCGGACCGCGGCGTGCATCAGCCGGACGTGACGGATGTCGGCGGCGCCGTCGCCGTTGTCATCGAGGCCCCCCTCGGTCATCACGTCGAGCACGAACTGGCCGGTCTCGAGGAACCGCCGCTTCGCGTGCGAGACGAGCTGCGCGGTGCGCTCGAGCACCACGGCGTCCTTGGCCCCGGCGTAGCCCGCCGGGATCGACGCCATCCACAGTGCGAGCCCGAACTGGGGGAGATATTCGGCGAACAGGTCCTGCCCGAGCTTGATCAGCTTGGGGTCGGCCCAAGGGGGCAATGGAGGGCGGGCCCCGACGAACGCACGGAGCGCCGGGGAACCTTCGTCGCTGCCTGGCGCGGCCGCGAACTGGCGTGGCGCAGCCGCGATCATCAACTTCATCAGATCGGTCGCGGGTTCGGTCGCGGGTTCGGTCGCCGGTGTGGCGGCGAGTTCGTCGTGGAAGTACGTCGCGACCGCCTTGTCGGCCTCCGGATCACCCTCCTTGCGGAGCCCGTCGAGGAACTCAATCGTGAACCGGTCCGCGCCGACCGACGCGCTCACGGCTCACCTCGCCTGGCCGTGATGATGCCGTAGAACCAGTCACCCCGCTCGAGTGCCCGCCACATCGCCAGCGAGCCGGCGATGTTGCGTTGTTGTGCATCCGAGCGGATGTTCAACCGGTGCAGCACATTGGCGATCGGCCGCAGCCGGCGACACATCCGATCGAGGCGTTGCAGCGATCGCCGCATCCGTGGCGTGATGTCGTCGAACTCGATGTCGACGAAGCCGGCCGCTTCGAGAGCCTCGTGCCAGACCGCCTGCGTGGCCAGGGTCATCTCCCAGCCGAGCTCCCAGTCGGCGATTGCGTCATCGCCGGGAGCGGGCGACCGGTCGGCGGCCACGACGTATTCGGCCATCACGATGCGACCGCCGGGCCGCAACAGGCGGGCCATCTCCGATGTGAACGCCTTCTTGTCGGGTGCGTGGCAGGCGCTCTCCTGGGCCCAGGCGACGTCGAACGACGACTCGTCGAGCCCGGTCGCCGTGTAGTCGGCCACCTCGAAGCGGACCTGCGCGCCGAGGTGGCGTTCGCGGCCGTACCGGCGGGCCCGCTCGATGTGGTCCTCGACCAGGTTGACGCCGATCACCTCGGCGTCGTACTCCTCGGCCAGCCACATCGAGGTGCCACCGACGCCGCAACCGGCATCGAGCACGTGCTCGCCGCGCCGCAGCCGGACGTGCTCGGCCATCACGTGGTTGAGGGCGAGCAGCGAGGCGTCGTGCTTGCGTTCGCCGGGTTGCTCGTAGCCGAAGTGCAGCGCGTCGGGTGTGCTTGTCGAGCCACAGGAACCGGTAGTCGAACCAGGTGTCCTCGTAGTAGTCGCGCAGGTTCTCGTGATGTTCGTCCATGGTCCTCCGCGGTGTTCGTCGCCACACTAGACCGTCATGCCGGGAGTAGAGGCAGCCGCCGGGAGTGGAGGCCCGTCCGGGGGTAGGTCTAGTCTCGTTGGCGTGTTATCGGGCGATCGACCGTCGCGGCGGCTGGCCGTGATCATGTTCACGGACCTGGTCGGATCGACGGCGCAACGGCAACGGTTGGGCGAGTTGCAGGCCGACGAACTGCGCGAGGCGGTCGACGAGATCCAGATCGATGTCATCACGACCAACGGCGGCACGCTCGTCAAGCACACGGGTGACGGCGTCATGGCGACGTTCGGATCGGTCACGGCGGCGCTCGGGAGCGCGGCGGGCATTCAGATCGAGCTGGCACGCCTGAACGAGACGTTGCAGGAACCGATGCTGCTGCGCGTCGGTGTCGCGGCGGGTGAGGTGACCTCGGACGTCGGTGATTTCTTCGGCATGCAGGTGGTGGTCGCGGCACGATTGTGCGACAAGTGCGCGACCGGCGACGTGCTCGTGGCCGATCTCGTCCGGCAGCTGGTGGAGGGCGACACGAGCCTCGACCTGCGAGACCCGGCCGAGTACGACCTCAAGGGGATCGACGGGACGCAGACGGCCTGGCGGCTCCATTGGGAAGCGACATCGTCGCCCGCCGAGCTGCCCGGTGGACTCCGGCGCGACACGCGGTTCGCGTTCGTCGGGCGCGACCGGGAGGTGGAACGGCTCGTCGAGCGTTGGAAGCGGGTGCTCGCGGGCGAGCAACATGTGGCGCTCGTCGACGGTCCACCTGGCGTCGGCAAGACCCGGCTGGTCGCCGAGTTCGCCGAGTTCGCCCGGTCCAGCGGTGCCACGGTGCTGTTCGGCCGGAACGACGAGTCGCTCGGTGTGCCGTACGCACCGTTCGCGGAGGCGTTCCGCCAGTACATCGCGGCCCAACCGTCGTGGGCGCTGGCGCGGCGGCTCGGTACGGCCCGTGGCGAACTCGTGCGGCTGTGCCCCGAGCTCGCCGACCTGATCCCCCTTCCCGAACCGGTGCGATCCGATGCCGAGACCGAGCGTTTCCGTCTGTTCGAGGCGGTCGGGGACTGGCTGTCGACGGCGGCGTCGGTCCGCCCGATCGTGTTGGTGCTCGACGACCTGCAATGGGCGGCGCCGGAGACGCTGCAGCTCGCTCGGCACATCGCCCAGGTCACCACCCCGATGCCGGTGTTGGTGCTCTGCACCGTTCGCGACTCGCCGACCGATCCGACACTCCGCTCGATGAGTGGGGTGACCGATGTGGTCGCCGCGCTGCAGATCGGCGTCGACAAGCTCACCCGGATCTCGCTCGCCGAGTTCGATCGCGACACCACGCTGGCTTTTCTCGAGGGAGCGGCGGGCCACGAACTCGGCAGCGACCGGCGCGCTGGCTGGCCGGCCTCGTGCATCAACACACCGGTGGCAACGCGTTCTTCTGTCGCGAGCTCGCCCTCCATCTCGTCGAGACCGGCGCACTCGTCCAGACGGACGGACGGTGGGGGTTGGTCGTACCGTTCGAGTCGATCGGTGTTCCGGACGGCGTGCGGACGACCGTCACCGATCGTCTCGGCAGGCTCTCCGAGCCGGCCCGTCGGACGCTCGTGCTGGCGTCGGTCATCGGTCAACGGTTCGATGTCGGGCTCGTCGAGGACGTGTCCGATCCGGCCGGTACCGATCTGCTCGGCACGCTCGAGGAATGCGTGGCGGCGGGCCTGCTCCTGGAGGTCGACGTCGACCGCTTCCAGTTCACGCACGCCATCGTGAGATCGACCTTGTACGACTCGATCGGCAGCACCCGCCGGGTCCGGATCCATCGGCAGGTCGCGGCGTCGATCGAGCGTGACCTCGATGCCGGTCGACCCGTGCGCTTCTCGGAGCTCGCCCATCATGCCGCCATCGGTGCGCGTGACGGCGACGTGGCGCGGGCGATCGGGTACTGCCGCCGCGCCGGCGATCAGGCAATGGAGCAACTCGCCTATTCCGACGGCGAGCGCTTCTACCTGTCGGCGGTGGACCTGGCCGATCACTGGCCGGGTTCGATCGGGGCGAAGGAACGGTGCGAGCTGCTCACCCTGCTCGCCTCGGGCGCGCTCCGCGCCGGCGATCCCGAGGCGCACGACCGGTTCGCCGTGGCGATCGGTGCCGCCGTCGAACTCGGCGATCCCCGCGTGCTCGCCCACGCCCTGCTCGCCGGGAGCCGGGGGACGGCCTCCGCGGCCGGAACCGTCGATGTCGAGCGCGTCCGGCTGCTGCGCCAGGTGCTCGATGAGCTTCCAGCCGTCGACGATCCGGTCCGGGCGAAACTGCTGGCCGACCTCGCGATCGAGATCCAGTACACCGGCGACGCCGAGTCGATGTTCACGTTGGGCGATCAGGCGCTCGCCATGGCCCGCCGGCTCGGCGACGACGAGACACTGGCGTTCGTGCTCACCCAGCGCGTGGGCGCGATCCGGTTCGCCGATCGGCTCGACGAGCAGCTCGGCGACCTGGTCGAACTGATCCGGTTGAGCCGGGCGATCGGCGACCCGCACGCCGAGTTCCTCGCCGTGTTCCGTTCCGTGTCCGTCTATCTCCAACTCGGTGATCGGGCCGGTTTCGAGCATGCGGTCGAGCAGGTGCGGACCCTGTGCCCCAGTCTCGGCCAGCGGGATCTGGAACGGCGATGGTTCCGGGTGGAGGAGGAGGCGGCCTGGTTGCACGGCGATCTCGACGCCGCCGAGTCGTGGCTCGAACGGATCTGGACCACCTCGGCCGAGCTCGGTGAGCAGACCCAGGCCCAGGCCTCCTACACGGGCCAGATCGCCAAGGTCTACACGGCGCGCGGTCGACCCGAGCTGGCGGTGCCGCTGTACGAGAAGCTGGCGGTCTACCGAAAGGTGGAGGGCTTCCGGGCCGGCCTCGCCGTGATGCTCCTCGAGAGCGGTGCGGAGGAACGGGCGCGTGAGATCTACGACGAGCTGATGGAGATCGGCCCGGAGAACATGTCGCGCAACCCGGCGTACCTGCACACGTTGGCGTTCCTGGCATCGTTGTGCGCCGACTTCGGCGACCGGGCCCGCGCTCCGTCGATCGAGGCCGTGTTGTCGCCGTATCAGGATCTGTGGATCGACGTTGGGTTCGAACACCTACGGACCGGCGCCGCACTTCCTTGCCCGGCTCGCCGATCTGCAAGGACACGACGACCGGGCACGCGAGCTGTTCGCCGACGCCGATGAACGGTGCCTTGCGATGGGAGCGCCGATCCTGCGCGCCTGGAACCAGATCGCGTGCGCCGCCGCGGCCATCCGGTGGGGCGACGAGGCATTGGCGGCTCGGTTGCTCGACGCGGCGACGACGGTGGGCGACGAACAAGGTGCGCCCGGCGTCAGCAAGGCTGCGGACCGCGTGCCGCGCCGGTCAGATCGACGCTGCGACGCGCCGCCCTTCGAGCACCGCTTCGTGAACCGTGCGCGGCGCCACGGCGTCGCCGACCTGGGCGGCTGACATGCGCCAGCGGGTCGGTCGGCACGCGGAAGCCGCAGTCGACGACCGCGACGCAGTCGATCGTCCGCCGCCGTCCTGAGTAACGATCCTCCACCTCGACGGCTCCCGCGCGCACGGAGCGGAGCAGCGTCCGTCGTTCGATCGTCACGCCGGCTTGGGCGAGCCGGGTGTTCGCCGGAGCGAGGTCGCCGGTGCGGGCGAGCTCGTTGCCGGCGATGTTGTCCTGGGTGACGAGCACCGCCCGCGCTCCCAGGTCCTCGGCGATCGCCACACCGATCGGACCGCCGATCGGGTCGAAGACGACGATGGTCCCCTCGGCGGGCACGGCGGTGATTCCGGCACGGACGTCGGCGATGTCGAGCACCGTCGCATCGTCGTCGACGTCGTAGGAGTGCGGCCCGGCGACCGCACCGGTGCACTGCACCACGACCTCGCCCCCACCCGGCACGTCCGGTCCGGTCGCGCGCCAGGTGACGCCGAGCGTGACGGCGACGCCGAGCCGGTCGAGTTCACGGACGTACCAGTCGACCAGCGATCCGTTCGGGCCCGCCAAACGGGCGACACCGCCGAGTTGCTCGTCGCGCTCGACGACGGTCACGTCGTGGCCGCGGATCGCCGCGATCCGGGCGGTCTCGAGGCCCGCCGGGCCGCCACCGACCACCACGACCGAGCGGGGCGTGCGCGCCGGCTGGTACCAGTCGGGATCCTCGGTCTCGCGACCACTCGACGGTTCGCCGATGCACGTCACGATCGGGTTGCGCGCATCGCGCACCTGACACGTCTGGTTGCATCGGGTGCACGGCCGGATGCGATCGATCTCGTCGTGTCCCACCTTCGCCGCGAGGTCTGGGTCGGCGATCTGGGCACGGGTCATCTCCACGCCATCGCAGAGCGCCGGGTCGTCGTAGCCACCGAGTGCCCACTCGGCCTGGCCGACGTCGACGATCGACCCTTGGAGGATCACCGGGACGTCGACCGCCGCTCGCACCGCGCGGCACACGTCGATGTTGAACCCGGTCGGTTCGTGGAAGTCGGGCCGCGTCTTCTCGGCCGAGAAGATCGAGCCGCGTGTCACGACCAGGTAGTCGACGCCGGCACCGGCCAGGGCGCGTGCGATGTCGGGCGCCATGTCGGGTGTGATCCCGGCCCACGGAGCGAGTTCGTCGCACGACAGCCGCAATCCGACGGTCCGGTCGGACCCCGCCCCGTCGCGCGTCGCGGCGATCACCTGACGGGCGAACAGCAGTCGGTCCTGACCCCACTCGTCGTCGCGTTGGTTGGTGAGCCCGCTCAGGAACTGGCGGACCAGGCTGTGCTGGCCGGCATTGATCTCCACACCGTCGAGGTCGGCCTCGGCCGCCAGCTTGGCCGCGTGTCGGTATCCGTCGATCACCGCGGCGATGTCGTCGGACTCCATCCACTTCGGCACCTCGCGGGTGTTGGTCTCCGGGACCCGCGACGGCGCCCACAACGGGGCCTGGCTGTAGGCCGACGATCCCTGTCCGCCGGCATGGTCGAGCGAGGCGATCACGAGCGATCCGTGTGGCCGGCATGCTTCCGCCACGGAGCGCCAACCCGTACCGCAGCGTTCGGCGAGGGGGGCCCGCTCGTAGGGCCAATCCGATCCGTGGACCGATGCGCCCTCGATCACCACCGTGCCGCACCCTCCCGCGGCACGTCGCTCGTAGTAGGCGACGTGGCGGTCGGTCAGCGAGCGGTCGTCGCCTCCGAGATTGGTGACGTGCGGGCCGAACATGATCCGGTTCGGCGCCGTGCGGGGCCCGAGGGTGAGCGGGGTGAGGATCTGCATCGCCGGGTCTCGTTCACATCTTGCTCAGCGAGTGTTCCTCGCGCCGAATCATCCGCTTGATGTTCCCGGCGTGCTTCAACACGATCAGCGCGCACACCCCGGCCGCAGCGGCGAACTCCCACGCCGGCGCGCCGTCGATCAGCAGCGCGATCGGCACGAGCACGACGGCGACGACCGAACCGAGGGCCGCCTTGCCCGTCACTTTCGTCACCACCCACCACACGGCGACCACGAGCGGAGCGATGATCGGGTACAGCACGAAGAGCACGCCGGAACCGGTGGCGACGCCCTTGCCCCCACGGAAGCGGCGCGTCGCCGGGAACATGTGGCCGATGATCGCCACCGCGCCGCACACGTAGGCCAGCGGCCGCCCGTCGATCCACAGGCCGAGGCCGGCCGCAAGGGCGCCCTTCAGCGCATCGAGCCCGTACACCCACGCTCCCTTGCGCCAACCGAGGGCGCGGGTGACGTTCGACGCGCCCGGGTTGCCCGAACCGAACGTGGCGATGTCGACGCCGTTGGCGCGGGCGATCAGGATCGCGCTCGGAAACGTACCGAGCAGATATGCCGCGACGACCGCCAGCGCTGCCGTCATCCTGTGGTCGCGCTCAGCGACGGCCGATGGTGACCGGGACACGCTCCGGCGCGGCGGCCCGGCTGGGCTTGGAGTGGTCCATCATCGGCCGCGGCGCTCCACCGGCCGCGACGGCGAGCACGGCAGCCTCGCCGTGGCCGCTCACGCATTCGGGGTCGGGCCCGTCGAGTGGCAGGCCGGTGAAGAACTTCGCCGCCATGCAGCCGCCCTGACAGGCGTCGTAGCTGCCGCACGACGCGCAGGCGCCGGCGGACTGGGGCTCGCGCAGCTCGGCGAACAGTTCGCTGTGTTGCCAGACCTGGGCGAACCCGCCGGCATCGCGGACGGATCCCGCCTTGAACTCGTCGTGGATCACGAACGGGCAGGCGTAGACGTCGCCGATCGGGTCGATGAGGCAGACGACGCGGCCCGCACCGCACATGTTCAAGCCGGGCAGCGGCGTGTCGCCGAGCGCGTTGAGGTGGAAGAACGAGTCGCCGGTGAGCACGTCGTCGCCGTTGAGCACCAGCCAGTCGTAGATCTGGCGCTGCTGGGCGTTGGTCGGGTGGAGGTCGTGCCACGAGTCGGCGCCGCGCCCCGACGGACGCAGCCGGGTGACCCGGAGCTGTGCCCCGAACGAGTCGGCGAGCGCCTTGAACTCGTCGAGTTGGTCGACGTTGTGGCGGGTGACGACCACGGAGATCTTGAACGGGCCGAAGTCCGCGTCGCGGAGGTTCTCCATGGCCCGGATCGCCATCTCGTACGAACCCACGCCGCGCACGGCGTCGTTCGTCGCGGCGTCGGTCCCGTCGAGGCTGATCTGGATGTCGAGGTAGTCCATCGCCGCGAGCCGGCGGGCCTTGTCGGCGTCGATGAACGCGCCGTTGGTGGAGAACTTCACGCCGATGCCGAGCCCGATCGAGTACTCGATCAGCTCGAAGAAGTCGCGGCGGATCGTCGGCTCGCCGCCGCCGATGTTGATGTAGAACACCTGCAGCGCGTGCAGCTCGTCGAGGACCGCTTTCGCCTCGGCGGTGGTGAGTTCGCGCGGGTCGCGGCGGCCCGACGACGACAGGCAGTGGACGCACTCGAGGTTGCAGGCGTAGGTGAGTTCCCAGGTGAGGCAGATCGGCGCGTCGAGGCCGCCCTTCAGTTGCTCAACCAGCGTGGACGGGCGGCTCATGGAGCATCTCCGATTCGGTGAGGGAGGCCAGGGCCCGCTGGAACGACGGCCAACGCGACTCGTCGATGTCGCAGGCGCGAGCGTGGCGGCGAGCGTCGGGATGGTCGTCGAGTGAGCGCACCACGCGCACGACGTCGGGATGCTTGAGGAACACCAGCTTGCGGTTGCCGTAGTGGTAGGCGAGCGCGCCGAACGGCTCGGGCCGCAGCGCGACCTGCGGGTTCAGCGTCAGGTGCCGGTCGAGCAGACCGAGTGCTGAACGATCGTGGGTCGGGTGCCAGCACGTCAGTAGACGCCGCACATCCCGTCGATCGAGATCTCCTCGACCAACTGCTCGTCGTCGAGCAGGGCGTCCGTCGTGTCGAGCGGTGCCGACGCGTCGGCGTCCTGCTCGATCACATCGATGGTGGCTTCGGCGATGGTGTTCTCCATCGCGGCGAGGTTACTTGCGGCTGACCCGACCGCGGTCCCCGGCTGGCGGAGGACGCTACGGTCGTCGAGTTCGTATGCCAGCGGGTGCTGTGGCTGGTACAGCATCATCGCTCCCGCGGCCGGGACGATGAGATGGATGACCCGACCGAAGCCCTGATCCTCGACCGATCCCTCGAACTCGACGCCCTTTGCCGTGAGTTCGGCGATCGTCGCTTCGATGTCGTCGCACATCAGCGACGCCTGGCAGTGCGGAATGCTCGCCCATCGTTCGCCCGAGTCACTCGTGGTCGGGTGGATGCCGAGTTCGCCGGGCTTGGTCTTGAAGATCAGCCAGCCGTGGCCGGCGTCGACGTGGGGCCAGCCGAGGACGTCGCGGAAGAACGCCCCGGGTGGCCTCGGCGTCATCGGAGTAGATGATCGAGTGGAATCCCGTGATCATGCATCGAGCGTAGATCGAACGCAGCGACCGCCCCGACGACGATGACGCACGGTGAGTCGATCCTCGGTCGTCCCGAGTTCACCGATGGTCGCAGCGGATCACCGTCTGGTCGTCGGTGGTGGCCGAGCGGATCGCCGCGACCGGGGTCGTCGGATCGAGGCCGCCGGCGATGAGTTCGGCGGCGATCGACGCCCGTTGCGCCACACCCATGAGGATCACGATCGTGCCGCCGACATTGGCGAGCGAGCGCCAGTCGATGTCGGGTTCGCCGGCTCGACGATGGCCGGTGACGACGGTGAACGCCGCCGACACGCCGCGGTGGGTGACGGGGATCCCGGCGGCCATCGGCGCCGAGATCGACGACGTGATGCCCGGCACGATCTCGTAGTCGACGCCGGCCTCGTGGAGGGCGAGCGCCTCTTCGCCACCGCGGCCGAACACGAACGGGTCGCCACCCTTCAGGCGGACGACGCGCTTGCCCTGCTCGCCGAGTTCGACGAGCAGCGCCGAGATCAGTTCCTGCGGCACGGGGCGGCCGGGGCGCTTGCCGACGTCGATCACCTCGGCGTCGGCCGGAACGAGATCGAGCACACCGTGGCCGACGAGTGCGTCGTGCACCACCACTTCTGCGGCCGCGATCATGACGCGCCGCCTTGACGGTCAGCAGGTCGGGGTCACCCGGCCCGGCCCCGACGAGCCACACCGTCATGTCGCGAAGTCACTCGTTCGTCGGCGCCCTCGGCCGCGGCGCGCTGCCCGCGGCGTCGGCCCGTCGGTGCCGGCAGCAACGCCTGGAGCTCGGCCAGGTCGTGCCCCGCGCACCAGTCCCCGAACCCCACCGCTCCCATCCGGAAATTCTGCGGCCTCGGTGCGCTCAGCGCTCGATCCGCTCGAATTTCGGTGGGTGGGGGTGGTGGGTGCGGCGGTGCGGTCGGCGGAGAAGCGTTCGAGGAGGGGGCGCAGCAGCTCGGGGACGTCGGTCAACGGGACGTCGGCCCGCAGCAGCTCGGCGAGGCGGTCGCCCTGCTCGTTGCCGCCGACGTAGATGTCGTAGTTCTTCTTGGTGCGCCCGACGATGCCGAGTTCGGCGCCGTAGGGGCGGGCGCAGCCGTTCGGGCAGCCGGTCATGTTGAGGCGCAACGGCAAGCCGGTGTTGTCGGTGTCGGCGAGGAGCTTCTCGAGATGGTCGACCACGTCGGGGAGCACCCGTTCGGCTTCGCCGAGCGCCTTGCTGCAGGTGGGCAGCGCCACGCAGGCGATCGACAGGCTACGGACCGGTGTCTGGTCGCTGGCCAGCGTGACGCCGTGCTCGTGGAGGATCCCCTCGACCTTGGCACGATCGCTGGCACCGACGAGGAGCATGTCCTGACGGGCGGTGACCCGCAGTTCGGACACGTGCCCGCCGGCGACGAGTTCGCGGAGCGCATCGCGATAGCCACCGATGACCTTGCCCGACGGGACGGGCAGGCCGAGCGTGTCGACGCCGTCGATCTCGTGCCAGTGGAAATGGGCGTCGTCGCGGAACTCCGGCAGGGCGACGGGCGGCGCCAGCGTGAGCCCGGTGCGCGCCTCGATCTGGTCGCGCAACCAGTCGATGCCCCGCTCTTCGAGCAGGTACTTCAGACGGGCCCGGTTGCGGTCGTCGCGGTTGCCATGGTCGCGCTGGGTGGTGATGATCGCCTCGACCACGTCGCCGAGGTCGGCCGGAGGAACCCAGGCGACCGGACGGGCGAGCAGCGGGTAGGTGTCGTCGGGTCGGTTGTGGGTCATCCCCATGCCGCCGCCGGCGAGCACCACGAACCCGGTCAACTCGCCCGTCGTGCCTTCGGTCAGCGTCGGGACGATGCCGACGTCGTTCGAGTACACGTCGATGCAGTTGTCGCCGGGCCAGGCGATCCCGATCTTGAACTTCCGCGGCAGGTAGGCCTCGCCGTAGACCGGCTCGACCTCGTCGATCGGGGTGATCGCCTCAGGGCGGGCGTGGGCGCTCGGACGCTCCGGATGCTGGGTGGCCGGGCTCGGCTCGGCGGTGACGGCCTGTTCCCCGTCGACCCACAGCTCCCAGTAGGTCTCGGTGCGGGGGCGGAAGCGGGCGACCATCTCGGCGACGACCGGCTCGAGCACCGCCTGGCGCGCCGGGTCGGGCAGCGGGCAGGCCATCACGTTGCGCACGACATCGCCGCAGGCGGCGAGCGTGGTGAGCAGCGAGGCGTTGATACCGGCGACGAGCTCGCGCAGTTCGGACTTGTGGACCACGTGGAACTGCACGCCCTGGCGGGTGGTGAGGCGCAGCTTCTGGTCGGCGAGCTCGGCCATCCGGTCGAGGGCCAGCCACTGCTCGGGGCTGATCACGCCGCCGGGGACCGAGGCGCGCACCATGCACGAGTAGTCGAGCGGGAGCTTCTGCTGGGTGCGGACACGGCGGACGTCGCGGTCGTCCTGCTGGTAGATGCCGTGGAACTTGAGGAGCAGTTCGGCGTCGTGCTCGAAGTCGGTCCGATCGTTGGCCAGTTCGTCGCCGATCGTGCCGCCGAGGTAGCGGCTGGCAACCTTGACGTCTTCGGTACTCATCGGTCGCCACCAAGTCTGGGCTGACCGGAGCCCGCGATGCGACGTGCCCCGATGTTGCGGGCGCTGCCATCGTGGCAGTTGCTCGCCCGCGCATTCACAAGTGCAGCCCACATTCGGTTTTCTCGGTGCCCGCCCAGCGCCCGGCGCGGGCGTCCTCGCCGTCGGCGACCGGGCGCGTGCACGGCCAGCAGCCGATCGACGGGTAGCCGCGGTCGGCGAGCGGGTGTTCGGGCAGGTCGTTGGCGGCTGCGTAGGCGGCGACGTCGGCGTCGCTCCAGGCGGCGAGCGGGTTGATCTTCACCACGCCCTTCAGCAGGTCTTCGTGCACGATCGGCGTGGTACGACGCGACGGTGAATCGTCCCGCCGCAGGCCCGTGACCCATGCGGTCCGACCGGCGAGCGCCCGGTTGAGCGGCTCGACCTTGCGGGCCGCGCAGCAGGCTGCGGTGTCGAACTGCCACACGTTGGGCTCGAGGTCGGCGACGGGTACATCACCCGCACGTTGAGGTCGTAGCGGTTCTTCAGATCGTCGGCGAACCATTCGGTCTCGGCGAACAGGTAGCCGGTGTCGAGCAGTGTGATCTCGATGCCGGGCACCACTACGTTGGCGAGATGGACGAGCGTCGCGTCACCGAAGCTGGCGGTCAGACAGAGCCCGTCGCCGTAGGTGTCATGAGCCCAGCGCATGATCGCATGCGCATCGGCGATCGGGTCGACGGTCTCCGATGGACGCACGATCGAGTGGTTCACACCCCGCATTCAATCAAAGTCGACCAAACGGATCAACTTTGTAGGGAATAAGATTTCCTGAGCTGGGACACATGGCACACGTCTCTGTACACAATTCTCCTATCCGGTGTTCCTCGACCTCGCCGGCATCCCCGTGCTGGTCGTCGGCGCTGGACCGATCGGCGCCCGCAAGGCCGAGGCGCTGCAGCAGGCCGGCGCCCGGGTGCGGGTCGTCGCCACGGCGCTGGACGAGGCCCTCGAAAGGGATCGCTACGACGACGTCAGGGAACGACCGTTCCAGGCGGACGATCTCGACGGAATGCGCCTCGTCATCACGGCGACCGGCGACGCCGAGGTGGACGCCGCCGTGTCGGCGGCCGCGCGTGCTCGGGGGATCTGGACGAACGCCGCTGATCAGCCCGTCGACTGCGAGTTCATCCTGCCCGCGATCGCGCGGTCCGGGTCGCGTGACGGTGGCGGTGAGCACCGACGGTGCGAGTCCGGCGCTGGCCAAGGCGCTGCGCGACCGGTTCGCGACGATGCTGGGCGACGACGTGGCCGCGCTCGCCGAGGAGTTGGCCGAGGCCCGTGCGGCGGTCAAGGCAGGCGGCGGATCCACCGAGGACGTCGACTGGTCGGCCATGATCGGGCGCGTGCTGGGCGACGTCGACACCGAATGAGCCACGACGCAGCCGAATGAGTCGAGCCGGACGGCAGCCGGAGGGCCAGCCGGACGGTGCACCCAGTGGGTCGGTATCGCCCTGTGCGGCGCGGCGCTGGCGTCGTGCTCGATCACGCACGACGTCGACGCGCGGCGCAGCGACCCGATCCGTGCCGGCCACCGACGTGCCGGCCACCGACGATCCGGCGACCGGCGAGCCGGTCGACTCCGATCCGCCCGTCGGGCACCGACCCCGACGTCGCCACCGTCTCCGACCCGACCCGACCGGGCTGCCCTCGATCAGCGACGCCGGACGACGAGATCGTCGAAGGGACGCTCGACAACGGGTTGCGCTACATCGTGCGCTCGAACGACAATCCCGGCGGCCGCGTGTCGATGCGTCTGGCGATCGACGCCGGCTCGGTGGATCAGACCGACGACCAGGACGGCGTGGCCCATTTCCTCGAACACATGCTGTTCAACGGCACCGAGGAGTTCCCGGAGAACGAGCTCGTCGCCACGCTGCGCAGCTTCGGGGCGAGCTTCGGCGCCGACGTGAACGCGTACACGAGCTACGACGAGACGGTCTACGAACTGACGATGCCCACGCAGGACCCGACCGTGGTCGCCACCGGGCTGCGGATCCTCGAACAGTGGCTGGCGGCGGCCACCCTCGATCCGGCGCAGGTCGAGGCCGAGCGTGGCGTCGTGCTCGACGAGTGGCGTGGGTCGGCGACGAGTGCGAGCGGCCGCATCTTCGACGAGCTCGAATCGCTGCTCCTCGACGGCTCGCCGTACGAGGGGCGCGACCCGATCGGCACCGACACCGCGATCAGCGCGATGACCCGCGAGCCGCTGCGGCGTTCTACGACACCTGGTATCGCCCGGACAATGCGTCGGTCGTGGTGGTGGGCGACATCGACACGGCCGACGATCGTCGAGGGGATCACGGCCGAGTTCGGTCCGCTCACCGCCGAGGGTGCGCTGCCCGACCGACCCGCCGTGCGGGCGGTCGCGCCGGCGCGAGATCGCGGCGTCGGTGGTCGCCGATCCCGACATGGCGGAGGGATTCGCGGCGATCGATCTCCCGTTGGTCGAGGCGGGCCCCGACGATCCGATGCCGGTCGAGGCGCGAACGCAGCGGGAGATCCTCGACACGCTCGCCTTCGACATCATCGCCACGCGGCTCGGCAATGCCGCGCTGCGCGGGGATGCGCCGTTCGACGACGCGACCATCGATTCGAGCGCGATCGTGCGCTGGCTCGATTCACCCGAGATCGTGGTGTCCGGTGAGGGTGCCGACCTCGAGGCGTCGACGCAATGGGTGCTCGACGAACTCGAACGGGTTCGCCGCTACGGGTTCACCGACGACCGAGGTCGCACGGGCGGCCGCGTCGTTCCAGGCCGATGCCGACGCCATCCATGCGGGTCGGGACTCGCGCCAGGACAGCGACCTCGCCGACCAGTACGTCGATCACGCGCTCGTCGGCACCGCGGTGCCGTCGGCGGACGACGAGTACGGCCTGGTCACGGCCGTCGTCGGCGGTGCGACTCCCGAGACCGTCGCGTACGGGCTCGTCGAGCGGCTCGACCATGCGGCCGCGCAGATCTTCATCGGCGTGCCGACCGCCGAGGCCGCGGACGTCCCCGACGAGTCGGTCTTCGTCGACCAGGCGGCGACGGTGCGCGATCGCGAGATCGATCCGCCCGAGGCCGACGAGGGGATCGAGGGTTCGCTGATGGAGGCGCCCGAGCCGGTCGAGGCGACCTCGGTGGCGCCGCTCGACGAGGAGGCCGACGAGTCGGATTCATCGCGCCGGTGCTCGTCGAGTTCGACAACGGCGTGCGGGTGTCGCTCAACAGCACACCGATCGCCGAAGGCGAGATCGCGTTCGAGGCCCGGAGCCCGGGTGGCATGACCGTGTTGGTCGACGCCGACGTGCCCGCCGCCGACGCCGCCCCGGCGGTGATCGCCGACAGCGGTGTCGCCACGTACGACGCCGTCAGCCTCGATGCGTTCCTGTCCGACAAGAGCGTCGAGTTCGACCTGAGCATCGATCCGTTCACGGAAGGGTTCACCGGGTACACGTCGACCGACGACATCGAGACGCTCTTCCAGTTGATCCACTTGACGATGACCGCGCCCCGGGTCGATCCGCTGGCGGTCGATCGCTACGTCGACGACCAACTGCCGTTCGCCACCGATCCCTCGATCGACCCCGGATACGCCGAATTCGAGGCACTCCTCGACGCCCGCTACGACGATCCGCGCTACCTGCTGCCGACCGTCGACTCGCTCTCGACGGTGGAGGCGGACGACATCGAGCGGGTCGTGCGCGACCGGTTCGGTGACGCATCCGACTGGAGCTTCGCGTTCAGCGGCGACCTCGACGTCGACGACATGGTGGACCTGGCCGAGCGGTATCTCGGGACGCTGCCGTCGAGCGGCCGGGTCGAGCCGGCCAGCTACGTCGAGCCGCCCCCGCCGGCCGGGATCGTCGACGAGGACACCACCGGCGGCTCGGGGAGCCAGGCGAACGTCTCGTTCCTGTTCACGGCGCCGGCCACGATCGATCGCCGCGACGACGTGGCGGCGATGATCGTGCAGGAGATCGTCACCGCCCGGCTCACCGACGTGATCCGCGAGCAGCTCGGCGAGTCGTACTCGCCGTTCGCGACGGTGGAGGTGGCGGCCGGTCCGACCCCGAACGTCGAGACGTATCTGTCCACGAGCACGTCGGCCGAGCTGGCCGCCTCGGTCGAGGCAGGGGATCCTCGGTGAGCTGGGTGACCTACGAGCGAACGGTCCGACCGAGCCGGAGTTCGACAGCGCCGCCGAGACGGTCCGCCAGCAACTCGACCTCGTCTACAACGAGCAGGTGAACGACGAGGTGTTGAACGTGCTCGTCGACCCCGAGGGCAACCCCGACTTCGGCGACTACGTCAACCAGTACGCCCTCGTCGATGATCTCGACCGCGCCGCCATCACCACCTATCTGTCGGCCTGGATCCCCCTCGACCACTACATCGCCGTCACCGTGTCGCCCCGCTGAGACCTGTTCAGCGCATGTTGGCGGCGGCGACGTTGCGTTGGCTGACCTCGACCAGCTCGCCCTTGCGGATCTCGTAGCTGATGACGTGGTCGACCGAGTGCTGCCCGCTGCGGGCCTTGCCCGTGACGACGTCGAGCTCGGTGCCATCGACGACGGGCACGAGGGCGATCGCCCGGAAGCCCTCCTCCACGCCCGGGGCGGAACGCTTGTCCTCGCGCAGGAGCAGGCCCGAATCCCACACCCACACGTCGTCGACGCTGACGAAACGGCAGCGGTGACTGGTCTTCGACTTCGACACCAGCCCGCCGGGGCAGATGACGACGTTGCCCTCCACCCAGGGGAGCACGCCGAGGCCGTCGCGGCCGAAGCCGACCTCGAACGCGGCAGCGACGATGGCGTCGTGATCGCCGTTGTCGATCGCCCGCTCGATCTGCACCTGGCGGACGACCTCGGCGAGGTTGTGCAGCTCGTCGTCCGGAAGATCACGCACGTGCTGCAAGATCGCCTCTGGTTGAGCGCCCGGGGAGCGCTCGAGGGGCTGCGACCGAGGTCGCGGAGCGGACGGCGTGAGGGTTCATCCCTGCATTGTGTCCGATGGGTGTGACGGATTGTGCGTGTCGTACAGTCCCGTCAATGCAGACCAAAGCCGCAGTCCTGTGGGAAATCAATCAGCCATGGAGTGTCGAGGACGTCGAGCTCGACGCCCCCGGGCCGGGCGAGGTCCGGGTCAAACTCGCCGCGTCGGGCATGTGCCACTCCGATGAGCACCTCGTCACCGGCGATCTGCCGTTCGAACTGCCGATCATCGGCGGGCACGAGGGTGCCGGCGTCGTCGAGGAGGTCGGCGAAGGCGTGAGCTGGCTGACGCCGGGCGACCATGTCGTGTTCGGCTTCATCCCGTCGTGTGGCCGCTGCCCGAGCTGTTCGACCGGCCATCAGAACCTGTGCGACTACGGCGCGCTGATGGGCGTCGGCAAGCAGATCGCCGATGGCACGTCGCGTCACCATGCGCAGGGCAAGGATCTCGGCCTCATGTGCCTGCTCGGCACGTTCTCGCACCACACGGTCGTCAACGAGGCGAGCTGCATCAAGATCGAGAACGACGTGCCGCTCGACAAGGCCTGCCTGCTCGGTTGCGGTGTCGTCACCGGATGGGGTTCGAGCCGTGTACGCGGCCGACGTCGGCCCCGGCGACATCGTCTGCGTCGTCGGCATCGGTGGCATCGGCGCCAACGCGATCCAGGGCGCCAAGCTCGCCGGTGCCAAGCAGATCTGGGCGATCGACCCGATCGAGTACAAGCGTGAGAAGGCGATGGAGTTCGGCGCCACGCATACCGCCGCCTCGATGGCCGAGGCCATGGAGCCGCTCGGTGCGGCGTCGTGGGGGACGATGGCGAACAAGGTCATCATGACCATGGGTGTCGGCTCGGGCGAGGTGCTGATCGAGGCGCTGGCGCTGGCAGTCCAAGCGCGGCCGCGTCGTCGTCACCAACATCCACCCGGCGATGGAGATGTCGGCCAACGTCAGCCTCCTCGACCTCACCCTCATGGAGAAGCAGGTCGTCGGCTCGCTGTTCGGCTCGGGCAACCCGCGGGCCGACATCCCGAAGCTGCTCAACCTCTACCGGGAGGGTCAGCTCGATCTCGACGGTCTGGTCACCAAGACCTACACGCTCGACGGCGTGAACGACGGCTACGACGACATGCGCTCGGGCAAGAACATCCGCGGCGTGATGGTCTACAGCTGACCGACCGACTCCAATCCACGTTTGCGTCAGGATTTCGGGCGCCAGGGCCCCCGAAATCCTGACGCAAACGGCTGTCTGGACACGTGAAACCGGCGCACGAACAGGGGCAGACGAACGGGAATGGTGTGATGAAGAGCAGGGCAGGCGTGATCCGGGGGATCGACCAGGCAGTGGGAGGTCGTCGACGTCGAGGTCGATGCACCCAAGGCCGGTGAAGTGATCGTCGAGTGGAAGGCCGCCGGGATGTGCCACAGCGACGAGCACCTCGTCACCGGCGACATGGTGCCGACGCCGGAAGATGCGTGGCAGCTGATGGGCGGATCCGAGAGCTTCTTCCCGATCATCGGCGGGCCACGAGGGTGCCGGCGTCATCGCCGAGGTCGGGCCCGGTGTGTACGAGCGTGCAGGTCGGCGATCACGTGTCGGCCTCGTTCATCCCGTCGTGCGGCCGCTGCCGCTACTGCTCCACGGGCCGGCAGAACCTGTGCGACCACGGCGCGGGCGCCTTCCTCAAGGGCATGATCACCGACGGCACGAGCCGCCACCGCCTCGACGACGGCAGCGACGTCATGCTGTTCGCCAAGCTCGGCACGTTCTCGGAGTACTCGTGCGTCGCCGAGTCGCAGGTGATCAAGGTCGAGCCCGATCTCCCGCTCGAAGCCGTCGCGCTCGTGTCGTGCGGTGTGGCCACCGGCTGGGGATCGGCGACCAAGCGCGCCGATGTCGCACCCGGCGACACGGTCGTCGTCGTCGGCATCGGCGGCATCGGCATCAACGCCGTGCAGGGTGCGGCGATGGCCGGCGCCCGACACGTGATCGCCATCGACCCCGTCGAGTTCAAGCGCGAGAAGGCGATGGAGTTCGGCGCGACCCACACGTTCGCCTCGATGGAGGAGGCGCTCCCCGAGGTGATGGAGCTGTCGTGGGGGCATGATGGCCGACAAGGTGATCATGACCCCCGGCGTGATGTACGGCGACATGATGGCGCTCGGTACCCAGCTCGCCGGCAAGGGCGGCACGATCGTCGTCACGGCCGTCGCGCCGATGACGCAGACCGAGTCGTCGGTCAACCTGTTCGAGATGGCGATGTACAACAAGGAGATCAAGGGCACGATCTTCGGGTCGCTCAACCCGCGGGCCGACATCCCCAAGCTGCTCGGGCCTGTATCGCGAGGGCCAGCTCAAGCTCGACGAACTGATCACCAACCGCTACTCGCTCGACGACATCAACGTCGGCTACCAGGCGATGCGCGACGGCGAGAACATCCGCGGTGTGATCGTGCATGGCTCCTGACCGGAACACGACGAGACGGTATGCCTGAATCGTCCGCCGACCCGGCATCGCTCGTCGAGCGCATCGGGGCGACCGTCGTCGGCCGCCGCCGCGAGATCGAACTCGTCGTCGCGGCGCTCGTCGCCGACCGCCACATCCTCATCGAGGGCCCGCCCGGCACCGGCAAGTCGACGCTGCTGCGCGCCGTCGCCCTGGAGCTCGGCGTGGGTTTCGAGTTCGTCGAGGGCAACGCCGAGCTCACGCCGGCCCGGCTCGTCGGCCACTTCGACCCGGCCCGGGTGATGGCCGAGGGATACGACCCGAACGTGTTCGTCGACGGTCCGCTCGCGGCCGCGCTGCGCGACGGGTCGTTGCTGTACGTCGAGGAGATCAACCGGGTCCCCGAGGAGACCTTGAACGTGCTCATCACCGTGATGAGTGAGGGTGAACTCCACGTGCCACGCCTCGGCCGGCTCGCGGCTGCGCCGGGCTTCCGCCTGGTCGCGGCGATGAACCCGTTCGACGCGATCGGAACCGCCCGCATCTCCGGCGCGGTGTACGACCGCGTGTGTCGCCTCGCCGTCGGCTATCAGTCGGCGAGCGACGAGAGCGACATCACCCGCCGGGCAGCGCGCACCGACGACCTCGATCCGGCGTGGGTCGACAAGGTCGTCGAACTCGTGCGCCTCACCCGTACCCATCCGGATCTGCGCGTGGGATCGTCGGTGCGCGGAGCGATCGACATGTGTGCCGTGGCGTCGTCCCTCGCGGTCGTGCGTGGAACCTCGGCGGCGACCCGCGACGTGTCGCTCGACGCCGCGCTCGTCGCCCTGTCGGGCCGGGTCCGGCTCCGCGAAGGGACGACTCGGACCGCCGACGACATCATCCGCGAGCTGTGGGGATCGGTGTTCGCCACCGTCCACGACGGGGCGGGTGAGGCGGGAAAAGCTGGCGCCCCGACTGGGGCCACGACCTCCCGCTGAAGTCCCCGCCGGCGAACACCAAAGAGGGTGACGAGGCCGACGAGGAGATCGCGAAGAGCCGGAAGCGGACCACGTCGCGTCGCGACCTCGCCCTCAACGACGGCTTCGACGAGATCTCGCCCGAGGTCGGCATGATCGACGAGCAGGCACTGTGCCGACGCGCTCGACGACGATCCCGACGAGACCCTGGCGTTGCTGGCCGATCTCACCGGTGCGACCGACGAGAAGCTGCGCGAGCTCGCCCGGCGCCTCGCGGCCCAGCTCTTCCTCGACATCGCCCGACGCGGCCCGGCGACGCCGCGCGGCGTCGGATCGCTGCGCACCGAGCGGTACCGGCCCGACGGCGGCGACCTCGATGTCGATGCCAGCCTCGATGCGGTGGTCGCGGCCTCGGTCGGCGGACGAGCGGTCGATCCGGAGGAACTCCGGATCCGGGCGTGGACGAAGCCGGGCACCGCGATCTGTCTGCTCGTCGATCGCAGCGGCTCGATGGGTGGCAAGCCGCTCGCCACCGCGGCGGTCGCCGCGTCGGCCGTGGCGTGGCGAGCACCCGAGGACTACTCGGTGCTGTCGTTCGGCAAGGACGTCATCGCGGCGAAGTCGCAGGACATCCCGAAGTCGAACGAGGCAGTGGTCGACTCCGTGCTCGCCCTGCGTGGCTTCGGCACCACCGACATCGCCGGCGCACTGCGGGCCGCCGGTGAGCAACTGGAACGCTCGCGGGCGGGGCGCAAGGTGACGATCCTGTTGTCGGACTGTCGCGCCACCGTGCCGGGCGACGCGGTCGCGGCCGCGGCGCGGCTCGACGAACTGGTGATCGTCGCTCCCGAATCGGACGCCGAGGAGGCGATGGAGCTCGGCCGCCGCAGCGGAGCCCGGGTCACCACCGTGGCCGGTCCGTCCGACGCCGCAGCCGGCCTCGCCCGCGCCCTCGACCTGTAGGCCTCCCCAATCCGAAAATGGAGCAGATGTCGCGCTCAGCGCGACATCTGCTCCATTTTCGGAGTTGGGCTGGGTCAGGATGGGCAGGTGACGTTCGGGTCGGGGTAGATGCCCTTGCTGTTCTGGTCGGCGACGACCGACGGCAACGTCGATCCGGTCGACGGATCGGTCACGTCCGTGTCGTCGACGACGCTCGTGGTCGTGTCGTCGATCGGGGCCACCGTCGTGGCCTCGAAGACCTGATCGGGGGCATCGCCGAGCGTCGCCTCGCCGCGGAAGACGGCGAGGATCTTCTGCATGTTGTCGCCTTCGACCTCGGGAATCAGCACGGAGTTGCCCTGGATCTTGGTGGGCCGCGACTCGATCTGGTACGTCGTGATCGCGGCCGGGTCGACCTTGCTCATCACGCCGGCCAGCTGGAGCATCTTGCGGGTGGTCAGGTCGGGGTCGGTGACGACGTATTGCGTGAGCGTCTTGATCAGCGCGCTCGCCACGGCGGGGTCGAAGGCTCCCTCGTCGAGCAGACGGCTCACGGTGCGCCGGAGGAAGTCCTGCTGGCGCGAGATGCGACCGAGGTCGGAGGTGCCGTCGGTCTGCCATGCGCCGTCGAGCGTCTGGTACTCCAGGTGGCGTGATCGCACGTAGGCGAGGGCGTGGTCGCCATTGAACGTGAAGCAGCCCGCCTCGGGAACGTACAAGCCGGTGGACGGATCGCTCACCGGCGTGGCGAAGGGAACGGTGATGCCGCCGACCGCGTCGACCAACGTCTTGAAGGCACAGAAGTCGACCTGCACGAAGTGGTCGGTCGGGATGAAGAAGTTCTGGTAGATCGTGTCGATCAGTTGCTGCGGATTGTCCCGCTCGTACGCGTCGTTGATGCGTTGCTGGCTCGACCGCCCCGCGATCGTGACCCACAGGTCGCGGGGGAACGACAGCACGGCCACCTGCGAGGTTGCCGGGTTGACCCGCCACATCATGATCGTGTCGCTTCGTTCGCCGAGGCTCGACCGGTCGCCGAAGGCTCCCGCTTGCGGCGAATCGGGATCGACGCAGCTGTTGTTGTCGGCGCCGGTGATCAGGAAGTTCTGAGCCCCCGGTTCGGCCGGTGGAAATGTCGGCGGTGTGGTGGTCTCGGGTGCGGGTTCCGCCGTCTCGGAGTCGGTGGAGTCGGTGGGCTCGACGACCGGTGCGACGGTGCTCACCGTCGACGGATCGATGATCGCCGGGGCGAGGTTGCGATCCTCGATCACCCGTTGACCGGCGTACAGGGCACCCGCCGCGGTGAAGCTGGCGAGCGCACACAGGAATGCGGTGCCGATCGTCAGCCGCTGGGGCCACGTGCGTTTCGGCTTCGGCCGCTTGTTGTCGGTCGAGTCAGCCGCCATCGCCGCGTGACGTTAGCGCCCGGTGTGCGTCGAGGCGCCGCGACCGGCCCTTCAAAAGGCCGGGTCAGGTGTCACGGTCAGGTGTCACGGTGGATGTCACGCAAGGACGACGACCACGGTGCCGAGCTGGGCCCAGTTCCACATCCAGATGGCATCGTCGGGTGCCTGCCGGACGCAACCCCCGGACAGTGGCTGGCCGAGCTGTTCGAGCGTCTGCACGGGACGGCCGTACTGGATCGGGATGGCGTGGAAACCGATGTTGCCGTCGTGGCTGCCGTGCGCGAACCGGACCATGTAGTTCCAGGTGATGGTCGGGTTGTTGATGGCGAACGTGCTGAACGAGCGCGAGTACACGCTGTACACGCCAGGTCTCGGATCGAGCGGGTCGAGGCGGCCCGACACGCGATGGGTCTTGATGACGACTTCGTTCTCGTCGACGGCCCACACGCGCTGCAGCGACTTCGAGTACACCGCTCGACGGCCGGAACCCGAGTTGGCCGGAAGCTGGAATTCGGCCGGTGGGGGCGGCGGTGGTGCCTGGTGCTGCACCTGGGAACCGCGCTGCGGCGTGACCCCGGTGGCGGCCGCGGGTCCGCTGATCGGTACCGCCGGCGAGGCGCTGGCTCCGGCGTTGAGCACCAACGATCCGACCGGCGTCGGGGTCGGCGGCGGTGGCCGCGACCGTTGGGGTCGGGGCGGGTGAGCTCGGTCGTGCTCGTGGAGTCGACCGACGTGGACGCCTCACTCGCGGTGGTGGTCGTCGACGTCGACGAGTCGACCGTGCCCGGCGTGGTGCCGGGCGTGGTGGTCGTGGTGGGTTCGATGGTCGACGTGGTGGTCGTGCTCGTGGTGGTGGTCGTGGTGTCGTCGGCAGCGACCGGCGCGCCAAGGAGCACGAGCACCGAGCGCGGCGGCAACTGCCACCCGCGATCCCAACGTTCGCGGTCCCGTCTGCGCGGTCATCGGCGCGACCGTAGTGCGGATCAGGTGGTCGTCGCCAGGACGGTCTCGCACGAGAGCGATTCGCCGACCTCGAGATCCAGCGTGGTGATCGACCCCGCGTCGGCGAGATCGGCCCGTCCCTGTTCGATCGCCGAGTGGATCGATGCGGGCGCGCTGATGATCAGCGACTCCACGGTCGAGCGCTGACTCTGCTTCGCCTCGGTCTTCGCTCGGCGCACCAGCGTGAGCACCTCGACCACCGGATCGATGAGCCCGGGTTCGCCGCCCAGAGCGGTCGGCACGGGCCACGACGCACGGTGGATGCTTCCCTCGTTCCACCAACTCCACGACTCCTCCGTGGCGAACGGAGAGGATCGGTGCCAGCAGTCGTTGGATCGCGCTCAGCGCCGTGTGCAGCGCGACGCGGGCCGACGCGGCCTGCTCGTCGCCCTGGGAGCTGTAGGCGCGTCCCTTGACGAGTTCGACGTAGTCGTCGCAGAACCACCAGAAGAAGGCCTCGGTGCGCTCCAGCGCCCGGGCGTAGTCGAACCCCTCGAAGCCGGCGGTCGCCTCGGCGATCGTGGCGTCGAGCTTGGCCAGCATCGACCGGTCGAGCGGGTTGGTCACCGTGCTGGCGAGATCGAGGGAGGCGAGATCGACGATCGCCATCACCAGCGACATCGCCGAAGCCCAGCACGAACTTGGTGACGTTGAGCAGCTTGGTGGCGAGCTTGCGGCCGACCTTCATCTGGTCTTCGCTGAGCGCCGTGTCGACGCCCGGTCGGCCGGACCCCGCCCAGTAGCGCACGGCGTCGGTGCCGTACGTCTCGAACAGGTCGAGCGGCGTGACGACGTTGCCCTTCGACTTCGACATCTTCTTGCGGTCGGGGTCGAGGATCCAGCCCGACAGCGCAGCGTTCGACCACGGCGCGACACCGAACTCGTGGTGGCTGCGCACCATCGTCGCGAACAGCCAGGTGCGGATGATGTCGTGGGCCTGCGGGCGCATGTCCATCGGGAAGACGCGTTCGAACAGGTCGGATTCCTCCTCCCAGCAGCCGGCGATCTGTGGGGTCATCGACGACGTCGCCCACGTGTCGAAGACGTCCGGATCGCCGGTGAATCCGCCCGGCTGGTCGCGCTGTTCGACGGTATATCCGACCGGCACATCGGTCGACGGGTCGATCGGTAGGCGCGATTCCTCCGGCAGGAGCGGTTCGTCGTAGAGGGGCTCGCCCGACGAGTCGAGCGGGTACCAGACGGGAACGGGAACGCCGAAGAAGCGCTGGCGACTGACGAGCCAGTCGCCGTTCAGGCCCTCGACCCAGTTCTCGTATCGATGGCGCATGTGGGCGGGATGCCAGGTGACCTCGCCGGCGCGGGCGACGAGCGCGGCCCGCAGATCGGCGTCACGGCCGCCGTTGCGGATGTACCACTGGCGCGAGGTGACGATCTCGAGCGGGCGTTCGCCACGCTCGTAGAACTTGACGGGGTGCTGGAGCGGCCGCGGTTCACCGAGCAGCGAGCCAGCGGCGGTGAGTTGCTCGATGACCTTCGCCTGCGCCTGCTTGACGGTGAGCCCGGCGATCGCCGCGTAGGCCTCGCTGTCGACGTCGGCAGGCGCGTCGATGAGGATGCGACCGTCGCGGCCGATGATCGCCCGCAGCGGAAGGTTCAGCTCGCGCCACCAGGTGACGTCGCTGGTGTCGCCGAACGTGCAGATCATGGCGATGCCGGTGCCCTTGTCCGGCTGGGCGAGCTCGTGGGCGAGCACGGGCACCTCCACGCCGTAGAGCGGAGTGCGAACCGTGGTGCCGAAGAGCGGCTGATACCGCTCGTCGCCCGGGTGGGCGACGAGCGCCACGCAGGCGGCGAGCAACTCGGGGCGGGTGGTGTCGATCTCGATCGCGCCGTTGCCGTCGGTCCGTGGAAAGGCGATCTTGTGATAGGCGCCCGGCCGCTCGCGGTCCTCCATCTCGGCCTGGGCGACGGCGGTGCGGAAGTCGATGTCCCACATCGTCGGCGCTTCCTGGCTGTACGCCTCCCCGCGGGTGACGTTGCGCAGGAACGCCCGTTGGCTGGCGCGGCGCGAGCGCTCGTCGATGGTGGCGTACTTCAGTGTCCAGTCGACCGACAGGCCGAGCCGGCGCAGCAGCGCCTCGAAGATCTTCTCGTCGGTCTCGACGAGTTCGTCGCACAGCTCGAGGAAGTTCGGCCGGGAGATGGCGATCGCCCGGTGGTTCTTCGGCGGCTCACCGCGGAACGGCGGCTCGAAGCCCTCGACATAGGGCTCGCTCGGATCGCAGCGGACGCCGTAGTAGTTCTGGACGCGCCGCTCCGTGGGCAGACCGTTGTCGTCCCAGCCCATCGGGTAGAAGACCTGCTTGCCGGCCATGCGCTGGTAGCGGGCGATCGTGTCGGTGTGGGTGTAGCTGAACACGTGTCCCATGTGCAGCGAGCCGCTGACGGTGGGGGGCGGTGCGTCGATCGAGAAGACGTCGGCCCGCTCGGCGGAGCGGTCGAACGCGTAGATCTTGTCGGCTTCCCATACCTCGGCCCAACGCGCCTCGATGCCATCGAGCGTGGGTCGGTCAGGGATGTTCGCCATTCACCCGAGGCTACCGACGCACCTCCGCCCGCCAGATCTCCGTTTGCGTCGGGATTTCTGCGGACCGGTCCGCAGAAATCCCGACGCAAACGGGGGCCGGACGACCCCGTGCGACAAGTTGCCGGGGCTGAGACGGGGGTGGCTCGTAGGATGGCTGGCTGTGCTGCACCTCTACGACACTGCGACTCGCTCCGTGCGTGAGTTGGCTCTGCGCGAGCCGGGCAAGGTCAGCATCTACCTCTGCGGGCCGACGGTGGACGGCCCGGCGCACCTCGGCCACGGCCGCGCCACGCTGACGTACGACATCCTGCGCCGCTACCTCGAGTGGTCCGGCATCGAGGTGCGTCTCGTGTCGAACGTCACCGACATCGACGACAAGATCATCAACCGCGCCCAGCGCGAGGATCGACCCTGGCAGGACATCACCACCAAGTGCGAGGCGATGTGGTTCCAGGCGATGGACGACATCGGCGTCCTGCGGCCCACCGAGGTGCCCCACGCCACCGAATACGTCGAACAGATGGTCGAGCTCATCGACCAGCTGGTCGCGCTCGGCAAGGCCTATCGAACCGACGATGGCGTCTACATGGACGTCGAATCGGTCGACGACTACGGCCTGCTCGCCCACCAGTCGCTCGACGAGATGCGCGCCGGCGGTGGCGAGCGTGAGGTGTTCGGCGCCGATCAGAAACGGCACCCGGCCGACTTCGTCCTCTGGAAGTTCTCCAAGCCTGACGAACCGTCGTGGCCGTCACCCTGGGGCGCCGGTCGGCCCGGATGGCATTCCGAGTGCGTCGTGATGAGCCTCGACCTGCTCGGCGAGGGCTTCGACCTCCATGCCGGCGGCCAGGACCTGCGCTTTCCGCATCACGAGAACGAGCGGGCCCAGGCGGTCGCGCTCGGCAAGACGTTCGCCAACCACTGGATGCACAACGGCTTCATCGTCGACGCCGAAGGCGAGAAGATGTCGAAGAGCCTCGGCAACGTGTCGAACCTGCTCGACCTCATCGAGTTGTACGACGCCCGCGCGTATCGGCTGATCCTCCTGCAGTCGCACTACCGCAGCCCGATCGCGATCCACCAGCAGACGATCGACTCGGCGGTCGCATCGCTCGCCGGCCTCGATGCGTTCGCCGCCCGCACGGCCGGCGTCGACGCCGCCGAGCCCGACGCCGACGTGATCGCCGCGTTCCGTGTGGCGATGGATGACGACCTCGACACGCCGAAAGCGACGGCGCTGATCTTCGACACGGTGCGCCGCGCGAACGTCGCCCTCGATGCGGGAGATGCCGCGGCGGCCGCGCTGACCGCGACCGTTCTCGAGATCTGCGGTGCCGTCGGTCTCCTCCTCGCCGTGTCGGTCGACGTGCCGGCCGACGTCGCCGAACTCGCGACCGCGCTCGACGCGGCCCGTGCCGAGCGTGATTTCGCCCGCGCCGACGCGATCCGCGCCGACCTCCAGGCAGCCGGCTGGACGGTCGAGACGACCAAAGCCGGTACGACGATCCGCCGGTGACCGACACGCTCATCACCTCGAAACCGACCGCTCCGGTGCCCCGGCGCGACACCGCGCCGGCGAGTCCGCCGCGGATGGGCTACCAGCCGTCGCTCGACGGGCTCCGCGCCCTGTCGGTCGGCATCGTGCTGCTCTACCACGCCGGGTTCTCGTGGATGCACGGCGGTTTCTTCGGCGTCGAGGTGTTCTTCGTGGTGTCCGGGTTCCTCATCACGTCGCTGCTCCTCGAGGAGCACGACCGGTTCGGCAGCGTCTCGTTCCGCGGCTTCTGGACGCGGCGCGCCCGCCGCCTGCTCCCGGCGCTCTTCGCGGTGCTCGTCGCGGTGGCCGTGTGGGCGGCGTTCGCCGGCTCGGCCGAGCAGCAGTCGCAGCTCCGGCGCGACATCCCATGGTCGGTGTTCTACGTCGGCAACTGGGGCCAGATCCTCGGCGACGTGCCGTACTTCGCCGGTGAGCCGCCGTTGCTCCGTCACCTGTGGAGCCTTGCCGTCGAGGAGCAGTGGTATCTGATCTGGCCGCTCGTGTTCGTCGGGATCATCGGATTGGGGATCTCGCACCGGGCCAAGGGAGCGTGGGTCGTCGGCGCGGGCTTCGGCGTGTTCGCGCTGATGTTCTGGATGTACGGGAACTCGCCGACGCCGCTCGGCGGACCGCCCGCGCTGTTCGAGGGCCTGAACCGCACCAACTTCCTCTACCTGTCGACGGTCACGCGAGCGGGCGGGCTGTTGCTCGGTGCGGGTGCCGCGTTCTGGTGGCGTCCGTGGCGCTGGTCGAACGCCGAATCCGCGCCGATCGGCCGGCACCTCGATCCGATCGGTGCCGCGGCGTTGGCGATGATCGCGTGCGCCGCCGCCGTCGCCCACGTGACCGCCGGGTACGTCTACCAGTGGCTGCTGCCGCTCGTGTCGATCCTGTCACTCGTGGCGATCATGGTGGCCGTCCATCCGGCGGCGGTGGGGATGCGGCGCATCCTGTCGTGGCCCCCGTTGGTCGAGATCGGCAAGCGGAGCTATGGCCTGTACCTGTGGAGCTGGCCGATCTTCGTGATCTTCGGTGCGACCGACGGGTCGGTGCCGCGGTTCGTGGCGGCGATGATCGTCACCGTGGCCGTGACGGAGGCGTCGTACCGCTGGCTCGAGACGCCGGTTCGCAAGGGTGCGATCGAGGACTGGTGGAGCGATCGGACGCCGAATGCCAGCTACTACGCGCCCCTCGCGGGCGGCGCACTCGTGCTCGGCTGTTTGGCCGTGTTCTACGTGAGCGTCGAGCCCTTCGACCCCTTCAAGGGCGGCGGCGAGTCGACGGTCGAGCTCTCCGCCGCGGACGACGCTGACACCGCGGACGCTGCGGCGCCGGCCGTCGATGCAGCCGCGGCCCCGGCGACGCCCGTCGCGCCGGTCACCACGGTCGTACCAGGCACGACGATCGCGCCCGCAACCTCGGCGACTCTGGCGATCGTCGGCGACTCGCAGGCGCACGCGTTGGCCATCAATCTGCCCGACGGGATCGAGTCGACTTTTCCGAAGGTACGGGACGGCAGCGTGGAGGGTTGCGGCGTGTATGACGAAGGGTCGCCGATGACGGCGGCGGACTTCCAGATCGATCTCGGCTCGTACTGCCCGGGATGGGAGGACGAGTGGGCGGAAGCCGCGGCCGGCCACGATGTCACACTCGTCGTGGTCGGGGCGTGGGACGTGTTCGACATGAAGATCGACGGTGTTGTCCATCCGTTCGGTGCGGCGGCCACCGACGAGGAGTGGAAGACGCGTGTGAAGTCAGGGGTCGACGCGGTGCTGGCGACGGGTTCGAAGGTGGCATTCCTGCCGGCGGCCTGCATGCGTCCGATCGACGTCTTCGAGAACGTGGCGCTCCCCGAGCGTGGCGACGATTCGAGGATCGCCCACGTCAACGATCTGCTGGCGCAGGTGGCCGACTCGTACGGAACCGAGGTGGCGCTGCTCGAGGGGCCGCCCGAGTGGTGCAACGACGAGGCCGTCGCCACCGATGTGAACTATCGCTGGGACGGTGTTCACGTGTACACGCCGGGTGCCGAACTCATCTACGAGAAGGTCGCCCCGCAACTCCTCCAGCTCGCCGCCACGCCGTAACGCGCGCCAGGGGGTCGGGTCCGGGCGCGCGCCGAGGTGCTGGGGCCGGGCAAGTGGAAGAGTCAGTCGCCGGGGGTGGCGGTGCAGGCGGCGGCGGCGCACACGTCGATCAGTTCGCCGTCGAACAGGAAGCTCGCCTTCTGCACCCGGACGTCGGCGTCGTTGCGCGGGTCGCCGTGCGGATCGCGGCTGGTACTCGGTGCGGCCTGCTCCAGCGGGATGGGGTCGGAGCCCGAATCCCAGATCACCAGGCCCGATCCATCGGAGGGGTAGGCGAGCGAGTCGAGACCCCAGCCGGGTTCGACCTCCCCACTGCGACCGTCGGCGGTGACCGGGCCGGTGGATCGGCACGCCCATCGTGCGCGCGGCGATCATGGCCGTCAGCTCGCTGACCTGCCAGTCGCCGAACGCGACATGCATCAGCACCGTCTTCACGGGCGTGTCGGGCAGTGGATCGGCGACGAGGTGACGGACGTACCCCGCCCCCTCGGTGCGGTCCCACGGCATCTGGATGACCGACAGCAGCAGCGTGCGGTCGAGCGCGCTGGGGTACGCCGGGATGAAGATCGCCTCGTAGGTGTCGAAGTCGACGGAACGCGGCAGCAGGGTCGAGTAGTTCATGCCGACCACACCGAGCACGGCCCGGTCGAAGTCCTGTGAGATTCCGGCGAGCGCCATTCCCATGATGCCGCCCTGACTGTTGCCGTCGTAGACCAGCGTGCTGTTGTCGATCAGCGGGGTGCCGTCGGGACGGGCGAAACCGGGGTTGGTGATCAGACCGGTGTCGGCGAGCATCAACCGGCCGAGCACGAGCTGGTTCAGGAACCCTTGCGTCATCCGATCGACGAACGTCGGGAACAGCGACATGTCGCCGAGCGCGGCGACCGCGGTGGGTACGTCGTCCTCGCTGAAGCCGGCCCACTTCGTGGCGCAGTACACGGTGTTGTGCTCGTTCGACATCGCCACGATGTTCCCGGCGTCGACCTCGAGGTTCGATCCGAGCAAGCCGTGCCCGTACTGCACGAGGTGAGCCGGTTCGGTACCGGCCATCGTCGCCTCGGAAATGCCACAGGCGAACGGGGCGAGGATGGTCGCCGTCTCCGGATTCTGCTCCGGGAGGCCGTCGGCGCCGACGTTGAGCGCGCTGCCGGGTGATCCGTCGCCGGTGAGGTAGTTGGGCACGCTGTAGACGCCCTCGACGAACCGGGCGAGACCCTCGGCCTCGGGGTCGTCGGTGACCGAGGTGATCTCGAACTCGGGCGTGAAGTCGCCCAAGCCGCTCATCGTTTCCTCGCGCATCTTCAGGATCGGCGCCGTCGTGTTCTCCGTGCTCGCCGTGGTGAAGCTCCACGCGAGCTGGAGTTCGTCACGCCCCACACCGGCGGCGCCCAGGGCCGCGATCGTCTCCTCCATCGCGTCGCGCCGCGACTCGACGGCCTCGATGTCGGTCGTCAGCCGGTCGCGGTACGCGGCGAACACGGGCGACACGGCGATCGGTGCCCCGGCGGTGGTGCGGAGATCCCGCAGGGCGACGGCATAGGTCGTCTCGGGCGCGAGGCTGATCGCCGGGTGGATCACGAGGAGCCGCTCCGTCGGGTCGTCGGCTCCGGCGTCGGGTTCGGCCCACAACGGCACCCGATCGCCCGTCGAGGTGTCGACGAGCACGACGGTCGCATCGTCGTCGAGCGATGCACCGAGATCGGTCCACGTCGGCAGGTTCGTCGGGTCGAGATCCGCCACGTATGTGAGCAGCGACGCGTTGGCGCTGAACCCGTCCTCACGATTCCATGGAGCCGGGTTGACGACGACACCCTGCGCATTGACGGGGAGCGCGGCTTCGGGAAATGCCACCCGGTGGCCGCTCGGAGTGGATTCGTCGTCGACGAGGTAGGCGTTGCTCGGGAACGGCAGGACGCACTGGCGCGTGTCGAGCGGATCACAGCCGGCAGGCGCAGATGCGAGCGCAGCCTCGATCGCGGCGACGGTCGCGGCGTCGGCCGGTGTGGAAGCGAGCTCGGTTGTGGTGGGTTGCTCCGGCGCCGTGGTCGTCGTTGCCGGGACGTCCGTCGCGGCCACCGAATCAGTGGTGGCCGAATCGTCAGTGCTGGAGACTGGCGGGATCGTGGTGTCGACGGCGTCGTTCCCGTCCCCGCTGCACGATGCGACGATGAGCGCTACGGCGACGCAGAGTCCGACTCTTTTCCCCATGGGACGCACGGTAGCCAGCATCGATTCGCGACCTCGGACCCGGAAGGTACTTGGGGACCCGGAAGTTACCGGTGAGTAGACAACGACGTTACCGACCGGTAACTTAGGTTCATGCCCGACTTCTCGCTGACCCTCAACGAAGACCAGCTCCAACTGCAGAAGTGGGTTCACGACTTCTCCGAGAACGTGATCCGTCCGGCCGCTCACGAGTGGGACGAGCGCGAGGAGTTCCCATGGCCGGTCGTCGAGGAGGCCGCCCAGATCGGGCTCTACGGGCTCGACTTCATCATGAACGCGATGGCCGATCCGACCGGACTCACGTTGCCGGTCGCCGTCGAGGAGATCTTCTGGGGCGATGCGGGGATCGGCATGGCGATCATGGGTATCGGGTCTCGCCGCGGCCGGCATCGCCGGCAACGGCACGCCCGAGCAGATGATGGAATGGGTGCCGCAGTGCTACGGCACGGCCGACGACGTGAAGCTCGGTGCGTTCTGCGTGAGCGAACCCGACGCCGGTTCGGATGTGTCGAGCCTGCGCACTCGCGCGGTGTACGACGAGGCGAAGGACGAGTGGACGATCAACGGCACCAAGGCGTGGATCACCAACGGAGGCATCGCCAACGTGCACGTGGTGGTGGCGACGGTCGACCCCACCCTCGGTTCGAAGGGCCAGGCGAGCTTCGTCGTCCCGCCCAACACGCCCGGCTTGTCGATGGGCCAGAAGTACAAGAAGCACGGGATCCGTGCCAGTCACACGTCCGAGGTGGTCCTCGACGACGTGAAGGTGCCCGGGTCGTGTCTGCTCGGTGGCAAGGAGAAGCTCGACGAGAAGCTCGCCCGGGCCCGCAACAAGGAGCACACCGGCAAGCAGCCGGCGATGGCCACGTTCGAAGCCACCCGCCCGACTGTGGGTGCCCAGGCGCTCGGTGTCGCCCGCGCCGCGTACGAGTACGCGCTCGACTACGCCAAGGAGCGTCGCGCGTTCGGTAAGCCGATCATCATGAACCAGGCGATCGCGTTCAAGCTCGCCAACATGGCGACCGAGATCGACGCCAGCCGCCTTCTCATCTGGCGGGCCGCGTGGCTGTCGAAGAACGGCACGTTCAAGAACGCCGAGGGTTCGATGTCGAAGTGGAAGGCCTCGGAGACCGCCGTCCGCGTCACCGAAGACGCCATCCAGATCCTCGGTGGCTACGGCTACACCCGCGAGTACCCCGTCGAGCGTTGGCACCGTGACGCCAAGATCCACACGATCTTCGAAGGCACCAGCGAGATCCAGCAGCTGGTCATCAGCCGGGCGATCTCCGGCATGCGCATCGAGTGATTTCCGATGTCAGTCGCCGCCGGTCGCCCCGGATGTGAACGAGACGTACACCGCGGTCTGCGAAGCCGCAATGCTGACCATTCGCGGTGTCGGGCCGGTCGGTAGGGGGTCAGTCGGATAGGTCGTCGCCCAGACCACCGCACCGTCGATGGTCGATCGAGCTTCGAGGTTGTGCCACATCGCGAACAAGGTGTCGCCATCCGCCAGCCATGGCCACGAGTAGTCAACGATCGGGGTGGTCCATCGCTCGGTGCCGTTCAAGAGCTCGTACGCGACGATGTTTTCGCCGTCGACGACGTACGTCGCGCCGTCTGAGGCGGCGATGGCGGCGTCGTACACCGTCGTCGCGTCCCGCTCCCACAGCGTCTCGCCGTTGTCGACGTCGATGGCGACGGTCGGATCGTCCTGGCCGCACAGCAGCACCACCCCCTCGGCGACGTCGCACACCCCGTGTTCGTCAACTCCTGGTGCCGCGACTTCCCACAACACGTCGCCGTTGGACGGGTCGAGGCGGAGCAGCTCGGCCTCTTGGAGTACGACGACTTCGCCATCGACGACCGCCCGCGGTTGGCCCGTGCTCCCGACACCGAGTTCACGGTCGATCTGCCAGCGGAGCTCACCGGACGCTCGATCGAGCCCGCGAACGGCCACGACAGGCTTCGAGGCAGCTGAGGTCTGCGTCGCGGGTCCGAAGACGATGACCGAGGTTTCGGTGGTCGCCACGACTGCAGGCGGGTTCCCGACCCCCTGATCGCCGAGATCGGTCTGCCAGACGATGGCGCCCGTGGCGGGGTCGAGCCCGACGACGGCGGGCACCGGGTCGTCCACCTGCGCGACCACGACCCCCGAGCCCACTGCAGGGCCTGACGCCGGTGGTGCAGAGTTTGTCAGTGAGACACGCCATTGCTCGGCGCCGTCACTCGCTCGAGCGGCGACGAGTTGTGGTGTCGGGAAACCGTTCCCATTGACGAGATCGACGAAGTACACGGACTCTTCGGTTGCTTCGACGAGTCCTCGGATTCCCACTTCGGGGGCGCACGTCGCCCACAGGCCCGCGCCTGTGGCGCGGTCGTACGCGGCGATGGCCGGGTGTTGCTCACCGGTGCACCAAGCCGCTGGATCCGGACCGATCGCGCCGGGGCTGGCGGTCACCGGTTGAACGGTCGAGTCGCTCGCGATGGTGACGTCCGATGGTGCGTTCGGCGACGTCGTTGCTACTGCGGTCGATTCCTTGGTCGACGGCGTCACCGTGCGAGCCGGCGACGCCTCCGAACCCTGCGACTCACTGCTCGTGTCCGACCCGCACGCCATCGCAATGGTGATGGTCGCGACCAGTGCCACTCGGAGTAGCCCGCGCTGGTGTGACCTGTGCACCGCCGTCTCACCACCGTTGTCGCGCTCCGTCACGTGCTCACCCCCCAACCAAGGCAAGCGATCCCGCTCGCCCGCTGGGAGCGTAGCCGTCGCGTCCAAATCACCTGCACGAGGTGAAGCACTCAGTGATTTCGACCTCGGGTGGGGTTGTACGGTCCGACCCCGTGAGTGTCGTGAATGCGTCGGGCGGGTCGGAGCACGGGAGTCCCGACGCCCCTCCGAGTTCTGCCGACACGTCTCCCAGCAGTCGACGAGCGGCCGGCCGCGAGGCACGGCGGCGCGCACCGCGGCGCGGGCTCGGCGTCGTCGACCCTGCGCTCCGTCTCCGTGGCGCCGTGGAAACCCTGGAGGCCCAGAACGACATCCGGCTCGCCGACCTCCTGCCGATTCGCTTCGGCCGCATGGCGGCATCGCCGTGGACGTTCTTCCGAGGGGCGGCCGCGGTCATGGCAGCCGACCTCGCGGCGCGACCTCATACCGAACTCGTGGTGCAGATGTGCGGAGATGCGCACGTCCTCAACTTCGGTCTGTGGGCGACGCCGGAACGCAACTTGTCGTTCGATCTGCGCGACTTCGACGAGACCCTTCCAGGTCCGTTCGAGTGGGACGTCGCGCGTCTGGCGACGAGCCTGGTGGTGCTCGCTCGGGACAATGCGGTCGACGACGCCCGAGCCGAGGCCGCAGTGGAACGTCTCCTGCATTCGTATCGCACGCACATGGCAACGTATGCCCGCGCCAGGCAACTCGACATCTGGTACGACCTGATCGACGTGACCGCACTCGTGTCACGGTTCTCCCGGGCAGACCGAGAACTCGCGACGAAATACATCGCTCGACGGGCCGCGCGCCGGACGAGCCGGGGAGCCGTCGCGAAACTCACCACGACGGTGGACGGTCACCTGCGGATCACAGAGGATCCGCCACGCCGAGTCCATCTCGCCCCCGACGAACTGGCATTCGTGGTCGAGATCTTCGCCCGCTATCGGGAGACACTTCCGCAGTACCGACGGCACCTCCTGGATCGATTCAGGTTCTGCGATGCGGTCAGGCAGGTCGTCGGCGTCGGAAGCGTTGGCATGCGGGTGTTCCTCGTCCTGCTGGAGGGCCGGGACGGAGCGGATCCACTGTTCCTGCAGATCAAACAGGCGGGACCCTCCGTCTACGAGGAGCATCTGGGTCGGAGTGGTTTCGAGACGGCCGGCGAGCGGGTTGCCGTCGGGAAGCGACTCATCCAGAGCGCCACCGACATCTTCGTCGGATGGACGACGGCCGCCGACGGAACCGCGTACTACGTGCGCCAGTTCCGCGACATGAAGGTGATCCCCGACGGTGCACTGATCGCGCCGCGTCTGGCGGAATTCGGTGAAGCATGTGGCGCTGTACTCGCCAGAGCACACGCTCGAACCGGTGATGCAACGGCGATCGCCGCGTACATCGGCAACGGCGGGAGATTCGACGACGCCCTCGGGGAATTCGCCGTCAGCTATGCCGACCAGACCGTGGTCGATCACGGACAGCTCGTCGCGGCAGTGGAGAACGGGGCGGTCGCCGCGCAGTTCGAGTGATCACCAGCTGTGTTCGACTTCCTGTGTTCGACTTCGCCGAGCGGTTTGCGTATCGGTAGCGGGCCGGTCGCGCCAGATCGCGGCAAGCTGAGAGGGTGGACGATCGGTCCGACCCCGGCGCTGTCATCGCTGCCTCGATCGCGGCCGGATTGGGGACGGCCAGCGCGGCGGTGACCGCCTACTGGGCCCTTGGTGGCACAGCACTGCTCGACACCGTCGGCGGCGAGATCGAGCGCTGGGGCCGGGAGCGGTCGGCCGGAGTCGTGGTCACGTTGTGGGTGATCGTCGTGTGCAAGCTCGTCCTCGCCGCTGCACCGCTCGTGTTTGTTGGCGTGGGGCGGACCCGTCTCCCCGCCTGGACGAGGGCACCGTGGCTCCGAACGCTGGGCTGGGCCGCCGCAATCGGGCTGATGGCCTACGGCGGCGTGCTCACGTTCGTCGGTCTGCTCGTCGAAACCGGTGTGCTCGATCCGGCGGCCGACGCCGACGAGCATGCCCTCGCCTGGCACACATACTTCTGGGATCCGTGGTTCGCCCTGTGGGGCGCAGCCTTCGCCGTCTCGATGTGGCGCAGCAGACCACCGTCCGGATCGGCCGCCTCGACGAAAGTAAAGTGACGGCCTCTTGCAATAGTTGTTTGTGGTCCAGTATTATGACTGGCGATGGAGGACCGGACCATTGAAGGCAGGGCACTGGCGGAGCGGATTCGGCTGTTCAACCGTCGCTACACGGAGGCGATCGGATCGCTCGACGATCGACACGAGGGGCTCGACATCACCCTCGTCCAGTCGCGCCTGCTGTACACGATCGGGTCGCTGCAGGAGCCGCCGGTGAACCAGATCGCCGATGAACTCGGCCTCGACCTGGCGTACACCAGCCGGGTGCTGGGAACGCTCGAGGACGCCAAACTGATCAGGCGGACGATCTCGGCCGACGATCGCCGGCAACGCGTCGTGGCGCTCACCGCCAAGGGCCGACGTCTGTTGGACGAGATCGAGCGCCGGTCGAACCAACGTGTGCTGGCTCTCGTCCGGCATCTCGACGCCGACGGCATCGATCGACTACTCGACGCCATGGACACGATCCGTGTCCTCATCACGAAAAAGGACAACCATGACCAGCCAGAGTCGTCACTTCCCGCCTGAGATCGAAGCGCTCCCCGCTTTCGACGGCCCCTTCGATGCCTACCGGCTTCGAGCCGAGGGCTGTGATGTGCTCTTCGCCACGTACCCCGCCGGAACGTCGATCGCGCCGCACACCCATCCCACCGACAATGTCGGCGTCATCACTCGGGGACGGCTCGTCCTCACGGTCGGCGACCAGGTCACCGTCCACGACCCGGGCGAGTGGTACCACGTGCCGGCGGGCGCCGAGCATGCCGCGCGCTTCGACGTCGACAGCGCCGAGATCGAGTTCTGGTTCGGCCCGTGACCGAGATCTTCGCCACGGGCATCCGGATGGGCGAGTCGCCGCGATGGCACGACGGGCGGTTCTGGATGTGCGATTGGTTGGCCGGCGAAGTGCTCGTGTTCGACGCCGACGGAGAACGTGAGGTGGTGGCTCGCGTCGCGGGGTTGCCGTTCTCGATCGACTGGTTGCCCGACGGCGAACTCGTCGTGACCACGCCGACCGGTGTGGCCGTGGGCGCCGACCTCGCGCCGTACGGTGCGATCGGCCAGCCGTTCAACGAGATCGTCGTCGACCACGCCGGCCGCGTGTGGGTGAACATGCCCGGTGCGCCGCCGGGGGAGGATCCGAAGCCTGGGTCCGTCTCCGTGGTGTCGACCGATCGGCAGCGTTCGGGAGGTCGCCGACGACGTGTGGTTCCCGAACGGGATGGTCATCCTGGACGACGACACGCTGGTGCTCGCCGAGTCGCACGCCGACCGCTTGACGGCGTGGACAATTACCGAGTCGGGCGAGTTGGTCGACCGCCGCGTCTGGGCCGAACTCGGACCAGGGGCGGCGCCCGATGGGCTCTGCGCCGACGCCGACGGAGCGATCTGGTACGCCAGCGTTCCCGGGCAGCGATGCGTCCGGATCGCTCCGGGCGGCGAGGTGTTGGCGACGGTCGAGGTCGATCGAGGATGCTTCGCCTGCATGCTCGGCGGTGACGACGGTCGGACGTTGTACATCGTGGCCAATCGTTACGGAGGGGGCAGTGGCGCCTCGGACGGCATCGTGCTGACGCACCGGGTCGACGTCGCCCACGCCGGGCGGCCCTGACGTCGCCAATGGATCATCCAAGTCAGTGGGTCATCGAGTGCCACCGGGCGGTGCGGTGGGTTGCAACAACTCGATGCGGTTGCCGAACGGATCGGACACGTACACGCGGTCGAACCCGTCGAGCGGATCGTCGTCGTTCACTGCGAAGCCGGCGGCGACGACATCTCGAACGATGCTGCGCACGTCATCGACGATGAACGCCGGGTGCGCCTTCTGCGCGGGACGGAAGTCGGCCTCGACGCCGAGATGGACCTTGAGGTCGCCCTGTTCGAACCAGCATCCACCCCGCGCCGCGAGGTGGGTCGGCTTGGGGACCACCGGGATGCCGAGCAGACCCTGATAGAACGCGATCGCGTCCGCCTCGCGCCCGGCGGGCATCGCGAGCTGCACGTGATCGAGCCGAATCACCGTCACGTGTCCATTGTGGCCGACCCGGTTGAGCAGGTCGATCTGTCGGCCGGGCTACGGGGACCGGGTGGTCATGCGGCGTGAGTCGGCATCGCGCCGGGTGGGCCGGTGCCGGGTGGTGCGGTTCGGGGTGGTGGGATGCCGTTGGGTGCACGGTCGATGGAGGTGCCGTGGTAGTCGATGGTTCCGTCGGGTCTGGTCCAGGTGATGATCCGGTCGGGGGTCATGGTGAGTGTCCAGCCGCCTTCGTGGGCGAGGTGGTGATGCCGGCTGCAAACCGGGGCCAGGTTGTCGATGTCGGTGTTGCCGTCGTTGCGCCAGAACAGCACGTGATGGATCTGACACTGATCGAACGGCACCTCACAACCCCGCCCGACACAGGTGCGATGCATCGCTCGCAGTTCGCGGCGTTGGGCCCGGTTGACAGTCCGCTGGGTCCGCCCAAGGTCACGGACCAGCCCGTTGGCGTCGAGGGTGGCGATGGTCACCTCGGCGTCGCAGCACAGGCGGCGGGCGGTCTCCACCGGCAGCGGGATACCGGCTGAGGTTTCGCAGATGCCGTGGTCGTGGTGGCCGGCGTGCAAGCGTGTGGTGATCGATGAGCAACGTCACGTCCGGTACCCGGTACTCGGCGGACGGTTCGACCACCTCCCGTAGCTCAGTGCTCGCACCCTCGCCCTCTGAACCAACAGTGCGGCGGCGGGTGACACCGGATTCGAGTGCGGCCATGAAGGCGTCGACTTCCAGCTGGTTGTACGGGCGCCCGGTGTTGCCGTCCTGTTTGACGATGCGTCGGAGGTGGGTTCGTAACGCGTCGGCCAGGCGGGTGCCGCGTTCGGGATCCAACTCGACATGGGTGTGGTGCATCCCGGTGTCGTTGTCGACCCACTGGCGGATCTTGGCCGCGGCACGTTGTCGTTCGAACTCGGCGGCTTCGGTGTCGACACCGGCATCCCGGTCACGCTCCGCGATCAGACACTTGGCCAGGTCGCGGCAGGTGCGGTCGAACATGACGATCCGCTCCCGGGTCGCCGCCACCAACAGCTGTGCCTCATACCCGATGAACACGGCGCGGACTTCGGCGTCGAGACCACGCAACACCCGGGCCACCGCATCGACATGGTCACCGGAGATGACACCGGCCGCCAACGCCTCCTCGAACGACGGCATCGCGTCACAGGCATGACTACGACGGGTGATCCCCACGGCGTCACGGGTCGAACGCTGACCCTCGTCACCGAGCAACGACTCGGCCGGCTCGGACTGCCCGGTCGCCGCCAGTTCCGACGTGCGCCGCGCGCAACGCACCTCGATCGACGCCAACCACGACCGCAACTGACCCGACCGACGAACGATCACCGCAACCTCATCACGATCCGCCACCGCCGGATCCGCCACCAACAACTCGGCAAACGCCGCTTCCACCGACACATCGTCTTCCATCGATTTCACCTCCTCGACCGGACGAACTCTCTGTATCGATGATGCGCATGGGGGTGTGACAGTCGTGCGACGACGAACCGCCGGGATGGCCGCCGGTCGCCGAACACGATCCGTCAGACCGGCAGCTCAGGCGAGGGCGGCGAGCATCGCCTCGAAGCCGGCGCGCTGGGCGGCGACGGACTCGGGGGTCGCCGCCCATCCATCGATCTCGACCAGGAGCGACGGGACCCCGGCCACGAGCGCCGACCAACTCTCGCCGCCGCCGTGCTGGGTGACGTCGGGCCGAACGGGCATCCCGGCTGCGGACGACCATGCCAGCTCGAGTGCATCGTCGGTGGCACCGATCGCACTGACATAGCCGAGCGGCTGATGGACCCAGACGACGACGTCGGGATGCAGCCCCTCGACGAGCACCGTCAGCGCCTTCGTCTCGGGCTCGCTCGACGGGGCGGGGCCCCCGTCGTCGGCGCTCCACTCCCACGCGAAGTTCCGGTTCAGATCGACGCCGTTGGCGTTGCACCGCAACCCCGCGGCGGAGCCGTCAGGGTTGGCGACGGGGACGAGCCACACCTCGACGTCGGCGGCGATGTGGGCTTCCAGGAGGCCGCGCACGGCCGGTGGCGTGACCGGCTCGTTGCCGTGCAATCCCCCGATCACGACCACACGGCGCCGCGGCGCCTCGGCGGGCCGCACGAGCGCCTCGATGGCACGACCCTGCACCGAACGTGCCGAACACGGCGGTCGTCCATCCTTCGGCGGGAACCGGCGACGGGATGTCCGACGGCGGTCGAACCTCCCACGTCTTCGGTTGTTCACTTCCCGGGTTGCAAGCGAATTGGCCGACGACGGGCGCCGCCGGGGTGATCGTCGTCGGGGCGGTTTCCGGCGGGACGGTTACCGTCGGCGCGGTTGCCGCCGGGGTGGTGGTGGTGGCCGGCGTTGTGGTGGGGGACGTCGCGTCGGACAACGTCGAGGTGGACGTCGGGTCCGCCGTCGACGTCGCGCGTCGCGGTCGGCGGCGAGCTGCTCGGGCCTGGCGTGGAGGTCTCCTCCACCGACGCGCTTGGCGCTGCGGACGATTCGGTCCGCGTCGTGCACCCCGCGGCGAGCCCAACCGTGAGCACGGCGCAGGTCAGAATCGAGGGCAGCTGGTCTCCAACGAACGGCCGCGATCCCACGCGGACAGTCTGCCCGCGGTCACCCACGGAGGCAGGTCGCGCCACGACGTCGCCAGGGGCCCACATCAGCGACGTGTGCCGCGCACGCCGAGTAGACCATGGACATGACTCCAACGGCGTTCGTTGGCCACGGCAATCCGATGAACACGCTCGAGCGCAACCGGTTCACCGAATCCTGGCGCAACCTCGGCCGCAACCTCGACGGGGACATCGGCCGACCACGCGCCGTCCTCGCCATCTCGGCGCACTGGTACATCAACGCGACCGCGGTCACCGCCATGGAGGCACCGCGGACGATTCACGACTTCTACGGCTTTCCCGACGAACTGTTCGCCTTCGAATATCCGGCTCCCGGCGCACCCGACGTCGCCGCCGAGATCGCCGAAGTCGTGCAGCCGCACTGGGTCGGACTCGATCACGACAGCTGGGGTCTCGACCACGGCACGTGGTCCGTGCTCGCGCACGTCTTCCCCGACGCTGACGTGCCCGTCGTCCAATTGTCGATCAACGCGGTCGAGTCGTTCGAGTACCACTTCGAACTCGGACGTCGTCTCGCGCCGCTCAGAGAGCGAGGGGTGTTCGTCGTGGCGAGCGGCAACATCGTCCACAACCTCGGACGGATCGCGTGGGGCCAATCCGGCGTCGGGTTCGACTGGGCCCAACGGTTCGACGACGCCGTCCGGGACGTGCTCGCCAGCGACCCTGCAGGTGTCCTGGGACTCGTCGAGCACCCGGACTTCGACCTCGCGGTCCCGACGCCCGATCACTTCATCCCGCTGCTGTACTTCGCCGGGCTCGTTGCGGAGGCCGGCACGTCGACGCAGCCATTCGTCGACGGATGCACGCTCGGCTCGCTGTCGATGACGTCATACGCGCTCGATTGCGCCGCCGACGACACTCGGCAGACGGCCAAGACGTCGGCGGCACCGGCACCGAACGTCCCGGCGGACCAGACGAACATGTGACGGCACGCTTGCGTCCCATCGCGCCAGCAGCGATGATCGCCTCGTGTTCGGTGACGATGAACTGCACCGGGAGCGGGCCTATCTCGATGCGGCGTACGACCGGGTCGTGGCCATGCGGAACTCGGCCGAGGGCTTGGCCGGGACGGCGCGGCGGTACACCGAGACGAGGAACGCGCAGGCGCTGTTCGAGCGCGACAGTGCCATTGTCGAAGCCGGGCGCCGGCTGGCCGCACTCGACATCGCGAAGGACCGGCTGCTCGTCGGCCGTCTCGACTTCGTCGACGGCAGCTGCCTCTATGTGGGAAGGCTGGCGGTCGCCGACGAAGCAGGCGATCCGCTCGTGGTCGATTGGCGGGCACCAGCAGCCGAGCCGTTCTACCGCGCGTTACCACACGACCCGATGGGCGTGGTGCGCCGACGCCACTTCCGGTGGCGCGACTTCGAGATGGTCGGGCTCGACGACGAAGTGTTCGACGTCGGCGCGGCGGGCGAGGCGCGGCTTGTCCCTCGTCGGTGAGGGCGCGCTGTTGGCGGCACTGGACGCGCCGCGGACGGGACGGATGCAGGACGTGGTGGCCACGATCCAGGCGGAACAGGACGTCGTGATCCGCCGCCCCCGTGCCGGCGTGACGGTCGTCCAAGGGGCGCCGGGAACCGGGAAGACGGCCGTCGCCCTCCACCGCGCCGCGTACCTGCTGTTCGCCGAGCGGGCCCGGCTGGCCACCGCGGTCCTCTTCGTCGGTCCGTCCGCGACGTTCCTGCGCTACGTCGAAGACGTCGTCCCCTCGCTCGGCGAGGACAGGGTCGTGCTCGCCACGCCGGCCGATCTCGGACCGGCCGTGGCGGTGTCGCGAATCGACGGGCCGGAGGCATCCGCCGTCAAGGGCGACCTCCGCATGGTCGACGTCCTCGCCCGGGCGATCAGGGCGCACCAGCGGGCACCACGCGCTGGGCATCGAGCTGTGGGCCGGTCGGCACCGCCTCGTGGTCGAGCACGCCGACCTCGCGGCCATCGTCGCCACCGCGCGGCGACGATCGGGCACGCACAACGCCGGCCGGCCGCTGGTGGAGCGCCGGCTCCTCCGGGCGCTCGACACCGCGTATCGGAACCGACTGGAGATCGAGATCCGCGTCGGTCGTATCGGCCCCGACGGGGTCCGGCACGCGCCACCACTCCTCGACGTCATCGACCGTGATGCTCTCGCCCAGGCCGTCCACACGATGTGGCCATTGCTCACACCCGAAGGCCTCGTGCGCCGTCTGCTCGCTTCGCCCCGGCTCCTCGCATACGCCGGTCGCGACCTCCTCACGGCCGAGCAGCTGGACGCACTGCACACCACGAACGAGGGCGGAGTGGGATGGAGCGAGGCGGATGTCGCTCTCCTCGACGAGGCCGACGTGCTGCTCGGGCCGGTTCCAACGCGGCGGCGCACCGGACGGCCGCGCCCGCGGCTCGACCATGTGGCCGACCGGATCATCGAGGAGCGCCTGCCCGACTGCCCGCGCTGCGGACGCCCGCTCGAGTACCTGCCGGGCGAGGCGTCGGGCAGCGACCGGTTGGACTGCCGGGAGTGCAAGGCGAGGTTCGCGACGACCGCACTCATGGGTGACCCTGCCGCGAACGAGCTGCACGGCGTGTACGAGGAACTCGCCCACCGCTTCGAGGTGGACGACGCACCGGTGGTGCGCCCGGCCGACGCCCGGTACGGCCACGTCGTGGTCGACGAGGCCCAGGACCTCTCGCCGATGCAGTGGCGGGCGATCGCCCGGAGGTGCTCGACCAAGTCGTTCACGCTCGCCGGTGACGAGGCGCAGGCGGTCCGCGCCGGTGCGGCGGCCACTTGGGATCGCATCCTCGAGGCACTCGACGTCGACGCGGGTTCCGTGACCCGCCACGAGCTCACGGTGAACTACCGCACCCCGGCCGAAGTGATGGAGTTGGCGGCTCGTCTGCTCGAACTGTTCGCGGCGCATCTGCATCCGGCGCGTTCTGCCCGTTCGGCTGGCGTCGAGCCCCGCCGCCTGCACACCGGTGGTCGGCCGCTCCGCGCTGCGGACATCATCGAGGCGACCGCCGATGTCCGCCGCGAGGTCGGTGCCGGACTCGTCGCCGTCGTCACGCCCGAGTGGCTGGTCGCCAACGGTGACGGACCGGCCGAGCATCTGACCGCCGTCGCGGCCAAGGGATTGGAGTTCGACGGCGTCGTCGTCGTGGACCCCGAGGCCATCATCCGCGAGTCACCGGGGTCGACGGGCATGGCGCGCCTCTACGTCGTGCTCACGCGGGCGACGACCAGGCTCACGATCCTCGCACCGACGACGCCAGGCCCGCCGCTCGAGGAGGCGCTCGGTCCGTTCGAGCCGCTGTCCGCTCGCTGAGCGACAGGGAGAACCTGCGCCGCCAGGACCACCGTGGAGGGTGGTCGGCGCGGCAGTCCGCGGTGGGCGATCCGTGCGTTGTCCGCCGTGTTACCGTTCCTTGGGGCATCACGTCGAAGGTGAGGGTGTCATGCGGTTCCGAGCTCGATTGCGTGCGGCGGACTGGTCGTTCTGCCGCAGTGGATCGAAGGATTGTTCGGCGAGAGTCCGGACGCAGGAAGTGGCGAGGCGGAGTGGTGGATCACCGCGGTCGCTGTCGGCGTGGCCGCCGTGGCGTTCGTCGTCACCCGCTGGAGATTGCGATGCATTCGGATCGCCTGACCTCGCCCCGAGAGGACGACGGCGATGACTGACCGCCCTGCCGGCAAGAAGTCCGAGAGCAGCTCTGGCATCGACCACGTCGTCGAACCACCTTCCGACGAGGACGAGGACGAGGACCAGGACGGGGCGGAGGAGCCCTGCGACGACGACGCGCCGCGTGACGAGACGGTCGACGGTGACGATTGCGGCGTCGGCGACGACGTGCTCGACGCCCGTGAGCGCCGGCAGTCGACCGTCCGCAAGCCGGCGGGGCCGAGCAACAGCAGAATCGAGCGCTCCGACGTCGTGATCGAGGAGTCGTCGGTTCCCCCGGCCCCGCCGACCGAGCCCGCCTGACATCCACTCCATGGTGAAGATCCGCGACAACATCGGTCTCGACGACGCGTCCACAGGCACCCAGACCGGTACGGTCGGCGAGCCCAGCGCGGCCAGCGTCGTGGTCCGGCATGTTCATCACGGGGAACTGGTACGCCAGTCGATCGCCCGATGCCGGGCGCAGCTGGACGTTCGTCGACCCGTTCACCTCCTTCCCCTCCGACCGCGGCGAGTTCTGCTGCGATCAGCTGGTGCTCTGGGAACCGAAGCGGAAGTTCTGGGTCTGGCTGCTGCAGTACTCGCAGTTGGGCGGCACGAACATCTTCCGGGTCGCGTTGAGCCCGGATGCCTCGCCGGGCAGCTGGCACACCTGGGAGGTCACGCCGGCCGATGTGAACCCGTCGTGGAGGTCGTGGTTCGACTATCCCGACATGGCCGTGTCCGACGACCACCTGTACATCTCGTTCAACCAGTACAGCACCAGCGATGCCTGGCTGCGTGCCAGCGTCCTGCGCTATTCACTCGACGAACTCCTCGGGCTCGCCCGCGGGCGGATCGCACCGCTCACCCGCGAGCAGTGGACCACGTCGCAACACGGCTCGCTGCGCTTCGTCGTCGGTGCCGGCGACACGATGTGGTGGGCGTCGAACGACGTCGATGCGGGCGCCCTGCACGTCTTCGCCTGGCCCGATGCCGGTTCCGCGGTGGAGTCGTGGGTCGTCCGTGTCGGGGCCTGGAACGGCGACGACTACACCGCACCCGGGCCGGCGAACGCGCCGTGGCTCAGTCGCTGCGACGATCGCGTCACCGGCGGCTGGCGCACGGCGGGGGCAGGTGGCGCGCGTCTCGGCTGGTTGTGGAGTTCGGGGCGGATGGCGAACCGGCCGAAGCCGTTCATCCGGGCGGTGACGATCGACGAGTCGTCGCTGCGCGTCGTGGCGGAACCCGATGTGTGGAGCCCGACCATCGCCTGGGCGTACCCGGCCGCGGGGTCGAGCCGTCGTGGCCGCGTCGGTCTGAGCGCATTCTTCGGGAGCGCCACCGAGCACCCGACGCACGTCGTCGGCATCCTCGCCGACAACGGCACCTCATGGTCGACGAAGCGCACCGCGGCGTCGACGCACGGCCCGCTGCAGGGCAAGTGGGGCGACTACGTGACGGTCAAACCGCACCCGCGGCGACCGACCGCACTCGTCGCAACAGGTTTCACCCTGCAGGGCGGCCAGGACCGGCGCAACGTCGAACCGCGCGTCGTCATCTTCGGTCCGTGAGCCGACACGCCGCGACCGGCGTCAGGTGCGCGTCGTCACCCGCAGAACACGCAACGCGGCGTGCGGCCACGCCTGCACGAGGTCGGCGACCGTGGCCGGCGCGCCGACCGGTGCGGTGACGGGATCGTCGGCAAGCGAACCGACCAGCGCCAGTACGAGCACGCGATGCCCGCTCGTGACTCCGCTCAGATCGACATCGACCGACACCGCCCTCGGCAACCGTGCGTCGAGCGGCGTGTGCAGTGTCTGCATCGCCGAGCCACCAGCCGTGGTGACCACGTTCCATGCTCCGGCCAGGGCCGGGGGCACTCCACCGATGCCGGCTGCCCGCACACCGGCGAGGAAGGCGACGAGATCGGCGGCACCGAGCGCGAGCAGCGCGGCCCGGGTCGGCGCCGACTGCCACAGCACGACCGCGAACGCACTCGGCGGAGGTACGGGCCGTGAGTCGCGGTGGTGCAGCAGCACGTCGACGGTCGACCGCTCGCGGAACACCGTCCACTCGCCGGCGTCGTTGCGCAGCGGGAGCACCGATTCCATGAGATCGATCTCGGTGGCGGGAAGGTCGAACGCCAGCGGCGTCTGCCACGGTGCGCGGTACACCGCCAGCGCATCAGCGGGGTCGGCCGTGACCGTGGCATTCTCGGAGAAGATCGCGTCGGGTCGCAACCGGATCCCCCGCTCGACGCCGCCGACCGTGCCACCGACGACGTGACGCCACATCGTCTGGTCGATGAACGCCCCGGGCGACAGGCCGAGTACCGAACGGTGGAACCGCACCAGATCGCGGATCGCGTCGGTCCAACGCCCGTCGGGCACGCAGCTCGGATACAGCCAGCGGAACGCGGTCTGGAACGTCCACAGGTCGTAGACGGGCAACGGCGCCACTCTGGATCGTCGAGTGGAACCGTGGTGGCGCGGCGACGGGCCATGCCGGCCGGACCGTGATGTCAGGACTGGCGAAGACCGGCTGGGGCGTAGCGGCCGGGACGCAGCCGCGGGTTGGCCAACGGCGTCGGCAGCATCCGGCGGTCGTCGTGGGCGTGGACGCGCACATACGTGCGACGGGTCTCCGGCTGGGCCAGGTCGACCTCCCACACACCACGGCTCTGCACGCCGGCGCGCAGCAGCTTCAGGCGGACGGCTCCTCCCGTCGGGGGGTCGCGCCAGATCTCGAGGTCCTGGACCGTCGCGTCGGGCAGCCCGTTCATGAACGTGTCGAACGACCACGTCGTCGGTGCGGTGCGCCGGCCCTTGTAGACCCCGGTGGCGGTACCGACATAGAGGTGCGCCAGGTCCGCCGGGTCCGTCGGTGGATCGGGGTCGACGACGATCGAGTAGCACGGGTCGAGCGGCCCCGCGACCACAGGTGGCCCTTGGAAATCGAGCTTGCGCCGCAGTCCCGTCGGGTGGAAGACGCGCGGTGGCATCGTCGTAGAACCAGAGCGTCTCGACCGTCGGGTCGGTGGGCTCGCCGAGCGTGGCGACGTAGAAGTCGAGCGAGTTCGGTATCGACGCCACTGCGGTCATCACCGCGTCGGGCGCCAACGGCATCGGGTTGTCGGTCAGCAGCCAGGTCAACGCCGTCCACGTTCCCGCGGCCTTGTTCGTGTTCGTGTAGCGGACGAGCCCACCTTGGTAGATCACGAGCAGGACGCTGCCCGACTGCCACGTCATGTCGATCACCTGATCGGCGGTCGACACGCCGCCGTTCGCCACGAAGTTGTTGTTGACGATGTTCGGCACACCGAAGTTCGGGAAGCGGTCAGTGCCGTCAACCTTGCGGGCGTCCTTCTCCGTCGTCACGGGTGGATACGGCAGCACCCGCCATCGCAGCGGCATTGGTCCGCCGAGGTTGTCGGTGATCCAGACCCGGTTCGTGCCGAGCGCGAGACGACCGGTCGTGGCCGTGTCGGCCACCACGGCGGCACCGGAGTAGAACGCCGCCGCGGCGTTCTCCCGTACTTCGGCCCCGGCCAGGCCGGCTAGGCGTGTGATCGGATCGAAGTAGGCGCTCGACGGCGAGCCGTTCCAGACCGCCTTGGTCCACTGCGTGACGATGATGTCGGACCGGATGGGGTGGAAGACCGTGCCCCCGCCGTCGCCCTTGAACGTCTCCTCCCACACGGTGTCGCCGACCCGGACCTGGGTGCCGTTGTCCTGGAATCCGGTGGCGAGGAAGTGGCTCGAGCTGGGATGGCCGGCGACGAAGATCGGCTCGAGCGTGGCGAGCCCGTTGTTGCGCGCTGGCGAACGTGTTGACCCGCCCCGAGTGCTCCGAGACGTAGACACCACCGTCGCAGCCGACCCAGACCTGGCGGTTCGGCGCGGCCGGGCCGGTGAGACGGATGGCGTGGATGTCCGCGTGCACGTTGTTGCCGATGAGCCCGTTGATGTCCGCGCCGTCGCCAGCAGGCGGGTTACCGCGCCGGGACACGCCGTTCACCGCTGCCAGCGGGGCGATCGCCGCGGGGGGCGCCGGCGTCTCGAAGCAGTACAGCGAGCCGCTCCAGTCGCCTTCGGCGTCGTTGCGCGGGTACACCGCCGAACCGCCGAGGTAGATCCGATCGTTCCCGCCGACTGCCTCGGCGGCCAGTCCGTGGTCGTACCAACCCTGGGTCGACGGCTTCGTCGGATCGCCGAAGAGATTCCGCGGAACTCCGGCGACCGGTACCACCACCGGCGGGCTGGCCAGCGCGTCGACGATGCGGAACAGCGACGGTGTGGGTACGCCGCCGACGCGCACCTCGGCGAGCACGTACATCCGCGAGGTACCCGGGACGACCGTGAGCGAGATCCGGTTCAGGAATCGGACGCCCGGAAATTGCAGACCGACGATCGGTACGCCGGTGGCACCGGAATCGTCGCTGACGAAGACGCCGCGGCGGCTCAGTGCGTAGACGATGCGCGTTGCGGGACCGTTGGCGAGCCACACGACGTCGGTGACGCCGTTCGCGGCGAGCGGGGGTGCGGCGCTGCAGGACGCCCAGGTGAAGCCGTCACGCGCCGGGAGTTCAGGTTGGGCCGGCATTCCCGGCGCGGACGGCGGTGCGGCGGGAACGTGCGGCAGGCTCGACCTGGTACCGAGGTACAGCCCGTTGGTGGTGGCCGCGAGCACGCGGTCCTGCGTCGCACCGGGCGTCGTCGAGAAGGCGGTGGCGCTCGGATGGCGCACGAGTCGCCACACGCCCAGCCCGGCGAGCAGCGCCGCGCCGGTGTCGGGCTCCCAGGGATCGGCGTCGACCGGGTCGAACGTGGGCCCGAGCGCGGCGAGGACCCCCATCCCGCCCTGGGCGGAGGAGCCGGTCGCGGTCGTCACCGGCGTGGGCTCACCGGTGCCGAACAGCACCACGTCGAGCGCCGCGAGCCCGCCGGAGAAGTCGACGAGCAGCGCGCCGCCGCTCGCCAGGTTGCCGTTGCCCTGCGGGTTGACCGACCGTGTGGCCCAGCCTCCGACCGGGGCCCACGTCGCACCCGCGTCGCCGGTGTACCAGAGGCCGCCCTTCGCGCTCGCCGCGTACGCCCGCATGCCGTCGGGTGACACGGCGATGTCGCGGATTCGGCCCGACGCCCGCGGACGCTGGACATCGCCTGGCCCCGTCGGGTGACCGTCGGTCCGATCGGTACCCAGCGGTTGAGGTTCACTCCGGGAAAGGCCCGAGGTGCCGGGCCGGCCCCTCGGCGGGGTGCCGGTTCGGCGAGTGCGGCCTCGTCCTCGGCCAGGACGGCGGCAACCGCGACCGACAGCGCCGGCGCGTCGACATCGGCGTGCATGCGTTCGAAGAACGACCACCGCTCCGCGAGCGTGGCCACGCTTGCCCGCCTTCGCCTCGGCCCGCGCCGGCGTAGGCCGCATCGATCGCGTCGTGTTCCGCCGCCGCCTGCTCGACCGCCGCTGCTCCGGTGGCGCTTTTTCCGTGCCCGCTTCGTGGCCGACTGACCTTCTTGCGCGACCTTCCTGGCTGGAATCTTCTTGCTGGCGGCGGCCTTCTTCGCGGATGACGGCTTCTTGGTCGCGGCCTTCTTCTTGGCCGCGGCTCTTAGGGGGCTTCGCAGCCGGACTCATGGTCGTGGGCTTCGATCGGGCTTGGCCGGGGCGACCCGGATCCAGCCCTCCTGGACCTCGTGGGGGATCTTCGGCAACAGCGCGGCGGAGGTGGCCGCGATGATCGGGTCCTCCTTCCACGTGAGTGGTCCGGTGCGCCGGATGAAGTTCTGGTCCTCGCCCAGCGACGCGACCTTCGGCAGGTGGATCTCGGCGGGGTCGACGAGCACCGGCCCGACCCGCAACGACGGCACGAGACGCCGCAGCCCCGGGGTCACCCACTCGTCGGCGAGCGCCAGCGCCTTGCGCGGCACGATCCCGGTGGTGAGGTGCACTTTGCCCGCCGGCAGCATCAGGATCGTGAGGCGGACCACCTGCCCCGGGCGCACGAGCAACGTGTCCTCGGCCTCGATGTAGGTGTGGGCGATCTCGTCGGTCGCCGGAACCTCGACGTCACCCAACAGGCCGAGGTGACCGCGATGGCGGCCGCTGTCGAGCGCATGCGACGCCACCACCTTGTCGACGACGTGGAACCTCGTGTAGTCGTCGTCGACGAAGAAGCCGAGCACCGCGTCGTCGCTGCGTCCGAGGTCGCCGATCCGGATCGGGAAGCGCATCGCGGCGAGCGCCTCGAATACGGCGCGTCGCCCGTCGATGCCGTCGGGGTGGGTGACGAGCACTTCGTCGACGTCGTCGGGAGCGTCGAGGCGCAGGCTTGCCCGCACGAGGGCAACCGGCCTGCCGACGAGCCCGGCGATCGTCGGCGATCCGATGGCCTGGAACGTGTCGATGCTCCACAGCGTCGTGTCGATCGCCCGGAGCAGCGCGCTCAGCGCCGAGCGCGTGGCGGGCTCACCCGAGTGACGGTTCTGGATGTCGGCGCGGATCAACCCGTCGGCGAGCAGCCCGGCGTGCTGCGCGTGCGGGCCGAACTCGCCGGGGATGCCGGTCATCGGGCCGGCGTCGGGCGGTACGGCCCGGCCCGGCGCGGGCTCCCACGTCACGGCGTCGGACACGGCATCGTGGATCAGCTCACCCATCGGCGTGCCCGTGCGGTCGAAGAATTCGAGTGACTCGTCCATGTGATCCGGCAGGACGAAGCCGGCGATCGGGGTGACCCCACCGTCGCCGGCCATCTGGTCGACGTACGCCTCGGCGGCCTCGACAGGATCCGCCGTGAGTGGGTGGCCGGGGTCGATGAGGCGGAACAGCCACCGTGCACCGTGCTGGAGCCGTGGGGGCACGGCGATCGTCGCCGGCGAACCGGCAACTTCGAGCGTGACGGTCGTGCGCATCGAATCGACGGGGATCGGCAGGGTTCGTCCGAAGGCATCGACGGCACGCAGTTCGAGCACTTCGATCACTCCGCCGAACAGCGCGGTCGGAAGATCCGAGGCGACCGGGCGGGGCGAGGCCGTCGGGTCGTCGGCGGGTATCTGGCGCACGATCGCGCCGGCGAGATAGTCGATGCCCAGCAGCTGTTCACGAATCCCGTCGAGCGATGTCGACACGAGGTCGAGCGGCGCGATGAGATCGCGCAACTTCCCGAACGACACCTCGTCGGCCTCGCTGAGCTGCGACTGGCTCGGCGTCGCGGCGTCGCGTGCGTTCTCCGCGGCGAGCCATGTGGTCATCGCCGCGCCGAGCGATTTGGCGATCCCGGTGGAGATCGGGCTGCGTCCCGTGAAGGCCCGATCGACCGTGTCGGCGGCCGCGGCAGCTGGCGCGTCCGCGGCGACGAGGTCGAGGCCGTCGAGGCTCCAACCGTCCAGCGTGTCGCGCCCGCGCACCCGCACCTTCCACTCGACGTAGAGCGGGACCCACGGTTGGCGCCACGTGGTGAGGGCGACGGGCGACGGGGTCGCGCCCTCGACGTAGGAGTAGCTGGCCAACTCGACGGACAGCTGCGTCGCGGCGTCGACGCTCGAGCCCGAGACCTCTGACCAGGACGATCCGCTGGCCCGGGTCCGCTTGACCGCGTTCAGGAGCCCGGTGGCACCCGACCCGTCGTAGGTCATCGCAGCCCCGTAGAGGCGGATGTGTTCAGCGGCGATGCGTCCTTCGCGCCCCTTCCACTGCTTTTCGGGCTGACCCGCCCGCGCCAGCCACTGACCCGAGTACGGGTCGAGGGTCACCGCTTCGCGAACGACACTGAGGACCTCGGTCGGGATCGCCCCGCTCCCCAACGTCGGCAGGATCTGCGCCGGGTCGAGCACTCCCTGGAAGCCGGGTCGGCATTCGCCCGGCCAGCGGCAGCGGAGGCCCAGCGGGTCGAAGAGTCCGTCGCCGTGGTGACGGGCGTTCGGCTTGACGCCCCTCACCGCGACGACCGGCGGGGCGGGACGGAACATCCGGGGCGCCGGCTTGGCGACCGTGCGCGACTGGCCGAGGTTGGCCGGCAGGGCGGCCGCCGAAGCCGCCGTCCGGGAACGCTTCGATCGCTTCGACGAACCGGACCCGACGCGCACCTGCTTGTCGGAGTACTTGTCCTCCCACGCCAACTCGGTCTCCAGCTGTTCCTCGACCGTCGCCCCCTTCTCCGGCTTCGCCCCCTTCCCCGACTTCGGCGATGACGCCAGCGCACCCCGACCCTTGCGTCCGACGGTCGTCGGGTTGAACGGCAGGGAGTCCTCGGCGCGCAGCCGGTCGTCGGTCGCCTTGGCGAGTGGTGCGCCGGCGAACGACCAGAACCCGTCGGCGTGCTCGCGTTCTTCGATGTCGCGTACCCCGTCCGGGCTGGCGATGCGGGCCAGCATGCCGGAGGTGAACGCCGCCATCAGCCGTTCGGCCGACTGACGTTGCGACGCCGACGCACCGAAGCCGGGCGCGGCCAACGCCGCGGTGACGTCGTCGAGGTCGAGACCGATCGCCGTCGTGATCGCCCCGCTCGGCGGCCGGTCGTCGGCGGCGGTCAGCTCTCCGGTGATCGGCACACCGAGCACGCTGCCGTGCAGCAACGAGTGGTACCGCGTCGCGCCGACGCCGATGTAGTGGGCCGACGCTTCCGCGACGGGCGATGCCACGAGCGGCGCCATCTCGGAGTAGGTGCTGGAATGCTCTGAGTACTTGTCGTAGTGGTGCACCGGCGTGCTCGTCGCCGGGCTCGACAGGCCCGAGCCCACGCGCAGCTTGGTGAGTCGCGGGTCGTCGGGGGTGTCGGCATCGTCGGGTGCCTCCGGGGAGATGTGCCAGCCGAAGCCGGTCACCCGCGCCTGCAACTCGGGGCGGCTCCGGGCCGAGGCGAGCGGATCGTTCGCCTCGGCCGACCACCACCCGGCGACCGTGTAGCACGCACGTCCGGCGTGGAACCCCTGCGGGGCGACCGTCTCGAGCTTGGGAACATCGGCGAGATCGTCGTGGAGCGCGAACCGGTTCCGTGCGCCCTCGTACGTGGCGGACCACAGCAACGTCCCGCCGCTCGTGCCGTCGAGCGGAGAGTACGACGGGACGTCGCCGGCACCGTCGGCCGTCGTCCCGGAGTAGTCGGTGAGCGCGGTGACCGAACCCTTGACCGCGTCGATCACCCACCCGCGCGTGTGGACGAGGCGCCCGCCCACCGGCAGCAGCGTGCGGACGACCACCCACCGGTCGGGAAGCGCAGGCATCGTGATCGACGTGGCGCCCTCCACGCGGGTGCCGCGCATGAGCGCGTCAGGCATGGCCCAGTGCAGGTGCACGCCGCTCGCGCGCGCTGTGCCGGCGGTGAACGGCGTCGGATCGTGCGCGCCGCCGGCGATCGCCACGGTGGGCTCGGCTCCAGCCGTCGGCACGACGTACGCCTGGACGTCGACAGGAACGAGGATGCGCTTGTCGCGAGGCAGTCCGCGATCCCACGTGCGCATCGTGTCGATGTCGACGTCGAGCTTGGTCAGCGCGGCCCATCGCTGCGAGAACGCGGCCATGCCCACCGTGTCGTTGTTGTAGACGATGTCGAAGCGCGGATCGTCGGCCACGTCAGTGGACCCCCTTGAACGTCGCCACGAGGCGCGTGTACGACAGGGTGGCGACGAAGGCGTCGGAGATCTCGATCCCGTCGTCGTCGCCCCAGATCTGGCGGTACGGGAAGCGGACGAGTTGCAGTGCGTACTCGCCCGAATCCAGTCCGTCGCCGGCACCGGTCTGCGGAATCGCCGCGAGGCGGCGCTCCAGTTGCTGGATGTCGACCACGCCGGGCGAGCCGCTTCCGGAGCGGAACGGCACCGGGACCGGGTCGCGGACGAGGTCCTTGAAGTTCGACTTGTCGCGCGGCTTGAGCACCCGTTTGGTGTCGTCATGGGCGTCGGTGTCGAAGCCGAACTGCACTCCCTGTCGCGGCTCTTCGATGTGCACCATCTTCGGGATGCCGTCGAACAGGCACAGCAGCACGGCCGGCGCCAGCCGCTCCAGCCGCAGCAACCGCATCCGGTTCGGGTGGTCCTCCGGGTAACGGGCGTTGTTCCCCTCGGTCGGTTCGACCTTGAACGCCCGCACGTGCAGGCCGGGCCAGCCCGCCACCGCCGCCGAGCGCAGCACGAACCCACTGATGGCATCGACCTTGCCGCCGAAGCGGGCCGTCCCCGCCCGTCGCCGCACGTTGCGTTCCTCGTTGTCGAGCTCGTCTTGGATCGCCGGGTAGGCGGCGGCGAGATGCGTGCGGTCGTCGCTGTTCACGGTGCCGACCGACAGCGCACCCTGGACGAGCGCGTCGGTCCACTGCCGGTCGAGGTAGAACCAGCGGATCGACTCCTCGGGCAGCAGTTCGGTGTCGGCCACGAGGTTGGCGAACGGCACGCCTTCGAGCAGTCGCAACCGCACCAGCCAGTTCCGCATCTCGGCGGGCATCGCCGAGTCGAGGTCGTCGGTGTCGGCGATCATCGCCGGGGGCACGAGGGTCACCATCTGCAACGGCAACGACTCGTACATCGTGGCCATGTCGACCTTCATGAGTCGTTCCTCCTGTTGGACGTGCGAGGGCTGTTGGGCGCGCCGAGGCGCGGGTGCAGCAGCTCGTCGAGCGGGTCGACGACGGTGGTCACCTTCGAGCGCCGCCGGCGCCGTGGCGCGGCCGTCGTCCCAGTCCGTGTGCCAGTCCGTGTGCCGGTCCGTGTGTCGGTCGCGGCTCGGGGCTCGGTGTGGGGGATCGGCACACCGAGGCCGCCGGGGACGAACCCGCCGGCCGGGCCGCCGCCGGGCCGGACGTTGAGGATCCCGGTGCCGATCGTCGTGATGATCGATGGGCTGATGGACGCGGTGCCGGTGGACGGGGTGCCGGTGGATGGAACGCCGGTGGATGGGCTGCCGGTCGCCGGTGTCACGACGGTGCCGATGTCGGGCGTGCGGATCACCCCGGCGCCCAACCTGGGGTCGATGGCGATCTCGTTCGCCAGCACGTTGCTGACCATCTGCTCGGTGACGGTGTCGAGGGACGTGAGCAACGTCTCGGAGATCGCCGGCATTCACCACGCCGCGCTCGCCGAGGCGACCCATCACGGGCGGTTCGGTCGTTCGCAACGTCCCCGTGACGCCGGCGAAGTCACCGACCTCGCGCAGCTGGCGACCGAGGTCGACCTCGAGGCCGAGCCCACGTGCGAGCACGGTCAACGGACTCGCTCCCCAGTCGACGGGGTCGCCGGGCGTGACGAGCGGGCGGTGGGCACCGATGAACTGTTCGGGATCGGTGGTGATGAGCGATCGGAGCTTGCTCTCCAGCATCGTGCGGACGTCGGGCCCGTCGAGTTCGAACGGCAGCTGATCGACGATGTCTTCCCACAGTGCAGCCGACCGGGCCGCCTGGAACTGCGCCTGCCGCCACCTCATCAGCGCGGCAACCATCGCCGGCTTGCTGAGTGCGAGCAGGCGGCCGACCTCGAACGCGGCGGCCAGCGAGATGTCCTCTCGACCGTCCGGGATGACGGCCCGGAGCTGATCGGAGGCATGGGCGATCGGCAGCCGTTTCCCGCTGCTCGGGTGCGCGAGCAACGGCCCGCGGTACCAACTGCGGGTGCTGTCGCCGCGGCGCGTGCGTTGGACCAGCCCCACGTGTCCGGTCTCGACCACTTCCAACGGCTCCCGCCCCGTCGGTGGGACTCGCTTGTGCGTCGCCGGCGGCGGAGGGTCCTGTGGCAGGCTCCCCGCCAGACCGGAGTCGAGTTCGCGCATCAGCGTCTCGAACGTGGTCGAACCCGTCGACACGAAGCTCCAGTGCAACAGGCATGGGAACGTGTAACGCGGCTCGCGGTTCGTCACGATCTCCTGGCGGAAGCCGTCGGCCATCGTTTCGTAGATGTCGTGCTTCGATTCCTGGGTCCAGCCCGTCTTGGCGGTGTAGGCCTGCATGGTGGGGCCGGCGGACTCGACCAGGTTGCGTTCGATCGCCATTCCGGCAGCGTGGGGTCCGGCAGCGTGCGGTCCGTCGGCGAGTGGTGCGTCGCCCGCGAGTGCATCGCCGTGCGGTGCCGCAACGTTGACGAGCCCGCTCGTCGCCATGCCGGTCGCGTTCCAGTTCTCCTCGAGGCCACCGCTCACCACGTGGTCGTACACGGCCGGCTGCACCACCAGGGCGCGCCTGTCGGTGAACAGCTGGATGTGGTCCCGGGGGGCCGGTGCCTCCGGGATCAGCCGGTGGAACTGGCCCTCGAGATTGATGAGGCAGGCGAGGTACTTCACGGGCGTGGGGTCGCCCTGGGCGTCGACCCCGGCGACGGGAAGCCGGTTGGAGATGACGACGGACAGGAACCCGTCGTCGTCGCCCATCATCAGTTCGGTGTCGTGGATGTCGACCTGCCGGGCGTGGGCGAGGAGGGGCACGTCCTTGCGTGACGGCAGGATCTTCTCGAGGATCGACTGGCGCACGACCAGGCAGTTGCCCTTCGCCACGTCCTGCTCACCGTCGAGGTGCACGTCGGAACTGACGCAGTTGCCGACGTCCTGGTTGAGTTTCAACTCGGCCTCACCCTCGGCGATGAGGACCAGTGCCAGCCACGGCGTGGTCTCGGCGACGGCGGTCTCGCCGCCGTGGCCGTCGGGGATGCGCAACCCCCGTTCCCACGGGAGCGTGCGCCGTTTGATGACGATCTGCGGGAGGCGGCTGCCGTAGGCGCCCTCCGTTCCCGCCGGGGGGTAGGTGGACAGCACCTGATCGGGGGGGAGCTGGTACCGCGGGGCGGTGACGGTCACGTGGGTCTGCAGCGGCTCCACCGGTACGGCACCGGCATCGATGTTCTGGGTGCCCTTCTTCGCCGTCATCGTCTGGGTGACCTCGAAGCGGTAATCACCCGCCTTCAGCGCGGGAGTGATGTGGCTGTAGAGCAGGAACTTGCCCTCTTCGATGATCATGTCGTCCTCCGTCCGCTCGTCCGGCGAGCCGGTGCCGCCTGCTTCGTCGCGACCTTCTTGGCCACCGTCTTCTTGGCCGCCGTCTTCTTGGCCGCCGTCTTCTTGGCCGGCGCCTTCTTGGCCGCCGCTTTCTTGGCCGTCGCCTTCTTGGCCGTCGCCTTCTTGGTAGCGGCCTTCTTGCTCGCCGTCTTCGCGGCGGATCGGGGTGGGGGTTCGGTGCGGGGTGGCTCGGCGCCGTTCCATGTGACGGTGCAACCCGGGCCCTGCATCACCGTCAGCTGGGCGGTCTGCGATTCGATGCCACGACGCGCCAGTCGCTCGGCGAGTTCGGTCGCGCTCACCCGGGGCTCGTTCGGCCCGCCCGCCCCGAGCACCGCCGTCACCGTCCAGTCGCTGCCCGGTGTGACCGTCACCGTCACCGCATCGACGCCGCGGTCGGGGATCACGTCGTACACGAGCACCGACGTGGTCGCGAGGGTCACGACGGCGGGCCGGCGTGTCGTGCCGTCCCGATCGGTTGCGAGGCGGGCACCGACGATGTCGATCCGCGTGCGTTCGACATCGGTGCCGACGGCGCCGGTCAGGGCCACGGCGACGGTGCGCATCGTGCGCGAGAACCGGGTGTGGATCTCGTCTGCGCCCGTCGCCAGGGCTCCGGCCGTCGTCCATCCGGTGCCGATGTCGGCACCTTGGCCATCGACCACGATCGTGCATCCGGCCGCCACACCGGCGCGGCTCGCCACGAGCCCGATGCGGCTGCGGTCGTGCCACCCGGACAGCCCGTCGAGCGCATCGGCGTCACCATCGGATTGCACGGCGATCAGAGTGGTTTCGGGCGGCACCACCACCGTGGCGTTGATCGCATCGTCGTCGTGAACGACACCGTGGGCGGTGAGCATGACCACCCGGGCGCGTCCGCCGATGGCGAGCGACGGACGCTGTGCCGCGACGTCGATGTGGGCGTCGGGGCTCTGCAACACCACGAGGTCGCCGGTTGGCAGCGACGTCGGCGCGCTGTCGTCACACGATCGGCGACCGGACGCTCTCCCCGATGACCGGTTCGATGACCGGCCCGACGTTCGGGGCGGCTGCGCCCCCGAGCCGATCCCGGCGACGAGGTTGCCGAACGCCGCTCGGCCGATCGGGCCCGCCGCAGTGGAATGGACGGCACCGAGCACGTCGGTGCGCGGCACCGTCACCGCCGCGATCACCGTCTGGCCGCGGGCGATCGCGGTCGGAGCCACGGTCGTGAGCGTCGCCGGGATGTGGAGGCCCATCCGGCCGCGGACGGATTCGATCGTCGGCGCCGGTCGGCGTTTGATGCGACCGTTCGCCACCGTCGTGGTGGGTGCCTTCGCCGCGGCACCGGGCCCGGACGCGAGGTGGGCGGCGATGAACGGCGCCCGCGCCTGCGGCCGCTCCTTCGCCGCCGGCTGCGTCAGCTCGGTGCGCACGCCGTCGTCCCCGTTGCGGCGGGCGAGCCCGTCGGCGAGATTGCCGAAACGGGGTGGTGCCACCCGGTCGTACGCATAGGTCGCCCGCCCGAACGTGTTGGTCGCCGTGACGGCGGGGGAGAACAGCGTGTCGCCGGCGATCTGCAACGCCTGCGTGGTGCTGGCTGCGGTGACCGTGGCCAGATTGCCCGCCGTCTGCAGGAACTCGCTGCGGTCGTTGCCGGTCGCGTTCAGCGGGAGCGGCCTGACCCCGGAGGTGACCTGGTAGTAGTCGATCTGTGGGCCGACGGTCAGCGCATCGATCCCCGCCACCAGGATCACCCGGTTGCCGGTGATCACCACGTCGCCCGACGGCAACGCCTGATTGCCCGCCGCGAGCGCCTTCGGCGGCCCCCACACGCCGGTCGGGAACGCATCGGTCGTGGTCCGCGACCCGTCGGCGACCGGCGCCGTGGCCATGAGGTTCGCGGCGAGCTTGGCGAGACGGGGCTCCGGCTGCCAGGTCGACCCGATGCGTTGCCGCAGCGCGACGCTGAGCTGCGACGTGAGCGCCCCGGCGCCCATCGGCGCCAGACCCATGGCGACGGGAGCGCCGTTCGAGAGCACGGGTGGCATCGGCTTGGCGGCGGTGCCGACGGCGATCGTGAGCGCCGGGATCGTGGTGGTGAACGACACCTCGAACTCGGCGAACACGCGGAACGGCAGGGCCGCCGACCCATCGGCACTCGGGGCACCCTGGCTGCCGCCGGTGGATGTCGGCAACGTTCCGCGCCCCGTGATCCCGCTCAGCGCACGGGCCCGGCTCGACCCAGCGTCTTCGAGGTACTTCGTGACGAACCCCGGCCAGTCGAGCGTCGGGCCGGGCTGTTGCTGCTGGGGGCCGAACGAGATCGGCACCTCGCACGGACCGATCTCGAAGCGCACCTCACCCGCGAACTCGGGACCCCACACGTGGATCGACGCCCCGAGCGTGAGGCTGAGGCTGATCGAGAACAGTCCGAGGTCGATGTCGATGCCGGCGCTGATCCGGCAGTACGCCCGGACGTCGAAGAAGAACGGATCGAAGTAGACGATGCCGTCGGCGCCGAACTCGATGCGGGCCCACACCCACCCGAAGTCGACGCTCACCTCCACACGAGTGCCGGCCATCAGGGCCTCGGACGTCGAGCGCGAAGTACGACTCGCCCTTCATCACGATGGCGTCGCTGATCTGCCAGACGAGCCCGAGCCGCGGGACGTCGGGATAGCCGTCGCGGTGGAAGTCGGGGTGGTAGCCGCCCATCGTCACCACGAACTGTCCGGCCAGTGGCCCCTTCCACCAGAACGCGAACGCGAACCCGCCGGTGAGTCGGATGTCCTCGTACAGCAGCCACGAGTTGTCGGTGAGCTGCGCCTTGATCATGAAGACGCCCTCGCGGGTGGAGAAGCGGGCGAGGAGGGCGAGCTCGATCGAGATGAGCGCGGCGCCCGGGCGCGGGAGGGCCATCCGGGCCAGGCCGAGCAGGTTGATCTCCAAGCCGTCCCCGAAGGCCACGGCGACCACGGCGATGCCGTCGACGAGGGCGAACGAGTTGAAGCTGATGCCGGCGGCGAACCAGAAGTTGCCGGGGGAGTGCGGGAAGTAGGTGTTCAGTCGCTGGAGCTCCGCCATGGGGTTCGACGGTGCCGATGCGGCTGGGTCGAGGGCCTGGATGAACGGGTAGGTGGCGAAGTCGCTGATGTCGGTCGGCACGACCAGGCCGCGGTTGATACCGAGCCCGCCGCCGATGCCGGTGACGAAGAAGGCGGGCGGACCACCGATCGGCCCGGTGACCGCACCGAACACGAAGAACGACGCGTGGCCCGCCGGGTCGGTGGCGTATCCGCCGAACACCGACAAGCCGTAGGTCGCGAAGCGTCCGACGAGCATGCCGACGTACGACACCACACCCTTGGCATCGACGCTCTTGAGGAGGCCGCCGGCGAGCGACACCCCGGCCATGTCGGCGCTGACCGCGAGGCCCATCAGGTCGGCCGACCAACTGGTGATGGCGAGGACGTCGCCGCCGTTCCAGTTCAGCGAGAGCTGCTCGACCGCGGCCGAGAGGCCGAACAGCGACACGCTCCCCGAGAACAGCAGCGAGATACGCGTGACCTTGCCGTCCTGTTCGACGGTGTTCAGACCGATCCGCTCGATGTAGATCGGGCCGAGCTGCCGCTGGATCACGACGAACCACGGTCCCGGCGGATCGCCGGCTCGCAGGCCCACCTTGACCCCTTGGCCCGGGCCGGGGTGCTTCTGCACCGACAGGCTCGGCGAGAACGCCGGTCGATTGTTCGCGCCCGCCGCGCCCGCATCGTTGACGAGCGAGTTCGCCATGCCGTTCCCCGGGCCGCCTCCGCCCGGCGCAACGGCAAGACCGCTCAGCTGCAGGCGCACCCCGCCGCCGAGACCCGACGAGGTGGCCTCGCCATAGAGGTGGAGGGCGATCCCGTCGAGCACGATCGCGCCGAGCTCGACGAGCGGGCCGGCCGTCTTGCTGAACCGCACCCCGATCCCGGCGATCGCCAGCCCGAAGTCGACACTCAACGCATCGGGAGCGTTGCCCTTCAGGACGAAGATCGACAGGCCCGCGGCGACGACCGGATCGACCCAGGAGGCGTCGACCTCGAGCGTCACGTTGACGTCGCCGGACGCCAGCGGGAACGTCTTGCCCGGTGCGAGGTTGACCGACACGCCGAGGTGCTGGTCGGCCCCGACCGTGTGCGCGACCAAGGCGAGGGTGACCGCGTCGTCGATGGTGATGCTGAGCGGCTTCGCGCCGGTCGCGCAGTTCCACGCGAATGTCTGCAGGCGCGTCAACAGACGCTCGGGACTGAGCAGGTCGGTGACCAGGGTGGGATCGATCTGGCGGCCGCCATCGAACACCACTCCGTCGAGCCGTTCGGCGGCATCGTCGGTGATCACGGTCGCGAGCTGTTCGGCGAGGATTCCCGACGCGATCGACACGGCGACGCCGACGAGTTGCATCGCCACGTGCGCGATCTCGTCGTCGAGCACGTCGTTGCCCGTGTCCCGGGTGACCGCGACGAGCGTGGGATCGTTGCCGTCGAGGGTCCAACGGAACTCCACCGAATGCGCCCCGTCGCCGTCGAGCCCCACCCCGATGCCGATCAGGCGCGTGAAGGTGCCACCCGTCGACACGCCGGCGCGCACCACCACCATCGGGAGGAGCTTGGTCGGGCCGAGGTCGATGCGGATGGGCCCCACCCGCGCCTCGAACTGCACCCCGGTGGGAGTGATGCGGAGGTGCTCGACGACGACGTGTCCGAGCGGCTCTGCGGGGTCGACGCCCGGGATGGCGAACGTGCCGCCGATGTCGATCCACGGTGCGGTGACGCTCGAGCCGATGTCGAGATGGATCGCTCCCTCGTCGCCGAACTCGAAACGACGCGCCCCGCCCGGCAGTACCGACGTCGCGACGACGTCCCCTGTCGGGTCGAGGGCGTGTGCCAGCGCTCCGAGGCCGGCGGAGGCCAGCGTCGGGATCTGCTCGACCAGCTTGGTCGGCGAGGACACGAAGCCCGTGATCAGTCCGGCGGTGAACTGGCGGTTGCCGACGGGGCCCTCCGTGATCGCCAGCGCGTCCCCGAGTTCGTAGATCGCGGCACCGGTGTCCTTGACCAGGCCCGGGTCGACGTCGTTGCGATGGGCGGCCAGCGCGTTGAGGACGACCGGCACGAGCGAGGTGCCGACGTCGGAGATCACGCTGCCGATGCCGGGTGACTCGGGATACAACTCGATCGGCGTGGCCGGTGTCGGACGCAGCAGTTCCAGCGTGAACCGTGGCTGCGCCTTCAGCCGCAGACCCCAGCCGTCGACGGTGACGCGTGGCCTCGACGACGGGCAGCGGCGCGCCGGTCGGGCCGACCGAGAGCCCGGCCCCAACGTTGACGACGACGTCGGCGCCGTCGACGGTTTCGGTGACGTGGAGCCCCGCGACGACCCCGAGCCGGCCCGACGCGATGCCGTAGGTGACTGCGAACGCCGGATCGAACGGCCATCCGGGCTGGGCCCCACGGTCGGGAACGACCACCGGGGCGAGGGCGTCCATGAGCGCCACCGTCGCCGCGAGCGGATCGGCGCGCTGCTGCAACCAGGCGACCGGGTCACCGATCAGCCCGAACGGCAGGATCACCGATCGACGTCCCGCCTCGTCGGCCGCTCGGAGCAGCGCGAGTGCTTCGAGGGCGGCGTCGAGCGCCACACGACCGGTGTCGGTGGCCACCGCCCGCATCGTCGTCGCGGCCGCCTGCAGCAGCGCGGCCGGGAGCAACCCCGCGGCGAGGTCGATCAGCCCGTCGACATCGGCGCTCGGGAAGACCGGCACCGTCACGCTCGTGGCCGGAACGCTGCCGTCCGGGGCACGGTGTTCCACGCTGACGCGAGCCCCGGGCGTGGTGGTCCCGGCGGCGGCCGAGAGGTGGACGGCGACACCACCGACGAGCGCTTCGATGCTGCCGACGGTGACCTCGACCTGCGCCAAGGCGGAAGCGATCGTCAGATCGATGGCGATCGGAGGCATCGGATCGATCGCCAGTTGGACGTGCCCGGACACCGCTCCCGTCGCCAGGTCGAAGCGCACCCGGGCGCCGCCGGCCACCACGTCGATGGCGCTGGGCGGCCGCAGCGGATCGACCGGTGAACCGATGATCGCGGACAGTGCGGTAGCCATCGCATCGACGCCGGCCGCGACCTGTTGGCGCAGCAGCGTGCCCGGGTCGTACAGCAGGCGATCCAACCCGTCGGGGTCGAGGCCGCCGGCACGGATCAGGCCGACCGCCTCCAACACCTTGGCCAGCGGCGAGTTCGCCGTGGCGACGATCCGCTCGATCACCTGACCGAGCAGGATCTTCGCCTCGGGCAACGCGGTCGTCGCCGCGCTCGAGATCGCATCGACCGATCGTCTCGCGGCACCATCGGCGCGGATCACCCACCGGGGGCGGTCGACGGCGAACACGTGCGCGTCGTGGAGGACGATCTCGGTGAAACCGGACTCGGGCGTCGTCCCGTCGACGGCGAGGGGTACGTGGACGAGCGCCTCGATCCAGCGGACCTCGACGTCGCGAACGGTGGCGCCGGGCCCGCCGAGCAGCCAGCCGTCGGTGACGCCGAGTTCGAGGCGCACGAGCAGTTCGCGCACGGCCTCGATCACCGGCGGCTCGCCGGGTGCGGCGGGTGGCGCGAGGTGGAGCAGCTCGATCGTCGCGCCGGCGCCCACGGTGATCCCGCCGATCGACGCACTCAGCGCCGGCACGTCGACGCCGACATGGAGGTGCTCGGGCCGTCCGGTGGCGAGTTCGGCCGTCTCGTCGATGGCTGCGGCGGACAGTGCGCGGATCGCCTCGCCCACCGCCGCGGTGAGGGCCTGCGCCACGTCGGACGCGTCGAGCAGCCCGAACACCGCGCGCACCTCGAGGTCGCTGCGCCGTGGTTCAGCTCCTGCCGATGGCAGATCGGAGGGGCCGGTGACCCCCACGGAGTGTCGCACCATGCCCGCGCCTCGCCGGGCCGGCCAGGTCTGCTGGGCGAGCAGGTCGTCCGGCAAGGGCTCGGGCGCCGCCGGTACGAGCCTGCGGAGCAGGGTGAGTGCGTCGCCGCTCGGACCCGACTGGAGGCCGCTGACCGAGATCGGTGACCACGGTGCCCCGACCGTCACGACGGCGGCGATGTTCGAGTTCGTCGCCGCGACCCGGAGTGCGGCGGCGGCCGCGGCTCCCGCTGCCACGAGGACGACAGGTGCGGTTCGATTCGCCAACGCCTCCGAGAGGTGCTCGGCCTGGCCCGCGACGCCGTCGTGATCGGTGCGGCCCGCGGCGGCGGCTCTCGGGGTGGGGATGGCCACGAACCACGCCCCGTCGCCGGTGGTAGGCACGGTCCCGGTCGGAGCGGCGGTGCCCGAATTTCCGCCCGTGGCGTCGATCGTCTCGGGGTGACCGGCGCCCCAGTTCGCGTCGCAGCCGACGTGGACGACGGCGGTCGTGGGCGCCGTCAGCCCGGCGAGGACGTCGCCGTCGCTGCGCGCCGCCGCGGTCAGTTCGTCGTACGCGAAGCCGGGCATCGTGACGGTCTCGACGTCCGTCGGCATCGTCGAGGTGGGTCCGATCACGCCATCGGTCCCGGTCCACCGGGCGACGAGTTGATCGAGCCCGTCGCCGAGGTGATCGCGGGCGAACAGCAGGTCGCCGAGGTCGGGAACCTCGACCGCGGCCCGTCGGAGCGCCGCGGCGATCACCGCGCCAACTGCGGCGGTATCGGCGATGCTGTCGATCCCGTCGAGCAGATCGAACGCGCCCCCCGACGTGACCGGAACGGGTGGGCACGGCGGCGTGGTCCACGCCACGACCGCTGGCGCCCGCGGCTCGCCGGCGACCGGTGCCCGCCACGGCAGACCCACCCGGCCCAACCCGTACGGGGCGGTGATCGACCCGCCGCTCAGCACGGTGGCGAGCACGCCGAACGCGAATTGGAGGTGCCGGCAGTCGAGCGCGATGGCGGCCGCCCACGCCGCGATCGCGACCGCGGGATCGGCGATCAGCGCGCTGAGCGACAGGTGCGCGCCCATGGTTGCCCCTGGGCGAACGCTCCAGCCGAGCAGGTCGAGCGCGGCGTCGATCACGGGCACGCCGGCGGCGGACAGCAGGCGGGCGAGGACATTCTCGATGTCGTCCCAGTCGGGCGTCCAGGTGAGCGTGCCATCGGCGTCGAACGTCGGCAGCGGCAGCGCGATCACCACCGATGCGCCGGGCAGCGCCACACCGCCGGGCCCACGCGCCAGACCGTCGAACAGCTCCACGGCCAGCCCGTCGCCGGCGACGCGCACCGCCAGACCGGTCGTGGCGTGCCACGACACGTCGACGCCGGCACTCACGAATTCCAGTCGGGCGAGCCCGAGGTCGAGTCCCACGGTGGCGTCGTCCGCCGGCTGCAGCCGGAACGAGGCCGACCCGTGCGAGGCCAGGTCGACGTTGCCGGTCGCCAGGTTCGCGTCGAGCAACACCATGCGCAGCGCCGCCGCGACTTCGAGGTCGGCGAGCACCGGTGTCGACGCGTCGGCGGCGAGCGCCACGACGAGATGATCACCGGCGCGCCACACGGCGATCCCGAGTTCGGCGCCGGCGGTGGTGAGCAGCACCATCCGCCACGGGGTGTCGAGGTCGCCGTTCCCCGGCAGCGCGATCACGGGTTCCCCGGTGATCAACGCCCGCAGCGCCGCCAGCACCTCGTTCATCGCCGCTGGGGTGGCCAGCAGCTCCTCGTAGTACCCGCGGATCGCCCCGAGCGGGTCGGTGACGAGATCGGCGAGGGAGATGTCGTCGATACCGGTGGGTGGGTCGACCCCGAGGAGCGTGAGCAGCAGGTCGCCGGCCGCGCCGAGCCCGGCGAGGGCATCAGCGATGGCACTGTCGATGAGGTCGTCGGCGGCGTCGAGGGCGGCGTCCGGGGTCGAGAGATCGATCAGGTCGTGGTGGTGGCTCGGGCCGACCGTCGAGACGTCGACGTCGTGCAGAGTGAGGGCGAACTGGGGACGGAACTGGTCGTCGAGCCGCACGCCGACGTGCACCGATCCGAACTGGACCGGGCCCGTGTCGAGGAGCCGTGGGGCGCCGGGTGCGGAGTCGGCGCCGATGAGCGCTTCGAGGCGGATCTGGGGGATCGCCTTCACGGCTCCGGTTCCGGTGTCGAGCCTGAGCACGTCCAGGCCCCCGCCGATCGTGACCCCGGCCCGGGTTGCGTAGTCGACCTCCGCCCAGGGGACGAGGATCGGATGCCCGCCGGTCCCGGCGTCGACGCGCAGGCCGACCAAGATCGTGACGTCGCCGAGCGTGAAGCGCACCGCCTCGCGGTCGGGGTCGGGATCCCCGCTGACGAGTCGGGCGAGCTCGCCGAGCCACGCCGTGCGCCCGGCGGTCGTTCCGAGCACCTCCTCGACCCAGTGCACGAGAGCGATCGGGCCGACGGTCGGAAGTTCGGCGAGTGGGAACTCGGGGATGTGTTCGACCTCGCGCAGCCCGAGGATGCCGGTGAGCCCGGCGATGTGGCGGAACGTGTCGTCGGTCAGATCGAGCGCCGCGGCCTGCGCCCGCACCAGGCCCGACGACGAACTCGAAGACGTCCGCACCGACGGTGTCGAGGTTGTCGACGTCGAGCGTCCGCGTCGTCGGACTCGTCGCGCCCGGGACCTGCAGGTCGACGAGGTCGAGTGCGAACTCGACGCTCTCGGCGTTGCTCGTCGGCACCCCGACGCGCAGGCGTGCCCCGCCGAGATGGGCCACGCCGGGTACGGGGGTGGCGGTCGTGAACGTGGCGTCGAGTTCGATGCCGATCACCCCGCCCTCGTGCCCGATCAGCAACCAGGTCGGATCGGAACCCGTCGACGTTCGTTCGTCTCGCGTGCCGTTGGGCAGCTGCACGAGCGGCACGTGGAGCCGGCTGGTGACGGACGGTGCCGTGGAGCCGGTCGTGTGATCGACGCCGATGCCGACTCGCACCGAGCCCGCGAGCGTCTCCACGACAGCGGACACGATGATCGCGGGGTCGTCATTGGCGAACAGCGGGATCCATCGCACGTCCCCGACGTGTCGGCCGGCGGGCGGGCCGAGTGCTTCGTCGACGAAGTCGAGCAGCGCGGTCCGCTGGTCGGGATCCGTCAGCATGTCCTTGAGTCCGTGCGGGTTGGTCGGCCCGCCGGCCGGGTCGCCGAACCAGGCCGAGTTCGTGCCCGTGCCGGTCGTGAGACCGAACGCCCGCGACAGAGCTGCCGAACGTGCCGAGATCCTTCTCGGCGATGGTCATCGCTGACGCTCCAGGCCGCTGAGGTCGTGGCGGGCCATCGGCTGCACCACGAGCAGGCCTTTGTCGGCGCCGATCGCGCCCGGCACGAGCGGCCGGCCGCGCTGGTCGTTGCCGCTCTCGGCGCTCACCCGCCGGGCCAGTTCGAGAATCGCCTCCCAGCAGAATGCGGTGATCGCGGCCGACCATCCGTCGGCGACGATCGCGGGGGCGTCGACACGATCGGTGGTCGCCATGAGGAGGCCGCGCGGTGCGTCCGGGCGGCCGACCGCGAACGGAACGGTCACGGTGACGGGACGCGGCAGCTGGTCGCAACCGACCGAGAGCCGCGTGCTCGAGAATCCCCGGCGCACACGTCAGGGCGATGCTGCCGGCGTCGACCCACAGTTCGTCGTGGCCTCGCTCCCACACGAGTTCGAGGGTGGAGCCGGCGTCGATGTCGGCGACGAACCGCACGAAACCGCGGAGGAGTCGATTGGCGTCGGCCTGTGGAATCCGCAGGTCGACCGGTGCTCGGGCGCCCGTGTCGACAACCGTGTCGACGGGCACGAACCATCGCCGACGAGCAACCGGCAGATCCGTGATGCGCCCCGCGACGGCGATCAGGTTGACGAGTTCGTCGGCCCGCGATGCGGCCCGCGTCGCACGGCGTGTCGTCCCACCGGCCATTTCTGCCCTCTCCCTGGCCGGCGCTGCCCGCGAAACCGAACCGTTTGTCGAATGTGGCATGGACGCGGTCGCAAGTCAATCGAATTCTCGGGGTCGCCGCCCACCCGTCCCCCCACCCGTTTGCGTCGGGATTTCTGCGGACCGGTCCGCAGAAATCCCGACGCAAACGACGATCTGAGGACCGCGCGATGATGGCTCGATGTCGGATGAGGACTGATCTCGAACGGGCGACGCGTCATCTCGTGCGGTACGGCGCGAACGTTCTCGCCGTTCATCGCCGAGCGGGCGGCGGGCGCGTACGTCGAGGACGCGGCGGGCCGTCGCGTGCTCGACTTCACGAGCGGTCAGATGAGCGGGGTGCTCGGACACTCCCATCCGGAGATCGTGCAGGTCGTCACCGACATGATCGGCCGGCTCGACCACCTCTTCTCGGGGATGCTGTCGCGACCGGTGATCGACCTCGCCGAGACGCTGTCGAGTCTGGCGCCCGGTCTCGACCGCGTGCTGTTGTTGACGACCGGCGCCGAGTCGAACGAGGCGGCGTTGCGGATGGCGAAGATGGTGACGGGCGGATGGGAGGTCGCCGGGTTCGCCCAGAGCTGGCACGGCATGACCGGCGCCGCCGCGGCGGCGACCTACTCGGCTGGTCGGCGCGGTCACGGCCCGGCTCCGGTCGGTTCGATGGCGGTGTTCGCGCCGAATGCCTACCGACCGCGCTTCACCGATCGTCACGGCGAACTCGATTGGCTCACCGAACTCGACGACGCGTTCGACCTGATCGATCGGCAGAGCGTCGGCGCGCTCGCCGCGTTCATCGCCGAACCGGTGCTGTCGTCCGGGGGCATTCTCGACCTGCCGCCGGGCTACCTGGCGGCGTTGCAGGCGCGCTGCCACGAGCGCGAGATGTTGCTGATCCTCGACGAGGCGCAGACCGGGCTCGGCCGCACCGGCACGATGTTCGCGTTCGAACGTGACGGCGTCGTGCCCGACATCCTCACGCTGTCGAAGACACTCGGGGCCGGGCTGCCGTTGGCGGCGGTGATGACGACCGACGCGATCGAGGAGGCGGCCCACGAACGCGGCTTCCTCTTCTACACGACGCACGTGTCCGACCCGCTCCCTGCCGCCGTCGGCCTGCAGGTGATCGAGGTCGTCGTGCGCGACCGTCTCGCGGCGCGTGCGGCTGTCGCCGGAGCACGGCTGATGGCCGGGCTCGGCGAACTGCGCGAACGCTACGAGTGTGTCGGTGACGTGCGCGGACGGGGTCTGCTGGTGGGGCTGGAGGTCGTCAGCGACAAGGAGTCGAAGAAGCCGAGCCCCGAGCTCGGTGCGGCGATCACACGCCGCTGCTTCGAACTCGGCCTGTCGATGAACATCACCGCGTTACGCGGTATGGGTGGCGTGTTCCGTATCGCGCCACCGCTCACGATCACGGATGACGAGCTCGACCTCGGCTTGTCGATCCTCGACGCGGCCATCGCCGACGTCGCCGGCTGACCATCACCGGCTGATCCGGGCATCTCGCCGACGTTCAACCGACGAGCGTGTAGTGCGCCATCCCGCGGTCGAAGTGCTTGGCGAGCTCGCCGCTCTCGCGAAGGTGCTCGAGATGGGCATACGTCTCGCTCTCGGCCATCTCGCCCCACGACCGCTCCCTGAACAGCACGCGCATGAACTCGTCGACCGTGCCGTTCGGGAGTTCGGGAAGCGCGTCCCGGATGATGTCGAGACGTTCCTCGTGATGTTCGATGATCGCCCCGGCGCGGCCGCGGAGGTCCTCGAACGGATGCCCGTGCGCCGGCAGGGCGATGGAGATGTCCGTCATCTCGGCCATGCGCGTGAGCGAGGCGAAGAACAGCGCGAGCGGGTCGGGCTCCGGTGCCAACCCGCTGATGTGGGGCGTGATCGAGGGGAGCACATGGTCGCCGGTGAGCACGACGCCGAACTCGGGGTCGTACAGGCAGAGATGGTCGTAGGTGTGACCCGGCGTGTGCATCGCCACCCATTCCCGCCGCGCCAACTTGATCGTCTGGCCGTCGATGAGCGGTCGCGTCGGCTGCGGTGTCGCGAACGTCGATTGCCATCGATTCACCGGCCGCGCGGATGCGGTCGAGGAACTCCTGCGGCGGCCCGCTGCGGCGTCCTCCCCAGGGGGTCGGTTCGGCGAGGTGCCGCTCCATCGCCGCGGCGCGATCGTCGGGCGAGTTGAGGTCGAGCGCATCCGAATCCTCGTCACCGGTGAGGTCGGCCCGGTCGAACATCGTGCGGAACGTCTCGTGCGTGACGATGTCGGCGCCGGATTCGTAGCGGAGTCGCATGGCGCCGCCGAAGTGGTCGGGGTGCGAGTGGGTGACGACGACCGTGTGGACGTCGTCGACGGTGAAGCCGGCGCGCCCGAGACGGTCGACGAGATGGTCCCACGACTCGGGGCCGGGGAGGCCGGGATCGACGACGGCGATGCCCCGCTCGTCCTCCAACACGTAGCAGTTCACGTGGCCGAGCCCCGGCATGTTGATGGGCAGCTGGGTCCGCACGATTCCGGGGGCGACCTCGCTGACCTCGGTCGTCGCCTCCTCCTGCTCCTGCTTCGGCTTGCGCGGCGCGTCGGGCTCGCCGAGGCCGGATGCGTGGGTGTCGTGGTGGTGATCGTGCTGCATGGACGTGCCGGCCTCCGGGGCGTCGCGACCCGGTCGGGTGGCCGCCCGAACATGCTGCCCCATCCGGCCCGTTCGTGCCGCACCAGACGGTTGCGATGAGCGAACGGACCGACAGGGGGTGGACCTTTGGCTCATCGCGGGCAGTTCGCAATAGGTTCGAGGCGATGGACGAGGAACAGGCGTTGTACCGGCGCGAGGACGACGCATTCGTCGGGTCGAACAGCACGCAGAGTTCGTGGAGCCCCGGTGCGCAGGCCGGCGGTGCCGTGCTCGCCCTGCTCGGCCACGTCCTCGAGGACGTCCCGACGCTCACGCCGATGAGCCTGAGCCGGATGACCGTCGACCTCGTCCGGCCGGTCCCCATCGGCGAGCCGCTGTGGATCGACCATGTGGTGATCCGCGAGGGCAAGATCATCCAGGTCGTCGACTCGATCGTGCGTTCGGCCACGCAGCGAGTGCGTCCGCGCCCGCACCCTGCGCATCCGTGACGAGGATCTGACCGACGGCGACGTCCCGGCGTCGACCACGAACGACGACGATCTGATCGCGGCGCTCCCCGCCCCCGGCGACCTCCCGAGCACGGGTGACTTCGCCGGCGTGGCCGGGTTCCTGGGGTCCGGTGCCGAGCTGCGTCGCAACGCCGAACCGCTCGACGGCCCGTCGGTCGCCTGGGTGCGGCTGCGGGTGCCGGTCGTGGCGGGCGAAGCGGTCCGGCCGACGTCACGGGTGACGGCGCCGATGGACTGCGTGAACCTGATCGGGGTCAACGGACTGCCGGTGTCGACGACGGCGATCAATCCGGATGTCAGCGCCCACGTGGTCCGGCCACCGGTCGGCGAGTGGGTCGGCCTCGTCGGCGACACACGGTTCGCCGGCACCATCGGTCACGGCTTCTCCATGGGGATGCTGGTCGATGCGGGCGGCGTGTTCGGCGCCACCTCGACCTCGCAGGTCGTGCAACGTCACTGATCCGGCGGGCGGCGGATCGCCGCCACAGGGTCACCTAAGGTGGGCCTCGATGGACCGGGGAATCCGCAGAATCGCCGTGGTCAATCGCGGTGAAGCGGCCATGCGGCTGATCAACGCGGTACGGGAGTTGCGTTACGAATCCGTCGGCGAGTCGCCCGGCCAGCCTGGCGGCGCCTATGCCGATCTCCGCGTGATCGCCCTGCACACCCGGGCGGAACGGACGGCGATGTTCGTGCGCGAGGCCGACGAAGCCGTCTGTCTGGACGACGACCGAGCGGCCGACGCGGGCAGTCCGTATCTCGATCTCGCCGCGCTGGAGCGGGCGCTCGTGGCGGCCCGCGCCGACGCGGCGTGGGTCGGTTGGGGGTTCGTGGCCGAACGTCCGGAGTTCGCCGAATTGTGCGATCGGCTCGGCGTCGTGTTCATCGGGCCTTCGGCGGACGTGATGCGCACACTGGGCGACAAGATCGAGGCCAAGCATCTCGCGGAGCGATCGGGTGTGCCGGTCGCGCCGTGGAGTGGTGGGCCCGTGGAGTCGATCGACGAGGCGCGCCGAGCACGCCGAGGCGATCGGCTTCCCGCTGATGATCAAGGCGACCGCGGGAGGCGGCGGTCGAGGCATCCGCAAGGTGGACGACGCGGCGGGTCTCGCCGAGGCGTTCACGAGTGCCCGCGCCGAAGGGCTGAAAGCGTTCGGCGACGCCACGGTCTTCATGGAACGAGTGGTGACCGACGCGCGTCACGTCGAGGTGCAGATCATCGCCGATGGTCACGGCACCGTCTGGGCGGTGGGAGTGCGCGACTGCACGATGCAACGGCGCAACCAGAAGGTCATCGAGGAGTCGCACTGCGTGGCGCTCACCGCCGAACAGGATCGCGACCTGCGTGCGGCGGCCGTCCGGCTGGCGGCCGCCGCCGGGTACGAGAACGCCGGCACGGTGGAATTCCTGTACCAGCCGGCAGGAGCGGACGTTCTCGTTCCTCGAGGTGAACACGCGGTTGCAGGTCGAACATCCGGTCACCGAGCTGACCACCGGACTCGACCTCGTGAAGCTCCAGATCCACGTCGCCGGCGGGGGACGGCTCGAAGGTGACGCACCGCCGACGTTCGGCTACGCGATCGAGGCGCGGCTCAACGCCGAAGACCCGCAGCGCGGGTTCGCCCCGGCCCCGGGTGTCGTCGAGACGCTGTCGCTGCCCGTCGGCCCCGGCATCCGGGTCGACACCGGCATCGGCGAAGGCGATGTGATCCCACCGGAGTACGACTCGATGATCGCCAAGATCATCGCCGCCGGCCGCGACCGCGACGAGGCCCTCGGCCGGCTGCATCGAGCACTCGCCCAGATGACCGTGCTGGTACGAGGCGGCACGACCAACAAGTCGTTCCTGATCGACCTGCTCGGTCGACCGGAGGTCATCGCCGGCCAGATCGACACCGCCTGGCTCGACCGGCTCACCGCGGCCGGCGAACACCTGCCCACGCGCCACGCGGACGTGGCCCTCGTCGCCGCCGCGCTCGATGCCGATCAGCTGCAGGCCGCTGCCGACCAGGCCACGTTCCTCGGGTGGGCGAACCGCGGCCGCCCGCAGGCCGCGCTCGACATCGGCCGCGACATCGAACTGCGCCACGGCACGCAGTCCTACGTCGTCGGTGTCCGATCGCTCGGACCGACCCGGTTCGAGGTCACGCTCCACGGCGTCACGGCACTCGTCGACGTCGAGCGGCTGGGAAGGTCGCGCAGCCGGCTGACGATCGATGGACAGGTGTTCGGCGTCGTGTCGACCACCCAGGACAGCGACCAGTTGGTGGAGGTCGACGGCGTGGCCCACCGGTTCTCCCGCGACGACGCCGGCATCGTCCGGGCGCCGTCGTCGGCGCTCGTGGTCGGTGTCGACGTCAGCCGTGGACGACACCGTCGAGCTCGGCCAGCGTCTCGCGCTGATCGAAGCGATGAAGATGGAGATGGCGGTGCCGTCTCCGATCGCGCGGCCGGGTGCGTGACGTGTTCGTGAGCCGCAACGTGCAAGTCCTCGCCGGTGCACCCCTGTTCCGCCTCGAGTCGGACGACGTGGACGGCGACGGGACGCCCGCCGCAGGGCAGCTGCAGATCGATCTGGATGCGTTCGCCGGCGCTGCCACTGCCTCGGCGGACGAGATGGTGCTGGCCTTCGTCCTCGGGTTCGACGTCGATCCGGCACGAGCCCGTCGCCCAGGTCGACGAGCGGCGCGCTCACCGATCGCGCCGGGATGGGGATCCTCCGAGCGTTCGCCGACCTCTGTGCGGTCTCGCCCGAGCGCCAGGATCGCGGCCAAGACGTCGAGCAGGGGACCGTGTCGTCGTCGCAGCGAGTACTTCAACACCTTCCTGCGCTCGCTCGACGCCGAGCGCGAGGGACTCCCGTCATGGTTCGTCGATCGCCTGTCGCGGGCGCTGGAGCACTACGGCATCGACGGCCTCGATCCGTCGGATGAACTGGCGGCGGCGCTGCTCCGGATCTTCGTCGCGCAGCAGCGACGCGACGACCAGGTCCCCGTCGTCATGGCCTTGCTCGACCGGCAGGAGTCGCCCCTTCCCGGACTCCGTGAAACGCTCGACCGGCTGATCGAGGCGACCCGCCGTCGTCATCCGTCGATCGCCAGCATGTCGCGAGCGGTCCGATACAGCCTCTTCGACCGACCGGTGATCGAGGCGGTGCGCAGCGACGTGTCGGCGACGATGCGTGCGACTCGCGGCCGAGTTGGCGCACTCGCCCGGCCATCCCGCAGCCGCCGCGTCCGACGCGCCCGACCGGCTCGTGGGCTGCCCGCTGCCGCTGGGGCCGATCCTCGCGGAGGGCGGCCTCTTCGCCGACACCGACGTCGCCGGGCCCGTTGCTCGAGGTGCTCACCCGCCGGTACTACCGGATCCGGGCACTCGGCCGCGTGACCGTCGAACGGGTCGACGATCACGACGTCGTCCGCTCGTCGTACATCCATCACGACCGCACGGTGCACATCATCGCCGTCCGCGCGGCCGCGGACGATCTGTCGGCCGCGCTGCGCTCGGTCGCCTCGGCGGCGTCGACGGTTCCACCGTCGGACAACGCGGTCGCCGACGTCTATCTCCCGCTCCCGGCGTCGAGCCCGACCGACATCGATGCGTTGGCGGACGAGATCGGCACGCTGCTGCGCAGCATCGACCTGCCGGCATCGGTGCGACGGGTCAGCCTGGTCCCCTCCCATCCCCGAACGAGGATGGCCGTGTTGACGTTCCGTCGTGCGGACAGCGGCGGACTGCGCCCGTACTGGATGGAATCGGAGGGCGACGTGGCCGGCGAGCACGGATCCGACGACGTTCGAGGAGGACATCAAGTTCCGCGGGCTGCACCCGATGATCGCCCGCCGTCTGCAGATGTGGCGGCTCGAGAACTTCGAGATCAGCCCGCTACCGGCGACCGGTGACGTGCATCTCTTCGACTGCGTCGGCCCGCACCGGCCCTTCCGACCGCCGGCTGATCGCGGTCGCCGAGGTGCGCGACGTGACGCCGGTGCGCGACGAGCACGGCAACGTCATCGCGCTGCCCGAGGTGGAGCACGTGCTGGTCGGTTGCCTCGACGCGCTGCGCGACGCGCGCAGCGATCTCCCCGGCGCCGACAGCCTGGAATGGAACCGGATCATGCTCTACGTGTGGCCGGTCGTCGACCTGCCGCCCGAGGCCTTCGACGCGGTGGCCCGGCGACTCGCCCCCCTCACCGAGGGCCTGGGCCTGGAGCAGGTGGTGGTCAGCGGGAGCCTGGCGTCCGGCGGATCCGACCCGGTCGAAGCGGTCGTGCGCATCGGGTACGAACCGGGCCGCGGCGTCACGGTGCGTCTCACCGAGCCGCCCGACCGAGGCGATGCAGCCGCTCGACGACTACACCCGCAAGCTCGTCCAGATGCGCCGCCGCGGGCTGACCTATCCGTACGAGCTGATCCCGACGCTGTGTGGTGCCGACGGGTCGTTCGTCGAGCACGATCTCGACGAGTCCGGCGCGCTCGTCGCCGGTCGATCGTCCTGCCGGTGGCAACACCGCGGGCGTCGTGGTGGGCGTGGTGTCCACCCCGACCGATCGGCACCCCGAGGGCGTCGACGCGCGTGGCCGTACTCGGCGATCCGACCAAGGCGATGGGGTCGATCGCCGAGCCCGAATGCGTCCGGCTGCTCGCGGCGATCGACCTCGCCGTCGAACTCGACGTGCCGATCGAATGGTTCGCCCTGTCGGCGGGCGCCAAGATCGCCATGGATTCGGGCAGCGAGAACCTCGACTGGGTCGCTCGGGTGTTGCGGCGCCTGGTGGAACACACCCAACGCGGCGGCGAGGTCAACGTCGTGGTCGCAGGGATCAACGTCGGAGCGCAGCCGTACTGGAACGCCGAGGCGACGATGCTCATGCACACCAAGGGCATCCTCGTCATGACGCCCGACAGCGCGATGGTGCTCACCGGCAAGCAGGCGATCGAGTACTCGGGCGGCGTGGCCGCCGAGGACAATCTCGGCATCGGCGGCTACGAGCGGATCATGGGTCCGAACGGTGAGGCCCAGTACTGGGCCCCCACGCTGACGGCGGCGTGCGAGCTGCTCCACCGGCACTACGAACTCACGCTATCGAGCGCCGGGCGAGCGCTGGCCGCGGCGGGCTCGCGACGCCCGATCCGATCGATCGGGACGTGCGCTCCGAACCCCATGTGGTCGACGGGATCGACTTCCGCACCGTCGGCGACATCTTCTCGGCCGATGCCAACCCCGACCGCAAGAAGCCGTTCGACATCCGCACGCTGATGGCCGCCGTCGTCGACCACGACTGCACGCCGCTCGAACGCTGGCCCGAGATGGCCGAGGCGGAGATGGCGGTCGTCCAGGATGCCCGTCTCGGCGGGTGGGCGGTGACGCTGATCGGCATGGAATCGCGGCCGCTGCCCCGGCACGGGCTCACGCCGGCCGACGGGCCGGGCCAGTGGTCGGCGGGCACCCTGTTCCCGCTGTCGTCGAAGAAGGTGGCCCGCGCCATCAACGCGGCGAGCGGCTGCCGACCGGTCGTGATGCTCGCCAACCTGTCGGGTTTCGACGGTTCGCCCGAATCGCTGCGCCGCCTCCAGCTCGAGTACGGCGCCGAGATCGGGCGATCGATCGTGAACTTCGACGGCCCGTTCGTCCTGTGCGTCGTGTCGCGCTATCACGGCGGCGCGTTCGTCGTGTTCTCGGCGAAGCTCAACGACGACATGGAGGTGCTCGCCGTCGAGGGATCGTTCGCCTCGGTGATCGGTGGAGCGCCCGCCGCGGCGGTCGTGTTCACCCGCGACGTCGACGAACGCACCCGCACCGACGAGCGGGTTCGGCAGGCGGAAGCGGCCGTCGCCGCGGCCGGGCCGTCCGAGGTCGGTGCCCGGCGTGCCGAACTCCGGGCGACGGCGACGCTGGTGCGGACCGAGATGCTCGGCGCGGTGGCCGCCGAATTCGACGCGGTCCACAGCGTCGAACGGGCCCGCGCCGTCGGATCGGTGGATCGCATCATCGCCGCCGCCGACCTGCGACCGGAGCTGATCGCCGCAGTCGAACGAGGAATGGCCGAATCAACGCCAGGTGAACGGACCAGATGACCGGACCGGATCGAACGGACCGGATGAACGGATCGGATGAGACCGGAACGGATCGGGGAGCAACCGGCTCGATCCCCTTGCGTTCGACTCCGCCGGGCGGGATGATCGGGTATGACCCGGGCTCAGGCTGCCGCCATCTTCGACCTCGACCGCACGCTGATCTCCGGGCCTTCCGGATCGGTGTTCCGTCACCGCTTGACCGAGGCGGGGATCGGCGGGTCGGGCGAACTCCCGCTCGGCGACGTGCTGATGCAGTTCTACACGCGCTTCGGCGAGAACTGGTTGATGATGCAGCCGGCGCGATTGGCGAGCAGGACCGCCGCCGGATGGTCGGTCGCCGACGTGCGCGCCGCAATGGAACTCGCGGCGCACGATCTCGCCGAGCTCGTGCATCCCGCCGCTCACCGGCTGATCGAGGAACATCGCGACGCCGGGCGGCTGGTCGTGCTCGCGACCACCTCGCCGCACGCGTTCGTGGAACCGTTCGCCGAGCTGCTCGGGCTCGACGACGTGATCGCCTCGCGGTGGCGTCGTCGATGCCGACGGCACGACGTTCACCGGAAGGATGGACGGTGACTTCGTGTGGGGGCGGGCCAAGGCGAAAGCCGTCGAGGCGTGGGCCGCCGACCACGGCGTCGACCTCGCCAGGAGCCATGCGTACAGCGACAGCTACTTCGACGCCCCGTTGCTGGCGATGGTCGGGCATCCGGTCGCCGTCAATCCCGACGCCCAGCTGTGGGCCACCGCCACGGTCCGCGGGTGGCCCGTGCGCCACTTCGACAAGGCCGACGGGGTGATCAAGATCGCCGGCGCGGAGCTCCAGGAGTGGACGCGTCCGTTCATGCGGCCCGGCCTCGTCGCCCCGAACGCCCGCGTCGAGATCGAGGGCATCGAGAACATCCCCGCCGTCCGGCGCGGCGATCGTGGTGTTCAACCATCGCTCGTACTTCGATCCGGCCGTCATGGGCCTCGTCCTCGCCAAGGCGGGCCGCAACATGCGCGGCCTGGGGAAGAAGGAGCTCTTCGACGTCCCGATCATGGGGCGCCTGGCGAAGGCGATGGGCGGCATCCGCGTCGATCGCGGCACCGGTTCCGACGAGCCCCTCGAGGCCGCCGTCGCCGGCGCTCGAGGTCGGTGAGCTGCTGATGATGGCCCCCGAAGGGACCATCCCTCGCGGCCCGGCGTTCTTCGATCCCGAGCTCAAGGGCCGTTGGGGTGCCGCCCGCCTCGCCGCAGCCACGCACGCGCCGGTGATCCCGGTCGGGCTCTGGGGCACCGAGAAGGTGTGGCCGCGCAGCTCGCGGCTGCCGCGGATGTCGCTGAACGACCGTCCGCTCGTCACGCGCGACGGTCGGCCCGCCCGTGGAGCTGAAGTACCGCAGCCCCGACGCCGACACCAAACGGATCATGAAGGCGATCTCCGCGCTGCTCCCGCCCGAATCACGCGTGCACCGCACGCCGACCGACGAGGAGCTGGCACTGACCTATCCACCCGGATACCGGGGCGACCCCGCGGCCGAGGCCGACCGGCGACCCGGCACCGACACCTGACCTGGACCTGACCCGGGCAACCGACACGACAACGACGAGGATCACATGGCAGCACGCGAACGAGAAATGCGCTTCACGGACCGGATGTCCGACCACGAGGCGCTGATGTGGAGCATCGAGAAGGATCCGTGGCTGAACCCGAACGGCGCGTCGCTCACGATCCTCGACCGGCCGCTCGACCTCGACCATTTCCGGGCGACGATGCGCAACGCGGTCGTCAAGATGCCGCGGCTGTACGAGCGCGTGGTGCCGGGACTCGCCCGCCTCTCCCCGCCGGCCTGGGCACCCGACCCCGAGTTCGACGTCGACTTCCACGTCCGCCACCTGGAGCTCCCGGCGCCGGGCACCGAGCGGCAATTGTTCGACCTGGCCGCCCAGCTCTACCTGGAACCCCTCGACCGAACCCGCCCGCTGTGGCGCTTCGTCGTGATCGACGGCGTCGAGGGCGGTCGCTCCGCCCTGTGGGCGATCATGCACCACGCCATCAGCGACGGCATCGGTCAGCTCCGCATGGCCGAGTTGTACCAGCAGACCGACCCGAACGACCCACCGCCGCCCGAGGTCGATCTCGATGCCGTCGTGGCGAACGCCGTGGCGAACCACTCGGCCAAGGAACAGGGCGGCGACCTGGCGAGCGGGTTCGGCAACACGGCCACGAAGACGCTCAGCCATCTCGTCCGGCGGCAGCTCGGCGTCGCCCGCCGGGCCGCCGGCGAGGTGATGATCTGGCCGGCGGATCCGAGACGTGCGGGCGACAAGCTCGGCGAAGCTCGCCGGATCGCGACCTCGACCGTCGGTGCACTCGTCGGGTTCCGGCAACGACGTGCCCGGCGGATCGCCGCTGTGGAAGCAGCGCTCGCGGCACCGCCACCTCGAGTGGGTGTCGGTGCCGCTCGACGACCTGAAGGCGGCCGCCCGGCATCTCGGTGCCTCGATCAACGATCTGTTCCTGGCCGGGCTGACCGAGGGTGCCGTCCGGTACCACGCCGACCGCGGCGTCGAGGTCGATGCCTTCAACACGAGCTTCGTGCTCAGCACCCGCACCGACCGGGCGATCGGAGGGAACTCGTTCACGCCGATTCCGGTGCAGGTCGTCGGGCGCATCGATGCCGCTCGCCGAGCGGGTCGACGACATTCGTGTCCGCCTGGCGGCGAGCCGGGACGCGATGTCGTCCGGGGGAGGCATGAGCGCCGTGTCGGGCATCGCCAACCTGCTGCCCACGTCGGTGGTCACGCAGGCCGCCCGTGCCGCGGCCGGGCGGATCGACTTCGCCACGTCCAACCTGCGCGGGGCCCCGTTCACGCTCTACGTGGCGGGCGCCCGTGCGTGCAACATCGTCACGATGGGTCCCGTGGCGGGCACCGGGTGCAACGCCGACCGCCCTGTCGTACGACGGGCGATTCGACATCGGGCTGTTCATCGATCCCGTCGCCATCGATGCGCCGGCCGACTTCCGCGATGCGGTCGAGTCGTCGTTCGCCGACCTGTCGGTGCGACCGGGGCCGGTGCGGCCGCCGGCCGCGTGCGATGACGTACGACGACATCGCCACGATCTTTCTCGCTCCGCTCGTCGACACCATCGACGCCCCGGACGTGACGGCGACGCCCGCGCGACGCCTCCGCGATGCGCTCGAACCGATCGCGACGCAGGGATGGTGGTCGCCGCAGGCCGGTGCGCGCCTCGACGCGCTGGGCATCGATTTCCTGCCCGGCTACGTGTGGGGTCGAGCGGCCGCGCTCGGTTCGCCGACCGGCGTCGGTGGTCGCGGCCACGTTCGGCGTGTTCGAACCCGGCCTGATCGCCGCCGTGTACGAGGCCGGATCGGCGCTGGTGTCGCGTGACGACATCCTGGCGGCCCGCGGCGACGGCGGCACGGCGAGCGTCGCCGCGATCGCCGACGCCGGACGACTGCGCGTCGATCGCCGACCCGTTGCTCGCCGTCGCTGGCCGACCTCGACGGGCTCGGGCGTCCGCTGTTCAGCGCGCTGCGTTCGCTTCCGGTGCCGACGTCGCCGGCCGGCCGGCTGTGGCGCGCCCGCGGAACTCGTTCGGGAACATCGCGGCGATGGCCACCTCGCGGCACTCGTCGCGATCCGGACTCACCGCGGTGGAGGCGAACGTGCTCACCGAACGGTGGCTCGGCTTCGGCCTCGGCGAGTACAGCGCCACGCGTGGGTTCGGGCCGCCGCAACTCCGATCTGCGGTGGCGAACCTGCAGGTGCGGGGCTGGATGGACGGTGACGATCTCACCGACCGTGGGCGGGCGGCCCGCGTGCGGATCGAGGAGGCGACCGACGCCAGTCAGGAGGCGTTGATCGAGGGGTGCGGGGCCGGCCTCGACGGCATCATCGCCCGGGCGGGGGACATCTCGGCCCGGTTGGTCGCGGCGCGGGCCTTTCCGCCGGACCCCCGGAAGCGGGCCGGCGGATAGGCACGCGCGCAGAGCACGCGGCTACCGGAGCGTGCAGCACGGCGCTGCGACTCATGTCACGTGTGCGTCGGCCGTTTCGGGGCAGAGTGGTCGGGCTCGATCGATGCCGTCCCCCCGGACTCGATCGAGTGGGACGTCGACCTCTTACCCCCCAGTTTGCAGCGTCCGTCCCGAGGCCACAGTCACCCCCCTGACCGTGGCTTCGCGCCCCAGTGCGGACACCGCCGCTCCGGCATGGGCTGATCCGGTAGGTTCGGCGCATGGCTGAAGTCGGCGTCCGCCCGGCGGCACCCGCTGCCCGACAGCTCGACTCGCCGGGGTGAGCGCAGTCAGGATGCCCTCCGGTGGGCTGCCAGTGTCGGCTGCGCGGCGTCGATCCTCGGCCGACGGGCCGATCGTCCGCCTGAGCATCGCCCACGGCCTGGGGGCCGCGGCCGACGCGTTCTTGTCGGTGAGCCTGGCCGGATCGTCTGTTCTTCAACATCAGCCCGGACGCGTCCCGCGAGCAGGTCCTCCTGTACCTCCTCGTCACGATGATCCCGCTCGCCGTCCTGGCGCCGCTGATCGGGCCGGCCGTCGACCGCTTCCGGCACACCCAGCGCTACGTCGCCGCGGGCCTCTACCTGTTCCGGGCACTCTGCTGCCTCGCGCTCGTGTGGACGTTGAAGGAACTCGCCTTCTACCCGATCGCCCTCGCCCTGCTCGTGGCGAGCAAGGCGTCGGGGATCGTGAAGCAGACGCTCGTGCAGAGTCTGGTCGACGACCCGGACGCCCTCGTCGCCACCAACGGCCGGTTGGCCAGATTCGCCAGCATCACGGCCGCCGTCGCCGTCGTGATCGCCGTCGTCCTGCTCCGCGACCGGACCCGAATGGACGCTGCGGGTCGGCTCACTGCTGTACGCGTGCGCAGGCGTCGCGGCGCTCACGATCCATCTCCGGCATCGTGCGCGACGACGAGGTCGACGACCTGCAGCTCGCCGAGTCGCTGACGCCCTCGATCGTCGTCAGCTCGATCGGCATGATCGCCATCCGTGCCGCCGTCGGATTCTTCATCTTCACATTGGCGTTCTCGCTGCGCCGTGACAGCGAGCCGGCGTACGTCTACGGGCTCGCCGCGGCGAGCTATGCCGGCGGCGCGTTCATCGGGCATTCGGCGGCCACGCTGCTCCGCGGCCGGCTCCGCGAGGAGCAGATGATCGCGGCGGCGATCGCCGCTCCCGCCGTGTTCACGGCCGTCGGCATCCTCGGCGTGTCGCTCCCGCTCCTCCTGCTGATCGCCGGGCTCGTCGGTCTGTCCACCACGCTGGGGCGCAACGCCTTCGACGCGCTCGTCCAGCGCGTGGCTCCGGAGGCGATGCTCGGCCGTGCCGGAGCGCGCTACGAGACCGAGTTCCAGCTGGCGTGGGTGTTCGGCGGCGTCATGGCGACACCGATCTCGCTGCCGATCGAGGTGAGCATGACGGTGCTCACGCTCATGTACGTGCCCGGGTTGCTGTTGTTCCTGCGTGCCAGCCGCACCACCCGGTTGCACGAGCACGAGCTGATCGATCCGTTGTCGGTCGCCGTGCAACGGCTCGTCATGGCGAGGCGCGCCTGGGAGGTCGGGTCGCTGCGACTGGCGATCATCGACGCGTCGTCGGCCGTCGATCTCGTGACCGGCGCGGAAAGCGATGCGCCGACGGTCCACGCTCCGACAGGGGGACCGGGATGTGCTGGCCGTCGCTCCGCTCGCGGGCGGCCGACCCCACCGCCGACGTCAGCGACGCCGAGGCGGAGCAGGCCATCGCGATCGCGGCTCGCTACGTCAGCCCGCCTTCTCCGCAGTGACCGACGCCCCATCCCCGTTCGGAGCCACGGTCACGATGAAGACGTGGGTGTCGTCGACGTCGCGATAGCGCTCGACGGTCACGTCGGACGGTGGGGCGTCAGCCGGGAGTTCGCCGACCACGAGCAGGACGCCGTCGTCGTGGACATCGTTGGTCATCGGTCTGATCGTCGATCGCCTCGCTCCGGTCGTCGGCGAACCGGACGGTTGCCTCGTCCGTCGTGGCCGCCACCACCGATGCCTGGACGGCGGCGTCGATCGTGTCGCCGTTCGACGCGGCGATGTACACGACCAGCGTTTCGTCGTCGGTGGTGGTCGGGGCGGCGTCGCTCTCGACGGCCCAGTCGACGAGCGCGGTGAGCACCGCGTCGGTCGCCACCGCCTCCGGCGGGTCGTCGGGATCGTCGCTGCCGCACCCGGCGGCCATCGCGCTCGCCCCGGCGACGAGGAACGCGGCGAAGACGAACCGCGATGCCGCGGACGCGGGCGATGCGATGACGTCAGGCCGTATCGGGATGCGAACCCGTGTGCCACCGGACCCCAACGCGACCTCCGACCGCACCTCCCACCGGGCCACGATAACCCGCCGGGCGATCGGGGGCCGCCGACCGTGCCGTCATCGAACTGTAATATCCAGGTAGCCTCCCGTGCCGTGACGACGGACGGGACATTGCAGCGATCGGTGCGGCCGCGCCGTCTCCTGGTCGCGGCCGCTGCTCGGATTGTCGTCGATCACGATTCGGTGCCGTCGCTTCCTCCGGCCCGACGTCGGCCGAATCCGAGTCCTGCCGCCGAGGCAGCGCGCGAGATCCAAGCGGCGCGCGACCGCGCCAACGAAGCGTCGCAGCGGATGTTCGACGCCGAATCAGAAGTCGATCAACTGGGTGTCGAGATCGTCGACGCGGAGGCGGAACTGGCCGCAGTCGAGGCGCAGGCGTCGGCGATGCGAACCGAACTCGAGGCCCAGGCGGTCCGGGCGTTCACCGAGTCGGGTACGGCGACGTTCCCCTTGCTGATCGACCTCGATCACGCCAACGACGAGCTCACCGCCGAACTGCTGAGCAGCGTCGCCCGCGGCAACGCTGCGGTGGTGCTCGACGACTTCGACGTGGTCTCCGACGAGGTCGAGGCCAAGCGTGCCGACCTCGAAGCGCGGCAGGGTCAGGCCGATGCCGCCCAGGAGCGTTTCGCCGAGTTGAAGGCGGCGGCCGAAGCCGAAGTCGTCCATCTGGCCGAGGTGGAGAAGCAGCGGTTGGTCGACGAGGCGGTCCAGGCCGAACTCGATCGGCAACGCGAAGCCCGCGAAGCGGCAATCGCCGCGCAGGCCGCGGAGGATGCACGTCAGGCGGCCGCCGAGGTCGCGGCGGCGGCATCGGCCGCGATCGTGTCGAACACGGCAGCGTCGAACACCGCCTCATCCGGCGAGTCAGGCTCGGGTGGCAGCGGCGGCCGCGCCGGCCCCTGCTCGGCCCCCAGGCCGCGGCTCCACAACCGGAGCCGGCGGCCAACAACGGCCGAGGGCAACGGCGAGGGCAACGCCCGAGCCAACCCCCTGCCAACACGGAGGCCCCGAGCGAGCCGGAGCCGGTCCCCGAACCGCCGCCGTCGAACTCCGGCCCCGGAATCGTCTGCCCGATCGCCGGGCCGCGCGCCTTCGCCGACACCTGGGGTGCGGCACGTTCGGCCGGGCGCAGCCACGAGGGTGTCGACATGATGTCGCCGCTCGGCACGCCGGTCGTCGCCGTCGAGTCGGGTTCGGTCCAGATGAAGACGACCAGCCTCGGTGGCAATTCGGCCTGGGTGAACGGTGCGAGCGGCACGCGCTACTTCTATGCACACCTCAACGGCTGGGAGGGTTCCAGCCGTTCCGTGTCGCAGGGCGAGGTGATCGGCTATGTCGGCCACACCGGCAACACCACGGCGAACCACCTGCACTTCGAGGTGCACCCTGGCGGCGGCCAAGCCGTCAACCCGTACCCGTACGTCCGCGCCGTCTGCTGACGTCCCGCTGGGTGGGCGGCCATCATGTCCGCCGGACCTCGGCGCCGCCATACTGACATCGTGACCCGACCGGCGCCGTTGCAGCACGTGACCCTCCACGGCCACGACGTTCGGTATCGCCGAGCCGGCCAGCGGTCCCGGCGCCAAGGGCGACCGCCCCGCGAGGTGGTCCTGCTCGTCCACGGGCTGGGCGGGAGTTCACGGACCTGGGATGCGGTGATGCCGCGCCTCGCCGCCGACCACGACGTGATCGCGCCCGATCTCCTCGGTCACGGCGAGTCGGCCAAACCGCTCGGCGACTACTCGCCCGGCGCGTTCGCCAGCGGACTGCGCGACCTCCTCGCACTGCTCGAGGTGCCGAGCGCCACGATCGTCGGCCACTCGTACGGTGGCGGAGTGGCGATGCAGCTCGCCTATCAGCATCCCGAGCTGGTCGACCGTCTCGTGTTGGTGGGCAGCGGCGGGCTCGGGCGCGAGGTCACGTGGTTCCTCAGGGCGTTGTCGCTGCCCGGTGTCGAGTACGTGATGCCGCTCGGCTTCTCGAAGCCGCTGATCGGTGCCACGACCGAGATCGGACGGCTCCTCGCCCGCTTCGACATCCGGTCGGCGAAGGTGAACGAGCTGTGGCGCGGCTACTCCTCGCTCGCCGACGCTCCCAACCGCCAGGCGTTCGTGAGGACGATGCGCGGTGTCATCGACGTGGGCGGGCAGACGGTGTCCGCCACGGATCGTCTCTATCTGGCGGCGCGAGTGCCGACCATGATCGTGTGGGGCGAGCGTGACGGAATCGTCCCGGTCGCTCATGCCCGCGCCGCCCATCAGGCGATCGCGTCGAGCCGTCTCGAGGTGTTGAGCGGGGTCGGTCACTTCCCGCACGTCGAGGACCCCGATCGCTTCAACGACGTGCTGGTCGACTTCCTCGCCACCACGCGTCCGGGCGCTGTCGACGTCGCTGTGCTCCGCGACGCCCTGGTCGCGAACGGCTAGCGCCGCCGCACCACCACGATCGACGCCAGGCCGTTCTCCTCGGCGTGGTGCACGATCGTCGACCTCCGGCCGGGTGAACGCGTCGAGCAGCTCGCCAGCTGGTGCGTGGAACTCGCCCGGCTGGCCCTCGACCCCCACGACGGACAGCACGCTGACGATCGCCACGCCGCCGGGCTGGAGCACGTCGACGATCGGCCCGTACAGATCGCGGCCGCGGAACCGCTGGCAGACCACCACGGCCACGTCGTGCAGGTCCGCCGGCAGGCCGTCGTCGAGGTCGACCACGCGCGCGTCGATCCGTCCGGCGAGGCCGTGCGCGGCGGCGGCCGATCGGGTCAACTCGATGGCCACCGGTGAGACGTCGAGCGCGACGACGTCGAAGCCGAGACCGGCGAGCCACATCGACTGACCACCGGTCCCGCACGCGATGTCGACCGCCGTGCCACCGGAAGGCAGCAGCACCTCGAGTTCCTCGGCTCCGTCGAGCACGTCGGGCGGACGTGGTGACGCGAGGGTCGCGCCCTCGTACCGGTCGTCCCAGCGCTGTCGATCGGCCTCCACGTGGGCATCCTGCCAGACCGCACCGACCCCCGCCGCCGGCGCCCTCATCCGGGTGTGGGACGAAAATCAGGTTCGGACGGGCACGACATGGGATCATCGAGCCGTGACCGACATCGACGACAACGCCTCGACCCAGACGGCCACCGGTTGGCTCTCGCCCGAGGACCTCGAACTCGTCCGTGCCCACGTGCCGATCGTGTACGTCGATGCGGTTCCGGTCCGCGTCGACGGGCTCGGCAACGTCACGGAGGTGGGCATGCTGCTGCGGGTCGCGTCCGACGGATCGATCAGCAGGATGGTCGTCACCGGACGGGTCCTGTTCGGTGAGAAGGTGCGAGAGGCGCTGATGCGTCACTGCGAAAAGGACCTCGGGCCGATGGCGCTCCCACGTGTTCCCGGCGAACCCGACGCCGTTCACCGTGATCGAGTACTTCCCCAACCCCGCTCGGTCGGGATTCTACGATCCCCGTCACCACGCCGTCAGCCTCGCCTACGTCGTGCCGGTCGACGGCGAGTGCGAGCCGACCCAGGAGGCGCTCGATCTCGGCTGGTACACGCCCGAGGAGGCGGTGAGCCCCGACGTGATCGCCGAGATGACCAACGGCCACGACCGCCTCATCCGCCTCGCCCTCGCCCACGTCGGCAAACTTCCCTAGTACCCCATTCCGAGTACCTGAGGTGACGAACCTGTTGCGCGGGGTCAGGCACAACGCGACAGGTCACGTGACGAGGATGATGATCCAGATGGTGACCATTCCGGCGGCGAGCGACGCGATCAGGTTCTTCGTCCGCCAGGCGACCAACCCTCCGACGGCGACCGCCGCGACTTCCTGGCCGGTGACCCCACTGATGCCGTGGCCGCCGGCGAGCAGGTTGACGGTCAGTGCCGACAGGACCGCCGGGCCGACGTAGCGCAACGCCCGCGTCACGTCGGCGGGGATCGAACGATCGGCGAGGAACAGGATCAGGCCGGCCCGGGACGCGTAGGTGATCACCGTCACGACGAGGATGGCGGCAATGGCGGCGCCGGTGGTCATGCGGCACCCTCAGACCCATCGTGGCCGACCGATCGGTGGCGGACCGATCAGTGGCGGACCGATCAGTGGCCGACCGGGCCGAGGCCTTGTCGGCGAGGAACCCGACGATGACGCCCGCGGTCGCGCCGATCAGGACGCCGCCGTTGTTGGGAATCCCGAGGCCGGCGAAACACACTGCCGCCCCCGTCAACGCGGCGAGTGCCATCGGACGCGTCGTCAGGCCCAGCACGACGAGCCCGCCGAACATCACCGCCGGTGCGATGTCGAGGCGCCACTCGGTCGGGATCGCCGAGCCGACGGCGATCCCCACGGTGACGCCGACCACCCAGGTCACGAGCAGGAACAGGCCCGCCGACATGTAGTACCGGCGCCACACGGGAGGCTCGAGGTCGTCGCGGCGTGACGTGAGCGCGAACAGTTGGTCGATCAGCACGAACGGCCCGACCCAGCGGAACCATCGGGGCTGGTCGCGGAACTGATGCGCCATCGCCGCGCTGTACATCACGTGACGCAGGTTGATGACCACCGCCGTCGTCACGAGCGTCAGCCAGGTGGCGGTGCCGGCGAGGGTGACCATGGCGAGTTGCGCGGCGCCGGCGAAGACGATGTTGGTGCTCCACGCGATGTTGGTGGGCATCGCCGACTCGGTCATCGCCACGCCGAGCACGAGTGCGAACGGCACCGTTGGCAGGTACAGGGGGAACACGTCGCGGATCGCCCGCCTGGCCACGCCATCGAGCACGGGGTCGGTGGTGTTCGCAACCATCGGGGCAGGGTACGCAGACGGTGTCGAATTGCCGCGGTCGATACTGGTGCAGCGCGTACCCTGATCGTCTGATGCCCGAAGGCGACACCATCCACCGGACCGCGGCGGCGCTCCGGACGGCACTGGTGGGCAAGCGGATGACCCGATTCGATGCGCCTCGCCTGATCGGTCCCGGTCCGCAGGCCGGCCGCATCATCGAACGTGTCGAGAGTCACGGCAAGCACCTCGAGATCGTGTTCGACGACGGTCTCGTCCTCCACACGCACATGCGGATGTCGGGTTCGTGGCACCTGTACCACGCCGGTGACAGCTGGCGTCGCCCCTACAACCAGATGCGGGCGTCGATCGAGGTCGACGGATGGGTGGCCGTGTGTTTCAACGCGCCCACCGTCGAGACGTACCGTCAGCCCGACCGCCGGCGGCATCCCGGTATGGGCCGGCTCGGCCCGGATCTCTGCCATCCCGACACCGATCTCGGTGCGGTGGTCAACCTGCTCCTCGGGTTCCCCGATGCGCAGGCCCGGGTCGCCGAGGTCCTGCTCGACCAGCGGGTGATGTGCGGTGTCGGCAACGTCTATCGCGCCGAGGTGCTCTGGGCGGTCGAGCTCAGCCCGTTCGCCCGCGTCGGCACGCTCACCGAGCACGACGCGATCCGCCTGGTCAACACGGCCGCGACGATGCTGCGGTCGAACCTCACGACGGCACGGCGCGTCACGGCACCCGGAGTGCGCGGCGGCTTGGCCGTGTACGGGCGCAACGGGCAGCGGTGCGCCCGCTGCGGCGCCACGATCGAGTGCCGACAGATCGGTGAGCACGCGCGGACGCTCTACTGGTGCCCCGGCTGTCAGACGCATCTCGATCCGTATCTCGCACCGTCGAGTGACGACACGCCGATGGATCCGCATCCGGCGGCGCAGCGCTGGCTCGCCGACCTCCCCTGGAACCGCGACGCCGTCTGAATCCTCGTTTGCGTCAAGAATTCTGAGGGACGGGCCACACAAATCCCGACGCAAACGTGGATTTGAGCTCCGTCCGGCTCCGGCTCGGGTTCACGGTCAGGCTCGGCCGAGGATGCGGTCGACGTCGATCTCGATGACCACGCGATCGTCGCGGTCGGCCGGCGGCCGGTATCTCGCGGCGTACCCGTCGACCCCGGCGCGCACACCGACGGGATCGGTCACGAGGCGGACGCGACCCTCCAGCGTCAACCAGCGTCCACCGTCGACCTGGCACACGGCGCCACGCTGGCCGGCGGCTTCCATCCGGGCGGCGTTCTTCGCCTTCTGCGATGCCGCCCACGTGATCACCCGCACCACCCGACGCTCGACGTCGTAGCTGAAGCCGACGGCCACCACGTGCGGTGAGCCGTCGGCGCGTACCGTCGTGAGCGTCGCGAGGTGGTACTCCTGCAGGAACGCCTGCACTTCGGGGGACAACTCGTCGAGTGCGATCGCCACGGTCGGACGCCCCGTCACTCGGTCGCGATGGCTTCGAGGACGTTCATGTTCGCGGCCTTGCGCGACGGATACAGGGCCGCCAGGAATCCGGCAATGACGGCACCGACCAGGATCGCCACGATGATGGCCGGGTTGAAGGCCAGTTGGTCGATCACCGTGTCCGGCACGGCGAGGGAGAGCACCACACCGAGGAACGTACCGAGCACCACACCGACGATCGCCCCGAACGTCGACACGATGATCGCCTCCCAACGGACGGAGCGGCGGGTCTGCCGGCGGTTCATGCCGACCGCGCGCAGCAGACCGATCTCGCGTGTCCGCTCGAACACACCGAGCGCGAGTGTGATCGAGATGCCGAGGACAGCGATGATGATCGCGAACGCCAGGAGCATCGAGATGACGATGAGCAGCTGGTTGATCTGCGCCTCCTGCGACGCCCGGAACTCGGCGTTCGTCTGCACGTTGGCCTGGGGGAACGGTTCCATGGCCGCCGCGACCGCGGCGTCGCCCTCGGCGGGCGACACGCCATCGGCGAGCTTGGCGATCACGAAGAAGTCGCGGGCCGGTGCATCGGTGACCGAGGCCAACGTGTCGAGGCTGATCAGCCAGTTGCCGAACGTCGCATCGCCGTAGATGCCGGCCACCGTGAGGTCGGTCGTGACGCCGTTCTGGAACGTCACGGGCACCACCGAGCCGACCTCGAGGTCGAGGTCGTCCGCCGGATCGGACTGGACGAGCACCTCGCCCTCCTGCAGATCGGCGATCGTGCCGTCCTGCAGATCGGCGTTGACCATCTCGTCGAAGGCGACGGGATCGATCGCCCCGAACGACTTCTGCTCGCCGTCGACCTGTCCGGTTGCCCCGCGGATGGGCGTCACTGCACCGATCTCGGGAACCCCGGCCAAGGTCTCGGACACGACGGGAGCGAGCCCCTGGAATCCCCGGTCGGTGATGACGTAGTCGGCGCTGATCGCCCGCTCCAACGTGTCGACGAACGTGGCTCGGATCGACGAAGCGAACACCGCTGCGGCACTGACGAGGGCGACGCCGATCATCAACGCCGACGCGCTCGACGACGTGCGGCGTGGGGCACGGACGACGTTCTGACGGGCGAGCACGCCCGGTGTCTTCAGCACCTTGGCGATCGGCCACCCGATCATCCTCGTCACCGGCGCGGCCACCGTGGACGAGAGGCTGGCGACCCCGAGGAACAGCAGGATCCCTCCACCGCCGGCGAGCACGATGACACCCCGCGTGCCCCCGGGCTTCACGAACAGGCCGATCATGTACAGCGCCGCACCGACGGTCGTGAGGACGACGGCCGCGACAAGGCGCTTCGTCTGCAAGGCACTGAAGCCGAGCTCCGGGCGCATCGCCGCGACGGGCGGGATCCGCGCCGCCCGGCGAGCGGGGATGACGACCGAGCCCATCGTGATGCCGATACCGACCAGCGCCGCCATCACGACGGTCCGCGGCTCCATCACGATGCCGGTCGACGGGAAATCCGGCGCCGGCCGCATTGAAGCCGGCGACGAGCAGCTTGGCGACGACGACGCCGCCGGCGAGGCCGAGGATCGTGGCGGTCAGGCCCAGGAAGAACGACTCGACCGTGATCATCCGTCGCACCTGCCGACCCGACGCACCGACGGCGCGCATCAACGCCAGTTCCCGCAACCGTTGACCGATCGTGATCTGGAAGACGTTGTTGATGATGAAGGCGCTGACGAAGGCGGTGATGAACGCGAAGATCAACAGGCCCTGGCCGAACGCGCCGATGAATTCGTTGACGCCGTCGGCGTTCTCGTCGGCGACCTGCTCGCCGGTGATGACCTCGAGGCCGTCGGGGAGGACGTCCTCGATCGCCGCTCCGCACGACGGCGGCGTCGGCGCCCTCGTCGAGCGCGATGTCGATCGCATCGACCTTGCCGTCGGCGCCGAAGTGGTCGAGCGCCGTGTCGAGGTCGAGGGCGATGAGCGAGGCGCCGCCGAAACCGTCGGTGTCGCCGAGGCCGACCGTCGCGGTGATCGTGCCCTCGAAGCGCCCGGTGTCGGTGACATAGGCCACCTCGTCACCGACGTCGAAACCGGCCCGATCGGCCGTCGCCTTGTCGATCGCCAGCTGGTCGGGCCCGACCGGTGGCTGTCCGTCCTTGAGCGTGACGCCGGCGAGGTTGGCCTCGGGAACCCAGGACACGCCCAGCGACGGACCCGATGACGTGACCGCGTCACCGTCGTCGTCGATCAGTTGGGCGTAACGGGTCAGCGTGGGCTCGACCGCGGCGACACCGTCGATCGCCGCGATCTGGTCGGCGAGCGCGGCATCGATCGGCTCGCGGGCGTCGTCGGTGTCGAACTCCTGGACGCTGCGCACCTCGAAGTCGGTATTCCCCGCGAGCTCATTGAACAGCTCGTCGAACGACGCCGTGAGGCTGTCGGCGAGGACGAACGAACCGACGACGAACGAGACGCTGGCGGTGATGGCGATCGCGATGGCGATCGTGCGGCCGAGGCGTGACCGGATACTTCGGCGCGCGAGCAGTGCCGTGGATCCTGTTGCCATGTCAGCCCCCGTACTGCTTGAGGCGGTCGAGCACGCCGGCGGCGGTCGGATCGAGCATCTCACCGACGACCTTGCCGTCGCCGAGGAACACGACCCGATCGGCATACGAGGCGGCGGTCGGATCGTGGGTGACCATCACGATGGTCTGGTCGTAGTCGCGAACGGCACTCCGCATGAACGCGAGGATCTCCGCGCCGGTGGTGGAGTCGAGGTTGCCCGTCGGCTCGTCGGCGAAGATGATCTCCGGCTTCGAGGCGAGGGCCCGGGCGACGGCCACGCGTTGCTGCTGGCCGCCCGAGAGTTCGCTCGGGCGGTGCTTCAGCCGGTCCGCCAGGCCCACCTTGGAGACGACCTGATCGATCCACGCCGCGTCGCCGTCGTCGCCACCGAGCATCATCGGCAGCCTGATGTTCTCGGCGGCCGTGAGCGTGGGGATCAGGTTGAACGCCTGGAAGATGAAGCCGACCTTGGTGCGGCGCAGTTCGGTGAGCTCCTTGTCGTTCAACGACGCGAGGTAGGTGTCGCCGATGTAGGTGGCTCCCGATGTCAGCGTGTCGAGTCCCGCCAGGCAGTGCAGCAGCGTCGACTTGCCCGACCCGGACGGCCCCATGATGGCCGTGAACTTGCGCCTTCTCGAACGCCACCGTGACGCCGTCGAGCGCCCGCACCTGGGCATCGCCGACTCCGTAGAACTTCGTGGCGTCGACCGCTCCGGCAGCGACCGGCCTGCCGGATGACGTGGGCGGCGAGTCGAGGGGCGCGGCGGGTGCAGGGGGTACGGGCGCGTTCATGCAGTAGGTCTATCTCCGTCATGCGGCCCTGTGGCGCCATATTTCGCTCGCCTGCCGTACCATCGTGCTTTGATGCCGAGTGGAGGCGCGTGCACCTCGTGTTTGCGGTCACTGCCTGATGACGCGCGCTTCTGCCCATTCTGTGGACACGAGGTGATCGCGTCGCGCGACCGAGGAGCGCCGCGTCGTCACCGTGCTCTTTGCCGACATCGTCGGGTACTCCAGCCTGTCGGAGCATCTCGACCCCGAGCGTCTGAAGCGTCTGATCGACGCAGCGTTCCAGCGTCTGATCGTCGACATCGAATCGTTCGGCGGCACGATCGACAAGGTGCTCGGCGATGCGATCCTCGCATTGTTCGGGGCGCCGATCGCCCACGAGGACGACGCCGACCGGGCGATCCGCGCCGCGATGCAGCTGCACCGCAGCCTGGAGAAATTCGTCGCCGACCAACCTGACCTCGCCGGCCCGCTGCACCTGCGGATCGGCATCAACACCGGTGAAGTCGTCGTCGGTACCGTCGCCGGCACCACGGAATACACCGCGATGGGTGATGTGGTGAACGTGGCGTCGCGGTTGCAGACGATGGCGCCGCCGGGTTCGGTCTACATCGGCGATTCCACCGCCGCGCTCGCTTCGGACGAGATCGTGCGCGACCTGGTCGACGACATCGACGTGGCGGGCCGCGTGCAGACCGAGCGGGTCTGGAACGTGACCGGATTGCACCGTCGCCTGCCGACGATCGGCACGCGCACCGACGTCCCCTTCGTCGGTCGTGTCAACCAGCGTGAACTGCTCGCGTCGGTGATGACGATGGTGGCGAACGGGCGCAGCGCGGTCGTGGCGGTCACGGGCGAGGCCGGGTCGGGCAAGACACGGCTCGTCAGCGAGATGTTGCAGCGGTTCCCCAGCCGATCGGCCGTCGTGTTCGCCGGAGCCTGCGCGCCGTACGGCGAGAACAACGTGTGGGCACCGATCGCGTCGGCCCTGTTCCGGCGGATGGGGATCGATCCGTCGGCGCCGCCGGCAGTGATCCGCCAGGTCAGCCGGCGCAAGGGCATCGAGTACTACCGCTTCGAGGCCGAGGACCCGGTCCTCGACCTGTTCGTCGAGACCGTGCTCCACCTGCTGGGCCACCCGTCGACCCTCGATTCGATGGCCCCGGCGAGGGCTCGCGAGACGTTGTTCTCCGTGGTGGTCGAGGGCCTGCGCCGCCGCTCGCAGCACGGCCCGATCATCGTGTGGCTCGACGACCTGCAATGGGCCGATCGGCTCGTGATCGACCTGCTCGGTCGGATCACCCGGTCGCTCGTCGACCGGTGCGTGCTCGTGATCACCGCCCATCGCGACGACGTCGACATCGACTGGCCGCCGGCCTCCGACCATCCCATCACGGTGCGCATGCCGCTCGACCCGCTGTCGCGCGACGAGGCCCACGACCTCGTCGACGCGGTGCTCGGTGACGGGCACAGCGCCGCCTTCGTCGACCGGCTCTACGAACGAAGCGGGGGAAATCCGCTCTTCCTCACGGAGTTGGCGGCGATGATCCGGTCGCAGCCGGACAGTACGGCGCTGCCCGGGTCGCTGCGCGCGCTGATCGCCTCGACGCTCGATCGGCTGCCCGCCGGGCCGCGGGCCGTGCTGGAGAACGCGGCCGTTCTCGGAACATCGGGCTCGGTCAAGGCGCTCATGCTGTTCGCGTCGGAGATGGGGCAGACCTTCGACCCGGCCGACCTCGACGTGCTCGTCGACGACGGCCTCCTCGACGTCACCGACGACGCGCCCGGCCAGTTGTGGAACTTCCGCAGTGACGTGGTGCGTGAGGTCGCCTATCAGACCCTGACGAAGCTCGTCCGTGCGCAGCGTCACGCCGGCACCGCCTCGGCGATGTCGCACATACCGCAGTCGCCCATCGATCAGCTCGCCCATCATGCGGCCACGGCGGCCGAACTCGTCGCCGAGATCGGCCCGGTGCCGGGCGTCAGTCGCACCATCAGCGAGCAGGCGGTCGCGCTTGCTCCTCGCCGCGGCGCGACGCGCCCTCGACGTCGGTGCGCTGAACCAGGCCCAACGCCACGCCGGCCGCGCCCTCGATCTGTGTCCGTCCGACCCCGTCATCGCTCGCGAGCTGCTGCTCGTGCGTGCCGAGGCGGCGACCGAGCGTCGTGAGGCCGCCCGCGCCCGGGTCGACGCGGAAGCGGCGCTCGCCGCGGCGCTCATCGGGGAAGATCCGCGCCACGAGGGTCGCGCCCGACGGCTGCTCGGCAAGCTCGAGCAGTACGACGGGAACCTCGACGCGGCGCGTGCCGAACTGGGCACGAGCGTCGAACTGTTCCGTGAGCTGGGTGACGACGTCGAACTCGCGGCGTCGCTGCGCGAACGGGGATTCGTCGAAGTGTTCGGAGGATCGCTCAGCGATGCCGAATGGCTGCTCGGCGAGGCCGAGGCTCTCACCGAGCGGTTGGACGACCGTCGAGGACGCGCCTGGGTGCGTCAGCACCAGGCGTGGGTGGCGTTCCTGGCCGGCGATCTGGAGATGGCGGAGACCCGTCTCGACCTCGCCGCCGAGGAGTTCGAGGAGCTGGGGGACGGCTCGGGGAGTGGCTGGGCCAACGGCCTGCTCGCCTACGTCCGGTTCTTCCAACGGCGCTTCGCCGATGCCGAGCTGCTCGCCACCAAGGTGCGCACCGAGTCGCTCGAGCTCGGCGATCTCTGGGGACCGGCGATGATGGATTCGCTCCTCGCCTCGATCCGGCTCTGGTCGGGTCGGTTCAGCGAGTCCGAGGAGCTGTCGCGTCGGGCATTGAACTCGTTCCGCGAGCTCGGCGACCGGTTCGGCATGGTCCAGGCGCTCGCCCCCCGGGTCCGTTCGCTGATCGCGCTCGGTCGAACCGGCGAAGCCGAACGGGCGATCGAGGAGGCGATGGCGCTCGGCGACGGGTACGGCGACTTCGCCTTCCCGTCGATGGTGGCGGCGGGCGGCGCCGTCCATCTGGGGCTCGGCGAGCGGGCGGTGGTGATCAGCGAGTCGGCCCTCGCCCAACTCACGGCGATGGGCAGCGAGGGCTCCGAGGTTCGAGCGACGCTGGCGCTCGGGCTGTGCCAGGCCGGCCGGGCCGAGGAGGCGCTGGCCGTGCTGCTCGATGTCCGCCCCGACATGCCGTACGGCATTGCCGTCCACGCGATCGCGGCGGTGCTCACGGGTGACTTCGTTTCCCCCGTCGCCGACGCCGACGCCGTGTTGGACGACGACGGGTCGACGTATCTCGACCGCACCTTCGCCCAGATCGCCGCCGCGGCGGCCGTGTGGCACACCGGCGACCGCAAGGCCGCCGCCGAGCGCCTCGAGCAGGCCCGGTTGGTCGTGTCCGGCGTCGGTGACAGCGTGGCGCGTGCGCTCGTTGCGCACACGTCGGCGGCGTTGCTCGGAGAGTGCGCCGACGCGGAACACGAGCCGGTGGAAGCGGGGTGGCTCCGTGTGATCGACGGGTTCACCCGGGTGCCCGACGCCCCACTGCCGCCGACGCCTGGGCCGCCGACGTCCGGGCCGTCGACGCCTGGGCTGCCGACGTCTGGCGCCGCCGACAACGGTCGCGGCACCGGTCGAGCCCGTGGCGAGGCCGTGACCGCACCGACGGGATTGATCGTCGGGCGCTTCGATCCGCCCCATCTCGGCCATTCGTTCATGATCGATTCGGCGGCCGGCCAGTGCGACGAGCTGGTGGTGTTCGTCAACAGTTCCGCCGCCCGCGACACGGCACCCGGCGATCTGCGAGCGGCGTGGCTCGCGGAACTCCATCCCGACGTGACGGTGGTGGAGGTGCGCCACGAGCTGCCCACCGACTTCGACGACCCCGAGCTCTGGGAGCGATGGATGGCGTTGTTCCGCGAGCGGTGGCCGCTCGACCACGGGCCGGACGTGGTGTTCTCGTCGGACCACTACGTCGACGAGCTCGCCGACCGCTTCGGTGCCGAGGCGGTCGTCGTCGACGCCGACCGCACGACCGTGCCGATCAGTGCGACCCAGATCCGCACCGCTCCAGGCGATCACCTCGACCAACTGGCGCCGGTCGTGCGCGCCTGGGTCGAAGCCAACTGGCTGTGACCCGAAAATGGAGCAGATGTCGCGCTCGAGCGCGACATCTGCTCCAAATTTCGGGTGTTGGCGGCGGGATTACTTGTTGGGCTGGGCGGTGAGCCGGAGGTACGGCTTCACGGGGTTCCAGCCGTTGGGGAACAGCTCCTTGGCGTCCTCGTCGGACACGGCCGGGACGATGATGACGTCCTCGCCGTTCTTCCAGTTCGCCGGGGTGGCGACCTTGTAGCCGGCGGTCAGCTGGAGGCTGTCGATGACGCGCAGGATCTCGTCGAAGTTGCGCCCGGTCGAGGCCGGGTACGTGATCGTGAGCTTGACCTTCTTGTCGGGTCCGATCACGAAGACGGAACGAACCGTCATCGTGTCGCTCGCGTTCGGCTGGATCATGTCGTAGAGGTCGGCGACCGCGCGATCGGGATCACCGATCATCGGGAAGTTGACGGCGGTGCCCTGCGTCTCCTCGATGTCGGCCTCCCACTTCACGTGGCTCTCGACCGGGTCGACCGACAGGCCGATGACCTTGACATTGCGCTTGTCGAACTCTGGCTTGATCTTTGCGACGTACCCGAGCTCGGTCGTGCAGACCGGGGTGAAGTCCTTGGGGTGGCTGAAGAGCACACCCCACGAGTCGCCGAGCCACTCGTGGAAGTTGACTTCGCCCTGCGTCGTTTGGGCGGTGAAGTCGGGTGCGGTGTCGCCGAGACGTACGGCCATGTTGGATCTCCTCTGTTGCGCTTCGATGCGAACGGTTGATTGATGTGGCGATGTCGGCAGCGAGCCCGCTCCCTCGATCTCCGCGAGGGACGATACCGGCATTCCCGACCCGTCCGGTCGGGATTCTGCGGCCCCGATCCGGGCCGTTCGGACGATGCCCTAACGATGCCGCGGTGAGCATCGCGGTCGACCTCGACGAGCTGCCGGGCACGATCGCCGAGTTCCGTTGGGCGTACCTCCTGACGGTGCGCGACGACCAACGTCCGCACGTGGTGGCGGTCACGCCGGCCTGGCAGGGCGAGACCCTCGTCGATCGCCGTCGGGCCGCGGGACGGCCGCCAACGCCGCGGCGAGACCGATGATCACCCTGTGCTATCCGCCGCTCGACCTGACCGGCTTCAGCCTGGTGATCGACGGTGAGGCAACGGTCGACGACGACACGATCACCGTTCGGCCGACCGCGGCGGTGCTCCACCGGCCCGCGCCTCCCGCGCCCTGAACGCCCGTTCAGGGGACCGAACCGGATCGGCTGGTGTCGGCGAGGTTCAGATTTCGCGAGCTCGGGGAAAGCTGGCGCCGTGACGAAGATCAGATCGAGCGGCTCCACGAATTCCGCATCCGGCGAGGCCGGCGGAGGCGGAGGCTCTCCCTTCGGCGTCGGCGGCGGCGGTGGTGGCTTTCCGATCCCCATGAAGGCCGGTGGCGGCGTGCTCGGGCTGATCCTGCTCGTGGCGGTCGTCATCGGTTCGCAACTGCTGAAGGGCAACTCGTCGTCGGACAATTGGGGTCGAACGACGCCGCCACTGACCGACACCGGTGGTCCGGTCGACTGCGAGACCGAAATCGAACAGATCGTCTGCGGCGCGGTCGACGACGTGTCGCTCTACTGGGATGAGCAGTTTCCCGTGACGTTCCAGGGTGCGTTCTCGGGAACCGACACCGTGTTCTTCAGCGGCGGCACGTCGACGGGCTGCGGCGAGGCGTCAGTCCCAGACCGGACCGTTCTACTGCCCGGCTGGATCAGCTCGTGTATCTCGACCTCGACTTCCTCCAACAGCTCCAGCAACAGTTCGGCGCCACCGGCGACCTGGCCGCGCAGTACATCGTCGCCCACGAGTACGGCCACCACGTCCAGAACATCACGGGCATCGCCGACCGCGTGAACGCCACCGCCGAGCAGAACCCTGACGTCGCTCAGGACTTCGGGATCGCGCTCGAGCTGCAGGCCGACTGTTTCGCCGGCGCCTGGGCATCGACGATCGCCGAGCGCGAGCTTGTTCTCCAATGAAGGCGAGATCGACGAGGCTCTCAACGCCGCCGAGGCGGTGGGCGACGACCGGATCCAGGCGCAGGCCGGACAACGGGTCGATCCCGACAGCTTCACCCACGGAACGGCCGAGCAGCGACGCCACTGGTTCGAGGTCGGATTCTCGACCGCCGACCCCGGGCAGTGCCTGACATTCAACAACTCGCTCGCGCCGTAGCGCGGCCCGAGCAGGGTCAGCGTCCAGCTCAACGTTCCGGCTCAGGCGCGGATGATGCCCTCTCGGGGAGCGAGCCCGTTGCGGTCGCGGAACTGACGGAAGCCCGGTGTCGAGGACCCAGCGGTGCGATGCTTCGGCCAGGCGGGGGGCCAAGCGGTCGACCGTGGCGACCAGCCCAACGTTGGACTGCCAGATCCGAAACAAGGCGCAGCTCGCTCCCCCGCATCGACCCTTCCGCGATCGACCTTCCCGCGATCGAAGGGCGTCACGGTCAGTGTCGCTGTTCCCTTGATGTCTCCGGTCACCTTCGCCGCGGCCCGTTCGGACGGCTCTGACCTCGACGAGTTCGACGGCGAAGTGCACCGAGTACCGCAGTGGTGAGCGCACCGTGCACTGCCATCGCGAGCCGACCTCGAAGTCGGTCCCGTCGAAACCCGACGAGCCAGGGCCACCACTGCGCGTACTCGTCCACCCGGGTGAGTGCGGCCCACACTTCGTCGGCCGACGCGGCAAACCCGTACCGACGATCGGAATGGATGCTCATCGCCCGCCCAGCCTCGCGCATGGGCCGGCCAGGTGAACGTGCCGGGCGAGCAGCGTCATGGCCGGACACGTCAGGGGATCAGCACGACCTTGCCCGTGGTCCGACGGTCGGTCAGCGCGCGGTGTGCCCCGGCGGCATCGGCCAGCGGGAATCGATCGACGACCGGCGACCAGGCGCCCATCTCGAGTCGCTCGACGGCGAGCTCGGCGAGCGCTTGGATGCCGCCCGGTCTGGCGAACATTCGCGGCCCGATCGCCGCGCTCGACGGCGACGCCGCTGGCGAACAGGTCAGCGGTCTCGAGCGGCATCGGGGCGCCGGCGGTGTAGCCGAACAGCACCATCCGACCGCCCGGTCCGATCAGCTCGAACGCCGTTCGGCCGATCGCTCCGCCGACTCCGTCGAGCGCGACCGTGACCCGTCGCTCACCGAGTGCCGTGCGCACGGTGTCGGACCAGTCGGCTTCGAGATAGTTCGCCACGATGCCCGCACCCATCGACCGGGCGACATCGAGTTTCGCGTCACCGCCGGCGGCGCCGATGACCGTGCATCCGATCGCGGCCGCTTCCTGGACGAGCAGGGTGCCGAGGCCGCCCGCGGCGGCCGTGACGAGGACCACGTCGTCGGCGTCGAGGGCGGCTTCCTCGAGGATCCCGAGCGCGGTGCGCCCGGTTCCGACCATGGCCACCGCGTCCGCGGCATCGACCGCGTTCGACAACGGGATCACGTTGGCGACCGGCGCAACGACCTGTGACGCGTAGCCGCCGCTCGCCGCGCCGAGGTGGACGACGACGTGGCGCCCGAGCCATGCCGGATCGACGTCGGCGGCGACCATGTCGACCGTCCCTGCGGCTTCGCGTCCGGGCGTCATCGGAAGTTCCGAGACGCCGAACGGGCCGGCGGCCCCCTCGCGCAGCGTCGTGTCGAGCAAGTGCACGCCCGCCGCGCGCACGGCGATCCGTACCTGGTCGGAAACCGGCACGAGGTCGGGAAGCTCCTCGAGGACGAGTTGCTCGGGCCCGCCGAACTGGTGTTGCCGGATCGCTTGCATGCTCGGGACGGTACGACTTCAAGTGAACTTGAAGTCAAGGGCTCCCCGTCGACGACGCGGCACGATGCTGACTGGCGCCCGGGTCAACGGGTGGACCGTCACGTATCGTGTCGCCGATGCCACAGCCGACCGCGTCACGAGCAGCGGTCGCCCGCGGTGTCGGATACGTCGTCGCGCTGGCGGGGATCGCCGTGCTGGCGACCGCGCTGCACCGTCACGGACACGCGCAGGGCGACGACTTCGCGCTCTATCTCCGTCAGGCCCGGAGCATCTTCGACGGCGACATCGGCGCGGTCATCGACGACAACCGATTCGGGGTGCTCAACTCCGACACCGCCTTCAGCCCGATCGGATATCCGTGGGTCTGGCCGTTGGTGCTGTCGCCGTTCGTCCATTTCTGGGGTCTCGACTACGACCGGCTCAAGCTCGTCACGGTGGCGATGTTCTGCGCCTGGCTGGTGCTGGTCTTCGGCATCGTCCGCCGTCGGCTCGGACGGTGGCCGGCGCTGGGTGTCACCGCGTGCATCGCCACGGCGCCGAGATTCCTGCTGCACACGGATCAGCTGCTCAGCGAGTACGCCTACTTCGTCGCGATCGCAGTGGTGATCTGGTGGTGCGACCGCGTGCACCGGTCGTCCGATCTCGTCCGGGCACCGCGGACGCAGCTCGTCGCGTTGGGCGTCCTGATGGCCGTCGCGTTCAACGTCCGACGCGAAGCCATCGTGCTCGTCGTGGTCGTCGCGTCGCTGCAACTGATCGCCCTCGTCCGTACCGAGCGGCGGACACCGCGCGCCTTCGCCGAACGGGTCCGTGCGTCGTGGCAGGTGCTGCTCGTTCCGTACGCATCGTTCGTCGCGTCCGTCGTCGTCATGCAGCTGCTCCTCCCCACGGCGCTGTTCCCGGACAACGGGAACAGCCGGGGCTACATCGACGACCGGTGGGTCGAGTTCCCGGCGACGCTGACCAGACAACTGGGCCTCGGTGAACGCCCGCTGCTCGGCATCGCGATCCTCGTCATCGCCGCGGTCGGGGTCGTCATCGGCGTTCGGCAGCGACCCCTGCTCGACACCCCGTTGTTCGTGCTGGCGTTCTTCACCGCGCTCACCATCGGCACGCACTTCCGTCAGGTGGATCGGTACTGGATGCAGGTGACACCGTGGGTGGTGTACTTCGCGACGGTCGCTCTCGTCGGCCTCGCTCGCGCGGTCCGCAGCCGTGCCCGGTGGCGTCTCGTTGGTCGCCGCGGCGCCGATCGTCGCGGTCGTCGTCGCCCATCTCGTCGTGCTGCCCGGCCGCGTGTCCGATGCCCGCGACTTCGACGCGGCAGGGCGCACCGTGATCGGACCGGCCAGCCCGACAGTGCAGCCGATCTATGACGCCGTCCTCGAGCACACCCCGGCCGACGCGGTCGTCGCCTTCTTCCGATCGCGCACGATGACGCTGCTGACCGATCGACGATCGTTCCAGACGAAGGAACTCGACGCCATCCTGCAATCCGCCGATTACTACGCCTATCGGCGCAATCAGAAGTATGCGCAACCGACACTTGACCGGAACCCTGAAGGCCTCGTCGAGGTCTGGTCGGACGATCGTTGGATCCTCTGGGAGGTCACGGGATGAACACACACGACACCCCTGATCAGTCGGCGCCTGTACCCACCGGCAACACGTACGACAAGTACAACACGACGAACCCGATCGAACGCAGGATGATGGACGGGTTCTTCACGACGCTCGATCGGCTGATCGGAACGACCCGGCCCGAGCGAATCCTCGAGGTCGGTCTCGGCGAGGGCCTCGTCAGCGAACGTCTTCGGGACCGATTCCCCGACGCGCGCCTCGTCGGAGTCGACCTCGTCGACTGGGCACTGGCCGAACACTGGCGGTCGCGCTCGCTGAGCGTCGCCTTCGCCGACGTCGAGCGGTTGCCGTTCCCCGACTCGTCGTTCGACCTCATCCTCGCGATCGAGGTGTTCGAGCACTTCGCCGAACCGGATCGCGCGCTCGCCGAGCTCGTGCGCGTCGGCACCGACGTGCTCATCGCGTCGGTGCCGCTCGAGCCGATCTGGCGGGTGGGCAACATGGTCCGCGGTCGCTACCTCCGCGATCTCGGGAACACGCCCGGCCACGTCAACCACTGGAGCCGTCGGGGGTTCTCCCGTTTCGTCGCCCAGCGCTGGGACGTGACCGAGGTCGCCTGTCCATTGCCGTGGACGATGGTTCGCGCCGGCACGAGATGAGCACCCCGGCACAGCGGTCGCTGGCCGGCATCGTCGGCCTTGCCATCGGGGTCGCCGGGCTCGCCTTCGTCGGGATCCGAATCGCCCGCGATTGGGACCAGATCGTCGAAACGATGCGGTCGGCGAACCCGGCCTGGCTGGTTGCAGCCGTCGTCGCCGGACTCGTGTCGATGACGCTGATCGCCGTCAACTGGCTGTCGCTGATCGCGCGACGGGGCCATGCAACGTCGCTGTCCACGGGTTTGTCGTGGTTCTTCGTCGGCCAACTCGGCAAGTACGTGCCCGGCGGAATCTGGCCGGTCGTGGGTCAGGCCGAGCTCGCCAGCCGGGCCGGACCGGATCGGCGCAGCACGTATCTCGCGACCGCGTCGTCGATGATCACGACGTTGCTCGGTGCGGTCGCGGTGGCCGCCGTGAGTGGTCTCGTGTCCCCGTACGACCGCTGGGTCACCGCCGCACTGATCGGCCTCGGGCTCACCGTCGGGTTCGGCGTCGCTCGCGCTGCCGCAGGTGCGCAACGCCCTCGGACGATTGGCGTCGGCGATCAGCTCGGCGACCGGTCGACCTCCCGGACGCGCGGGTCGTTGCCGTCTACACCGTCCGGCACGTTCCCGTGTGGGTGATGTACGGAGCGATGAACATCTGCGTGTTCGTCGCGCTCGGGCGGATCGATCGACACCGGCCTCGCCGTCGATCTGGTGTTCGCGTCGGCGCTGTCGTGGATCGTCGGATTCGTCGTGATCGGGGTACCGGGAGGCATCGGTGTGCGCGAGTCGGTGTTCGTCGGCCTGATGACCGGGCCGATCGGAGCGACGCTGGCCCTGTCGGTCGCCGTCACCAGCCGACTTGGTCACCGTCGTCGTCGACCTCACGGGCGCGATCGCCGCGGCGACGCTCAGCCGCATCACCCGATCGTGGCGCGGCGTCGGTACGATCACCGTTCGATGTCGCGACCGATGAAGCTGGTGATCCAGATTCCGTGCTTCAACGAGGAAGCGACGTTGCCGCTGACGGTCGCTGACCTGCCCCGTGAGGTCGAGGGGTTCGACGTCGTCGAGTGGCTCGTCATCGATGACGGCAGTACCGACCGGACCGTCGAGGTGGCGCGTGCGCTCGGCGTCGACCATGTGATCAGCCACGACCACAACCGGGGTCTGGCCGCGGCGTTCCTCACCGGGTTGGACGGTGCCCTCCGGCGCGGTGCCGACGTGATCGTCAACACCGATGCCGACAATCAGTACGGCGCGTCGTCCATTCCCGCCCTCGTCGCCCCGGTGCTGTCGGGTCAGGCGCAGATGGTGGTCGGCGAGCGGCCGATCGAGAGCATCGACGACTTCTCGCGGACGAAGAAGTGGCTGCAACGCGCGCGGAACGGCGGTGGTGCGGCGGTTCTCGGGGACCGATGTCCGCGATGCCGCGAGTGGCTTCCGTGCCTACGGCCGCGACGCCGCCATGCAGATGCAGGTGTTCGGCAGGTACACCTACACGATGGAGACGATCATCCAGGCCGGATGGAGCGGCCTCACCGTGGCGTCGGTACCGGTCACGCGTGAACCCGAAGACGCGGGAGTCCCGACTCGTCAGGAGCGTTCCCCAGTACGTGATGAGGTCGGCGCAGACCATCGTGCGCAGCTTCGCGCTCTACAAGCCGTTCCGGTTCTTCTTCGCCATCGGTGCCGTGCCGTTCGTCATCGGGCTCGGGCTCCTCGTGCGGTGGCTGCTGATCTACGCGTTCGCCGACGACTACCAGAGCCGTGTGCCGAGCCTGCTGGCCGGAATCGGACTGCTGCTGCTCGCCGTGCAGGTGTGGAGTGTGGCGTTCCTCGCCGATCTCCTGAGCTCGAACCGGCGGACGCTCGCCGAGCTGCGCCTGCGCAGCAAACGGTTGGAGTACGGCGACGCCGCAGCACCGCCGTCGAGTGACCCGACCGGATTCTGATCGAGGCCGGCACGTCGTTGCGTGACGTAGTCTCGACGGCGTGTCGGTGCGTCGATGTCGTTGATCGCGCAGCTCGAGACCGTCACCGGCCTCGAGGCGAGCGTCGAGCGCACGCTGGATCTCGTCGGTGTGTTCGTGTTCGCCGTGTCGGGTTCGTTGCTCGCCGTGCGCAAGGGCTACGACGTGGTCGGAGTGGTCGCCCTGGGTCTCGTCACCGCACTCGGCGGCGGGGTGATGCGTGACACGATCCTCGGTTCGACGCCGGCGATGGCCTTCAGCGAGCCGTGGTACCTGGTCGTGCCGCTCGCCGGCGCCGGCACGGTCTTCGTGGCCAACACCTGGATCGTCCACCGGCTGGAGCGTCCCGTGCTCGTGTTCGACGCGGCGGGGCTCGGCTTGTTCTGCGTGACGGGCGCAGTGAAGTCGGCGACATTCGACACACGCCTGCCGGCGCGGTGCTGCTCGGCGTGATCTCTGCGGTCGGCGGTGGGAATCTTGCGCGACGTCCTGGCCAACGAACACCCGATGATCTTCCGCGCCGACACCACGCTGTATGCGATCCCGGCCGCGGTCGGATCGACCATCGTCGTGGTCGCGTGGCGCAACGACTGGTACAGCGGCACCCTCGGGATCGCCACCGCGCTCGGCGTGTTCGTGCTGCGCCTCGTCGCCCTTCGTCTCGGCTGGCACGCCCCTCGTCCGTTCACCGGCCGCTCGGTGGGCTCGCCGCGCCCGCCTCTGTAGCACCGCCTCGGGGTGCGAGTCGGAGTGCGAGTCAGGGCACGCGGGAGGCGACCACGCCGGTGGCGACGCGAGGCGCCCGGACGGTCTGGATCGTGAACGCGACCAGCGAGATCACCAACGAGAAGAAGATCGCCTGGCGCGGGAACGGGATGGCCAGCACCACCGTCGCCACACAGCCGGGCCCGAACGGGAAGCGGAAGAACTGACCCGGCATCAGGGTGGCCGACGTCCAGTACGGCACCCGGCTGAGCATCAGCACGCCCAGCGCGACGACGAGGCCGGCGCACACCCACGCTGAGCCGTCGTGGCCCCACGTCGCACGGCAGAAGAGGAGGTACTGGACACAACACCGTCGCCGCGATCGGGCAGGGTACGCCGACGAAGTGGAAGCGGTCCGGGTTCGTGGTCGTGCTGTACTTCGCCAGGCGGGCGGCAACGAGCGCAGCCCATGACCCTGCGACGAGCACGCCGGCGATGCCCCACGAGGAGAAGTACACCTCGTACACGAGGAACGCCGGGGCGACCCCGGCGGTCACCAGATCGGCCAGCGAGTCGAGTTGGCGGCCGAACGGCGTGGAGGCGTCGAGCGCCCGAGCCACCGCGCCGTCGGCGACGTCCACGCACGCCGCGACGAACAGCACCCAGACCGCTGCTTCGTACCGGCCCTCCTGGGTCAGCGTCAACCCCAGAACGCAAGCAGCATCCCCCCGAACGTGCACACGTTCGGAAGCAAGTCCCGCCCTTTGGACCACATGCGGCAAACCCTAATCCCGAGTACCGGCGAGCGCTTGCCGACCGCAGCTACCATCGCCGTGGTACTAGACGATCGGGCCCAGGGGCGTTGACGGCGGCAGCGGCCGGGTTGCGTCGTTGCTCGGCGTGCGCCCCGACGAGGTGGACCGCGTCCGTCGGTTGATGGGTGTGTCGTTCCTCCTCGGCACCGCCCTCGTGCTCTTCTACGGCGCCGGCAACGCCGTGTTCCTCACCCGGTTCGAGATCACCGCGCTGCCGTGGGTGTACATCGTCAACGCCGGCGTCGTCATCGTCGTCGGTCTGGCGTACGGCGCGTGGTCGAGCCGGGTCACGGTCGACCGTGCGCTCGTCGGATTGGCCGCGGCGATGTCGGTCAGCGTGTTCGGGCTCTGGGTGTGGGCCGTCGTGTCCGACGACCTGGCGGTGGCGTTCGTGATGGCCGTCTGGTTCCGCCTCCTGTTCATCTTCGCGGTACTGGGCCTCTGGGAGATCGCCTCGGCCGTGTTCGACATCCGTCAGGCCAAGCGTCTGTTCGCCGCCGTCGCTCTCGGGATGATGCTCGCGTTCGTCGTCGGCGGGATCGCCACCCCTCCGCTGACGGCCGCGCTCGGCACCGTCAACCTCGTCGGGGTCGCGGCGGTGTGCTTCACGCTCTACACGATCGCGTTCCGCCGACTGCTGCGGCGCTACGACGTCGGCCGGCACCACGATGCCGAGACCGCCGCTCCGGCGACGCCACGCGAGATCATGACCGACCGCTACAGCAGGCGCATGGTGTGGATGAAGTCGGTGACCATCCTCCTGCTGTACGTCTCGGAGTACGTCTTCTACGAGCAGGCGGCGGGCTCGTTCGACACCGAGGAATCGCTGGCCGGGTTCCTCGGCCTGTTCATGGGATCGATGACGATCGTGATGGTCCTGGTCACCGGCCTCGTCTCGGGGCGCTACATCGGTCGCGTCGGGATCCGTACGGCGACGCTGACCCTGCCCCTCGGGATGCTCCTGGTCGCCGTGCCGACCGGCCTGTACGGCACGCTCGTCAGTGTCGACACGGTGTTCTTCGGGCTGGTCGCAGCCGTCCTCGCCACCAACCACGTCCTCGGGAACGCGATCAGCGAACCGGCCGGCGCCGTCCTCTTCCAGCCGATGCCGTTGGCCCGCCGGATGCGGGTTCGTTTGGCGGTCGACGGATGGCTCGGCTCGGTCGCGCTCTTGTTCGCGGGGCTGCTCTTGCTCGCGTTCAACGCCCTCGACAGCGACTCGATGGCGCCCTATCTCTTCGTGGTCGCCGCGATCGCCCTCGTCGGTGTCGTCGTGGCGGTGCTGCAGTACCGCGACTACGTCATCGCGCTGCGCGGGATCACCACGATCGGGTTCGCCCGCGAAACCCTCGCGCCCGATGACGGGCAAGCCACGCTCGCGGATCGCGCTGTCAACGCTGGGCAACGGCGCAGACCAGCTGCTGTCGGGTCTGATCGGGCACGGGAGCCCCGACGTCGTGGAGTTGGCGCTCGGGGCCGTTGCCCGGTCCGGTGACCGCGGCGCAGCAGGCGACGTCGAAGCCGTGTTGGACCGGACCGAACTCCCGCGGTCCACCCGCCTCCTCGCGCTCGATGACGCTCGCCGAGCTCGACCCCGAGCGAGCGACCGAGCGGTCGCGGGCCATCCTGAGCGGTGAGGATCCCGACCTCGCGCTCGCCGTCGCGCTCGACGAGCCCGACCTCCGTGCCGACGCCGAGCGTCGCCTGCTGGAACTGCTCGACCACGGCGATGCGACCGAGGTCGACGCCGCGCTCGACGCCGCGACTGGTCGCGCCACCCCCGAGATCGCGGCACACGCCGTTGCCTGTCTCGCGGATCCGTTGCACCGCCGGCGGGCCCTCGGGGTGCTCGCCGGCGGCGACGCGGCCGCGCGAGAGCTGGCCGTGGCGGCGCTCGCCCAGCTTCCCGACGAAGTGGTCGCCGACGTCGTGGAGCACGTGCTCGCGCCGGCCGGCGACCTCGATGGGGTCGTCGCGCGGTGCCTCGTCCCGGACGCGGCATCCGTCGTCCGCCGCGCCGGCTACCTGGCCCTGGCCGGCGACTGCACAGGGGTCGCCATCCGCGACCACCTTGCCGACGATCTCGCGCTCGTCGCCACGCTCGTCGCCGCCGAGCGCGACCTCGGCGACGACGCGCCGGTCGTCACGGCCGCCCTTCAGCAGGAGTTCGTCCTCGCCCGCCGTTCGATCTACGCGGGGCTCGGCGTCGAGTACGGCCCGCAGCGCCTCGCCGACATCGAGACGCTCGTGCGCACCGGCAGTGACGACGATCGCGCGAACGCCATCGAGGCGCTCGACGTGCTGCTCTCCGCCGATCACCGCCGGCCACTCGTCGCCGCGCTCGAACCGATCGACGCCGCCGATGCCGTGACGTCGCTCGCCGGCCTCCCGGCGTCGCGCCCCGTCGCCGACTGGATGCAGTCACTTGGCACGGACCACCGCCTGACGCCGTGGACCCGCCGCGTGGCCGGCGATGTGCTCGAAAGCTCGCTCACCCGATCGGACGGTTGCACCGACATGGATCCCACCACCGCAAGAGTGCTCGCCCTCGCCGGCATCGACATCTTCTCGACGCTGTCGTACGGCAGCCTGCTCGAACTCGCCGAGGGCGTGCAGTCGCAGACCATCGACCCGGGCGCAACGGTGATCGAAATGGGATCGCTCGGTCGTGAGCTCTACGCCATCACCCGCGGCACGGTCGAGGTCCGCACGGCGGATGGTGTGACGTCGCGCCTCGACGAGGGCACGGTGTTCGGGGAGCTGGCGATCCTCGACCCCGCTCCCCGGAGCGCCACGGTCACGGCGCTCACCGAGGTCGACCTGCTCGTCGTGCCCCGCGCCACCGTGCTGGCGCTCGCCGACCGGCGCCCCGAGGTCATGTCGGAGATCGCCCGCGTGCTCGCGCGCCGGCTACGTGCTCGGATCTGACGCCGGCGTCGCTCGCCCGATGATCGAGCCGACCTCGACGAGCGTCTCGGCGCCCGCCGCCGAGTTCGCCAGCAGCTCGCCGTCGAAGGTGATCACACTGCGGCGGAAGACGAGCACGACGGTGCTGCCGCCGTAGCGGAAGCAGCCCATCTCCTGTCCCTTGGTCACGATGCCCGACGGTGCGGTGAGGTCGATGCTGCCCACCTTGACGGCGCCGACCACGACGACGGCCACGCTGCCGAACACGTTCGACTCGACGATCGCGACGCACCGGCGGTTCCGGCCGAGCACGTCGACGGGCCCGGCGACCGCCCGCGACGAGACCGAGTGGTACTCGCCCGGGATGTCGAGCACGAGGTCTCGATCCCACACGCCGTCGACGGGCCAGTGGAAGCGGTGGTAGTCACCGGGCGCCAGCCGGCACCGAAACACCGCGAAGCCGTCGGCTGCGCCGGCGTCGTAGAAGTCCCGGACGCGCTCCAACGCAGCGGCCGGCGCTCCTCTCGACCTGTCGACGGCGCCCAACAGGCCGGCGATGTCGTAGGCGCGACCCTTCACCGCGAGTCGCGTCCCCTCATCGGCAGCTTCGACGCATGTCAACCGGCAGTCGGCGGGACTCACCGCCACCGTCGAGTCGTCGGCGTGGGCCACCGGCCGCGCGCCGGGTCGGAGCGGCCGGGCGAACAACTCGTTGATCGTTGCGAAGTCGTGGGGATGACGGTCGAGGAGACTGAGGTCGATGGAGTACGCGGCGATGAACCGATCGATGTCGTCGGATGTCGCCGGCTGATCCATCGCTTCACCGTGAGCGACCGTGAGCCGTTCGAGCCCCCGCGAGGCGCGCGTCGAGCGGGAGAGCACCTGCCCACCGATCACCGTGGTCCAGGCGAGCACGATCTGAGCCGATTCGGCGAACGGTCGCGGCTCGTCGACTGCCCGACCGGTCCCTCGCTCGACCACGCGAGGACGAGACCGCACCGCCCGAACGACGGCGACGCCGACGTCGACAGCCACCGCGAGCAGCGCCACCCCGACCGCTGCCCCGACCGCTGCTGGCAGCACGCTGGCACGCCTGATCACGCTCTGTCCCGCCACGGTGGCGAGTCTCGCACCCCGGTAGAGTCGGCGCCCAGATGGGCCGACGCGGAACAGGACGAGGCCGCGCGTGACCCACGTCGGCGGTGAGCTGGCGGAGGACGCCGACGAGACCGTCGTTGCCACCGCGGCTTCGCCGATCGACCTCACCATCAAGGCTGCCGACCTCACGACCGAGTCCCTCGCCGGCGCGCGAGCGTGGCGCCCGGTGCTGCGGCCCTACGAACGGTCCGACGCTCGCAGCGCCGTACAGCTCGTCAGCGGGATCGTGATGTTCGCCGCGGGCTGGGTGCTCGCCGTGCGACTGTTCGAGGTCCACTACGCGCTGTCGCTCATCGGTTCGATGGTGATCGCGGTCGCAGCCATCCGGCTCTTCATCATCTTCCACGACTGCGGCCACGGGTCGTTCTCGCGTTCGCGCCGGCTCAACGACATCGTCGGGACGTTGGTCGGCGTGCTCGTCTTCACTCCGTTCCGACACTGGAACTACGCCCACATCATGCACCACGCGACGTCGTCCGACCTCGACCGTCGCGGGTTGGGCGACGTGTGGACGATGACGCTCGAGGAGTACCGCACGGCGTCGCCGTCCCGGCGCAGGTACTACCGGTTCTACCACTCGCCCTGGGTCATGTTCACGGTCGGTCCGGTGATCAAGTTCGCGTTTCTCCAACGGATGGTCGCCCTGCCCGACACGACTCCACGGCGGATCACGCGTTCGGTGTACGTCACGAACGTCGGCATCGCCGCGTTCGTCGCTCTGATGTTGGTGCTCGTCGGGCCGGTGCGCTTCCTGGCCGTGCAGCTGCCCACCCTCGTGATCAGCGGCTCGGGTGCGATCTGGCTGTTCTACGTGCAGCACTGCTTCGAGGGCGCGTACTGGTCTCGCCACAAGCAATGGGGTTACGTCGATGCGGCGATGCGGGGCAGTTCGCACCTGCGCCTCGGGCGGGTGCTGCAGTACGTCTCCGGCAACATCGGGTTCCACCATCTCCACCATCTGGACGCCCGCATCCCGAACTACAACCTTCCGCGTTGCGCGCGCGAGCATCCCGAGCTGCAGGCCGAGCACAGCTTCACGTTGCGCGAGAGCCTCGCCGCCCGCCACCTGAAGCTGTGGGACGAGCGCGCTGCTCGCTATGTCGGCTACGAGGCCGTGGGTCGATGACCCTTGGCACAGCTGCTCGCCGACGACTACGGCCTCCTCGGCCTGTTCCTGGCGGCGATGTTGGCCGCCAGCGTGCTGCCGTTCCCGGTGGAGGCGGTCGTGCCACTCCTCGTGGCGCACGGTCATTCGGCTGCGGGCATCGTCGTCGCCGGCACGCTCGGCGGCTACGTCGGGTCGCTGATCAACTACGCGCTCGCCGCCGGTGGCGGGCTCTGGTGGCGGGAGCGGCACCCCGACCGGACCGCGCGCCTCGACCGCATGCACGTCTGGTTCGACCGGTGGGGATCGCCGGTACTCGTGCTGGCCTGGCTGCCGGTCGTCGGCGAGCTGCTCACATTGGTCGCCGGAGTCGCTCGGGTCCGGCTCGGAGTCTTCTCGTTCTGGACGATCCTCGGCCGTGCCCTGCGCATGCTCGCCCTCGTCCACCTCTCGTTCCTGGTGTGGTGACGGCTCCGGGCGGGAGGCGTCAGCGCCGGGTCACGAAGCGCAAATGACGGGCGGCGACGGGGCGGCCGAGACCCTGGAGGCGATCACCCGGCAGGCGGCGGTGCTCCACGCCGAGCTGCAGCGGGCGGTCGAGATCTTCGTCCATGGCGCGCGATACACCGAGGCGACCGACGTCCCGTCGGCGCCGGTCGACGCTGCGGTGCTCGAGCTCACCGTCGACGGATGGCGCCACCTCGTGCCGACCGAGAGCGCTGCCCGCCGTGCCCTCGGTGCGCTGCTGCTCGAGCGCTTCGGTGACACCCTGCACTCGTTTCCGCTCGTGCTCGGTGCCGTCGGCCGGCGCGACCTCGACCTGGCCACCGGGCGTGCAGACGGGGTCGCCACCGACGACGGTACCGAACGGGCGGCACTGGCGCGAGCGCTGCAGCGGGTCGACCTGGCCGCCGGCACGACGCTCTTCGCGCAGGGCGACCCCGGCGACAGCCTGTACGTGATCGTGCGTGGTCGACTGCGCCTCGTCATCACCGACGCGCCCGGCGAGGCGCTGTTCCGCGAGCTCGGACCTGGCCAGACCGTCGGCGAGCTGGCCCTGCTCACGGGTGAGCCCCGGAACGGAACGGTGGTCGCCATCCGCGACGCCGTCGTGTACCGCCTCGGCACGGACGAGTTCGAGCGAACTGCTCGATCTCACCCTGACGTCACCCGCACGATGCTGGCGACGCTCGCCAGCCGGCTCAACCATCCTCAGGTACGGGGCGGCACCCACACGCCGCCGCAACACATCGCCGTCGTCTCCGTCGGCGTGAGCGGTTGCGGTCGCGAGCTCGCCGAGGCGCTGGCGCGGACCATGGACCGCGAGGTCCCGACCGCGCTGGTCACGTCGGCGTCGATCGACGCAGCCGTCGGCGACGGTGCGGTCGACGCCGATCCGGCCTCCCCGTTGGGCGTCCGGGTGCAGCTCCACCTCGACGAGCTCGAGGAGCGTCATCGCCATCTCGTCCTCGTCGCCGACGAGGGGGTCACGCCGTGGAGCCTGAAGTGCGTCCGCGAGGCCGACCTGGTGCTGCTCGTCGGCCGCGCCGGCGCTGCGCCGACCCCGACACGCGCCTGGAGGAGGCGGTGTTCGACGTCGCCCGGCCGATCACCGGAGCGCGACGGCACCTCGTCGTCGTCGAACCGACGGCCGCGGGCACGCCCACCGGCACCGATCGCTGGCTCCGGACGCGCGACGTCGACCGTTGCCACCACGTCCACCTCGGCTCGCCGGAGCACCTCAGCCGGCTGGCGCGGTTCGTCACCGGCACACCGGTCGGGCTCGCGCTCAGCGGGGGCGCCGTGCGGGCGTTCGCCCACCTCGGCGTGCTCCGCGCCCTGCGCGCCGCCGGGATCCCGGTCGACATCATCGTGGCGACGAGCGCCGGCGCGGTCGTGGGCGCCCAACTCGCCATGGGGCTCGACCCCGACCGGATCATCGAGCTCGACCAGCAGGCGTTCGGTGGGCTGGGCCGGATGCTGCTCGACGTCGTCCCGCCGTTCACCTCGCTGTTCGGTGGGACACGGTTCAACGCCGTGCTCGACGGGCTCTTCGGTGACGTCTGCTTCGAGGACCTCTGGTTGCAGTTCGCGTGCACCACCACCGATCTCACCGCGGCCCAGCCACGGCTCCATCAACGCGGACGACTGCGGCCGTTCATCCGGGCGAGCTGCTCGCTCCCCATGCTGTTCCCTCCCGTCATCCACGAGGGCCACCTCCTCGCCGACGGCGGCATCGTCAACAACCTTCCGGTCGACCCGCTGCTCGGCATGGGCAACGTCGGCCTGCTCATCGCCGTCAACGTCACGAGCGCCTTCTACGACGCCGACGAGGCGTACAACTACGAGGACAGCCTCACTCTCGCCCGGGTGCTCAACGGGCGACTCAACCCGTTCGCCGAGCGGCTGGTGGCCCCAGGGATGCTCGACGTGCTCATGCGATCGCTCGAGATCGGGAGCAAGAGCGTGGAACCGGCGCAGGCCGCCAAGGCCGATCGTGTACATCCGACCGGACGTTTCCCGCTTCGGCTACACCGACGTCGGCGCGATTGCTGCCATCGTCGCGGCTGGCGAGGCGGCGACCCGTGACGGATTGGCGGAATTCGGCGCGCCGGTGGTGGCGTTCGCCCGCTGAGACGCCGATCAGACGGGTCCCGACACCGGGCTCGTCCCGCGACATCACATGGTGCCCTAGGCAGGAATTGAACCTGCGGCCTACCGCTTAGGAGGCGGCCGCTCTATCCACTGAGCTACTAGGGCGGGCGCGCTCAGGCTACGGGTTCAGCGCGACTGTCGAGGGGTTCGCCGGCCAACTGTTCCGGCCCACTCGGATCACGTGCACGCGGGTTGTCGTTGCGCTATTCAGCGGTACTATGTACTGGTAGTCAATATCACTGAGTAGTTGAACCTGGGTAGCTGATGGGGTGGTCGTGGGCAAGCAGCAGATGACGGAGATGCTCAAGGGCACGCTCGAAGGCATCGTCCTCGCAATCCTGTCGAAGCGGCCGGCCTACGGCTACGAGATCACGGCGCGGTTGCGGGAGCAGGGCTTCACCGACATCGCCGAGGGCACCATCTACGCGTTGCTGGTCCGGATCGAGCAGAAGGGCCTCGTCGACGTGGAGAAGGTTCCGTCGGACAAGGGGCCGCCGCGCAAGGTGTACGCCCTGAACAGCTCAGGGACGGGACTACCTCGAAGAGTTCTGGAGGACGTGGAGCTTCCTCGCAGACCGACTGGAACAGCTCCACGAAGGAGACAGATGATCATGTCCATCTCGAAGTTCACCACGAAGGTCATCGGCGACAAGCGCCGTTGGCGGCAGTACAAGGCACGGGCGGGACGGCTCCCCGAGAGCTACCGCGACTCGGTCGAGGCGCTCGAGCGCTATTTCATGCACTTCGGACCGTCGGACGCCGACAGCGCGGTGAGGATGTTCGAGGACCTCGTCGAGCTGTTCGAGCAGGCTGCTGCCGATGGAACCTCGATCCGCGAGATCGTCGGGGAGGACCCGGTGGAGTTCGCCGAGACGTTCCTCGAGAACTACACGAAGGGCGGCTGGGTCACCAAGGAGCAGGACCGGCTGACGAGCGCGATCGACCGCGCCGCCGGGGGCGAAGGGCATTCCGTCCGATGAGCACGCAACCGGTCGTCGGGCCGGTGATCCATGTGCGCGGTCTCCGGAAGAACTTCAAGGACCTCGAGGTGCTGCGCGGTGTCGACTTCGACGTCGGGCGCGGCAGCATCTTCGCCCTGCTCGGCTCCAACGGTGCCGGCAAGACCACCGTCGTCAAGGTGCTCTCGACACTGCTCCGGGCCGACGCCGGGACCGTGCGCGTCAACGGCTTCGACGTCGCCACCCAGGCGTCCGACGTGCGCGAGTCGATCAGTCTCACCGGACAGTTCGCCGCCGTCGACGACATCCTCACCGGGCGGGAGAACCTCGTGCTCGTGGCGAAGTTGCGGCACCTGAAGGCGCCGGGCGCCATCGCCGACGACCTGCTCGATCGCTTCGCGCTGACCGATGCGGCGGGGCGTCCGGTGTCGACCTATTCGGGCGGCATGCGCCGCCGCCTCGACATCGCGATGAGCCTCATCGGAAACCCGCCGGTGATCTTCCTCGACGAACCGACCACCGGGCTCGACCCGCAGGCACGGATCGAGGTGTGGCGCGCCGTCAAGGAACTCGCCGAACACGGCACGACGGTGCTGCTCACGACGCAGTACCTGGACGAGGCGGAACAACTCGCCGACCGGATCGCGATCCTGCACGAGGGTCGGATCCTCGTGAACGGCACCCTCGGCGAACTCAAGCGACTGCTTCCGCCCGCCAGGGTCGAATACGTCGAGAAGCAGCCGACGCTCGAGGACGTCTTCCTCGCCCTGGTCGGTGACGGCGCGAAGGAGAAGCAGCCATGATGACCACACATTTCGTCGTCGACACCACCACCTTGCTGGGCCGATCCCTCCGGCACATCACGCGCAGCCTCGACACCATCATCACGACCACGCTGATGCCGATCGCCTTTCTCTTGCTGTTCGTCTACGTGTTCGGCGGCGCGATCGACTCGGGGTCGCAGTCGTACGTCAACTACCTGCTGCCCGGCATCCTGCTGATCACGATCGCGTCGGGCGTCTCCTACACCGCGTTCCGGCTCTTCCTGGACCTGACGAGCGGGATCTTCGAACGATTCCAGTCCATGCCGATCGCCCGGACCGCCGTGCTGTGGGCTCACGTGCTGACCTCGCTGGTCGCCAATCTGATCTCGGTCACCGTCGTCGTGCTCGTCGCCGTCCTCATCGGCTTCCGCTCGGGAGCCGGCGTGCTCGCGTGGCTCGCGGCCGCCGGCATCCTCCTCCTCTTCACGCTGGCGTTGACATGGATCGCCGTGATCCCCGGCCTCGCGGCCAAGTCTGCGGACGGCGCGATGGCGTTCTCCTATCTGCTGATCTTCCTGCCGTTCATCAGTTCGGCATTCGTACCCACCGACACGATGCCGGGTCCGGTGCGCGCCTTCGCCGAGCAGCAACCCGTGACGTCGATCGTCAACGCGATTCGCGACCTGTTGACGCAGCAGCCGGTCGGCTCCGACATCTGGATCGGGCTCGCCTGGTGTGTCGGCATCCTCATCGTCGCCCACGCGATCGCCATGGTCGTCTACCGCCGGAAGATCGCGTAGGAGCTGCGCCCAGCGAGTCGACCGTGGAGCGGCGTGAACGAGTCGTGAATGTTGCGCCGGCCGGCGTGAAGATGGCGAGAAGATCGACGGGGGTCTGAGCACGTCGTCGTACGAACGATGTCGTGAAGCAGACAACGAGTTCCGGCCATGGCTGACGTCATCTTCGTCGCCGTCATCTGTGCGTTCTTCGCGCTGTGCGTCGGCTACGTGCGCTGGTGCGATCGGATCATCGGCCCGGACGACGTCGACGCTCCAGTCACGACGGCGGCCACCACATCAGTCACCACGTCGATCGAAGCATTGCCGTGATCGCCGTGGCCGACATCGACAACTGGATCGGGCTCGGGATCGCCGCTCTCGGGGTGGTGTACCTGTTCGTCGTCCTGATCCGTCCGGAACGGTTCTGATGAGTTGGCAAGCGCTCGTCCAGGCGCTCCTGCTCGTCGTGCTGCTCGCCGCGACCGTGCCGTTCCTCGGCCGGTACATGGCCGACGTGTACGGCGCTCGTGGTGCTGGAGCGGTTCCCGGCGACCGGTTCTTCGGTCCGATCGAGCGGGCCATCTACCGCCTGCTCGGCGTCGACGCCAAGCGCGACCAGCGCTGGAGCGTCTACGCAGTGTCGCTGATCGCGTTCAGTCTCGTGTCGGTGTTGGTGCTCTACGCCATCCACCGGTTGCAGGGTGTGCTTCCGTTCAACCCGACCGACCGACCCGGTGTCAGCGCGATGGGGTCGTTCAACGCGGCGATCAGCTTCGTCACCAACACGAACTGGCAGTGGTACTCGGGCGAGGTGAGCATCAGCAATCTGACCAACATGGTCGGCAACACGGTGCAGAACTTCGTGTCGGCCGCCGCCGGCATGGTCGTGGCGATCGCGCTGATCCGCGGGATCACCCGCACCGGCTCGCGGCTGCTCGGCAACTTCTGGGTCGATCTCGTGCGCACGGTGCTGCGCATCCTGCTGCCGCTGAGCCTCGTGTTCGCCGTGGTGTTGATCTCGCAGGGTGTCATCCAGAACCTCGGCGACGGCGTGGTCGCGGTGACGGTCGATCAGACGCCGCTCGACGCCGGCGATCCTGCCACCGCGATCAGTGAGCAGGTGACGACCGAACAGGTGATACCCGGCGGACCGCTCGCCTCGCAAGAGGCGATCAAGGAACTCGGGACGAACGGTGGCGGATTCTTCAACGCCAACTCCGCCCACCCGTTCAGCAACCCGAACGGCGTCACCAACATCCTGCAGATCTGGGCCCTCCTGCTGATCCCGTTCTCGATGGTCGTCGCCTTCGGCCGCCTCGTGAAGGACAAGAGCCAGGCGCGCGTCCTGATCGCCGTGATGGCCACGATCCTGATCGCGTTCAGCGCCCTGGCGATGTTCGCCGAGCAGAGCGGCAATCCGGCCCTCACCACCGCCGGGGCCGACCAGTCGCTGTCGATCACGCAGTCGGGAGGCAACCTCGAAGGCAAGGAGGTTCGGTTCGGAGCACCCGGCAGCGGGCTGTTCGCCGGCGCGACGACCGGCACCTCGACCGGCGCGGTGAACAGCATGCACGACTCCTTCACGCCCCTCGGCGGGCTGTCACCGATGCTGCACATGATGTTCGGCGAGGTGTCACCCGGCGGGGTCGGTGTCGGCCTGAGCGGCATGCTGATCCTGGCCCTGCTGGCGGTGTTCATCGCCGGCCTGATGGTCGGCCGAACGCCGGAGTACCTGGGCAAGAAGATCCAGGCCTCCGAGATGAAGCTGGTGACGCTGTACATCCTGGCGATGCCGTTCGCCCTCCTGCCGTTCGCCGCGGCCTCCGTGCTGCTGCGCAGCGCGGCGACGTACCAGCCGGGTGCCCACGGCCTGTCCGAGGTGCTCTACAACTTCGCCTCGAGCGCCAACAACAACGGCTCGGCGTTCGCCCATCAGGGCACCGGCTCGCAGTGGTACACGACGACCCAGGGCCTCTCGATGCTGATGGGCCGCTTCTTCACCATCATTCCGGCGCTGGCCATCGGCGGGTCGTTGGCGGCCAAACCGAAGGTCCCTGCGACCGCAGGCACCATGCCGACGAACAACTCGCTGTTCGGCTTCCTGGTCGTCGGCGTGGTCGTCGTCGTCGCCGGCTTGACGTTCTTCCCGGCGCTGGCGCTGGGTCCCATCCTCGAACATCTGTCGCTCTGAAACCGCTCTGAATCGCTGTGAGGATCGCGTGACCGCAACCATCATCCCCGAAACCCCGGACCCAGCCGTGCCGAGCCCGGACACCCGGCGCCCGCCGAAGGTCCGCACGAAGAAGCCGGCCTCGAAGTCGATCTTCGACCGCGCCATCGTCGGCTCCGCATCGATCGATGCGTTCCGCAAGCTCGACCCGCGGACCATGTACCGCAACCCGGTGATGTTCATCGTCGAGGTCGGCTCGGTCATCACGACGGCGATCTTCTTCCGTGACTTCGCCAGCAGCTCGGCCCAGGAGAACACGTTCGCCGGCCTCGTGTCGCTCTGGCTGTGGTTCACGGTGCTGTTCGCCAACTTCGCCGAGGCGATGGCCGAGGGGCGTGGCAAGGCCCAGGCCGCAACGCTCCGCAGCACGCAGGCCGAGACCACCGCCAGGGTCCGCCACGGCGACGGCACGATCGTGGAGACGTCGTCGTCGGCGCTGCAGCTCGGCGACCTGTGCGTCGTGGCCGCGGGGGAGGTGATCCCCGGCGATGGCGACATCGTGGAAGGCATCGCCACGGTCGACGAATCGGCGATCACCGGTGAGTCGGCGCCCGTCGTCCGCGAGTCGGGCGGCGACCGCTCGGCGGTGACCGGTGGCACGAGGGTCCTGAGCGACCAGATCGTCGTGCAGATCACGGCCAAGCCGGGCGAGACCTTCCTCGATCGCATGATCGCCCTCGTCGAGGGTGCCGATCGGCAGAAGACACCGAACGAGATCGCGTTGACGATCCTGCTCGCCGGGCTCACGATCATCTTCCTGCTCGCGGTGGTCACCCTCCAGCCGTTCGCCATGTACTCCGGCGCCGAGCAGAACGTCGTCGTGTTGGTCGCCCTCCTCGTGTGCCTGATTCCCACCACGATCGGGGGCCTGCTGTCGTCGATCGGCATCGCCGGCATGGACCGGCTCGTGCAGCGCAACGTGCTGGCGATGTCAGGCCGCGCCGTCGAAGCAGCCGGTGACGTCACGACGCTCCTGCTCGACAAGACCGGCACGATCACGTACGGGTCACGCCAGGCCGCCGAGTTCATCCCGGTCCACGACGTCGGTGAACGTGAGCTCGCCGAAGGTGCGATGACGTCGTCGCTCGCCGACGAGACGCCGGAGGGCCGCTCGATCGTGCAGCTCGCGGTCGAGACGTTCGACCTCGCGGCGGTCGACGATGCCGCGTTGCTGGATGGAGCGACGCTCGTGCCGTTCACCGCGCAGACCCGCATGTCGGGTATGGACCTGACGAGCGGCCGGCTCGTGCGCAAGGGAGCCGCCGACTCGGTCCGCCGGTTCGTCGAAGCCGAGGGCGGAATCGTGCCGCTCGAACTCCTCCCGATCGTCGAGCAGGTGTCGCGCGACGGCGCCACGCCGCTCGTGGTGATCGACAAGGCCGACGCGACCGCTCCGTGGCGGGTGCTCGGTGTGATCCGCCTCAAGGACACGGTCAAGCCGGGCATGCGCGAACGCTTCGACCAGCTGCGGTCGATGGGCATCCGCACGATCATGATCACCGGCGACAACCCACTCACGGCAGCGGCGATCGCCGACGAGGCGGGTGTCGACGGCTTCCTCGCCGAGGCCACACCCGAGGACAAGATGGCGCTGATCAAGCGCGAGCAGGCCGGCGGGAACCTGGTGGCGATGACCGGTGACGGCACGAACGACGCACCCGCCCTGGCGCAGGCCGACGTCGGCGTGGCGATGAACACCGGCACCCAGGCCGCCAAGGAGGCCGGCAACATGGTCGACCTCGACAGCAACCCCACGAAGCTGATCGAGATCGTCGAGGTCGGCAAGCAACTGCTGATGACCCGAGGGTCGCTGACGACCTTCTCGATCGCCAACGACGTCGCCAAGTACTTCGCCATCATCCCGGCGATGTTCTCGGCGGTGCTGCCCGCGCTCGACGACCTCAACCTGATGCACCTGTCGAGCCCGAGGTCGGCCATCCTCTCGGCGGTCATCTTCAACGCGCTGATCATCGTGGCGCTCGTCCCGCTGGCGCTGCGGGGCGTCAAGTTCCGCGCCGAAGCGGCGGCCCTGGTGCTGCGGCGCAACCTGCTGATCTACGGGCTCGGCGGCCTCGTCGCCCCGTTCGTCGGCATCAAGCTCATCGACATCGTCGTCACCGCACTGGGAGCCAACTGACATGCGATCCTTCATGCGCCAACTGCGCCCCGCCCTCGTCGCGGTCGTGGTGTTCACGATCCTCCTCGGCGTCGCCTACCCGCTGGTGGTCACGGCCCTCGGGCAGCTGGCCTTCCACGACGAGGCGAACGGATCGCTGGTCGAGGTCGACGGCGTCGTCGTCGGCAGCAAACTCCTCGGTCAGAACTTCGTTGCGCCCGAGTACTTCCATCCCCGCCCGTCGGCTGCCGGCGCCGGGTACGACGCCGCGGCCAGCGCCGGCTCCAACGACGGCCCGACCAATCCCGACTTTCTCGCCGCCGTCGACGAACGTGTCGCCGCCTACCGGGCCGAGAACGGCCTCCCCGGCGACGCGGCCGTACCGGTCGATGCCGTCACGGCGTCGGGGTCCGGCCTCGACCCGGCCATCTCGATCGCCAACGCCCGTCTCCAGGCGCCGCGGGTCGCCGCCGAGCGAGGCATCGGGCTCGACCAGGTCCTGGCGCTCGTCGACGACCACACCAACGGACGCGATCTCGTCGTCCTCGGCGAGCCGGCGGTGCAGGTGCTGCCGCTCAACATGGCGCTCGATGCCCTGACCGGCCGAATGTAGGCTGATCGCAGATGGCCAGAGGCTCGCTGCGCATCTACCTCGGTGCGGCACCCGGCGTCGGAAAGACGTACAAGATGCTGGGCGAGGGTGTCCGCCGCGCCGAGCGCGGCACGGACGTCGCGGTCGGCCTCGTCGAGACGCACGGCCGCATCCAGACCGCAGAACAGATCCACGATCTCGACGTGATGCCGCGTCGTGAAATCGAGTATCGCGACACGGTGCTGCACGAACTCGACGTCGACGCCATCCTCGCGCGCCGGCCCGAAGTGGTGCTCGTCGACGAGTACGCGCACACGAACGCGCCTGGATCGCGCAACGAGAAGCGGTGGCAGGACATCGAACAGCTCCTCGACGCCGGCATCGATGTGATCTCCACGCTCAACATCCAGCACCTCGAATCGCTCAACGACGTGATCAAGAGGATCACCGGCACCGTCCAGCGCGAGACCGTGCCCGACGACATCGTCCGTCGCGCCGATCAACTCGAACTCGTCGACATGGCACCCGAGGCGATCCGTCGCCGCATGGCCCACGGCAACATCTATCCACCGGAACGAGTCGATGCCGCGCTCGCCAACTACTTCCGCCCCGGCAACCTGGGCGCACTCCGTGAGTTGGCCCTCCTCTGGGTCGCCGATCGCGTCGAGGAGTCGCTGACGGGATACCTCGACGCGCACGGGATCTCCGACCCGTGGGAGACCCGCGAGCGGGTGGTCGTCGGCCTGACCGGCGTGTCCGGCGGTGACGCACTCATCCGCCGCGCGGCGCGCATGGCCGGCCGTGTGGGCGGCCAGCTCATCGCGGTTCACGTCGCCGTCGACGACGGCCTGTCGCACGAGCACGACGCCGCGCTCGCGGCGCAACGCAAGCTCGTCGTCGAGCTCGGCGGCACCGTCCACGACGTGGTCGCACCCGACACCGCGGAAGCCATGGCCGCCTTCGCCCGGCGGGAGAAGGCGACACAGCTCGTGCTCGGCGCCAGCCGGCGCAGCCGTTGGCACGAGCTCGTGCAGGGCTCGTTCGTCGCCCGCGTCACCCGGCTCGCGCCCGAGATCGACGTCCACGTGATCGCCCGTACTGAGGGTGCCGGGCCCGAACATCTGCCGCGCCGGCGACGGCCCGTCGTGGGTCGGCGCACGACGATCGGATGGCTGCTCGTGGTCGTCGGATTGCCGGTGTTCGTCGCCCTGGCCGTGCCGTTCCGCGACTCGATCGACCTGTCGACCGTGTTGCTGCTCGCGCTCGTGGTCGTCCTGGGCATCGCTGCGATCGGTGGATGGGTGGTTGGAATCGTCGCTGCCGTGGTGGCGTCGCTGCTGGTCAACTGGTTCTTCGTTCCGCCCCACGGCACGCTCACCATCGGTCGCACCGAGAACCTGATCTCGCTGGTCGTGTTCATCGTCGTGGCGGTCGTGGTCGGAGCGCTCGTCGATCTCGCAACACAGCGCTCGCTCGAGGCACGACGGGCCCGCCTGGAGGCCGAAGCGCTCGTGCGGTCGACGACCAGCCTGGCGATCGACCCCCACCCCATCCAGCGGCTCGTGGAACAGATCCGCTCCACGTTCGACCTCGCCGGGGCTCGTCTCGAAGCACGCCCGCCACCCGGAGGCGACGTGGCCGTGGTCATCGCCTCCGACGGTGACACCGCGGCCGATCCCACCGTCCGACTCGCCCTGTCGTCGGGCACGTTGACGCTCTATGGCGGGACGCTGTCACCCGACGATGAACGCCTCCTGCAGGCACTCGCCGATCAACTGTCGTTGGCGATCGACAACCAGACGCTGGCCGCAGAGGCGAAGGAGGCCGCCGCGCTCGCCGACGTCGACGTGGTGCGAACGGCAATGCTGCGTGCTGTGTCGCACGACCTCCGGTCACCGCTGGCGTCGATCAAGGCGATGGTGTCAGGTCTGCGCGACTCGACCGTCGCCTGGACCCCCGACCAGATCGCCGAGGCACTGCTCACCGTCGACGAAGAGACCGACCGCCTGACGATGCTCGTGGGCAACCTGCTCGACGCCAGCCGCCTGCAGATCGGTGCGCTGGCCATCGACGTGCAGCCGACGCAGGTCGCCGACGTGATCGCGGCCGCGCTGTACAGCGCGAACCTGCCCGGCGAGCGGGTTCATGTCGACATACCGGACGACCTCGTTCCGGTGCTCGGAGATGCCGCGCTGCTCGAGCGGAGCCTTGCCAACATCGTCGTCAACGCCGAGCGGTTCAGCCCGCTCGACCAGCCGGTGCGGGTCGAGGCGGCCTCGATCGGCCACGACGTCCACCTCCGGGTCGTCGACCGGGGCATCGGCATCGCGTCCGACGAACGGGGCCGGGTCGTGCAGCCGTTCCAGCGGCTCGGTGACGCCCCGGTCGGCGATGGCGTGGGGTTGGGGCTGTCGATCGCCAACGGATTCGTCACGGCGATGGGTGGTTCGCTCATGCTCGACGACACACCCGGCGGTGGGCTCACGGTGACGATCGTCCTGCCGCACGCGACCGACGTGGCAGTGCCAGGAGGGGCCCGATGACGAGCGTGCTGATCGTTGACGACGAGCGACAGATCCGGCGCGCGCTGTCGCTCAACTTCGGGGCGCGCGGCTTTCAGATCCACGAGGCCGCGACCGGCGAGTCGGCGCTGACCGAGGTGGCCCGCGTCCGGCCCGACATCGTGCTGCTCGATCTGGGATTGCCAGGGATGAGCGGCATCACCGTCATCGAGGCACTGCGGGGATGGACCGACGTCCCGATCATCGTGCTCACGGCCCGCGACGAGGAGCGTTCGAAGGTGCTCGCCCTCGATGCCGGCGCCGACGACTACGTCACCAAACCGTTCGGGATGGCCGAACTGGTCGCTCGCGTACGGGCAGCACTCCGACGAGTGCCCGAGTCGGCGACCGACGTCGCCGTGGTGCAGACCGCGCAGTTCGAACTCGACCTGGCTGCGCACCGAGCGTTCGTGCTCACCGACGGATCGTCGTCGCGTACCGAGGTGCGGTTGACCCCGACCGAGTGGGGCATCGTCGCGCACCTCGTCCGCCATCCGCATCAGCTCGTCACCTACAAGCAGTTGCTCACCGCGGTGTGGGGCCCCGACTACGAGCCCGACCAGAACCTGCTCCGTGTGCACATGGGTCACATCCGCCGCAAACTCGAAGCCGACCATGCGCCACCTCGATACTTCGTCACCGATGCCGGCGTCGGCTACCGGTTCCAGCCCGACACGTGACGTGCAAGGCTCGGGACCGTGGCATCGGTCATGTGGGAACGGGACATCGCTGACGCCTACGACCAGACCACGGCGCCCATGTTCGAACGTTCGGTCGTCGGGCCGACCGTCGACTTCCTTGCCGACGTCGCCCGTGGGGGAGCGGTGCTCGAGTTCGCCATCGGGACGGGGCGGATCGCGCTGCCGCTGGCGGCGCGAGGGCTGCGGGTGCACGGCATCGAGTTGTCGCCACACATGGTCGAGCGGCTGCGGTCGAAGCCCGGTGCTGCCGCCATCGACGTGACGATCGGCGACATGACGACCACCCGCGTCGACCGGGTCGTTCGCCGTCGTCTACCTCGTGTTCAACACGATCATGAACGTCACCACGCAAGCCGAACAGGTCGCCGTGTTCCGCAACGCCGCGGCGCACCTCGAACCGGGCGGCTGTTTCGTCGTCGAGGTGGTCGTTCCGCAGCTCCGCCGGCTGCCAGTTGGCGAGGTCGGTCGCGTGTTCGAGCTCGAGGCCGATCACGTCGGCATCGAGACCTTCGACGACCTCGTCGGTCAGGTGTCGTGGTCCCACCATTGGATGTCGGTCGACGGGCGACTGGTTCGGCACTCGGCGCCATACCGATACGTGTGGCCATCGGAGCTCGACCTGATGGCGCAGCTCGCCGGACTGCGCCTCCGCGAGCGATGGGGCACGTGGTCGCGGGAGCCGTTCACATCGGAGAGCACGAGCCAGGTGGTCGTGTACGAACATGCAACGATGCCGCGATGAGCAACGACCCCGCGATCAGCTTCGACACGGCGATCACCGACGACGACGGAATGCTCACCGGCCCGCTGCGGATGCCGGCGCAGATGCTCGCCGACCAGACCTACGGCGGCCACACGAGCGTGCACGACGGCGACACGGCGGCCGAGCTGGGCCTCGCCGGCGCCCCGATCGAGGGCCCCACGCACTTCAGCCAGGTCGATCCGCTGGCCGTGCGGGTATGGGGACAGCGGTGGTTCGAGTCGGGATGCCTCAGTGCCCACTTCCTCAACATGGTGGTCGAAGGCGAGGAGGTACGCGCCTCGCTGCGGACGGTCAGCGCCACGTCGGCGAAGGTCGCCGCGGCCAAGGCGGACGGCACCCCGGTGCTCGAGGGCACCGCGTCGGTCGGTTCCGCCGAGGAGAGTGAGCTCGACGACCGTCGGCAGCGAGCGCAGGGCGATCCCGGCGAGCTGTTCATCGTCGACCAGCTCGAGATCGGCATGACCCGCTCGAACGCCGAGCCGGTCACGATGGGATTCGACGAGCACAACGGCGACCTCTATCCGTTCACGCTGCGCCAGAAGCTCGACCGGATCACCGAGCGGTCGAGTTGGTACGACGAGGACGGCGACAGCCCGTGGGGCCGCCCGGTCGTGCCGACCGAGATGATCAGCGTGCTCGCTCACAAAGCGGGCGGCCACTTTCCCGTTCGCGGACCGGCCGTCGGACTGTTCGTCGACCTCGAGGTGCGCTTCGTCGACGGGCCGGTGTTCGTCGGCGAGCCGTACGTCGTCGAGCACACGATCGTCGGCATCGGTCAGAGTCGACGGGTCGAGTCGTACTGGACCGAATCGACCCTGACCGCGGCCGGCACCGGCGTTCACGCCGCCACGGTGCTGCTCCACCAGGGCGTGTTCAAGGCGTCGTACGCCGGTTATCCGGCGTAGGCGGCGCTGCTACCGTCGGCGCGTGTCGTCGGATCTGACCGGTCGTGTCGCGCTCGTCACCGGGGTGTCGCGGGCGATCGGGATCGGCGCCACGATCGCAGAACGGCTCCACGGCATGGGCGCCACGGTGTTCGCCACCGGGTGGTCACCCCACGACGCCGAGATGCCGTGGGGTGCGGGGCGCGCCGCGACGCTTTCGTCGATCGACGTCGCCGAGCACGATCTGGCCGAACCCGGCGTGGCGACCGCGCTCGTCGACGAAGTGGTCGCACGTCACGGTCGTCTCGACATCGTCATCGCGGTGCACGCCCGCTCGTCGGAGGGTGGGCTGGCGGAGGTCACCGAGGTCGAACTCGACCAGTGCTGGGCGGCGAATGTCCGCAGCATCGTGATGCTCGCCCAACGTTTCGCCGAAGTGCACGTGCCGCCTCCGATCGATCGGCCACCGATCGGCCGCATGGTGTGGTTCACGAGCGGGCAGGCCCTGTCGCCGATGGACGGCGAGCTCGCCTACGCCGTGAGCAAGGGTGCGCTCCACCAGATGACGGGCTCGGTCGCCCACGCGCTCGTCCCGGCGCGCATCGTGGCGAACTGCATCAATCCGGGGCCGGTCGACACCGGGTACGCGCCGCCCGAGGTGATCGAGGCCGTCGAGCGTCGGTTCCCCGACGGCCGGTGGGGGCAGCCGGACGACGTCGCCAACCTGGTGGCCTTCCTCGTCAGCGACGCCGGCGCGTGGATCCGTGGCCAGGTGATCGACTCCGAAGGCGGCTTCAACCGCCACTAACACAAACCTGTCGCGCGGGGTCAGGCACTTCGCGACAGGTTCGTCGGTCGGCAAGGCTGGCGCGATGCTGATCGATGAACTTGACGCTCCGGCCGCACGTGTTGCGGCGATGCTGCGCGAACGCGGCGAGACGGTGGCCGTGGCGGAGGGATCGGCGGGCGGACTGATCTCGGCCGCGCTGCTCGCCATCCCAGGTGCATCGGCGTACTTCCTCGGCGGAGCGGTGGTCTACACGGCCCGGGCCAACCGTGCCTGGATGGCGGGCGCGGTGGAACCGCCTGCGGGCATGCGCGGCGCGACGGAGGAATTCGCCGACTTTCTCGCCCGGTCGGCGGCGCTCAAGCTCGGCGCCGACTGGGGGATCGGTGAGGCCGGCGCCGCGGGACCGGCCAACCCCTACGGCGATCCGGCCGGACACTGCTGGATCGCTGTCGCGTCGGGCGACCTCGTCACGACGAGACACCTCCTCACGGGCGTCGACGAACGAACCCGGAACATGGTGTCGTTCGCGGTCGCGCGCGCTCGAACTGCTCGCGTCGGTGCTCGAGTCGCGCGACGGCTGACCGCGTCGCGTCGACGGCGTGCCGGCGATCGTGCCACGCTGTGTCGATGCTCGATCATCTCGGAATCCAATGTGCTGACATGACGAAGAGCGCGGCGTTCTACGACGCCGTGCTGGCCCCGCTCGGGGCGAAACGATCTGATGGACTTCGGTGTCGCCATGGGGTACGGCATCGCCCCCGACCCGGACTTCTGGATCGGGGTGTTCGACTCCGGCGAGGGATTCCGCGAGTCGCACATCGCGTTCGCCGCACCCGATCGCGCCACCGTGCACGCCTTCTTCGATGCCGCTGTCGCGGCGGGTGCCGAGGTGCTGCACGAGCCCCGCGTGTGGCCCGAGTACCACGAGCACTACTACGGGGCGTTCGTCCGTGACCCGGACGGCAACAACGTCGAAGCGGTCTGCCACCAACCCGAGTGATGGAACGCTGATCTTCCCGTTGCGATGAGCGAGCGGCCCACCCCTCGGTCCGTTCGCTCATCGCTGGAGTGATCTGAAGGGATCCCTTGACATTTTGCCTCAGCGCGACGGAAGATGTGAAGGACTTGTTTCAGATCTTCGCAGAGACGGAGGACCGGTGGCATCAACCGAGCGCATGAAGGTGACCGACGTGACGGTGCTGGCGGCGCTCGCTCATCCCATCCGCACGTCGATCCTCCATCTCCTGTTGACCGTGGGCGAGCAGACGGCGACACAGTGCTCCGAAGTGGTCGATGCGACGCCGTCGGCGTGCAGTTACCACCTGCGCCACCTCGAACGATTCGGGCTCGTCGAGCGCGTCGACCAGGACGGTCGCGCCGACGCGGACGGGCGGACGAGGGTGTGGCGCGCCGCCGCGGCCGGGTTCGATTTCGGTGAGCCGGCCGGCTCGCCGGAGTTCGTCGCGGCGTCCTCGGCCCTCATCTCGGTCGCGCTCGACGAGAACCTCCGCCTCGCCCGTCACTACCTGTCCCACCTCGACCGACTGACCGACGAGTGGCACCGAGCAGCGTCGTTCTCGACGTTTGCGCTGCTCGTCAACGCCGACGAGCTGCGGTCCGTCGTGGAAGCGATCGACGCCATCGTCCGCCCCCTGCGAGCCGCCGTGCGCGTGGATGCGCCCGACGACGCCCGGTCGGTGCGCGTCTCGATCGACGCGTTCGCCCGGACCGACCTGCCGTGATCGACGTCTCCAACGGGCTAGCGCACGGGGACGCTCGTGGCGAGCGACCACCGCCGAGGCCGTCGCCGTGGCGCACCCGCGACTTCCGGCTGGTGTGGGCCGGCGGGTTCGTCAACGACATGGGCGACTGGCTCCTGCTCGTCGCGCTGCCGCTGTTCGTGTTCCTCGAGAGTGACTCGGGCACGGCGACCGCACTGTTGTTCGTCGTCGAACTCGTCGCCGCGTTGCTGCTCGGGCCGGTCGGCGGGAGCCTCGTCGATCGCTGGGATCTCCGCCGCACCCTCGTCGCCACCAATCTCGCCCAAGCGGTCACGCTCCTCCCGCTGCTGACGGTGACCGCCGACCGGATCTGGCCCGCCTATCTCGTCGTCGGCGCGCAGGCGATGCTGACCCAGATCAACAACCCCGCGTCGGTCGCGCTGCTGCCCCGCGTGGTCGCCCCCGACCAGCTCACCGTCGCCAACGCGGCGAACTCGATGAGTGCCAGCCTGGCCCGGCTGATCGGTTCACCGCTCGGTGGCGTCGCGGTCGGATTCGGCGGCATCGAAGCCGTGGTCGCCATCGACGGTGTCACGTTCCTCGCGGTCGCGGTGGCGATGGCGTTCGTCCGCTCCGACACGAGCCCGATCACGACCGACCGCCACAGCGGGCGGCAGGTGGATGGCGGTGTGCGCGCCGGGCTTCGTGCCATCTGGCGCCAGCCGGTGATCCGCGCGCTCGTGCTGATCGACGGTCTCGGCCAGATCGCCCAGGGCTTCTTCGTCGTGCTCTTCGTCGCGTTCGTGGTGCGCGCGCTGCACGGTGGCGGGGTCGAGGTCGGCCTGATCAGGGGCAGCATGGCGGTGGGGGCGATCGTCGGCGCCCTGCTGATCACCCGGTTCGCCAATCGCTTCGGGCCGATCACACTGCTGACAGCCGGATACCTCGGGATGGGTCTCGTGTCGCTCGTGTTCTGGCACGGACCGACGCTGACGACCGAGATCTGGATCTTCATGGCCGTCTTCGCGCTGTCGGGCATCCCCGGCTCGGCGCTCGGCGTCGGGCTCTTCACGGCCATGCAGCAGTTCAGCCCCTCGGGCATGCTCGGTCGGGTGGTCGGTGTGGGGGGCGCGATCGGTGCGCTCGCGCGGAGCATCGGATCGCTGGTGGCGGGTGCGCTGCTGGCATCGACGGAGCTCATCCGACTCCTCGATGTGCAATCGGCGATCTATCTGCTGTGCGCCGCGCTCGCGTGGGCGTTCATCCGGGAGGGCCGCGCCCCCGTCGCCGCGCAAGCCGAGAATGGGGACGGTCAGGCCGCCGACCGGTCACCGGTGAGCGGCGTGGGCGTCCAGCCGGGACGACCGAACACATGATGGAATTTGCTCCGCAGGCCCCGGGCTCGGGCCACGTCACGGGCGATGTCGATGAACTCGTGATAGCCGACCCGCAGCGGGTTGTGCGTCTCGATGTTCTTCGTGAGGCCGTAGGTGACGCGGCGGATCTCGGGCTCGAACGTGCCGAACAGCTTGTCCCACACGATCAGCACGCCGCCGTAGTTGCGGTCGAGGTACTGCCGGTCGGCGCCGTGGTGCACCCGGTGGTGTGACGGCGTGTTGAACACGGCTTCGATCGGCTTCGGGAGCCGGTCGATCGCTTCGGTGTGGATCCAGTACTGGTACAGCAGGTTGAGCTGGGCGGCCTTGGCCACCTGATTGGCCGGGATGCCGAACAGCGGCATCGGCAGGTACACCCACGACAGCAGGAAACCGGACCATGGCTGGCGGAGCGCGGTCGACAGGTTGTACCGCTGACTCGAGTGGTGGGTCACGTGGTTCGCCCAGAACAGGCGGACCTCGTGCATCCAGCGGTGGTCCCAGTAGTAGAGGAAGTCCCAGGCGACGATGGCCACCGCCAGCGATCCCCGACGCTTGCCGATGTCGGCGATCCGGTGCTTGAACACGAGGCGCCCGAGCGATCCCACCGCTCTCGCCATCGCCAGGTTCACGGCCACGTTGCCGAGCAGCATCGTGAGGCTCGTCACCGTGTCGCGGCGCTCGTAGCCGACCGGCACGAGCGGGTCGGGCGGCAGGTCGTGCGGAGCCGGCCGGACCGTCGGTTCGACGTCGATCCCGTCACGGCGCGGGCGTCGGCGCAGCACCATCGCCTCGGCGATCATCGTGCCGACGAACAACGGAACCGATGCGATGTCGACCGCGTCGATCGGCCGACCCGAACGATTCGGGATCAGCACACCGTCAGCAGCCGCGGCCATCGGCCCATGCTGCCACGGCGGAACGGCGCTCCGATCAACGCGACCGCCCGAAGGTGCTCGCACAGATCGGTGATCCAGATCGCGGTCGGATCCGAACCACCGCCATGGCAGCCGAGACGATCTCGAAACGGTGGGCGGCGGCGCTCGGCGCGCTGGCGGGCCTGACCGCCGCGATGGTCGCGCTCGGCGCGGCAGAGCTCGTGGCCGGTCTGAACCGCACCTGGAAGGGCCCGATCCTCGACGTCGGCGATCGTGTGATCGACCACGTCCCGGTCGCCGTGAAGGAGTTCGCGATCGAGCAGTTCGGGACGAACGACAAGCCGGCGCTGTTGTTGGGCATCGGGGCGTTCCTCGCGATCTACGCCGCGGTGATGGGTGCGATCGCATTCCGCACGCGCATCGAGGTCGGCCTGATCGGCATCGGCGTGTTCGGTCTGATCGGTGCGTACGCCGCGCTGACCCGACGTGTCGGTGGAACGCCGACCGACGCCCTCCCTTCGATCATCGGCGCCGCGCTCGGAGCCGGCGCCCTCTGGCTGGCCTACTCAGTGGCCCGCCCGATCCTGCCGACCGACGACCTCACCGCTTCTCGTGAACATGTTGCGCACGCGGGTCCGCAACAAGTTCACGAGAACGTTGGGGCGTCGGTCACCAGGCGGCAGGTGCTGGTGCGCAGCGGTGGGCTGCTCGCCGCCCTGGCACTCGCCGGGGCCGGTGCGGGCGCCGTCGGCCGAGCGCTCAAGCACCGCTTCGGCGCCGCCGAGTCGAGGGCCAACGTCACGTTGCCCAGCGCGGCGGATCCGCTCGCCCCGATCCCGGATGCCGTCGACGTGGGCGTGCGCGGCGTCGCTCCGTTCACGACCCCGAACGCCGACTTCTACCGGATCGACACCGCGCTCACGGTTCCGCAGCTGCCGGCGGAGGACTACGAGCTGCGCATCATCGGCCTGGTCGACCGGGAACTCCGGTTCAGCTTCGATGATCTGTTGCGGCGCAACGTCGCCGAATACGACATCACCCTCACGTGCGTGTCGAACACGATCGGTGGGAACCTGATCGGCAACGCCCGGTGGTTGGGCGTCCGGCTGGACGAACTCCTCGCGGAAGCCGGCGTCCTCGCCGGGGCTGATCAGGTCGTCGGTCGCTCGATCGACGGCTACACGTGCGGCTTCCCGCTGGAAGCGGCCACGGACGGCCGCAACGCCATCGTCGCCTTCGGGATGAACGGTGAACCGCTCCCGCTCGAACATGGCTTCCCGGCCCGGCTGATCGTTCCCGGACTGTACGGCTACACCTCGGCCACCAAGTGGCTGGTGGAGATCGAGCTCACGACCTTCGACGACTTCGAGCAGTACTGGGTACCGCGCGGATACGCCGACCGCGCCCCGATCAAGTTGATGAGTCGGATCGACTCGGTCGACGGCCTCGGCACCGTCACCCGCAACGCCGATGGCACCGCGGTGATCGGTGGTGTCGCTTGGGCGCAGACCCGTGGCATCAGCAACGTCGACGTGCAGATCGATGACGCCGACTGGACTCCCGCCGAGCTGGGCGACGCCCTCAACGACGACACCTGGCGGCAGTGGGCCTTCCGCTGGACGCCAGCCGGCACGGGCCGATCGACGATCCGCTGCCGCGCCACCGACGGAACTGGCGTGATCCAAACCGCCGAACGATCCGAACCACTTCCCGATGGCGCCTCCGGCCATCACCAGATCGTGGTCTTCGTCGAGTGACCCACCCCCCGGGTCACTCGGCGAGGCCACGAAGGCGCTGCACCGCAGCGTGAACACCCCCACCCCCATGCAAGACACCAGAAGGGAAACCGACATGATCAACCGTGTTCGAACCATCAAACTGCTGGCCGCGTGTGCCTCGCTCACCTTCGTCGCCGCAGCCTGTGGCAGCGACGCCGACGACGCCGCCCCCGCTGTCAACGAGGCCCCAGCCGCTACTGAGGCACCGGCCGCTACCGAGGCACCGGCCGCCACCGAGATGCCGCCGCGACCGAGATGCCGGCTGCCACCGAGATGCCGACCGGCACCGAGATGCCGACCGGCACCGAGATGACGGCAACCGGCGACGCGATGACCGAGGACGGCCCGACCGGCCCCCTCTGCGATGCCGTGCCGACCGACGGTGAGGGCTCCTTCGCCGGCATGACCGACGACCCCGCCGCGACGGCAGCGAGCAACAACCCGGTGCTCTCCACCCTGGTGACCGCGGTGACCGCAGCCGGCCTCGTCGACACCCTGAACAGCGACGGGCCGTTCACGATCTTCGCTCCGACCAACGACGCGTTCGCGGCGATCCCGCCGGCGGACCTCGAGGCCGTGCTGGCCGACACCGACCTGCTCACGTCGATCCTGACGCTGCACGTCATCGCCGGCGAAGAATTGTCGAGCACCGAACTGGCCGAGATGGGTTCGGCCACGACCGTCAACGGCGCGGACATCACGTTCGAGACGACCGCTGACGGCTCACTGATGGTCAACGGTCAGGCGACGGTCGGATGCGCCGACGTCCAAACGGCCAACGCCACGGTGCACATCATCGACGCGGTGCTGATGCCCTGATCGACAAGAACAGCGGCCGGTGACCGAGCGGTCCACCGAGCGGCCCATGAATGAGCGGCGGGGAACCTTCGGTTCCTCGCCGCTCGTCCGCGTCCGCCGGGCGGTTGCATGGCCTGCCGATCTGTGATCCGATCGGCCACACGATCCGAACCACGGCCATGAACTGGGGCTCCACGCTGGTGGTCGAAGCGAGCGTCGATCCCTGTCATCATGACGGCATCAGATCCGTGGCCGCCGACCTCACGACGCTCATCGAGCGGGTGCAGCACGGCGACCAGACGGCCTTCGCCGAGATCTACGACGCCGTCGCACCGATGGTCTTCTCGGCCGTGTCGCGAGTGCTGCGCGACCCGGCGATGTCCGAGGAAGTGACGCAGGAAGTGTTCGTCGAGGTCTGGACCCACGCCGCCCGTTTCGATCCCGCCAAGGCGTCGGTGTCGACGTGGGCTGTCACGATCGCTCGCCGACGAGCGATCGACCGGGTCCGCAAGGAACAGTCGCAACGCAACCGGGTCGAGCAGCTCGCACGCCGCCGACCCGACGTTGCCACGCTCACCGATGAAGCCGCAGTCACCCGCATCGATGGGCAACGAGTGGAACGAGCGCTCGCCGACCTGCCACCCGATCAGCGCGAGATCATCGAGCTGGCGTTCATCGAGGGGTTGAGCCATTCCACGATCGCCGAACGACTCGGCCTGCCGCTCGGCACGGTGAAGGGTCGAGTCCGCGGCGGACTGCAACGGCTCAGCGGCGCACTCGGAGGGACGACATGAACGACCGCCTCGACGAACTGATCGCACTCGCCGCACTCGGCGAACTCACCGCCGAGGAGACCGCTGAACTCGATGCACTGCTCGCTGCCGACCCGGCGGCGGCCGATGAACTCGCCGCTGCGCTCGATGCCGCTGCCACGCTGCAGTCGTCCGAACCGCTCGAGCCGCCTCCCGCGCTGAGGGCGTCGGTGTTGGCGTCGATCGCGTCGATCGAGCAGCTGCCGGCACGGGACGAAACCCGTCCAGATCGCTCCGCTACGCCGCCGCCTCCGCCGACCGTTCCCGCAGACCCGGTGTCGCTCGGCGGGGCTCGACGGCGTCGCCGACCGGTTGCGTGGCTCGCGGCAGCGGCCGCGGTGGTGCTGATTGCGGCCGGTGGCGTCTTCGTCGCCACGCGCAACGACGATTCAAGCGGAGAGACTGCGAGCGACGACCCGATCGTCGCGGTGCTCGACGCCGACGACGTCACGACCCGCACGCTCGAAGGCTCGCTCGGCACCACGCTCGAGCTGGCCTACTCGGCCGACGAGGGCGCCATGGTGGTCACCGGCGACGATGTACCGGCCGTCGCCGATGACGAGACCTACCAGCTGTGGATGGTCGACGAGTCCGGGTCCGTGCCGGCGGCGACGTTCCGTCCCGATGATTCGGGCCACGTCGCAGTGCGGGTCGACGGTGACCCGTCCGGATTCGTGGTGGGTGTCACGCTCGAACCGTCCGGCGGAAGCGAGCAACCGACACTGCCGATCCTCGCCTCCGCCTGACGCTCGGCACAATCAGAGCGCGGTCGGCTCGTCAGCGATTTTTTGGGCGACGGCGCTGGTGGCGCCTCCGATCACATCGTTCACGCGGTCGGTCGCCGCATCGGCGATGTCGCCGACGCCGGCGCCGACCGTGCCGACGACCGCTGCCGGCCTCGACGTCGTGGTCGTCATGATTCGGCTCGCGCCCGCCGCGAGCTTGGCCCGCTGGCGTTCGGTCATGCCGTTGACCACGAAACCGCCGACGGCGGCGCCAACGAGAAATGGCATCCAGTACTTCATGGGATCGCTCCTCACACACGCTTCGCGAAATAGATGATCGCCAGGATGACCAGGATCAGGATGAGAATTCCGCCAATGCCGTAACCCATGAGTGCTCCTTCGTTCTGGCGACCCGGTTGGTCCCCGTCAGGCCGGGTGGTACCCATCACCCGGCCCGTCAAACAACGCGCCGCCCAGACAAACGTCATGGCCCGGATCACACATCCGACGTTTCAACACGTTGCCGCCGGTGAATTCCGGCGGCATGAGCAACTCCAACTTTGATGAAGCAAAGGGCCGCGCCAAGGAAGCTGCGGGCGCCCTCACGGACGACGACGACCTGAAGCGCGAAGGCAAGGCCGACCAGGCCGGCGCCAAGGTGAAGGACGCCGTCGAGAAGACGGCCGACAAGGCTGGTGACGCCGTCGATGCGGTGAAGGACAAGCTGTCCGGGAACTGAGTGGCCGGTGGATGAGTGATCGGTCGGCTGCCCGGCGTCTCCCCGACGGGAGGCGTTGCCGTGGCCGACCGATCGCTGGCCGTCGTTCCTGCCGGTCTCCCGGCACTAACGTGGCCATGATGTCGAAGCCCCCCACCTCGTCGACCCGCCTCGAACCGCCGATGCCCCTCGATTCACGTCTCGACCCTCCATTCGCGGACGGTTCGACGATTCGCCTGCAGGTTCCGTTGCGCGACGAGTTCGCCAGCACCGTGCGTGTCGTCGTCGCGTCGATCGGCGCCGATGCCGGTTTCTCGGTCGACGACATCGACGACCTCCGCCTCGCGGTCAGCGAGGTCTTCTCCTCGTTCGACATCAGCGCCGATCTTGACGCAGCGGTCGTCGACCTTGCTGCTCGATCGACGATCGAATCCGACCGGACGGGTGTTGAAATCCAGCTCGCCACGTCGTCGGACGGTGTGCCCACCGGTGCTGTCGACCTCGATGAACTCGCGACGACGATCATCCGGGCCGCGGTCGACGAGTTCCGGATCGATGCCGGGGTCGTCACGCTCGTCAAGCGCGCCGACCGCGCCCGCTGAGCCATTTCACTCTCGATGACCCGCCGATCCCTTCTCGACGTCGACCTCGACGACGACGCGCTCTTCCGCCAGTACGCGCAGTCCCGCGATCGCGCGTTGCGCAATGAGATCGTCGAACGGCATCTCGGCCTCGCGGCCCACATCGCCAAGCGCTACACGGGTCGATCGTCCGGCGACGACGACCTGCGCCAGGTGGCGATGCTCGGCCTGGTCAAGGCCGTCGACCGGTTCGATCCCGACCACGGCGCGGCATTCTCTTCGTTCGCCGGCACGACGATCGAGGGCGAGCTCAAGCGCCACTTCCGCGACAAGACCTGGACGGTGCGCGTTCCGCGGTCGGCCAAGGAACTCCATCTGGCGGTCCGGCGGGCCACGGAGGAACTGTCCCAGCGGCTCGGCCACAGCCCGACCGTCGACGAGATCGCTCGCCACCTCGAGATCGATCGCGACGAGGTCTTCCGCGGGCTGGCCGCCTCGGCCGCCTACAGCGTCGGCACGCTCGATGGACCCGGCACCGACGACGACTACAGCCCCGATCGGCAACGAGCGCTGGCCGACGACGAGGACGGCTACGAGCAGAGTGACGCTCGCGCCGAGATCGTCCGGCTCCTCGATCGCCTTCCCGATCGCGAACGCGAGATCGTCACGCTGCGGTTCTTCGACGAGCTGTCACAGGCCGAGATCGCCGAGCAGGTCGGCATCTCGCAGATGCACGTGTCGCGTTTGCTGCGTCGGTCCTTCGAGCAGATGCGGCAGTGGTCCGGTGATGGCTCGGTGTTCGAAGACAACGGATGACGTCAATCACCCGAACAGGTGAATCGCGTCATCTTTCCGGACAGGCGCGGTGACCACCTCCCCCGACGGCTATATTTCGCGCATGTCCGACACGCGCATGCAGCTCGCCGAGGTGGCGCCTGGTGAATTCCTGGTGTCGGGCGAGGTCGATGCACACTCCTCCGAGTCGTTCGCCACCGCGCTGGTTGCGGCCGGTGAGAGGTCTACTGCCGTGATCGTCGACATGAGTGGCGTGACCTTCATGGACTCGAGCGGGTTGCGCGTGTTGGTCGAAGCCCAGCAACGGGCCGAAGCCGGCGGCCCGAGTCTCGTGCTGCGGTCGCCGAGTCGCCAGATCACCCGCCTGCTCGATCTGGCGGGCCTCACCGAGAACTTCGAGATCGACGCCCCGGCCTGAACATCGCCCGGTGGCCGAGCCCACGGTGGTTACGCTGTGGACAGGTTTCACAACAGCTCCCCGAGGGAATGAGTCACGGGTTATGCAGGAGAGCGGGCCACCGCAGACGAACGGAGTCGCACCCGCTGTGGATCTCCGTGCGCCCGCGGACACCGCCCAGCTTTCCGAGATTCGGCGCCGCGTACACGCGTACGTCGCCGAGGCCGGCGGAGGCGACGACGTTGCCGACGACCTGGAACTCGTCGTGTCGGAGTTGGCGACGAACGTGATCGAACACACCTCGTCACCCACGCTCACCGTCCGGGTCGAAAAGACGCTCGACCACTGGATCCTCGACGTCGCCGATGTCGACGATCTCAGCATCCTCGATCATGTCGAGCTGCCCAATGCGACGGAAGTCACCGGGCGCGGTCTGTTCGTCGTCGCGTCACTCGTGGACAACGTGCGGATCATCGACGACGGCGGGCGCCATGCCGTGCGGTGCAGCCGGCAGGTGTCGCGCTCGTCCTGACGCTCGGCGGCAACGTCGTCAGGCCGACGCTCGCGATCGAGGCGGGCCGACGCCGAGGTCGGCAGCGACGAGCGCGGCCTGGGTTCGGTTCGACACCCCGAGCTTGTTGAACACGCTGCGGACGTGCGTCTTGATCGTGTCGACCGAAAGGTACAGCTCGTGCGCGATCTCCCGGTTCGAGAGGCCGAGCGCCATCAACGCCAGAACCTCCTGCTCCCGCTCGCTGAGGGCCGCAGCCGTCGGGCTCTCGGCGAGCTCGTCGAGACCGACCGACTCGCCGGCATAGATGCGTTCGAGCGACTCCACCAGGGCCTCCCCCGTCACTGCCTTCAGGATCACCCCGTCGATGCCCTGCCGGACGATGTCCTCCTGGAATGCCGGAGGGGCATCCCACGTGTACAGCACGACCTTGCCGATGTCCCGGTCCTGCGCCATCATCCGCACGCGTTGCAGCGCGTAGCGTCGACCGGCGAACGTGTCGAACAAGGCGATGTCGGTGGGAGCGTCGGGCACGCCGCCAACCTGGGTTTCGACGACTTCGATCCGCGAGCTGAACGGCTCGAGCATCCGGCGCAGCCCTTGGACGATGATCTCGTAGTCGTTCACGAGCGTCACGCGGATGATGGGTCTGCGCGCTGGCGTCATGGACCCCGGTGTACCCCCGATCGCGTCGTCGCAATCGTGAATCCGGATCACCTGTGTGGTTAGTTTCGACGCATGTCAGAATTCAACGGCCGGGTGGCGATCGTCACGGGATCATCGAGCGGGATCGGCGAGGCGACTGCTCGCCGGCTCGCGGACCTGGGAGCCGACGTGGTGGTGAACTCCGCGTCGTCGGTCGACGCCGGAACCGCCGTCGCCGAGTCGCTGCCGGGTGACGCCAGCTACATCCGTGCCGACATCAGCGTCCAGGACGAAGCGCACGGTCTGATCGACGCGACGATCGAGCGCTATGGCCGGCTCGACTACCTCGTGAACAACGCGGGATGGACGACGGTGGTGCCGCACGGCAACCTGGACGACCTGACGGACGAGATCTTCCGCAAGACGTTCGACGTCAACGTCTTCGGCACGTGGTGGCTGACGAAGCGGGCGGTCCCCCACCTCCGCCAATCGGATGACGCGTGCATCGTGAACATCACCTCGATCGCCGGGGTGCGACCGGTGGGGTCATCGATCGCCTACGCGATGAGCAAGGCGGCGCTGAACCACCTGACGGTGCTGCTCGCGAAGTCCTACGGTCCGATCCGCGTCAACGCCGTGGCACCGGGACTCGTGGCCACCCCCTGGACCGCCGACTGGGGGCCGATGCACGCCGGCGTCGCGGCGATGGCTCCCGTGCCTCGGTCGGCCACCCCCGACGACTGCGCCGAGGCCGTGCTGGCGCTCCTGCGCAACAAGTACACCTCCGGCGAGATCTTCGTCGTCGACGGTGGACTGACCCAGGTGATGTGAACGCCCGAGAATGTCCGCCGGGGACAGACCCCGGCGGACATTCTCAGGCGGCGGACTTCTCGAGGATGTGGACGCCGCAGGCGGAGCCGAGGCCGATGACGTGGGCGAGGCCGACCTTGGCGCCCTCGATCTGACGGTCGCCTGCCTCACCGCGCAGGTGATGGCAGACCTCCCAGATGTTGGCGATGCCCGTCGCCGCGATCGGGTGGCCCTTCGATTGCAGGCCGCCCGACACGTTCACCGGCGTCGAGCCGTCACGCCACGGCGCGCCCGAGCGGAAGAAGTCGCCGGCGCCACCCTCCTCGCACAGCATCAGGTTGTCGTAGTGCACGAGCTCGGCGGTGGCGAAGCAGTCGTGCAGCTCGACCAGGTCGAGATCGGACGGCGAGATGCCGGCCTGCTCGTAGGCCTGCCGGGCGGCGTTGCGGGTCAGCGTGTTCACGTCGGGCAGGACCTGACATGCCTCCTGATACGGATCGCTGGTGAGGATCGATGCCGACACCTTGACGGCCCGACGCTGCTGCTCGAGCGAGAGTGTCTTCAGCTTCGCCCCGCTGACGACCACCGCGGCGGCGGCACCGTCACAGTTGGCCGAGCACATCGGCCGCGTGTTCGGGTAGGCGATCATCATGTCGTTCTTGATCTCGTCGAGCGTGAATCGCTTCTGATACGCGGCGAGCGGGTTCAGTGTGGAGTGGGAGTGATTCTTCTCGGAGATCCCGGCGAACACGTCGATGTCGACGCCGCCGTACCTGTGGCCGTACTCGATGCCGATCTGGGCGAACACGCCCGGCATGTTGTCGGTGCCGATGCGTCCGTCGGTCGCGGCGACCGCGCCGTAGCGACCCTTCGGCGTCCACTCGTGGGCGCCACCCGACGCCTGCGGCCTGGCGCCGAGCAGACCGACGCCGGCAAGCTTCTCGACGCCGACGGCCAAGCCCATGTCGACCTCGCCGGCCTTCACGGCCATGATCGCGGTGCGCAGCGCGGTGGCGCCGGTGGCGCACGCGTTCGACACGTTGAACACCGGGATCCCGGTCTGGCCGACCTGCTTCTGGATCTGCTGACCGATGCCGCCGGGACCCATCAGGTTGCCGGCGGCGAGGATGCCGATGTCGGCCATCGTGACGCCGGCATCGGCGAGAGCAGCGAGCACCGCTTCGGAGGCGAGGTCGACGACGTCCTTGTCGGGGTACTTGCCGAACTTCGTCATGTGGATTCCGAGGATCCAGATCTCGTCACTTGCGCTCATGTGTCTCTCCAGTTCGAGTCGTCGGTGGTGTTCTCCACGTTTGCGTCAGGATTTCGGAGAACCGGGTCTCCGAAATCGCCGACGCAAACGTGGATTTCGGTGTGATCGGCCAGTCGGTGTGCAGGAGGTCGGGTCGGGTCAGGCGGGTTCGAAGCCGAAGGCGATGGCTTCGACGCCGTTGTCGTCGGCGCCGAGCGAGTAGGTGGCGAGGCGGAGCTTCATGCCGGTCGAGACGTGCTCGGCGTCGGGCTCGACGTTGCGCAGGTTGCCGCGCACGCTCGTGCCGCCGCAGTCGATGACGCCCGACACGAACGGCACCTCGACGCCGGGCGCGGCGAAGGCGACGATGGTGAACGTGCGGAGTTCGCCCGTCGTCGGTACGGCAGACCTGGCGGAAGTCGGTGGCGAAGCACGAGGCGCATGCATTGCGACGATCGAAGAAGCGTGCCCCACACGACGTGCACTCGTTGGCGACGAGGTGTGGCTCGCCGTCGTCGAGGACGAGATAGTCGACGAGGGGCACTCGGGTTGCGGTATCTGCCATGCCCAGACGGTAGTCAGCGGTGGGCTGCGACCGCCGAGTTCGACGAGCCACGCGGGCAGGCGCGTCGGCCGTCCTGCGGTGGTGGTGCAACCGTGCACGGTCACGCCCGTGGCGCACGCCGCCGGCTCGCCGGACGCATCGTCGACGGTCACCAGGTACGCCATCTGGAACGTCGTGCGCGTCACGGCCCCCAGTCGCAGGCGGATGTCGGCGAGATCGTCGAAGCGCAGCGGCGCGCGAAAGCTCATGAACGACTCGAGGACCGGCGACTCGAGCCCGTCGTCACGCCATTGTGTGAACGGGTGATCCACATGCCGCAGGTAGGCAACTCGCGCCTCCTCGAAGTAGGCGAGGTAGTTGCTGTGGTGCACGATCCCCATCGCGTCGGTCTCGACGAACCGCACGCGGAGACGGTGGACGAAGTCGTAGTCGTCCGGATTCGTCGACGGATCGATCGAGAGGCGCACGAGGCCGACCATATCGACGTCGCCACCCCGGGTCGCCATACTGGCGGTCGATGACCCCGGCGATCAGTCTGCTCGAAGCGTCGGGCGTTGCGTACTCGGTGCACGAGTACGAACGGGGCGAGGAGCTGAAGGACTTCGGACGTGAAGCTGCCGAGTCCCTGGGGTTGCCCTTCGACCAGGTGTTCAAGACGCTGGTCGTCGACCTGGATGACGGTCGAGGACTCGCGGTCGCGGTGCTGCCGGTCAGCTGTCTGCTGTCGATGAAGCTCGTCGCCGCGGCCCTCGGCGCGAAGCGGGCGACGATGGCCGACCAGCGCGCGGCCGAGCGCTCGAGCGGCTACGTGGTGGGTGGCATCAGCCCGCTCGGGCAGAAGCGGGTGCTGCCGACGGTGCTCGACGAGTCGGCCGAGCTGTTCGACGAGATCTACGTGAGCGGAGGCCGCCGCGGCCTGGACATCGCCGTCGCTCCCGCCGACCTCGTCGGTCTCCTCGACGCCGTCGTCGCGCCCGATCACGGCCTGACGCGCGCGCCAGGGGGTCGGGTCCGGGCGCGCGCCGGGTTGGCGATTCTGGGCCGGGCGATTTCTTGGTTGGCGATTCGTCAGCCGGCGGGGTGGCGCATCAGGGCCTCGATGCGAGCGACACGAGTGCGTGCCGGCGGATGCGACGCGGCCAGTCGTGCCCGCCAGCCGATCGGTCGGGCGCCGTAGCCCTGGGCGAGCACGAAGCGCAGGGCACCGGCGAGCTCAGCGCCGAAACCCATCCGCACGGCCAGCTGGTCGGCCTCGTACTCGGACGAGTGGCCCACCATGTTGGTGATCGCGTCGCTGCCCCGGATCGCCGCGGTGAACACCCACGCCAACCCGCTGAAGATCGCGGCAGCCACGGTGCCGATCGCGGCGATCGCCGCCGACCGCTGCCCGAAGCTCCCGGCGGCGGCCTGGGCCACGTTCTCCAGGTAGAACCCGATCCGCGCCAGCAACACCACCGGCACCGACAGCCAGTGTCCGAGTGTGATCGCCACGGTGTGCAGCCCGAGGTGGTGGCTCAACTCGTGGGCGAGGACCCCCCGCAGTTGCGCTGCCGTCAGTTCGGTGACGGCGAACGTGGTGACCACCACGAGGTGGCCTCCGCACGCAAATGCGTTCACCTCGTCGGTGTCGACCACGCGCACGACGTACCGGCTCGCCGGGAGCCCGTTCGCTTCCGCGATCCCGGTCCAGATCGGTTCGATCACCGCCGCCTCGGCCGGCGTCGGTCGCCGCGCCCCGAGGATCGGTGTGAGCACCAACACCTGGAACGGCCGCACGAACATCAACAGTCCGACGACGAGGAAGGCGACGACGACCATCCAGTAGTCGACGACGTCGACGACGACCGAGATCGGGAACCAGAACACCGCCAGCGCGAGCAACGTGAAGGGCAGGATGCCGATCACGGGCACGAACGCCCAGAGCGCACCGCGCTGGACCCTCCGTGCACCCCGTCGCGTCACCATGCTGCCCGTCTCGTCACCATGCTGATAGCAGGATACGACGGACTCTCGAGACCTCATTCCGGATCGCTCGGGCCCGGCTCGACGTGAGGCCGAGCCAATCGTTACGTCAGCGCGCTCTCCACCCAGCGACCGACGAAGCGTGCAAGTTCAGGCACCGAGATCGTCGAGTCGAGCCGATCGCTGCGGTACGAGTTGGAGAACGACGACACGGCGCCGAGGACGCCGATGGCGAGCAGATTCGCGTCTCCATCGGCGATCGTCCCGTCCTCCTGCCCCAGGACGACGAGCCGGTGGACATCGTCGAGGTACACGTCCGAGCCCTCCTGGAACAGGTCGGCGAACGCCGGGTCGGTCCGTTCGACGTCGAGGAGGGCGAAGTAGGCCGCGTTCGCAGCCATGAACTCCACGCTGGCCTCGGTTCCCTGCACGATCCGCTGGAGTGCCGAGGCGTCGGAGTCCATCGCCGCCGCCTGGGCCCGGCGCAGGCGCAGTCGCATCACCCGGACGAGCTCGGTGAACAGTTCGGCCTTGGTCGGGAAGTACCAGTAGAACAGCCCTTTGGCGACGCCGGCCTCGCGGCAGATGTCGGCGATCCGGGTCGCCCCGTACCCGCGCTCGGCGAAGAGACGAGCGGCCGCGTCGAGCAGCTGTTGCTTGCGCTCCTCGCCGTGACGCGTGTGGGTGCGGATGGCCGGGTCGGCACGAGATGCATCGCTCGGTGGCGCCATGATGCATGCAACGGTACCTTGACCCGCGGGTCAAGTTCCATCGAGCCGAACCGGCGGAAACTGGCCGCACGAGTCGACCGGCCTGACGGACACCGGCCTGACGGACACCGGCCCGAAGACCGGTGGCGGGTTCGTACACTGCGGCGATGGCCGTGACGCGGGACGAGCGGATCGCGACGAGGACCCGGAACGAGAAGTGGCAGAACGTGCCGCTGCGCATCGAGATGCTCGAATGCATCAACTGCGACGCCTGCCTGCGCCACTGCCCGCCGACGTTCGGGGCGATCTTCAACCACGGTCCCGACGTGATCATCGTGCCCGAACTCTGCAGCGGCTGCGACAAGTGTCTGCCCGCCTGCCCCGTCGACTGCATCTACCCGGATCCCGACTGGGAGTCCGCCATCGTCCCCGACGACTGGTGGGACGAACCGGGCAGCCCCGACGACCCGTACCGGTGACGCTCGTCAGTTCCCCACCCGGGAACCGGTAGAACAGTGCCATGACCAGCACAGCGATCGTCGAGGGTGCCGAACCGCTCTCCCACGTGGGGACCGCCACGACCGGCCTGTTGGCGTTGCACGGGTTCACCGGCAACCCGTCGTCGATGCGGGCGATCGCCGACGCCGCGGCGGCCGACGGTCTGCACGTCGAACTGCCACGACTGCCGGGCCATGGGACGGTGGTGGACGAGATGCTCGACACCGGGTGGGCCGAGTGGGCCGCCGAGGTCGATGCGGCGTACCGAGCGCCTCGCCGAACGCGTCGACACGATCGTCGTCGCCGGGCTGAGCATGGGCGGGTCACTCACCCTGTGGGCCGCCCTCCAGCACCCGGAGACTGCCGGCATCGTCTGTGTGAACGCCGCGACGCAGCCACAGCCCGACGACGTGCTCGAGATGATCCGGGAGATGATCGACGAGGGCAACGAGGTCATGCCGGGGATCGGCGGCGACATCGCCGATCCCGATGTGGTCGAGTCGGCGTACCAGGGCACCCCGCTGCGCTCGCTGTTGTCGTTCCAGGTCGACGGGCTGGCGCCGATGGCCGATCGCTATGGCGAACTCACCATGCCGGCGCTCGTCATCACCTCCCGCCAGGACCATGTGGTCGAGCCCGCGCAGAGTGAGCATCTGGCCGCAACACTCGGCGGCCCCGTCGAACACGTCTGGCTCGATCGCAGCTATCACGTCGCGACCCAGGACTACGACCGCGACCTGATCATCGACCTGATCAGCAAGTTCGTCCAACAGGTGTCGGGCTGACATCACCGATGCTCGCCAGTTTCCCCAGCCCGTCGTTCAACACGATCGAGCTCGGCCCGCTCGGCCTGAACATCTACGGGCTGATGATCGCCCTCGGCGTCGTCGCCGCGGTCTGGCTGTTCGGCCGCCGCCTCGAAGAACGCGCAGGTCGGCACGCGCGACGACGCCAGCGCGATCGCCGTGTGGGCCGTGCTCGCCGGGGTGATCGGTGCGCGGCTGTACCACGTGGCCACCGACGTCGAGAAGTTCTATGGGAACTGGGGCGATGTCGTCGCCATCTGGAACGGCGGTCTCGGTATCCCCGGCGGCCTGCTGCTCGGCCTCGTCGTCGGCTTGTACGTGACCCATCGCCGGGGGATCGGCATCGCCGTCGCGGCCACGTGCGCGGCGCCCGCCGTCCCGCTGGCCCAGGCGATCGGCCGGTGGGGCAACTACTTCAACCAGGAGCTGTACGGCCGGCCGACGACCCTGCCGTGGGCGGTGCGGATCGACGCGGACAACCTCGAGGCGGGCTTTGCCGTCGGCACGACGTTCCATCCGACGTTCCTGTACGAATCGCTGTGGTGCCTCGGGCTGTGTTTCGTGCTGTTGTGGATCGACCGGCGCTGGCGTCCGGCTCCCGGGCAGCTGATGGCGATGTACTTCATGGGATACGGGATCGGGCGGTTCTGGGTGGAAGGGATGCGCATCGATCAGGCCGACCACGTCGCGGGGCTTCGGTTCAACCAGTGGGTGGCCATCACGATGATCGTGGGCGGCGCTGTCGCGCTGGTGATCATGCGGATGCATCCCGTCGAGGAACCGGCCGTCGGCGACGTCGCGCCCGTACCCGATGAGGCCAACCCCGACGCGGGCTCGGAGGTCAGCGCAGACCTCGGCCCGGACGCCAACCCGGACTTCAGTCCAGACGTCGACCCGATAGCGAGTCGAACAGATGAGCCGACCCCGACGTCGGAATGAGGCTGACGAGATCGCCGGCCCCCAGCCCGCTCAACCCGTCGACGCGGGCAACCATGTGGGCGTTTGACCCGGCGACCGTGCAGTAGAGGAACGCTTCGGACCCGAGTTCCTCCACCACGTCGACCGTCGCGTCGAGCCCGCCGGTGACGGCGACGTTGAAATCGTTCGGACGGATGCCGATCGTGACGTTCCGCCCGGTGACCGCCACCCGCTGCTCGGGGGTCATCGGTACGACGAGCGAGCCGTAGTGCGCTCCCTCGTCGTCGACGGTGCCGGCAACGATGTTCATCGACGGCGATCCGATGAAGCCCGCCACGAACACGTTGGCAGGACGCGTGAACAGTTCACGCGGTGTGGCGCACTGCTGCAACACGCCGTCGCTCATCACTGCGACCCGGTCGCCCATCGTCATCGCCTCGATCTGGTCGTGGGTGACGTAGACGGTCGTCACGCCGAGGCGCCTCTGCAGCGCGGCGATCTGGGTGCGGGTCTGGACGCGGAGCTTGGCATCGAGGTTCGACAGCGGCTCGTCCATCAGGAAGACCTTCGGCTCGCGCACGATCGCCCGCCCCATCGCCACCCGTTGCCGTTGACCGCCCGACAGCTTGGCCGGCTTGCGGTCCAGGAACTCCTCGAGGTCGAGGATGCGCGCCGCCTCCTTGACCCGAGCGGCACGCTCTTTCTTGCCGACCTTCTTCACCTTGAGGTGGAAGCCGATGTTCTCGGCCACGGTCATGTGCGGATACAGCGCGTACGACTGGAAGACCATCGCGATGTCGCGGTTCTTCGGTGGCACCGTCGTGACGTCGTCGTCGCCGATCAGGATCGAGCCGTGGTCGGTCGGTTCCAGGCCGGCGAGCATGCGCAACGTGGTCGACTTCCCGCACCCCGACGGGCCGACCAGCACCAGGAACTCGCCATCGGCGATGGCCAGGTCGAGGTCGGCGACGGCGGCCGTTTCCTGCCCCGGATAGATCCGCGTCGCACGATCGAAGGTCACGGTGGCCATCGCCCGCACCGTACCCCGCCGCCGCGTTGCGATGAGCGAACGGTCCAGCTGTCGGTCCGTTGGCTCATCGCAAGCTACGGGTCGCCGCCTTGCGATGAGCGAGCGGTCCAGCCCTCGGTCCGTTCGCTCATCGCGGTGGGGGTTACGGCGTGCGGGCGAGGCCTCGGAAGCGGACGGGGGGTTCGCCGAGCTCCTCGTCGTAGTGCGCGGCCCACCCGGCGAGACGGGCGACGGCGAAGATCGGCGCGTCGTCAGGCAGCTCGGCCACCCAGCTGAGGGCACCGAGGGCGAAGTCGACGTTCGGCTGGGTCGGGATCGTGCGGGCCACCTCGGCGAGCACGGCGTCGATCACGTCGAACCGGATGTCGTCCGGAGCGACGCGTCGCGCGGCGGCGAGCAGCGGCGCGAAGCGAGGATCGGTGTGGCGGTAGATCTTGTGGCCGAAGCCGGGGATGCGCCGCCGCTCGGCGCGGGCCCGCGCCACGCCCGTGGCCGGATCGTCTGCGCATGCACTCGTCGAGGAATCGGTGCACTGCCGACATGGCCGAGCCGTGGAGCGCGCCTTCCACGGTCGACAATCCGGCCACCAACGCGGCGTACGGAGAGGCGCGTACCGATGCGGCGACCCGAACGGCGAGCGTGCTCGTGGCGAGTTCGTGGTCGGCGAGGAGAACGAGTGCGGTCTCGATCGCGTCGACGAGCGCCGGCGTCGGACGGGCGGTCCAGGCGCCGGTGAGGCGTCGCGCGAAGCGCCCGGTGAGCGGCGTGGCATTGGCGGTCAACGCCGTCGGACAGGCCAGCACGACGCGCCGGGCGGCGGTCGCGGTGTCGTCGTCGGGATGGAGCCCACCGAGCACGGTCGCGGCGATCGTCAGGCGGCCGATCGGCCCGACCTGCACGGATCGCAGCGTCGACGTGACCGCCGCTCGGTCGTCCGCATGGGCTCCCGGCCACGTGATCGGTTCCGCCGGCAGCGCGCCGGAGAACAGCAGCTCGGCGACGTCCTCGAACGAATGCTCGGCGAGGAGCGACGTGAGCGGATACCCCCGCAACTCGATGCCCTCGTCGCCCAGTTTGGTGATCGCCGACGCGATCTGGACGTCGATCGTCGGGCGCGGGGCCTGATCGTTGCGACGGCCAGATGCCCGGACCGCGTCGAGTTCGTCGACGGCGAACAGCGAGGTCCGCCCGTCGGCGGCACGGACCCGTGACACCCGTCCTCGACTGACGTACGCATAGAGCGTCGAATGGGAGACCCCGAGTATCCGGGCTGCTTCGGGTGCGCGCACGTAGGTCGTCACCCCCTCATCGTGCCCGCGCGTTGATCGAAATCAATGTTGATCGGATCAACGTTGATTTCGTCCACCGACGATTGGAGACTCGCGGGTATGACGATGCAGATGATCGAAGTACCGGCCGGACTCAACGGTGTGGTCGCAGCCGAAACCGCCATCGGTGCCGTGAACGGTGACGAGGGCTACTTCCACTACGGAGCCCACGACGCGACACGGCTCGCCCGCGAGAACACGCTGGAGGAGGTGTGGTTCCTCGTTCGTGAGGGCCGGCTGCCGACACCGACCGAACTCGCTCGATTCCTCGCCGAGGTCGCCGCACTGCGGTCCGTACCCGACGCCCTCCGGCCCGATCATCGACGTGGTGGCGCACACCGCCGCGCCGCCGCTCGCCCAGCTCCGATCGGTCCTGTCGGTCGCCGCGCCGATCCTCGGCCTCGACCCCGTGATCGACATCGGGCACGACGTGCGCCGCGAGCAGGCGTTGCGGGTGGCGGCGATGACGCCGTCGATCCTCGCCGCACTCCACCGGGTACGCGACGGGCACGACCCGGTCGAGCCCGATCCGACGCTCGGCCATGCCGCGTCCTACCTGTACGAGACCACGGGAGTCCGCCCGACCGACGACCATGCCCGCGCCGTCGAGCAGTACATGATCCTCACGGTCGACCACGGATTCAACGCGTCGACGTTCACCGCGCGGGTGGTCGCCTCGACCGGCGCGGACGTCGCCGACGCCGTGTGCGCCGCCATCGGTGCGCTCGCCGGGCCGCTCCACGGCGGCGCGCCGAGCCGGGCGCTCGACGCGCTCGATGCGATCGGCACACCCGACCGGGCGCCTGACTGGGTTCGCCAGGAGGTCGCCGCGGGACGGCGCATCATGGGGTTCGGGCATGCCGTGTACCGGGCGCCCGACCCACGGTCGGGACTGCTCCGCGAGGTGGCCGAGCGACTCGGCGGTGACCTCGTCGACCAGGCGATCGCCACCGAGGCGGAGATCCTGGTGACGCTCGCCGAGTTGAAGCCTGACCGCCCGTTGCCGAGCAACGTCGAGTTCTACGCCGGCGTCGTGATGGAGACCGCCGGGCTGCCTCGATCGATGTTCACGCCGACGTTCGCCGTCAGCCGCACGATCGGCTGGACGAGCCACATCGTCGAACAGGCCGCCGTCGGCAAACTCATCCGCCCGTCCTCCCGCTACACCGGCCCCGCCCCCGACTTCCTGTCGTCGTGAGCCGAGAGATGTCCGCCGGGCGACAGACGCCCGCCGGACATTCTCGGGCAGATCGCGTCGGTAGCCTCGCTGGCGTGTCCGACCGGATCAGCCCAGAGGCGGTGGCCAAGGTCGCCAAGCTCGCCCGACTCTCGCTCACGCCCGACGAGCTGGAGCGCGCCAGCCACGAGTTGAGCGACATGCTCGAACATTTTGCCGACATCGATGCGCTCGATCTCGACGGCGTCGAGCCGATGACCCATCCGACCCCGATCGCCAACGTGATGCGCGACGACGTCGTGCTGGCCGGCCTCGATCGCGACGAGGTCCTCGCGGCGGCCCCGGCCTCCGAGGCGGGACGCTTCCTCGTGCCGCCGATCGTCGGGTTGGAGGACTGACCGTGACGGACCAGTCATCCGGCGATCCGACCTCCGCGTCCGACATCGCCGCGCAGGTCCGTGCCGGCGACGTTGCGCGCCGCCGACGTGCTCGAACGGCACCTGGCCGCGATCGACGCCGGCGACGCGGAGATCCACGCGTTCAACGTCGTCACCGCCGACCTCGCCCGCGAGCAGGCGGCGGCGGTCGACGCGGACGTCGCGGCCGGTCGCGAGACGGGACGCCTCGCCGGCGTGCCGATCGCGCTGAAGGACAACATGTGCACGCAGGGGATCCCGACCACCTGCTCGTCGAAGATCCTCGACGGGTGGAAGCCGCCGTACGACGCGACCATCGTCGGCCGGCTGCGCGACGCCGGCGCCGTGCTGATCGGGAAGACGAACCTCGACGAGTTCGCAATGGGTTCGAGCACGGAGAACTCGGCGTTCGGCCCGACGCGCAACCCACGCGACACCACACGGGTGCCCGGTGGGTCGAGCGGCGGGTCGGCGGCCGCGGTCGCCGCCGGCTTCGCGCCGGTCTCGCTGGGGTCCGACACCGGCGGCTCGATCCGTCAGCCAGCGTCGCTGTGTGGCGTGGTCGGTGTGAAGCCCACCTATGGCGCGGTCAGCCGCTACGGGCTCGTTGCGTTCGCATCGAGCCTCGACCAGATCGGCCCGTTCGCCAACACGGTCGCCGACGCGGCGCTCGTGCTCGAAGTGATCTCCGGGCACGACCCGATGGATTCCACGTCGATCGCCCAGGGCGCCCTCGACGTGTCGAGCGGCCTCGACCGCGGGGTCGAGGGCCTGCGGGTCGGACGGATCACCGACCTGCCGGCCGGAGCGAGCGCCGATGTGTCGGCCCGCCTCGACGATGCCTTCGACGCGCTCGCCAGGGCCGGCGCCGAGATCGTCGACGTGACGGTGCCGGCTTATGCCTACGGCCTCACGGCGTACTACCTGATCGCGCCGGCGGAGGCGTCGAGCAACCTGGCCCGCTACGACGGCGTGCGGTTCGGGCTGCGGGTCGAGGCCTCCGACACGAACGCGATGTACATGGCCACGCGCACGGCGGGGTTCGGCGACGAGGTGAAGCGGCGCATCATGCTCGGCACGTACGCCCTCTCGGCGGGCTATTACGACGCCTACTACGGGCGGGCCCTCAAGGTGCGCCGCCGGATCGCCGACGACTTCGCCGCGGCGTACGAACACGTCGACGTGCTGCTCACGCCGACATCGCCGACCGTCGCCTTCCCGCTCGGTGACAAGACGGCCGACCCGCTGTCGATGTACCTGTGCGACACGTACACGATCCCCTCCAACCTCTCCGGAGACCCCGCCATGAGCATCCCGTTCGGGACCGGTGACGGCGGCCTGCCGGTCGGCGTCCAGGTGCTCGCGCCGGCGTTGGGTGAGGGCGTGATGTTCCGGGTCGCGGCCGAACTCGAACGAGCGGCCGCATCGATTGACGACGACCGGCGGCGGGGTCATGATCGAGTCGACGTGGTCGTTCGAGGGCTACGAGCTGGTGGTCGGGCTCGAGGTGCACGTCGAACTGGCGACGGCGACCAAACTGTTCTCCGGTTCGCCGAACCGGTTCGGCGACGAGCCGAACACGAACATCGATCCGGTCACGCTCGGCCTGCCCGGTGCGCTGCCGGTGCTCAACCGGCAGGCGGTCGAGTTGGCGATGCGGCTCGGACTCGCCCTCAACTGCCGCGTCCAGCGCTCGACGTTCGCCCGCAAGAACTACTTCTATCCCGACATGCCGAAGGCGTACCAGATCAGCCAGTACGACGAGCCGATCTGCATCGACGGCTGGCTCGACCTGCCCGACGGGTTCCGGGTCGGCATCGAGCGGGCCCATCTCGAGGAGGACACCGGCAAGTCGACCCACGTCGGCGGCACCGGCGGCCGGATCCACGGCAGCGACTACTCGATGATCGACTTCAACCGCGCCGGCGTGCCGCTCGTCGAGATCGTCAGCCGGCCCGGACATCCGCACCCCCGATCAGGCCAAGGCCTACGTGAGCGAACTGCGCTCGATCCTCGTCGCCGTCGGCGCCTCCGACGCGAAGATGGAGGAGGGCTCGATGCGCGTGGACGCCAACGTCAGCGTGCGGCGGCCCGGCGCCGAGTTGGGCACCCGGTGTGAGATCAAGAACGTCAACTCGGTCCGCTCGGTCGGCCGGGCGATCGAGTACGAGGCGCAGCGCCAGGTCGGCGATGCTGGAGGCCGGGAGAGACGATCCGCCAGGAGACGCGCCACTGGGACGAGAACGACGGTCGCACCCACACCTTGCGCAGCAAGGAGGACGCCGACGACTACCGCTACTTCCAGGAGCCCGACCTCGTGGTCGTCGACCCCGACGCCGAGTGGATCGAACGAGTCCGGACGTCGCTCCCGGTGCTGCCGGCGGCGCGGCGCGAGAGCAGCTCGCCGCGGCCACCGGCCAGGCGACCGACGCCGAGGCGGTCCTGGTCGTGACCGAGCGGGGGCAGGACTCCTACGTGCTCGCGGTGGCGGAGGCCGGCGGCGATGCGGGCCGTGCCCTCGTGCACGTGAAGGAGGCGTTCGCCGAGCAGGGGGCGCAGCCGACGGTGCCCGCCGCCGACCTCGCCGCGCTGACCCGGCTCGAGCTCGAGGGCGCGCTCACCGCTACTCAGGCCAAGCAGGTGCTCGCCGAGATCGTCGCCGCCGGTGGTGGGGATGCCGCCGCGATCGCGGCGGCGAAGGGCTTCGAGGCGATGGACTCGTCCGAGCTGGAGTCGATGGTCGACGCGGCGATCGCCGCCCAGCCCGACGCCTGGGCGAAGTTCTGTGCGGGCGAGGGCAAGGCGATGGGCGCGCTGGTCGGTGCGGTGATGAAGGCGTCGAAGGGCCAGGCCGACGGCAAAGCCGTCACCGCCCTCCTCGACGCCCGCCGCAACGCCTGACCCTTCGCCCGACGGGTCCAATCACCGTTTGCGTCAGGATTTCGGGGGACCAGGTCCCCCGAAATCCTGACGCAAACGAGGGCTTGAGGTGGCCGTATCCCGGCGTGTTCAGCGCAGGCCGATGCGGGCGCCCATCAGGGTCGACGTCTCACGGAAGAACGCTTCGTGATCGACGATCAAGCCGTGCGTCTGGCCGAACAGCTCGAAGCTGAGATGGCCGAACAACTGCGTCCACGCGGCGAGCGCCGTCAGCAACACGACGTCGGTGGCGGCGTGCAGATCGAGTTCGCCGCGGAGGAACTCGAAGGCGTCAGCGGTGGCCGCTGACACCTCGATCGGCGCGTCGACCGGGCTCGGCCGGCGGGACGAGGGAACCGTCGGTCGAGCGCATCGTGGACGATCTGGATCAGGGCACGGGTGACTCGCGTGCCGGGGACGATCGTGTCGGCGGGCGCCGCGTATCCGGGGACCGGTGAGCCGTAGAGCAGGGCATATTCCTGCGGGTGGTCGAGCGCCCAGCGGCGGACCGCCGACGCCGCCTCCACCCACCGGGCGAGTGGCGCGTCGCCGCGGGACCTCGCGATCGACCGCTCGGCCACCGCGCCGAGGTCGTCGTAGGCCTCGATGATCAGCGCGGTGAGCAGCTCGTCGCGGCTCGCGAAATAGCGGTACAGCGCGGACGACACCATGCCGAGCTCCCTGGCGATCGCGCGCAGCGAGAGCCCCGCCGCGCCGACGGTGCCGAGCTGGCGGCTGGCGGCGGCCACGATCTCGGCGCGGACATCGGCATGCGCCCGCTGGCGCGCTCCGGCGATCGGTCGGCGGGTCGCGGGCGTCGAGGGTGTCGCGGGCATGGCGACAGTCTGCCAGATTGCTGCTCTGAAATGTGAGCAGTGCTCTTGACGATCCGATCGAGCAGTGAGTACAGTGATCCAAACAGAGAGCAGTGCTCTCAAATCCAGATCCCGATGAACAGGAGTGGTCATGACGAACACGAACACCGGCACACCGACACCAGCAACACGAACGACACGGCCGAGCGCCGCTACCTCGAGCCGAACGGGTTCACGAAGCACGTGTTCAACCCGATGGTCGCCGCGCTGACCCGCCTGGGCATCAGCGTCTGGGGCTCGCGAGTGCTGGAGGTCCCGGGTCGGACGACCGGTGAGATCCGCACCACGCCGGTCAACCTGCTGACCGTCGACGGCGCGCAGTACCTCGTCGCACCGCGCGGCGCGACGCAGTGGGTGAAGAACGTCCGGGTCGCCGGCTCGTGCCGGCTGCGCGTCGGGCGCCGCGTCACCGATGCCGAACTCGTGGAACTCGCCGACGCCGACAAGCCGGCGATCCTGCGACCGTATCTGCAGCGGTGGAAGTGGGAAGTGGGGCAGTTCTTCGACGGCATCGGCCCGGACTCGACCGACGAGCAGCTCCTCGCGGTGGCGTCCGGCTATCCCGTGTTCGCCGTCGTCGCCCGCTGACGGCGACCGCGGCCGCCACCCTGACCGCGGGCCTGAAGCGGCGCGACGTGGGGATCCGGTCGGCGAACTTCGTCGCCACCGGTCCGATGATCGCCGTCAGCAACACGTAGGCCGCCGCGAGCGCACCGAGGTCGGGCCCGTCGACCAGGCTCGCGCCGAGCGCAGCGATCACGATCGAGAACTCGCCGCGGGCGATGATCACGGTGCCGGCACGCATCCGCCCCTTCGGCCCGACGCCGGCGCGGCCCGCCGTGTACCAGCCCGTCATCACCTTGGTGACGGCCGTGAGGATCGCGAGGGCGAGCGCCGGGAAGGCCGCGTCGACGAGATCACCGGCATCGATCTGGAACGAGAAGAAGAGGAAGAACGTCGCCGCGAACAGGTCGCGCAGCGGTGAGATCAACTGCAAGGCACGCACCTCGGCGCGACCGGTGAGGGCGAGCCCGACGAGGAAGGCACCGATCGCTCCGGACACCTCGAGTCGCTGTGCGACGCCGGCCACGAACAACGTGACGCCGAAGATCGTGAGCAGCAGTGTCTCGTCGGAACCGCCGACGATCATGTCGGAGAACTTGGGCCCGAACCGCAGCGCCAGGAACATGATCACCGCCACCGCGACGAGCGCGACCGCGACGCTGGTCGCGGTGGCGGCGATGCTCCCGCCGACGATCAGGGCTGCGACGACCGGCAGGTACACCGCCATCGCGAGGTCCTCGATCACGAGCAGGTTCAGGACCGCAGGCGTCTCGCGGTTGCCGAGGCGGCCGAGATCCGACAACACCTTCGACACGACACCCGACGAGGTGATCCACGTGACGCCGCCCAACAGCACCGCGGCGAGTGGGGTCCAGCCGAGGAGCAGCCCGACGATCACGCCGGGCACGGCGTTCAGCCCCATGTCGACCACGCCGGCGGCGAGGCCGGTCCGCAATCCCGACCGCAGTTCGGAGTCGGAGTATTCGAGCCCGAGCGAGAACAGCAGCAGGAGTACGCCGATCTCGGCGGCGAGCGAGATGAAGCCTTCGGTGACCTCGAGGTCGATCAAGCCGCCCTTGCCGACGGCGAGGCCGGCGAGCAGGTACAGCGGGATCGCGGTGATCCCGATCCGGGCGGCGAGACGTGACAGCATCGCCAGCCCGAGGATCACGACCCCGATCTCGATGAACGCGATGGCGGAGTCGGTGCTCCCGGCGGCGATCACGCGACCGGCATCAGTGGCGCATCACGTCGCGCAGGGTCGCCAGACCCTCGACGGTGCCCACGGCGACGGCGACATCGCGACTGCGGAACTCGAACTCCGGTCCGGGTGCCGGCGTGGTGTCGCCCCCGCGGATGACCGCGACGATCGACGAACCGGTCTTCGTGCGGAACTGCCCGTCGCCGATCGTGGTGCCGATCACCGGTGAATCCGGCGCGAGTTCGATCCATTCGATCGCCAGGCCCTCGATCTGCTGCTGTACCGCGGTGACCGCCTCGGTGACCGTGCTCCCGCCGAGCAACTCGGACATCGTGCGGGTGTCGGCGGCCGTGAGTTCGAGGCTCGACAGACACCTGTCGGGATCGTCGTCGTCGTAGATCAGGATCTCGCGACGACCATCGCGGTGGACGAGGACGCCGACGATCCGGCCCTCCTCGGTGGTGAACTCGAACTTCACTCCGACCCCAGGGAGCTTGGTCTCACGAACCGCTGCCATACGTCCATTGTGGCAGGGCGGGGTAGCGACAGCACCAGGTTCGGGTTCGGCCCGCGGCAGTACTCTCGACCACATGAGTGAGATCGAACAATCCGCGATCGAGCCGGCCACCCGCGACACGCCTGTCGACGTCAAGCCGCGATCCCGCGACGTCACCGACGGAATGCAGAGGGCGCCGTCACGGTCGATGCTGCGCGCCGTCGGCCTCACGGACGCCGATTGGGACAAGCCGCAGATCGGCATCGCCTCGTCATGGAACGAGGTGACGCCCTGCAACATGACCCTGCGCAAGCTGGCCGAACACGCCAAGGCCGGCGTGCGCGAGGCCGGCGGTGTCGGGCTCGAGTTCGGCACGATCACCGTCAGCGACGGCATCTCGATGGGCCACGAGGGCATGCGCGCCTCGCTCGTGTCGCGGGAGGTGATCTGCGACTCGGTCGAGACCGTGATCCACGCCGAGCGCTTCGACGGCTTCGTCGGACTGGCCGGTTGCGACAAGTCGATCCCCGGAATGCTGATGGCCGCGGCCCGCCTCGACCTGGCGAGCGTGTTCGTCTACAACGGCTCGATCATGCCCGGCGAACACAACGGCGTGGCGCTCGACATCACCAGCGTGTTCGAGGCCGTCGGCGCCTGCGCGGCCGGCACGATCAGCGAGGGCGAACTCCTCGAGATCGAGCGCAAGGCGTGCCCCGGCGAGGGGGCGTGTGGCGGGATGTTCACCGCCAACACGATGAGCTCGATCGCCGAAGCGCTCGGGATGAGCCTGCCCGGCACCGCCTCGCCGCCGGCGATCGACGACCGGCGCGAAGGCGATGCCCATCGCGCCGGCGAGGCGGTGGTCAACATGCTGCGGCTCGGGATCACGCCGCGCCAGATCATGACGAAGCAGGCCTTCGAGAACGCGATCGCGCTCACGTCGGCACTCGGCGGCTCGACGAACGCGGTCCTGCACCTGCTGGCGATCGCCAACGAAGCGCACGTGGCGCTCGATCTCGACGATTTCAACCGGATCGCCGACCAGGTGCCCCACATCGCGGACATGAAGCCCGGCGGCAAGTTCCACATGAGCGACCTCGACCGCGTCGGCGGCGTCCCGATGGTGTTGCAGCACCTCCTCGACAACGGCCATCTCCACGGCGACGTGATGACGGTGACGGGCAGGACGATGGCGGAGAACCTCGCCGAGATCGACCCGCCGCGCCCCGACGGCGTGGTCGTGTATCCGCTCGATCAGCCGATCCACCGCGAAGGCGGGATCAACGTCCTCACCGGTTCGTTGGCGCCGCGCGGTGCCGTGGTGAAGGTCGCGGGCCTGTCCGACGCCCAGAAGACGTTCGAGGGACCGGCCCGCGTGTTCGACGACGAGAGTTTCGCGATGGATGCCATCCTCGCCGGTTCGATCGAGCCGGGCACCGTGATCGTGATCCGCTACGAAGGTCCGAAGGGTGGGCCGGGCATGCGGGAGATGCTCGCCATCACCGGAGCGTTGAAGGGCGCCGGGCGCGGTGGCGACTGTGCGCTGATCACCGATGGCCGGTTCTCGGGCGGTACGTGGGGGTTCTGCATCGGCCACGTCGCGCCCGAAGCGACCGATGGTGGACCGATCGCGTTCGTCCACGACGGCGACGTGATCAGGATCGACGTGCCGACGAAGTCGCTCGATCTCCTGGTGGACGACGCCGAGCTGGGGCGTCGCCGCACCGGTTGGACACCGAATCCGCCGCGGTACACGACCGGGGTGCTCGGAAAATATGCCAAACTGGTGCAGGGCGCGGAGACGGGGGCGATCACCAACACCCTGTGACCCTCGTTCAACGGGTCCAAGAATTGCTCAACTTTCGGAAGCCGGACGGCCGATAGAGGGAGGACAACGTGAGGGCGAGCGAGAAGTGCTCCCCCGACGTGCGAGTATTTCCGCGCACGTCTGTTGATCCATACCCATGATGAACCCGATCAAACGTAGTGCCCTGGCGATCGCAGCCACGTGCGGAGTGGTCGCCGTCGCGCCCGTCGTCGAGGCGGCCCCGCAGCACCTCGGTCGACGCATCGACCTCGACCGCGACCGGCGCCGTGCCGCCTGCGCCGAACCTCCGACGGACACGACGCCGCGGGCGCCGAGTGTGTCCTCCGACCGACAGCGTGCCCGTCACGACCACCGTGCCGCCCCGTCGCCGACGGACCCGACGGTTCCGACGACGACCGAGCCGACGGTGACGACCACGACGATTCCGACGACGGAGACGACGACAACGACGACGACGGTGCCCGCGGCGCCAGCCGGACTGGTGACCCCGAGTGATCCCGGATTGCCGGGCAGCGTGCCGGCGACGTCCATCCCGACCGACCCGTGCGACACGACGACGACCACCACCGTGCCGGTCCCCACGGACACGACGCCCACGACCACGATCGACCCGAGCACCCCGACGACGGTCGCGCCGCCGTCGAGCGAGGTGCCGGTCGCCCCGGTCGACACGGTCCCCGTGCACGACAGCCGCCGTCAGCGAGGTCCCTGCTGCGCACCCCTGCGGAAGCGCCGGCGACCGAAACGACCAGACGATCGCCGAGGCGACCGCGCCGGCCATCGCGGAACCGGCAGGCCGAAGGTGCCACGGTCGAGGTCGCAACCGGCGAAGCATCCACGCCGAGCGCACCGCTGCCCCCGATCAACCCGAGCTGGACGAGCCAGGGCGTGCCCCGGTTCGTCCTTCCGAGCGTTCCGGGCAGCACTGCACTCCAGCCTGGCCGCACCCCGGCCGGTGAGCGGGTCGTTGCTCGCCGAGAACGTCGACGTGATCCTCGCCACGATCCGTCAGCTCGAATCGAGCAATCGCTACGACATCGGACCGAACAAGGCACTGGCCTCCGGCGCCTACCAGTACATTCCGCGGACCTGGAACAACTATGGCGGCTACACCGACGCCTACCTCGCGCCGCCCGAGGTGCAGGACGAGCGTGCCCGCGCCGACGTCGAGCGATTCTTGACGATGTACGGCGGCAACGTCGCGATGGTGCCGGTGATGTGGTACTACCCGCGTGCCGCCATCGAGCCGCTGTGGATGGATCGGGTACCCAACCCGGGCGGTGGCAACCGACTCACGATCCGCGAGTACCAGACGTTGTGGCTCGAGAAACTGAACGCGAACGCCAGCGCCATGCTCGGCACCTACGTCGCCACACCCGAGACGCCGGCCGCGCTGTCGGTCGTGTCGAAGATCCCGACACCGACCACCACCGTGCCCGTCGATCCGCAGCGACTGCCGATGCGGCCACCGCCGCGCCGACCGCTGCCGCGCCGACGACCGTCCCACCGACCACGGTCCCGCCGAGAGTCCAGCACGGTCCCAGCGCGACGTCCCACGGCAACGGTCCGCCGGCCCCGGTGGCCGCGACGCGGTGGATCCGGCGACCGTTCCTGCGACCGAACCACGCCACGGTGGCACCGACCACCACGATTCCCGCGCCCCGGATCGTCGCCGACGAGATCACGGTTTCGGAACCGACGATGGAACTGGCCACGCGGTCGGTGCCACCCGAGTACGAACCGATCCAGCGACGAGGGACCGGCGCGCACGATCGTGTTCCCGGTGCTCGGCCCGGTCGCCTACGCCGACGGCTGGATGGACAGCCGCGACGGCGGCAGGCGCCGTCACGAGGGCACCGACATCATCGGGGTCCAGATGCAGCCGATCCTCGCTGCGGTCGATGGTGAGATCACGCGTCTGCAGACCGAATCGATCGGCATCCGCGGTGTCGCCATCACCATTCGCGACAGCGAGGGATGGCGCTACAACTACTTCCACGACAACAACGACACGCCGGGTACCGACGACGGTCAGGCGGCCGAGGCCTTCCGCCTCGCGCCAGGCCTCGCCGTCGGTTCCCGGGTGGTCGCCGGCCAGATCATCGGCTACATGGGTGACTCGGGCAACGCCGAGGACTCGGTCACGCACCTCCATTTCGAGTTCCGCGACCCCGACGGCTTCGCCAGCCCCTCGTTCTGGTCGCTGAAAGCGGCAGAGGCACGCCAGGCCTGCACCATCGGGCATCGGGCCCTGGTCGACGCCGGTGTTGTCCGATGAGGCCGAGGCCGAATCGGTGCCCAGGCGACCGACGCGACCGCCGACGCAACGATCGACACGGCGTTCGTCGCACCGAACGCACTCGTCTCGGCCACGGGCGCGCCGGGCGCGACCGACGGGTCCCTGGTCGAGCGCACGATCGAGCACACGGTCGTCACGCCGTTGTTCGGAGAGGGCCAATGGGTGATCGATTCCGACGGTCGGGTCACGGCCACCGGCGACGCCGCGTTGATCCTGCCGCGACGTGACCTGCAGTGCGATCCCGGGCCGGCCACTCCGTTCGGCACCGACGCCGCCGGGTGGCGGCAGATCACGAGCGGCATCGTCGACGGCACCGTCCTCGAGGGCGCGGATCTGAGCCGGACCATCCTCGCCGGCGTCGTGCCCGCTCCGGAGCCACCGGTCACCGACCCAGCAATTCCGACCGACCCGCGATCCGTGCCGACCGCTGCACGCCGACTGCAACCGCTGCGACCGCACGACCACGGCCGACGGCACCGCTCGCTCCGGCGACGCGGATCCCCACGTTGACGTCCGCCGGACTGTGGCCGACCGGTGCCGGTACGGCACCCGCGGCATCGCCGCTGCCGATGACGACGCCGAGCGCGCTCTCCGTCGGAGGACACACCGGACGACGCCGATTCGGTCGACGTCGATTCGGCGCGACGGCGCCGACAGACCGAACCGATCGGCGAACCGCTCGCGTTCGTCGACACGGCGACCGGGGAGACGATCATCGTGCGCTTCGTACGGCCGCTCCGGCCGGACCGGTTGATCGGCCCCCGCTGAGCGGGACGTTCAGTCGACGAGCGCCTGATAGACGAGCGTCTTGAGGTCCTCGCGGATCGGGTACGTGCTCGACGGGAGGAGCTGGGTGAGGAACAGCACCACGATCTCCTCGGCCGGATCGACCCAGAACGCGGTGCTCGCCGCTCCACCCCAGGCGTAGTCGCCGCCCTTCGAGGCGAGGACGCGGTTGGCGTCGGGTCCATCGTGACCGAGAAGCCGAGCCCGAAGCCCACGCCGTCGAACGTCGTCTCGGCGAACAGCGGGCGTCCGAACGCTTCGAGATCGGCATTGCCCGGCAGGTGGTTGCGGGTCATGTAGTCGACGGTGCGCGTGCCGAGCAGCCGGACGCCGTCGAGCTCGCCCCGGTTGAGGAGCATGTGGGTGAAGCGGAGGTAGTCGTGGGCGGTGCCGATGAGGCCGCCACCGCCGCCCAGCATCGCGGGGCGATGATCGGCTGCGGGCGTGCCGGGCATCAGGAACGTCTCGCCGGTCGCCGGGTGCGGCATGTACAGCCGGGCGAACCGGTCGGCGCGTGACTCGGGCACCCAGAAGTCGGTCTCGGTCATGCCGAGCGGGTCGAAGATCCGCTGCTTCATGAACTCGTCGAGCGGTTGGCCGGACACGACCTCGACGACGCGCCCCAGCACGTCGGTCGACACGCCGTAGTTCCATTCGCTGCCCGGCTGGAACACGAGCGGCAACTGCGCCCAGGCCTGGCAGCACGCCTCGAGGTCCATGCCCGCCGGGATCCCCCATTCGAAACCGGCCTGGCGATAGATCGCATCGACCGGGTGCGTGTTGTGGAACCCGTAGGTGAGCCCCGACGTGTGGGAGAGCAGATGCCAGACCCGGATCGGTTCGGTCTGCGGTTCGACGACCGGCTTGAGGTACGACCCGCCCGTGTAGACCGGCGTGTCGGCGAACTCGGGGATGAACCTGCTGATCGGTTCCTTCAGCGAGAAGGCGCCCTCCTCGTAGAGCATCATCGCTGCCACCGACGTGATCGGCTTGGTCATCGAGAACATCCGCACGACCGTGTCGGCCTCGAAGGGGAGGCCGGCGTCGACGTCGCGGATCCCGTAGGTCGACGAGTGGACCACCTGGCCGCGCCGGCTGACCACGGCGTGCCATCCCGGCAGCTTCTTGTCGTCGACGTAGCGCGCGAAGTGCCGGTCGATGCGGGCGAGGCGTTCGGCGTCGAAGCCGAGCGCGGACGGGTCGATCTCCACCTTGGGTCCAGTCATCGGCACGAGCATTGCAGCCGCCGGTCTACGATCCCGAGATGAGCGACATGCCCCCACCGCCACCCGAGCCGTCGGCCGAGCAGCCCGTCCCGCCGCCGACCGCCATGTCGTCGCCGCCGCCCCCTCCGCCACCAGCCTCGCGCGGCGCGTTCGTTCCGGCGACGTCGCCGTACGCGGTGGCGCCGGCTTCCGGACCGGTCGGCAAGCCGCGCTCGGCGCTCTTCGTGATCCTGCTGACGATCGTCACGCTCGGGTTCTGGACGCTCGTGTGGTCGTACCAGAACGGCGACGAGTTGAAGAAGCACGCCCGCACCGGGATCGGAGGAATCGGCTACCTGTTCATCAGCCTGTTCATCGCGCCGGTCACGATGTTCCTGATGGCGGGCGAGGTCGAACAGCTCTACCGCCGCGAGGGCAAGGAGCCGCCGATCACCACCCTCTGGGGACTGTGGTTCCTGCTCCCGATCGTCGGGCTGTTCATCTGGTACCTCCGCATCCAGCGCTCGCTCAACGAGTACTGGATCGCGCACGGCGCGCCCGCCTGACCGAGTCCGCCCGCGAGCGTGGCTCGGACCGGGTCAGCTGCCGTCGAGGGCGGCGAGCAGGTTCGTCGGGGTGTCCTTCGGGCTGATCTTCGGCCACGACTCGGCGACCTTGCCGGCCTCGTCGATCGAGGAACGCGGATCGCTGCACCCCCATGTACTTCTTGCCGTACATGTTCTTCTCGACCCACACCCCGTAGGCCTCGGCGACCGCGTGGTCGGCGTCGGACAGGAGCGTGAAGCCGAGCGAGTACTTCTCGTCGAACTTGGCGAGCTTCGCCGGGCGCATCGGGGCTGATGCCGACGATCACGGTGTCGCCGATGTCGCCGGCGATGTCGCGCAGCCCGCATGCCTGCGTGGTGCAACCGGGGGTGTCGGCCTTCGGGTAGAAGTACACGAGCACCTTGCGGCCCTTGAACGACGACAGGCGGGTGGCGTGCTCGTGCTGGTCCTTCAGGTTGAAGGCGGGGGCGCGAGTTCCGGCGGCAGGCGATGGCATGTCGCGGATCGTACCCGACGGCTCGCGGCGTGAATTCGGTGTGGCGTGATCGCGCTCAGGCGGCGCGAGCCGGCCGGTGGCGGCGAGTGCGACGAGGGTCCAGACGGCTCGCCAGCCGACCAGGCAGAGCCCGAGGAAGATCGTGGTGACGACGATGAACGAGGTGGCGGTGCCGTCGTCGAACACGAAGCGACGCAGCGAGCATCCCGACCAGGACGACGATCGGCCAGATCATCAGGCCGGTGCGAACGACGGTGGGTTGCCGCCACGCCCGCAGGACCACCCAGGCGATGAACGAGGGCGATGGCGAACGGGGCCGCGGTCCGCAGGATGCCGCTCATGGCGGCGCTCTCGTCGTGGTTGCGCCGGCCGATCGTCACGAAGAGCACGATGCAGAGGGCGTCGAGCGATGCGGCGATGGTCGGCAGGCGTTCGTCGGAGGCAGGACATCAGGTGCCCAGCGTGTCGGTCGGAGCGGCCCGCCCCGGATCAAGATTTCGACCAGGATTCCGATCAGGATTCCGATGAGATCCGAGGAGAATTCGCCGATGTTGCCGCGGAAGAACACGAGCGGCCGCGGCGGCAGGCCGTCGCTGGTCGGCATCGGCGTCGAGGAACTCGACCTGGCCGAGGACGAAGAAGTGGTCGCCCATCGTGTACACCTCCTCGACGGCGCAGTCGATCCACGCGACCGCACGATCGAGGATCGGTGATCCGCGACGGGGATTCGTGCCAGGCGACGCCGTCGAAACGCGTCGTCTCGGTGCCGGTCTTGGCGAACTTCCAGCAGAGATCGTCCTGCTCCGCGCTCAGCACGTTGACGCAGAAGCGTCCCGACGGGGCGATCATCTCCCAGGTGACCGAGTCGGTCTGGGGGAGGAACCCGACGAGCGGCGGGTCGAGCGACACCGACGTGAACGAGCCGATCGTGAAACCGGTCGGACCCGATGGGCCGTGGCCGGTGACGATCGTGACGCCGGTCGGGAAGTGGCCCATCACCATCCGGAAATGCCCGGCATCGAACGCGATCGCCGGGTCGGTGGCTTCTTCGGGTGGTCCGGGAGATTCGCTCATCACGGCCAACAGTACGCTGCGAGACGATGGCCGACCGGAGTACGCGCCCGCGGCACCTGCCTCCGAGCCGGACCTGAAGGTCGAGTTGCGGAGGGCGATGCGGTCGATGCGGCGGTCGATCACCGATCGCCCGGAACGGTCCGAGCGGATCTGGGCGCCACGTCCGGCCGCTGCTGCCGGCCACGGGCACGTTCCGTCTGTTGGCGTTCGAGTCGGTCGCCGGCGAACCCGAGACGGCGGCGTTCATCGAGTGGTGCTTGTCGAACGGCGTCGAGGTCGCCGTGCCGGCGGAAGGCACCGACCCGGCGTGGCCCGATCCTTCCTGGCCCGATGTGGTGATCGTGCCCGGCCTGGCGTTCACGGCGCAGGGTGATCGGCTCGGTCAGGGCGGCGGGTGGTACGACCGGTTCCTCGCCGATGTCCGCCCCGAGTGCCGCACGATCGGTGTCGGTTTCGTCGAACAGATCGTCGACACGCTGCCCGTGGAGGTCCACGACATCCGGCTCGATCACGTCGTCACCGAATCGGGCGACATCGTCGCCTGACTGCCGCGGCCCGATCTCAGCGGCACCCGTCTCGATTCAGGGCGACGCGCGCCGGATCCGGTCGGCCAGTTCGTCGGCGGCGGGGTCGACGATGGAGCCGGCCCGGCGGGCGACCACGAGGCGGCGGGTGGTCAACACGGGGCCGCGGGCGAGCGAGCGGGGAGTCGAGTCCGGGCCGGTGTCGGGAAGGACCGTCCAGCCGGCGCCGAGGCGGACCATCTCGCGGAGCACCTCGGGCTGGTGCGACTCGGCGACGACCTCGAGGGGTGCTCCCCGGGCGCGGAGCTCACCTTCGATGATCGAGCGGGTGTGCGAACCGAACGGGAACAGCACCCACGGACCCCACGACGCGGCGTCGCGCGATCTCGACTGCCCGGCGGGCGCGAGCACGACCAGCTCCTCCTGTCGCAGGCGCGACGGACTCGACGCCGGCGACTCGGACGGCGGTTCGACGCAGACGACGAGATCGAGTTCGCCGCCGATCAGGTGGTCGATCAGCTCGCCCGACGGGGCGACGCGCAGGAGCAGCGTCACGTCGGGTCGGTCGGCGCGGAACTGCTGCAGCGCGTCGGGCAGGTGGACGAGGGCGGCGGCATCGATCATCCCGATGCGGACCCGGCCGGCGACTCCCGTGCGTTGGCGGTCGGCCCACGTGGCCAGGTCGCCGGTGAGTCCGAGCACCTGACGGGCGTGGGCGACGACGGGAGCGGCACCCTCGCGGACATGCCGGCGCCGTCCGTCCCGGTCGAACAGCGTGACGCCGAGCCGCCGTTCGAGTTCGGCGAGGCCCTGCGACAGTGCCGACGGGCTGACGCCGACCCGCGTCGCCGCGGCGGCCCACGTCGGCGCGTCGTCGACGGCCACGAGGTACTCCAACTGGCGGATCGAGAGGTCCGGAAGCGGGCGCACCTCCTGCAGAATAGTTCAGATTTGCTTCACCGTCACTCGCGAGGTCTGAATGATTGCTTATGATCATCGGTCATGACCGCACGACAGATCGCACCCGCCACCGGCAAGCTCGGTGTCCTCACTCCCGGCATGGGCGCCGTGTCGTCCACGTTCATCGCCGGCGTCCTCGCCGCCCGCCAGGGCCTCAAGCCGCCGATCGGCTCGATCACCCAGATGGCCCACATCCGCCTCGGCACGAAGGAGCAGAACCGCAACCCGCTGATCCGCGAGTTCGTCCCGCTGGCCAGCCTCGACGACCTCGTCTTCGGCGGCTGGGACCCGATCTCGCCGAACGCCCTCGAGGCCGCCCGCACCGCCGGCGTGCTCGAGGAGGGGACCTCAACACGATCTCGAGCGAGCTCGAAGGCATCGTGCCGATGGAGGCCGTGTTCGACCAGCGTTGGGTGTCGCGTCTCGACGGCGTGCGGGTGAAGAACATCGCCTCGAAGTGGGACCAGGCGATGGCCGTCATCGACGACATCGCCACGTTCAAGGCGGAGAACGGTTGCGACCGTCTCGTCATGGTGTGGTGCGGGTCGACCGAGGCGTACCAGGAGCCGTCGGACGTGCACGTCTCGGTCGCCGCGTTCGAGCAGGGTCTCAAGGACAACGACTCGAACATCTCGCCGTCGCAGATCTACGCCTATGCCGCGCTGCAGAGCGACGTGCCGTTCGCCAACGGTGCGCCGAACCTGTCGGTCGACCTCGAGTGCATGATCGAGCTGTCGAAGACCCGTGGCGTGCCGATCGCCGGCAAGGACTTCAAGACCGGCCAGACGCTGATGAAGACGCTGCTCGCCCCCGGCTTCAAGGCCCGCATGCTCGGCCTGCGCGGCTGGTACTCGACGAACATCCTCGGCAACCGCGACGGCGAGGTGCTCGACGATCCGGAGAACTTCAAGTCGAAGGAAGTGTCCAAGCTCGGCGTGCTCGACACGATCCTGCAGCCCGAGGTCTACCCCGACCTGTACGGCAACATCGACCACGTCGTGCGGATCAACTACTACCCGCCGCGCGGTGACAACAAGGAGGGTTGGGACGCGATCGACATCTTCGGTTGGCTCGGCTACCCGATGCAGATCAAGGTCGACTTCCTGTGCCGCGACTCGATCCTCGCCGCCCCGATCGTGCTCGACCTCGCGCTGTTCATGGACCTCGCCCATCGCGCCGGTGAGTCGGGCGTGCAGGAATGGCTGAGCTTCTACCTCAAGGCCCCGCAGGCCGCCGGTGAATCGCCTGCCGAGCACGACCTGTTCATCCAGCAGACCAAGCTCAAGAACACCCTGCGCGAGTGGATGGGCGAGCCCGCCGTCACCCACTCCGAAGCCGGCTGACCGGAGAATGTCCGCCGGGGACAGACCCCGGCGGACACTCTCGGATCTCCCGCGCGACCGTCACACCCTGCGATCAGGATCAGGGTCATGGCACGAAGGCATCGCGACCTCACGGCGAGTACTGGTTCCACGTCTTCAACCGTGGCGCAGATCGACAGGACATCTTCAGCACCGACGATGATCGGGTCGCTGTTCGAGCGACTCCTCGACGACGCGTCGGACGGTTCAGGTCTCGGGTGCACGCGTACGCGTTGATGTCGAACCACTTCCATCTCCTGCTCGAGTGTCCGGAGCGGCGGACTGTCCGAGACGATGCAGGTCTGTGCGGACGGTACGGCGCGGCCTATAACCAGCGCGCGATCGCGACGGTCCGGTGTTCGCGGCCGGTTCCAGTCGGTGCCGTCATGAGCGACGCGCAGCTCGTGGCCACGCGCTCGCTACATCCACCGCAACCCGCTGGCGTTCGTCCGCGCGGCGCACTCGACGGTATCCGATGGTCGAGCCTCTCGGCGTTCCCTCACGCCGCCGCCACGATGCCGACATGGCTGGTCGGACGGCGTCGTCCTGACGTCGGCGGACGACCCCCACGGGTATCACGCGTTCGTCCTGGATCCGCAGCCCTCTGACAAGCGACGTCGCCGATGCCGCATCGTGGTTCTCACCGACGTGCGCGGACATCGTGCGGGCGATCATCGAAGTCTCTGGTCGCCCGCCCATGCGGTCCGGCTCGGTCGGCGAGGCAGCATCGAACTCCGCACGACTGGCCGTCACGTTGGCCGTCGAGCTGCGTGTCGCGCGATCTGTGGATCCATCGCCGACTGCTTCGGAGCCGATCCCGCACCATCCGTCGGCTCGCCGGGCGCGGGCGGGCTGCGCTCGGCACCGATGCGGCAGTTCGGACGCGCTTCGAGCTCGCGGGTGCTGCAGTCCAGCGGCTTCGAGACTGTCCGCCGGGGACGGGTCCCCGGCGGACATTCTCTGGCCGGCGTAGGTTCGGGCGACGTGACGGCGATCGTGATGGACGGGAACGGGTTGCGGGACGAGCTGATCGTGTCGATCCGGGAACGGGTCGAAGCGGCCGGATCGCCCGCGATCTGTCTCGCCACGGTGCTCGTCGGCGACGACGGTCCGAGCCAACGGTACGTCCGCAGCAAGCACGCCAAGGCTGCCGAGGCCGGCCTGACCTCGCGCCACGTCGATCTGCCGGCGACGGCGACCCAGGCCGAGGTCGAAGCGGCGGTCCGCGTGCTCGTCGACGATCCGGCGGTGCACGGCATCCTCGTCCAACTCCCGCTCCCCGATGGTCTCGACCCCGAACCCGTGCTCGACCTGATCCCGCCGGAGAAGGACGTCGACGGCCTGACCGAGCGGTCGATGGGGCGACTCGTGCGCGGCCGGCCGGGTCTCGTCGGATGCACCCCGCTCGGCGTGATGCGGCTGCTCGAACGCTACGACGTGCCGATCAGCGGCAAGACGCGCCGTCGTGATCGGCCGGTCGACGCTCGTCGGGCTCCCGCTGTCGCTGCTCCTCAACCGCAAGGGCGTCGACGCCACCGTCACGATGGCCCACTCCCGGACGGCCGACATGGCCGCCGTCGTCCGCGAGGCCGACATCGTCATCGGTGCCGCCGGACAGGCGCGGATGATCACCGCCGACATGGTCAAGCCCGGCGCCGCGGTGATCGACGTCGGCGTGTCGCGCACCGAGGCGGGCATCGTCGGCGACGTCGACTACGGCCCGGTGAGCGAGGTGGCCGGATGGATCACGCCGATGCCGGGCGGCACCGGCCCGATGACGATCGCCTGCCTCATGGAGAACACGTTCACCGCGGCGATCCTCCAGGGCGTCGTTCCCGCCGGCAGCTGAGTCGCGACGGTCGCCGGCCGAATCCGGTCAGTTGATAACGGGCGGCAGACCCGAGCCGCCGGTTCATGTCGGACATGAAGGCCTGGAACCCCGCGATCAGGCGGAGTTCGAGAATCCTGGCGATGGCGTCGCGACCGCCGGGGAAGCGGCCCGCACGGACGAGGCGGGCGACGTTGATGACGTCGTCGTTGACGAGCCCGGCGTACACGAGGAGTGCCGCGCGGCAACCGGCGTCGAGCGGTTTGTCGTAGCCGTACAGGGTGCGCCACATCGCCTCCAAGATCGCGGCGCTTCCCGCCCGACCCCGATCGAGCAGATCGCGGATCCCGGTGCCGAGCGATCCTTCGGCGTAGCGCCACCGATCGATCATCTCGAACGTCTTCGGTTCGGCGGCCATCAGGGCGACGATGCCGTCGCAGAAGATGCGCGTGTCACCGTCCTTGTGCCACGACAGGTCCGGGTTGTCCATGATGCTGCTCATCTTGGACTGCAGTTCGGCGACGATCTGCCGGCTGGCGAGCGTGGCGAGTTCGTCCCGATTGTGGACGTGTCGGTAGATCGCGGACTGCGTGACGCCGAGGCGGGCCGCCACCGCGACCGTGGTCAACGCACTCGGCCCACCCTCGCGGATGAGCGCCACCGCCGCGTCGATCACATCCTGGCGTCGATTCATTGCCAGTTGGAAACTAGTCGTCGCCATTCGTCGATTTGGCATCGTCGCCGACACCAGGAGCGGCACCGGCAGCGCGCAGCCTCACAGCCGTGCACATCGGTGCCTCAAGGGTTGACCGCGACGGTACGATGATGAGACTATGAAGTCGATGGGCCCACGCATCTGCGTCTCGAACCTGCTCGTAGTACTCATTCAGTAGCACGCCGGCCCCATCGCCGCGCGTGCTCACGACCTCCCAGCCGGGAGGTCGTTTGCTTTTCCGCCCAGTTTCCCCGATTCACCCGAACTCGCACCAGGAAGAATAGTCATGGCTGAGAAGAATCACCGGAGCCCAAGCGCTGATCAGAGCGCTCGAACACGAGCAGGTCGACCTGATGTTCGGCTACCCCGGCGGGTGCATCCTGCCGGCGTACGACCCGCTCGATGGACAGCCCGATCCGTCACGTGCTGGTGCGTCACGAGCAGGGCGCCGGCCACATGGCGGAGGGCTATGCGCACGTCACCGGCCGCGCCGGCGTCGCCATGGTCACCTCCGGCCCGGCGGCGACGAACCTCGTCACCCCGCTGATGGACGCCTACATGGACTCGATCCCGATGGTCGCCATCACCGGCCAGGTGCCGACCGGTGCGATCGGTACCGATGCCTTCCAGGAGTGCGACACGATCGGGATCACCCGGTCGTGCACGAAGCACAACGAACTCGTGATGACCGCCGAGGACATCCCGATGGCGGTGCGCCAGGCGTTCCACATCGCCCAGACCGGCCGCCCGGGCCCGACGCTGATCGACGTGCCGAAGGACTGCCTGACCAACGACATGACCTGGCACTGGCCGAGCGACGACGACGTGCTCGCCTCGCTCCCGGGCTACCGCCCGAACGTCAAGGGCCACCCGCGGATGATCAAGGAAGCGGCGCGGCTGATCCTGGCGTCCGAGCGTCCGATCATCTATGCGGGCGGTGGGATCCTGAAGGCCCGCGCCGCCGAAGCGCTGCGCGAGCTCGCCGAACTGATCGACAGCTACGTCGTCACCACGCTGATGGCCCGCGGTGCGTTCCCCGACGATCACCCGCTGTGCCTCGGGATGCCGGGCATGCACGGCAACGCCACCGCCGTCATGTCGATGCAGCGCAGCGACCTGTTGATCGCCCTCGGCTCGCGCTTCGACGACCGCATCACCGGCAAGGTCGATGCGTTCGCGCCGGACGCCAAGATCATCCACGTCGACATCGACCCCGCCGAACAGGGCAAGGTCCGCCGGCCCGACGTGCCGATCGTCGGCGACGCCAAGTACGTCATCGAGGAGATCATCAAGGCGATCAAGGATCTCCAGGAGGGCGGCGCGGTGCAGGCCGACACGTCCGCCTGGAAGAGCAAGGTGTCGGGCTGGCGCGAGCAGTTCCCGATGACCTACGAGCAGTCGGAGCCGGGCGAAGCGCTCAAGCCGCAGTTCTGCATCGAGCAGCTGAACGAGCACGCCCCGGAGGGCACGATCGTCGCGTCGGGCGTCGGCCAGCACCAGATGTACACGTCGCAGTTCTGGAAGTTCAACGAGCCGTACACCTGGGTCAACTCCGGCGGGCTCGGCACGATGGGCTTCTCGATCCCCGCGGCGATCGGTGCCAAGGCCGCCAAGCCCGACCACACCGTGTGGGCCGATCGACGGCGACGGCTGCTTCCAGATGACCGCGCAGGAACTCGTCACCTCGACCGTCGAGAAGCTGCCGATCAAGGTCGCGCTGCTCAACAACAGCTACCTCGGCATGGTCCGCCAGTGGCAGGAGATGTTCTACGACGAGCGCTACTCGGAGGTGTTCCTGAACGGCACGGTGCCCGACTACGTGATGTGGGCCGAGTCGATGGGTTGCGTCGGCATCCGCGTCGAGTCGCCCGAGGAGGTCGCCCCGGCGATCGAGAAGGCGAACTCGATCAACGACCGCACGGTCGTCGTCGAGTTCCGCACCGAAGCCGTCGGAGAAGGTGTTCCCGATGGTCCCCGCGGGCACACAGCAACGACGACCTGATCCTGCACCCGACCCAGCACGACCGGGCGGGAGCGTTGCGGTCATGAGCAAGGAGCCGCTCTACAACACGCCGAGTCGGAGCAACGAGCCGATCCGTCACCACATCCTGTCGGTGCTCGTCCAGAACCGAGCGGGTGTCCTCGCCCGTGTCGCCAGCCTGTTCGCTCGCCGGGGCTTCAACATCTTCTCGCTCGCCGTCGCTCCGGCCGAGGAGGAGGGCATGAGCCGGATCACGATCGTCGTCGACGTCCAGTCGACGCCGCTCGAACAGGTCACCAAGCAGCTGTTCAAGCTGATCGACGTGATCAAGATCTCCGAGCTCGACCCGCGTCGCTCGGTCGAACGCGAGCTGCTGATCGCCACGGTCAAGGCGTCCGACGACCAGCGCGGCCACGTCGTCGAGCTGGTCAACATCTTCGAGGGCAAGATCATCGCCGTCGCCGAATCGGTGCTCACCGTGAGCCTCGACGGTCATCCCGACAAGCTCAACGACTTTGAAGATTTGCTCGACGGTTATGGCATCGTTGAGCTGCAGCGCACCGGCCGGGTGGCGCTGCCGAAACTCGAACGCCCCGCACGGCTGCGCGCCGTGTCCACCAACGCAGGAACAAACAACTCAGGAAGGGCTGGCTGACATGGCCGTCACCGTGTACTACGCCGAGGACGCAGATCCCTCGATCATCCGCGCCAGGAAGGTTGCCGTCATCGGCTACGGATCACAGGGTCATGCGCACGCACTGAACCTGAAGGAGTCCGGCGTCGACGTGGCGGTCGGCCTGCGCGAGGAGTCGTCCTCGGCCGCCAAGGCCGACGCGGCCGGGCTGTCGGTCATGGCGATCGCCGAGGCAGCCGCGTGGGCCGACGTGGTCATGCTGCTCGCTCCCGACACCGAGCAGAAGCGGATCTACGACGAGCACATCGCCGAGCACATGACCGACGGCAAGGCGCTCGCCTTCGCCCACGGCTTCAACATCCGCTTCGACCGCATCCAGCCGCCCGCCGGTGTCGACGTGATCATGGTCGCCCCGAAGGGCCCCGGCCACCTCGTGCGCCGCACCTACACCGAGGGCGGCGGCGTGCCGGCGCTCATCGCGGTCGCCCAGGACGCGACGGGCAACGCCCGCGCCGTGGCGATGTCGTACGCCGACGCCATCGGCGGCACCCGCGCCGGCGTGATCGAGACGACGTTCGCCGAGGAGACCGAGACCGACCTGTTCGGCGAGCAGGCCGTGCTGTGCGGCGGCCTCACCGCGCTCGTGCGGGCGGGCTTCGAGACGCTCACCGAGGCCGGCTACGCGCCGGAGATGGCGTACTTCGAGTGCCTCCACGAGGTGAAGCTCATCGTCGACCTCATGTACGAGGAGGGCATCGCCGGCATGCGCTACTCGATCTCCGACACCGCCGAGTACGGCGACCTGACCCGTGGTTCACGCGTCGTCAACGAGGCGACCAAGGCCGAGATGAAGAAGATCCTCGGCGAGATCCAGTCGGGCCAGTTCGCCGCCGAGTGGATCGCCGAGTCCGAGGCCGGCCGCCCGAACTACAAGCGTCTGCAGCAGGAGGGCAAGGCCCACCCGATCGAGGACATCGGTGGCCAGCTGCGCGAGATGATGCCGTTCATCAGCGCCGGCCGCCA
>CAWHJP010000002.1:0-15734 GCA_963829675.1 Ilumatobacteraceae bacterium
GACCGCGCCGTACACGAGCCGCGGGTTGATCTCCGCCAGCGCCTCGTAACCGAGGCCGAGCTTGTCGAGCACCCCGACGCGGAAGTTCTCCACGATCACGTCGGCGTCGCGGATCAACTCGCGCAGCGTGTCTCGGTCGGCCTCCTGCTGGAGATCGAGCACGATGCTGCGCTTCGAGCGATTGACGCTGGCGAAGTAGCCGCCGTAGTGGTGTTCGGTGTCGCCCTTCGTGAAGGGGCCGCCGTAGCGGGTGAAGTCGCCTTTCGGTGGTTCGACCTTGATCACGTCGGCGCCCAGGTCGGCGAGAAGCATCGTGCAGAACGGGCCGGCCAGCGCGGCGGTGAGATCGACGATGCGGATGTCGGTGAGCGGACCGCCGCGTGCGGGCAGGGGCAGCACCGCTCTCTCGTGCCCGAGTGTGTGGTCCATCTCGTCGTTCCCTCGTCCGGTGCGGGTCCGGCAGGCGGCTCAGCCGCTGCACGGAACTTGGACTCTCAGTCTAGGAGAGTAGAGTTCTCGCATGCGCATCGGCTTGATGGTCGGCCCCGAACGGAACCGCTACACCACGAAGGTGCAGCGCATGATCGACGACGCGGTGTGGGCGGAGACGAATGGCCTGAGCACCGTTTGGATCCCCCAGGTGCCCGACGAGTTCGACGCCATGACGGCGGCGGCACTGATCGCCCAGGCGACCTCGCGCATCGAGATCGGTACCGCGGTCGTGCCGTTGCAGCCGCGCCATCCGGTCGCACTGATCCAGCAGTCGCTGTCGACGCAGCTCGTCGCCGAGGGTCGGTTCACGCTCGGCCTCGGCCCGTCGCATCACTGGATCATCCAGGACATGCTCGGGCTCCCCTACGAGCGTCCCGCGGCGCTGACCGCCGACTACCTCGACACGCTCGACGCGGCGATGGCCGGCCCCGGCATGGTCGACGTGGAGAACGACAGCTTCACGATCCACAACCCGATGTACGTCACCGACGAGCCGCGCATGCAGGTCCTTCTCGCCGCACTCGGGCCGGTGATGCTCAAGCTGGCCGGGTCGCGTACCGACGGCACGATCCTGTGGCTCGCCGACGAGAAGGCCATCGAGTCGCACATCGCGCCGCGCCTGAACGCCGCGGCCGTCGAGGCCGGCCGACCGGCGCCGCGCATCGTGGCCGGGGTGCCGATCTGTCTCTGCCTGCCGAGCGAGGTCGACACGGCCAAGGCCCGCGCCGACCGCGTGCTCAGCGAAGCGACCGTGTCGCCCAACTACCAGCGCCTGCTCGACCAGGGCGACGCGACCGGGGTGTCCGACATCCTCGCCGCCGGCGACGAGGAGATGATCCGCAAGCGCCTCGCGTCGTTCGCCGCGGCCGGCGTCACCGACATCTCGGTCCGCGTCCTGCCGATCGGTGAGGGCCGCGACCAACTCCTCGAGTCGAGCCGGCGCACCCGCGAGTTCGTCGCCGCCGCCTCGCCGCCCCTACCCCTGCCGCCCGAGTGCCTGACTCGACTTGCAATCTGGCGCGAGGCCTTGATGAGAGAATGATGTTCTCATCTGAGGGAGATGACGTTATTCGCACGAACCTGCGCCCCCATCCGCAGCAGGAACAATCAACCCAGACAACCAAGCCCAGGCACACCAAGCCCAGGAACACCAGCGAGGGATCCGATGACCACACCGTCCGGCATTTCCATCTTCGACGCCGACAACCACTTCTACGAGCCGCCCGAAGCGTTGACCCGTCACCTTCCCGACCAGTACCGAAGCGGCATCCAGTACGTCAAATTGGAGAACGGGCGCACCAAGCTCGCCGTCGGCGGCAAGATCAGTGAGTACATCCCCAACCCGACGTTCGACGTCGTGGCCCGCCCCGGCGCCCAGGAGGAGTACTACCGCAAGGGCAACCCGGACGGGAAGAGCCGCCGCGAGCTGTTCGGCGAGCCGATCAAGTCACCCCCGGCGTTCCGCGAGCCCGCCTCCCGGCTCGAGTTGATGAACGAACAGGGCATCGACCGCACGTTGATGTTCCCGACGCTCGCCAGCGTCATCGAGGAGCGGATGAAGCACGATCCGCAACTTCCTCCACGCCGCCATCCACGCCCTCAACGAGTGGATGTACGAGACGTGGCAGTTCGACTACGAGGGCCGCATCTTCTCGACGCCGGTGATCACGCTGCCGATCGTCGAGAAGGCGATCGAGGAACTCGAGTGGGTCCACGAGCGCGGCGCCAAGGTCGTGCTCATCCGTCCCGCTCCGGTGCCCGGCTTCCGCGGCACCCGCTCGTTCGCCCTGCCCGAGTTCGACCCGTTCTGGAAGCGGGTCGTCGAACTCGACATCCTCGTCGCGCTGCACTCGTCCGACAGCGGCTACGACCAGATCGCCAACTGGTGGGAGGGCAGCGACCAGGAGATGCTGCCGTTCAAGCCGGCGGCGTTCCGCATGCTGTCGTCGTGGCGCCCGATCGAGGACGCCATCGCGTCGCTCGTCGCCCACGGTGCCCTCCAGCGCTTCCCGGCACTCAAGATCGCCGTCGTCGAGAACGGCGGCTCGTGGATCGAACCGCTGCAGCGGGCGATGAAGGACACGTACAAGAAGATGCCGCAGGACTTCCCCGAAGAGCCGGTGGCCGCGATGCGTCGCAACGTCTACATCAGCCCGTTCTGGGAAGAGGACTACGGCAAGCTCTCCGACCTGCTCGGCGAGGACCACGTTCTCTTCGGCTCCGACTTCCCGCACCCCGAAGGCCTCGAGCACCCGGCCGCCTACGCGAACGACCTCGAGTACCACGGCCCCGAGCGCGTGGCGAAGTTCATGGGCGGCAACCTCGCCAAGCTGATGAACGTCGAGAACACCCCCGTCGTCCCCGCCCCCGCCACCGTCTGACCGGAGAATGTCCGCCGGGGTCTGTCCCCGGCGGACAATCTCAGCTCTTCTCGAGGGTGCGGGAGATGAAGCCGCGGAGGTCGTCGGTGTCGAACGATTCGTACTCGGCGCCGAGCGCGAAGTCGATCGTCGCCAGCACCGAACGCTCCATGTGGATGTTCAGGATCCGCTTGGTCGACTCGACGGCGTACTGCGGCAGTGCCGCCACCCGCCGCGCGCAGGCCAGCGCGGCGTCGAACACGTCCTCGGGGGCGCACACGTGGTTGGTGAGCCCGAGCTGGTGGGCGCGTTCGGCCGAGATGCGATCGCCGGTGAACGCGAACTCCTTGGCGATCAACATGCTCGTGTGCAGCGGCCAGGTGATCGGACCGCCGTCGGCGGCCACCAGGCCGACCACCACGTGGGGATCGGCGAGATGGGCCTTCTCCGACATGTACACGACGTCGGAGAGCGCGACGAGGCTGCACCCGAGACCGACGGCCGGACCGTTCACCGCGGCGACGACCGGCACCCGGCATTGCAGCATGTTGAGCACGAGTCGCTTGCCGGTGTCGATGCTCACACGGCGCAACGCCCGGTCGTCGGCCAGCTCGCGCAGGTAGTTGAAGTCACCGCCGGCGGAGAACGCCCGCCCGTTGCCCGTCAACACCACGGCGCGGGCCTCGGTGTCGAGGCTGATCTGGGGGAAGAGCCCGGCGAGCCCCTCGTGCAGTTCGTGGTTGACGGCGTTCAGGTCGTCGGGCCGGTTGAGGCGGACGATCCTGATCGGGCCATCGGCCTCGACCACGATCTCGTCGGGCACGTCGTACATGGTGGTTCCCCCTGTTGAGTTGCTACGAAACGATGGATCTTCAGCCGACCGGAAGGTCGAGGATGCGCGTGGCGATGATGTTCTTCTGCACCTGCGAGGTGCCGCCCATCACGCTCTGCGCACGGCTGTAGAGGTAGAAGTCGAGCTGGTCGGACGACCCGCCACCGATCGCGTCGGCCAGACCGAACGACAACGCGGCGTGGCCGATGCTCTGCTCGGCCCACGTCATCAACAGCTTGTCGATCGAGCCTTCCGACCCGTGGGTCACCCCGTCGAACCGCTCGGACAGGCGCCGCGCCGTGTGGATCCGCAGCATCTCGGCTTCGACGTAGGCCCACGCGAGCTGACTGGCGTGTTCGGCCGGACACGGCCTCGGGATCCTGCCGGGCGGTCGCCTCCAGCTCCCGCACCGCCTTCAGGTACCGGGACGCGAACCCGAGTTCGGCCGGCTCGCGCTCGTGGCTGACGATCGTCATCGCCAAGCGCCAGCCCTCGCCCGGCTCACCGATCATGTTCGCGGCCGGCACGCGGGCGCCGTCGAAGGCGACCTGGCCGAATTCGGTCGTGATGCCGTTGATCATCTTCAGCGGCCGCTGTTCGATCCCCGGTTGATCCATCGGCACGGCGAACGCGGACAGCCCCTTGTGCTTGGGGACGTCGGGATCGGTGCGAGCCAGCACGATGCACCACTCGGCCACGTCGGAGTAGCTGGTCCAGATCTTGTGTCCGTCGATGACGTACTCGTCGCCGTCGAGCCTGGCCGTGGTGCGCAGCGACGCGAGGTCGGACCCGGCGTCGGGCTCACTGAAACCTTGACACCACCGGTCGCGGCCGTTGATGAGCCCAGGCAGGAAGCGATCCTTGATCGCCTCGCTGCCGTGATGGCTGATCCCCTGGATCAGGTAGCCGAGGCTCGGCTTCGGCGGCGCGCCGGCCCGGGCCAGCTCCTCGTCGACGATCACCTCGAACACGGGCGGAAGCTCGCGGCCGCCGTACTTCGCCGGCCAGGTCAGCGCGAAGAACCCGGCCTCGTACAGCTGCTGATGCCACTCGCCGAGCATCGTCCAGTAGCCGTCGTCGCTGTGCGAACGCTTGACGGTGTCGCCCCGTTCGGCGAGCCAGGAGCGGATCCGCTGGCGGAACTCGGCCTCGTCGGGCGAATCACGAAAGTCCATGTCGGGCTCCCCATCGTTGTTGTGCCAGCAGTGCCAGCTGCGGGCTCTCGCCGCCGAACAGCTCGGTCGACAGCAGGGTCCGCCGGAGGAACACGTGGGCCATGCACTCCCAGGTGTTGCCGATGCCGCCGTGCACCTGGATGGCTGTCTCGCACACCGTGCGGGCGCTGCGGGCGGCGTACGCCTTGGCCACGGCGGCGGCTGCCCGCGCCTCGGCGGGCTCGAGCGCGTCGACCGCCCAGGCGGCGTACAACATCGCGCTCAGGGCACCCTCGCTGAGCGTCTTGGCCTCCGCGAGCAGGTGCTGCACGGCCTGGAACGAACCGATCGGAACGCCGTATTGGCGACGCTCCCGGGCATAGGCGGTGGTGAGCTCGATCGCGCCCTCCATCACCCCGACGAGGTCGGCCGCGGTGAGGGTGACGGCGAGTGCCTCCCACGCCACGAGATCGTCGGGCGACAGCGTGCCGTGCCCAGCCGCAGCAGTCGCCGGGGTGTCGACGACGAGCCGGCGCACCGTCCTGGTCAGATCGACGCCGGCGGGTTCGTCCGAAGCTGGGATCGCCACCTCGATCACGGTGTCGCCCGCACCGCCGAGGGCGAGCGCAACGGTGCTGCCCGACGGCATCGAGGGCGACCCCGGTTTCGCGGGCGAGCCGGCCGAGATCGGAGGTGACGGCGATCGTACGCGCCGTCCCATCTTCGGCTGCTGCTCCGGCGCGCCGCAGGAGGTCGTGTGCGAGCAGCGGTCCGATGAACGCGACGTCAGCGGCGCCGCGTGCCAAGGCTCGCGCCACGAGAGCGGCTTCGACGCCCGATGCGAGCGGCTCCGCCGGTGTCCCGGTGCGAAGTTCCCTCCAGCCGGCCTGGTCGAGCGCCGCGTCGAGGCGGCTCCGACGGTCAGCGTCGTCGAGATCGCCGACCGTTGTCGGTCCGAGCTTCTCGACGAGGCGCACCGCGGCATCTTCGAGCTCGCGTTGCTCGGAAGTCGGTCTCGCATCCATCGGGGAGAGGATAGCGAAGATCTGCGCCGAAGGAAAGCCAACTCTCGCTTGTGGAGAGCGAGATTCTCGCGGCGAACCGCAGTTCGGTCAGCTGGTTCGTTTGGCGACGACGGAGTCGGGAGCGATGGCGTGCAGGCAGTACTCCCACATCTCCGCGGCGGTGATCGGCTGACGGCCGCCCGCGCTGCGCCCAGCGGTGGTGGTCGCAGATTGCAGCACGATCGCGGCCTGCCGCCGGGGGCGACCGGGTCGCAGCAGCCCAGCCTCGCTCGCCTCCTCCACCATCGCCACGAAGTATTCGAGCAGCGGCGCGTACGCATTGGCGACGTCAGACGGGTGCGTGACGAGCAGTCGCTGGGCGAACTCGAGAAAGAGCGGTTGCTCGGACATCTCCGAGGGAGAGCACAGGTCGTACAGCTCCATCACGGCCCGGCCCAGCCGGTCGAGGGGATCGCCGACGGCGGTCACCCGCCTGACGCGGGCAACGGCCTCGCCCATCTCCTCTTCGAACAACGCCAGCAGGAGCTCGTGCTTGCCGTCGAAGTACTGGTAGAAGCTGCGCAACGACTGCTTCGACCGATCGACGACCTCCTGCACCGTGAACTCGGTGGAGCCCTTCTCGTCGATGATCTCGCGGGCCGCGTTCAGGAACTGCTGCACACGAACGGCCGCACGCTCGCGCGCTGCGCGGGTGGATCGTTCGATCGCTCGATCACGCCAGACGGCGTCGCCATCGGCGCCGTCGCCTGGTTCCGAAGCATCGTCGATGGGAACGCTGGTCGCCATACCGTCAACGTTAGCTTTCCGGAAATAGGAGTCGCGTGATCCGGGAGTATCGCTCCGGGCGACTATCCGGAACGGAGAGGCTGATTTTCAGCGATCGCGCAACCGCGATCAGGTGAGCGCGGTGAAGTCGACGTGGAGGGTCTGCAGGCCGCGCAGGAAGAACGTCGGCAGATACTCGTAGCGCCGATCGGCTGCCGGGCCGTGCACCGACTCCGAGATCCGGATGTCGCCGAGCCGGTCGAGCAGGCGGTTGATCGTCACCCGGCCTTCGGCGCGGGCGAGCGGAGCGCCGGCGCACGTGTGGATGCCGTGCCCGAACGCGATGTGCTGGCGGGCGTTCACCCGCCCGAGGTCGAACGTGTGCGGATCGGGGAAGACCCGCTCGTCGCGATTGCACATGCCCGGCGCCAGCATCAGGTGCCGCCGGCGGGGATCTCGACGCCGCCGAGTTCGGTCACCACCCGTGCCATGCGGAACTGTGTCCGCAGCGGGCTCTCCAGGCGCAACGTCTCCTCGACGAAGTTGGGGATCCGGTCGCGGTCGTCGCGCAACGCCTGTTGCAGGTCGGGGTTCTCGCCGAGCATCCGCAGGGCGAACGACAAGCAGCCGCACGGTCGTCTCCTGGCCACCGGCGAACAGGTTGGCGGCGAGCAGCGCGGCGTCGCTCACCTCCGGTGTCGACCCGTCGGGGAACTTCGCGTTCGCCAAACCGCTGAGGATGTCGTTGCGCGGCTCGCGGCGACGGTCGGTGATGTATTCGCTGAACTTCCCGTACAGGAACTCGAGCGGCTTGTGCTCGAGGTGTTCGTGCACGGTCGAGAGCCGCTCACGGAACAACTCGTGGTCAGCCTCCGGCACGCCCTCGAGGTCGGCGACGACGGTCAGCGTGAACGGTTCGGCATACTGCGACACGACCTCGAACGTGCCGTCGCCGACGAAGCGATCGATCAACACGTCGGCGTAGTCCCACATGAAGTCCTCGTTCTGCTTGAGGTTCTTCGGGGTGATCAGCCGCATCAGCAGGTGACGGTGGGCGGTGTGGTTCGGTGGATCGAACGCGGGGAGTTGGTCGGAGAACGTCAGCTCGTGACGGCAGCGCACGATCACGTCGGTGACATCGTCGCCCTCGATCGGTTCGGAGAACTTCTGGAACGGCCCGGTCACCACGTTGCACGACGAGAACCGGCCCGACGCCAGCGTCGTGCTCGGGGAACGTCGCCGGATCGCCGTACACCTGCATCGCCTCGGGATGCCCGGTGATCATGAACACGCCGTGGTTCGGCTCCCGCCACACGGGACCCTGCTGGCGCACCCAGTCGAAGTAGTCGTACGGGTCGTCCTGGATCGCCTGGTCGCGGAAGAAGTTGGCGTGCTCGAAGTCCCCCGCGGCCGCATCAGGCGCCTGCCGGCCGATGGTCGTCTCGTCAGATGGCATGGGATTCCTCACTTGAATCGGGCTGGTCGTACGATCGCGGCGATGGCCATCGAAGTGGACATCGACCGCGACGCGTGCATGGGCTCGGGCAACTGCGTCTACGAGGCCGTCGGCGCGTTCGAACTCGACGACGACGGCATCTCGACGGTGGTCGACGTCGGCGCGGTGACCGAGTCGGAACTGATTTCGGCGGCACGCCTCTGCCCGACGCGGGCGATCACGGTGCGCCGCGACGGCGTCACGTTGCACTGACCGCCACCCCCTCGGCCGCCTCGTGGGCCACCTCCGGGCGGCGAGATAGCCGAACACCATGCTGTTGGCGATGCTGGCGCCGGGACCGAGGTAGTGCCGCCCCATCACGGTCGCCGTGCTGTTCCCGGTCGAGTACAGGCCGGCGATCGGTGCACCCGACTCGTCGAGCACGCGGCCGGCCTCGTCGGTGACCAGGCCCCCGCACGTGCCGATGTCGGACGGCAGCATCTGCACCGCGTAGTACGGGCGCCTCGTCGATCGGTCCGAGGCACGGATGCAGACCACGCTTCGGGTCGCCGAGCGACCGGTTGTAGGCGGACTCGCCCCGGCCGTAGTCGGGGTCGACGCCGTTGCGTCGCGTGCTCGTTGAAGCGCTCGACGGTCGCCGCCAGGCCGGCGGGATCGATGCCGCACATGTTGGCGAGGTCGGCGAGCGTCCACGCCTGCTTCAGGTTGCCGCTCTGCAGGAGCTTCTTCGGGAAGTGCCCCGGTTGCGATCGCTGGTGGGCGTAACGCTTGCGGTAGCGGTCGTCGAAGATCAGCCACGCCGGCACGGCCTTGGCGGTCTTGTCGCGGGCGTACATCGCCTTGCCGACCTCCATGTAGGAGTTCGACTCGTTGACGAACCGGTTGCCGGCGGCGTCGACCATGATCGTGCGCGGCCGCTGCCTGGCCTGGTCGAGGGTCGACTGGCCGAAGCGGCCGGTGCGCGGATTCGGGAGCCACCATGCCTCGTCCATCAGGTCGGTCGCCGCGCCGAGCCGGATCGCGGTGAGGAGCGCCTCGCCGGTGTCGCCCGGGTTGGCGATCGACCACCTGGCCCTGTTCGGCTGGTCGCCGCTGTACTCCTCGCGCATCTCGGGGTTGTGGGCGAACCCGCCGGCGGAGATGAGCACGCCGTGCCGGGCTCGAACCGCCACGGCCTTGCCGTCGCGCACCGTGCGCACCCCGACGACTCGGCCATCCTCCACCACGAGGTCGTCGAGCGGCGCCTCGGTCCAGACCGGGATGCCGCGGTCGAGGGCGGCGCGCAGCATCTGGCCGATCAGCGACGCCCCGTTCGTCAGCAGCGCCTGCCGCCGCGCCTTGGCGCCGTAGGTGCGGATCACGACGCGCGCGGCGATGGCGAAGCAGCGCGGGCTGCGGTTGTAGTGCGACAGCGACCGCGACTCGTTGGTCATCACGGACAGGCCGACGCTCTGGGCGAGCCCGGGTTGCAGTCGATTCCGCCAGTCACCGAGCGCCTTCGCGTTCCACGGCTACGGGCTCGATCGCCCGGCCGATGTCCTTGCCGCCGGGCAGGTTCGAGTAGTAGTCGCTGTAGCCGTCGCAGCGGGCGAAGCGCACCCCGCACCGCTCGAGGAACTCGACCATCTCCGGCCCGGCGGTGAGGAACGCGTCGCGGCGCTCCTTCGACGACGCCGGGCCGACATCGCCGACGACGGACTCGAAGTGCGTCATCCCCTCCTCGTAGCGAGTCGGCGATGCCGCCGCGCTGCATCAGCGGGTTGTTCGGGATCCACACGACACCGCCGGACATGCACGTCGAGCCGCCGATCAGCGCCTGCTTCTCGAGCACGAGCACGCTGGCGCCGCCATCGACCGCGGCGAGCGCGGCCGTCAACCCTCCGCCGCCGGACCCGGCGACGACGAAGTCGAACTCCGCGTCCCATGTCTGTCGTGCGACTGAGCTGCTGTCACCCTCGATCATGAGGCCTGGCGTCCTTCCCCCGAGCATTACTTCCAACTCGAAGTAATCTAGTCCCGCGGGCAGCACGTTGACAATTGCTACGAACTCGAAGTAATCTGTGCCGACCGTTGAACCGGCCCGACCGGGCCCATGACGCGAATCATCGACCAGATCGAGGGGAATCCATGTCGACCACGTTGACGTATCCGACCGCCGGGTGGGGTGCGCCCAAGGACCGCCGTCCGCTTCCGCCGAACGACGTGGGGCTGCCGGTCGGCACCGAGGTGTTCTCCGCCGACAACCACATCTCGCTGTCGGAGGACATCTTCGTCGAACGGGCACCCGAGTCGATGAAGGACCGGGTCCCGCAGGTCCTCAACGTCGACGGTGGCTGGGCGGTCGGCATGGGCGGCCAATCGATCCTCGCACCCGCAGTTCCTCGAGGTGCTCACCCAGTACGACCCGCTGCCCGGCTCCCACGCCGGCGACATCGACGCCCGCCTGGCGGCACTCGACTCCGAAGGGGTCGACAAGGAACTCGCCTTCCCCAACTCGATCCTGGCGCTGTTCGGCTGGCCCGACAAGGAGGTCCGCGAGGTCTGTTTCCGGATCTACAACGAGTACCTCGCCGACGTGCAGGAGCGCTCCGGCGGACGCATCTACGGTGTCGGCCTCATCAACTGGTGGGATGCCGACGGCACGCGGCGCACGCTCGAGGAGCTGAAGTCGCTCGGGCTCAAGACGTTCCTCATGCCGCTCAACCCGGGCAAGGACGACGAAAAGGTCCCGATCGACTACGCCAGCAAGGCGATGGTCGACGTGTGGTCGGTGATCGAGGAGGCCGGTCTCCCGGTGACGTTCCACATCGGCGAGACCCCGCCGGCGACACCCAACGAGTACAACGCCGTGGAGATCGGGATGCTGCAGTCGGTCGCCCCGTTCCGCGATCCGTTCGGCAAGCTCGTCTTCGGCGGGATCCTCGATCGCCATCCCGGCCTGCAGGTCGGCTTCTTCGAAGGCGGCATCAACTGGGTGCCGTCGGTGCTCCAGGACGCCGAGCACCTCGCCGCGTCGCTCCACCACATCAACAATCTGATCCCCGAACACGACCCCCGGTGGTACTGGGAGCACCACATGATGGCGTCGTTCATGCTCGACCCGCTCGGCCTCGACCTGATCGACCGCATCGGCGTCGACCGGGTGATGTGGTCGACCGACTTCCCGCACAACGAGAGCACCTACGGCTACAGCAACGAATCGCTGGCCACCGTCGTCAGCGCGGTCGGCCCCGACGATGCGGCGAAGATCGTCGGCCGCAACGTCAAGCGGTATCTCGGACTCGCCGACTGATGGCCGGCGGCTTGATGGACACCTCGCCAGTAACCCGGATCCCGGCGCAGCCCGACCTCGGGCGGATGCGACGCGAGCGCACCGAGCGGGTGCGTTCGATCATGCGGACGCAGGGCATCGACGCGCTCGTGCTGCTGGGGAACACGAACGTGATCTACGCGACGGGCGCGGTCTGGCCCCTCGCCGACTCGGGGCGCACCCACTTCGAGCAGCCGGTCGCAGTGGTGCTCGCCGACGACGAGTTTCCGCACATCTGGTCGCCGGTCCACGACGACGAGCGGCTGCGCGCCGAGCTCCCGGCAGACCACCTGCACGGTCCCGTGTACCTCGACTTCGACGAAGGAGTCGCCGTCTTCGCCGCCCAATTGGCCGCGCTTGACGAGCACCGGGGCCGTCATCGCCGTCGACGAGTGGACCCATGCGCTCCGACGCAGCGACGTTCTTCTTCGCCGGCGGTCCGCCGCTCGCGGGCGGAAGCGTGATCAGCCGCGCCAAGCTCGTGAAGACGCCCGACGAGCTGTCGTGCATGCGCGACGTCGCTGCACATCACCGAGATCGGCATCGCCGAGGTGCAAGCGCAGCTGGCGCCTGGTGTGCGCCAGACCGACCTGACTGCGACCTTCCTGCGGACGATCTTCGACCACGGCGCCGACGCCAACATCCTCGAGCCGATCTGGCAGGTGATGACGCCGTCGATGAGCGACGGCCCGTGGACGACCACCGGCGGGCTCGCCTGCCCGCTGCTGTCGACCGAGCGCGAGCTCGTCGAGGGCGACGTGTTGTGGGTCGACACCTGCGTCACCTGGAACGGCTACCACTCCGACTTCGGCCGCACGTGGATCGTCGGCCGCGAGCCCGACGCCCACCAACGTGAACAATTCGAGCGGTGGAAAGCGATCATCGCCGCGGTCCTCGACGTCACCCGCGCCGGCGCGACCGGCGCCGACCTGACCGCCGCGGCGATCGCCGTGGCCGGCGGCGAGAAGCCGTGGATGTCGCACTTCTACCTCGGCCACGGGCTCGGCATCGACAGCGCCGAGATGCCGTTCGTCGGCAGCGACATCGGCGAGGCGTTCGACGCCGGCCTCGTGCTGCAAGCGGGCAGCGTCCTCGTGCTCGAGCCGATCGTGTGGGACGACGGCGCCGCCGGCTACCGCTCCGAGGAGGTCGTCCTGATCACCGAGGACGGGTGGGAACCGATGACCGACTACCCGTACGACCCGTACGAGACCCTCTGCGACGGGCTGAGGATCGCCGTGAGCCTGATCGACCATCCCATCCATGAACCCGCGACGGAGATCGTGCCCGACGATGCCGCGCTGCGCGCCGCCCGCCGCGAGCGCGTGCTCGCCGAGATGGAGCGCGCCGACGTCGACATCCTCGTCATCGGACGCGAGGCGAACGCCCGCTACGTCGCCGGGGTCCGGCGCCTCTGGACCGCCGGATCGCGGGCATTCGGCGCCGGCTGCGTGCTGATGCGCGACGGCGACATCCATCTGTTGAGCACGTGGGACGAGGGTGTCCCCGACGACATCCCCCGCGAGCACCTCTACGGCATCTCGTTCAACTCGCAGACGTTCCTGCGCGTGCTGAGCGAACTCGAGGGCGCAGCGACCGCGCGCACCGTCGCCACCGACTCGCTCACCGGCTCGGGTGCCGGGATGCTCGCCAAGGCCTTCCCGAACGCGACCGTCGTCGACGGCGAGCAACTCCTGCGCCGAGCCAGGAGCACCAAGCTGCCCGCCGAAGTCGACGCGATCCGCGACTCGGTCGGCATCGCCGAGCGGGCGCTCGCGGTCGACGCTCGACGCGCTCGCACCCGGGCGTCACCGAACGGCAGCTCACCGGCGTGTTCATGGAGGCGATGGCGAGCCAGGGTGTGACGACGCCGGCGACGCAGGACGTCGCGTGGATCACCTCGCGCGAGCAGCCGTGGCAGCGGTCCAGCCGCGACACCCCGGTGGCGGACGGGCGACCTCGTCGCGTTCGACGCGGCCGTGATCAGCGACGGCTACTTCGGCGAGCTGAGCCGGACCGTCGTCGTCGGCGAACCGAGCGCCCAAGAAACCAGCAGGGCCGCGGCGTTGTTCCGGCGCCGCGACGAGTTGCTCGACCGGCTGATGGAGGCATGCGTGCCGGGCGCGCCGACGAGCGATCTGCTCGACGCCTACGCCGCGGCCGGCGTCGAGGCACCGCCCATGCCGGTCGCCCGGGGGCTGGGCCACGGCTTCGACCTGCCGCTCGTGACCCATGCGCTTCCCGAGACGGCGGCCGCCGAGCGGTTGGAGCCCGGCATGGTGTTCGGCCTGTCGGCGTTCGTCTGGGAGGCCGGCGTCGGCGCCGCCTACACACAGCAGCCCGTCGCCCTCGGCGACCGTGGCGCCGAACCGCTCGCCACCCAGTCCCTCGACCGATTCCATACCGCAGCAACTCAGGAGCAGACCCCGTGACCGACATCGACGTCCCGTCGCCCGAAGAGATCGTCCGCTACGAGAAGGATCCGGAGACGAAGATCGCCACGATCACGTTCGACCGGCCCGACCAGCTGAACGTCCTGACGATCGGCGCCCGCCGTCGCTACGGCGACCTGATCTTCAAGGCCAGCATCGACGACGACGTCAAGGTGCTCGTCGTGCGCGCCGAAGGCAAGGACCTCGGCACCGGGGCCGACCTCGATGAACTCATGGCCAAGCAGGCCGCCGGCACGTCGCTCCACGAGGAGTACGGCATCGACCCCGACGAGGACATCACCATGCCCAACCAGCGCTCGTACCGCGCCGGCGCCGGCCTCGTGCACTGGTACGCCAACCCCCGCGCCGGCTGCCGCAGCCTGCAGGACTTCAAGAAGATCAGCATCCTCGAGGTGAAGGGCTACTGCTACGGCTGGCACTTCTACCAAGCCGCCGACTGCGATCTCGTCGTCTCGTCCGACGACGCGCTGTTCGGCCACCCCGCGTTCCGCTACGTCGGCTACGCCCCCCGCATGTGGCAGTGGGCGACGATGATGGGGCTGCGCAAGTTCCAGGAGATGGTCTTCACCGGCCGTCCGTTCACGGCCGAGGAGATGGCCGAGTGCGGGTTCGTCAACAGCGTCGTGCCGCGCGACCAGCTCGAGGCGGAAACCGCCAAGTACGCGCTCGCCTGTGCGCGGACCCGACCGACCGACACCGTGTTCATGCAGAAGGTGTTCTTCGAGATCATGAAGCAGCAGCAGGGCGAGTACATGGGCAGCATGCTCAGCGCCTGGATGGAGTCGATGGGCAGCCTCCTTCGCGAGGACGGCACCGGCAAGCGGGCGACGATCACCGACGAGACGATGGACGCCGGGCTCAACAACACCGTGAAGGACAACGACAACAACTTCCCGCCGGAGTGGCGCTTGAGCCGCTCTGGCCGGCGGCAGCCCGAGTGACGTCCGGAGTGGCTCCGCTGAGCGACCTTCGCGTCATCGACCTGTCGAGCGGGATCGCCGGCGCGTACTGCACGAAGCTGCTCGCCGACGCCGGCGCCGATGTCGTGAAGGTCGAGGCGCCGGACGGCGACCCGCTGCGCCGCTGGTCGGCGTCGGGCGCCGCCATCGCCGACGGCGACGACGGTGCGCTGTTCTCCCACCTCGCCGCGTCGAAGCGCAGCGTCGTCGTCGAACCTGGCCCCAGGTTGGACGCGCTGCACGAGTGGTTGCGGGTCGCCGACGTCGTCGTGTGGTCGCGGGGGTCGACGGTCGCCGAGGCGCCCGCTTGTTCGCCGGCCGAGTTGATCGCCGCTCATCCTCACCTCGTCATCGCGTCGATCACCCCGTTCGGGCTCGACGGTCCGTGGAGCGACCGGCCGGCGACCGAGTTCACGCTCCAGGCATGGTCGGGCGGCATCATCGGCCTCGGCCGCGGCGCACCCGACCGCCCACCGATCCATGTCGGCGGCCAGATCGGCGAATGGCTGACCGGGGTGTACACCGCTGTCGCCACACTCGCCGCCTTGCGCCGACGCACCGACGGCGCAGGGCCGGCGAGATCATCGACGTGTCGATGCTCGAGGTGATGGCGTCGTGTCTCACGTACTACCCCGTCACGTTCCAGCAACAGCTCGGTTACCCGATGCGGCGCAAGCGCTTCGTGCCCACGCCGGGCGTCGCCGCCGCGTCCGACGGCCTCGTCGGGCTCGGCTGCGGAACTGGTCAGCAGTGGCTCGACTTCTGCGTCATGGCCGGCCACCCCGAATGGATGGAGGAGCGGTCGTACTTCCTCGACCGCACCGCGCTCGCCCCGACGATCGACGCCTGGGTCGCCGGGCACACGGTCGCCGAAGTGACCGATCTCGCCTCCGCGTTCCGCATCCCGAATGCACCGATCGTCGACGGC
>CAWHJP010000003.1:0-12990 GCA_963829675.1 Ilumatobacteraceae bacterium
CCGCGACGGATCCTCGGGTCGAGATACACGTACGCGACGTCGACGACCGCGTTCACGATCACGTAGATCGCGGCGATCAGCAGCACCGCTGCCTGCACAACAGGAACGTCTTTGGCCTGGATCGATCGCACCATCAACGAGCCGAGCCCTGGCAGGTTGAAGATCTGCTCGACGATCACGGTGCCGCCGATCAGCCGTCCGATCGAGACCCCGAGCACGGTGATCAGCGAGAACATCGAGGGACGCAGCGCGTCGTGCGTCAGGATGCGCCAGCGCGGCATCCCTTTCGCCCGCGAGGCCAGGATGAAGTCCTCCTGCAACGTGGAGACGAGATCGCCGCGCAGCAGGCGCATCCACACCGCGGCCTCGATCGAGGCGAGGGTGAGCGCCGGGAGGAACGCCGATTTCAGGTTCTCGCGAATCCCCTCGCCCGAACTCAACCGGACGAAGCCCTGCCGCGGGAAGTCCGGCAACATCAGGATCAGTCCGCTGGCGACGGCCAGGCCGACCACCAAGGCGAGGCCGCGACGGATCAGGTACGGCGTCTTTGCTCCGGGTGGATAACGCTTGGCCGTCCGCCAGATGCGATTGGCCAGGTAACACGCAGCGATCAGCGCGACCGCGAACAGCAACGCCTGCGCCAGCCCCTGATTGAAGATGAAGAGAAAGATCAGCAGCAGGGCCATCAGAAAGCTCGGAATGGCGATCACGCCGAACGCGCTCGTGCTGAGCGCACGGTCCGGAGCGTCGCCTGGCCGGGACGCGGCGACCAGCGCGGCCGGGATGGCCGCGAGGAGCGCCATGACGAGCGCCAGTCCCGCGATCTCGAGCGTGACCGGGAGCGCCGCCTTGATCACGGTCGACACCGGGAGCCGAGGGGTGAGCAGCTGACGTCCGAGATCACCGGTCAAGACACCTCCGAGCCAGTCGAAGTACCGCTGGATCACCGGCTGGTCGAGACCCAGCTCCGCTCGGATCTCCGCGACGATCGCCGGGTCGGCGTTGACGCCGGCAACGGTGACGGCAGGGTCACCCGGAACCGCCTCGAGGATGAAGAACGTCGCCAGGCTGACGACGAACATCACCGGAACGAGGTAGGCGAGTTTGAGCCCGACCATGCGCAGCACGGTTCAGCCCCCTCTCGTCGTGTGACCGATCGGGGGACGGCGGCGCCGGTTGCCCGACGACGCCGTCCCCCGCTCGATTCGCATCACTGCTCGAGATACGCCCGGTCGAAGTACAGCACGTTGTCGCTGCCGACCCGCAGGCCACCGACGTTCTCCTGGGCGCCGATGCCCCACTCCGTGTGATCCCAGATCGCGTACGGGAACGTCGTGTTCCAGACCTCCTGGACCTTCGCCAGGGCGGCGGCGTTCTCCTCGATCGTCAGGGACGCTTGGAGCTCATCGAGCGCGGCGTCCATGGCGGGATCGCAGTAGCCCGTGCGGTTGACCGGGTTGTCGCAGTAGAGGTTGCTGAGGTTGGTGAACGGATGCGGCGGTGTGATCGCGAAGCCGAGGGACGAGACCTCGAAGTTCGGTTCGACCACGATGCGCGTGAGCGCATTCGGGTCGGGCTCGACGGTCACGTCCATGCCCACGGCCTCCCAGAGTGCCTCGAACACGATCGCTGCCTCCTGCTGGACCGGCGTGGGCTGGATCAGGAACGTGAAGCTGCCGTCCCAGGTGCCGTCGGCGATCGTCTCCGCGATGAGCTCGCTCGCCCGATCCGGATCGTAGGGCGGCCCCTCCGCACCGGTGTAGTACGGCGATCCCTCGGGGATGACGGCCGAAGTCGGCTTCGGACCGATACCGCCTTGCACCCGCTCGTAGAGCACGTCGTAGTCGATTGCGAGCTGCATCGCCTCTCGGATTCGCACGTCCTTGAACGGTGAGTCCGCGCTGACCTTGCCTTGATCGGTGAAGACCCACTGGTAGGCGCCCACGAGCTCGGAGTACTCGAGCAGCCCCGCCTCGTCGACCGGAGCGAGCACGGCGTTGTTGGGCAGGTACATCGTGTCGGCCTCACCCCTGGTGAACGACTCGACGCCGGCAGTCGGGTCCTGCACGAACTTGAACTCGATGCGATCGATGCACACCGGCCCGCCCCACCAGTCGTCCTTGGCCACCAGGACCAACGACTCGCCGGGGGTGTCGGAGATGCTCTCGAACTCGAATGCACCCGCGCCGGCGCCGAGCGCGTTGCGGGCGAAGCCCTCACCGAGCGTTGTGACGACGTTGTTGTTCGGGATCCACCCGAGGTCGGCGGACAACATGAACGGCAGGTTGAAGCCCTGCGCGCTGCTCAACACGATGGTGGTGGGGTCGACGACCTCGGCAGTGACCTGATTCGCCATGCGGGCGCCACGGGTGCGGCCCAGCTTCTGCCGCTCGATGCCCGCCGCGATGTCTGCGGTCGTGAACGGCTCGCCGTTGCCGAACGTCACGTCGTCACGGATGGTGACGGTCCACGACGAGTTGTCCTCGTTCGGCTCCCACGACGTGGCGATGTAGGGCTCGAACTCGGCGGTGTCCGGGTTGTAGTAGATCAGCGAGCCATACAGCGCCGCCGCCAGGTCGCCGCCGTAGCCACCGGTGCCGAGCATCTGGGCCGGATCGAGTGTGGCGTAGGCCGATCCGGTCAGGGCCACGACGTCGCCGCCGGCTCGCTCCTCCGTGCACGCCTCGTCGTCGCCCCCAGGGGCGGTGCTGTCGGCGGTGCTGTCCGCGGTGGTGTCAGCGGGTGCCGATTCGGCGGTGGTGTCAGCCGGTGCCGATTCGGCGGTGGTCTCCTCGGTGGCGGTGTCGACGGTCTCGGCCGCGGTCCCGGCCACCGTGTCGTCGCTCGCATCGTCCCCCGAATCGCTCCCACACGCTGCGGCGATCAGGCCGAAGGCCACCACAGCTACCAGAGCGCGGCGTACGCGTCGTGCTTCTCAAGAGTATTCCCCCATTCTTGATTCGTTGAACGTCCCTCTCCCTAGCGGAGAATGGCATGTTCAAACATCGAAGAGGCGAACATAACACGCTGCGTGAGTTCTGTGAAGCCCGACGTCTTAGCAGGTGGTACGCGGCGACCGCCTCGCGAGCGCGACGAGACGACCGGTAGGCCGGGCCCCGTGAGGTACGACCAGTGAGGTGGGCCCGGTGAGGCGAGACGGTCAGCGGGGGGCGAAGCGCTGGCCGGCGTCGAGGCGGATCGTGCCGCCGTTGAGCATCGGGTTGTCGATGATCGCCGCGGCGAGCCTGGCGTACTCGTCGGGGCTGCCCATGCGCTTCGGGAACGCGGCGTCGGCGACGAGCTTGGCCTTCATCTCGTCCGGTGCACCCCTCACGAGGCCGGTGTCGAAGAGGCTCGGCGCGATCGCGTTGACGCGGATGCCGAACGAACCGAGGTCGCGCGCCATCGTCAGCGACATGCCGGCGACGCCGGCCTTCGACGCGGTGTAGGCGATCTGGCCGATCTGACCCTCGAACGCGGCGATCGACGCGGTGTTGATGATCACGCCGCGCTCGTCGTCGGCGTTCGGCTCGTTCTTGGCCATGGCCTCCGCCTGCAGGCGGTTGAGGTTGAACGTGGCGACCAGGTTGAGGTCGACCACCTGGCGGAACGATTCGAGATCGTGGGCGACGCCGTGCTTGTCGAGCGTCTTCTTGCCGATGCCGCCACCGGCGACGTTCACGCCGACGTCGAGTCCGCCCAATGCCTCGATCGCCGCGGCGACCGTCTGCGTCGGTGCCCTCGAAGTCGGTGATGTCGCACTCGAAGAAGAAGCCGCCGATCGCCTCGGCGACCGCTGCACCCTCGGTGCCGGGACGGTCGAGGATGGCCACTTTCGCACCGCCAGCCGCGACCCGCTCGGCCGTCGCCCGCGCCATGCCCGATGCTCCTCCGACCACCATCACCCGTGCGCCGTTGATCTCCATGGTTCCTCCTCTGCCGGGGCGGCCGTGCGCCCATCGTTCGGACGCCGACCGTACTGCGCGGCTCGCCGAAGTGACAAGACGGGTCTTCGCCTGCGAGAATGACACTCTCACGTTCGTCACGAACCGTCCCGATCACCGACTCATCCCGACCAACCATCCGACCAAACCATCCGAGGGGAACACCACATGTCCGACGCCTTGATCATCGACGCCTGCCGCACGCCGCGCGGCATCGGCAAGCCGGGCAAGGGCTCGCTCGCCCACCTGCACCCGCAGCGCCTCGCCTCGTCGGTCCTCGCCGCGATCGCCGAGCGCAACGACCTCGACACGTCGAAGGTCGACGACATCATCTGGGGCACGAGCAACCAGTCGGGCACGCAGGCCGGCGACCTCGGCCGCATGGGTGCCCTCGACGCCGGCTACGACGTCAAGGCGAGCGGCGTCACGCTCGACCGCTTCTGCGGCAGCGGCATCACCTCGTCCAACCTCGCCGCCGGCATGATCGCCTCCGGGCTCGAGGACATCGTCATCGCCGGCGGCACCGACATGATGTCGACCTATGCGGCGAACCGCGTGCCCGGTCTGCCGCCGTTCATGGACGCCGGCAACACCCACCTGCGCTCGATCCACCCGCAGCCACACCAGGGGATCTGCGGCGACGCCATCGCCACGCTGGAGGGCATCCCCCGCGATGCGCTCGACGACCTCGCCTTCGAGTCGCAGCAGCGCGCCGCCAAGGCGATCGCCGAGGGCCGCTTCGAGCGCAGCCTCATCGCCGTCCACAACGACGACGGCACCGTCGCCCTCGACCACGACGAGTACCCGCGGCCGCAGACCACCCGCGAGGGACTCGTCCGGTCTGGCTCCCGCGTTCGCCGGCCTCTACGACGTGCCGCTCGACGAAGCGCGGCACCTCGTTCAAGTCGCTGATCACCCAGGTGTACCCCGACCTCGAGGTCGAGCACGTCCACCACGCCGGCAACAGCTCGGGCGTGGTCGACGGAGCCGCGGCGATCCTGTGGGCCAGCCCGGAAGCGGCCAAGGCCAACGGCTGGACGCCCGCGGGCCCGCCTCGTCGCGATGGCGAACGTCGGCGACTGCCCGACGCTGATGCTCAACGCGCCGGTCCCCGCCGCCCGCAAGGTGCTCGACAAGGCCGGGCTGACGATCGACGACATCGACGTGTTCGAGGTCAACGAGGCGTTCGCCGTGGTGGTCGAGAAGTTCATCCGCGACCTCGGTATCGACCGCGACAAGATCAACGTCAACGGCGGCGCGATCGCCCTCGGCCACCCGATCGGCGCCACCGGCGCGATCCTGATCGGCACCGCGCTCGACGAGCTCGAGCGCACCGACGGCCGCTACGGCCTGATCACGATGTGCGCCGCCGGCGGCATGGCACCGGCGATCATCATCGAGCGGGTCTGAGCATGAGCGACGAACAGACAGTCCTGTACGAGGTGGTCGACGACCGCATCGGCGTGGTCACCCTGAACCGCCCCGACAAGGCGAACTCGCAGACGCCGGCGATGCTCGACGAGTTGAACGACGTCATGATGGCGGCCGCCGCCGACCGGGAGGTCCGCGTCATCGTGATGCAGGCCAACGGGAAGCACTTCTCGGCCGGCCACGACATCTCGGGCGAGGGTCGCCGCGAGGAGGACGCCATCGACCTGAAGGTCGAAGGGCTCGCCGGCATCTACGAGTGGGAGACCAAGCGCTACATCGGCTACTCCCGCGCCTGGCGCGACATCCGCAAGCCCACGATCGCCGCCGTGCAGGGCCAGTGCATCGCCGGTGGCCTGCTGCTGTGCTGGCCGATGGACATCATCGTCGCCGCCGACAACGCCAAGTTCTCCGACCCGGTCGTGCGCATGGGCATCGGCGGGGTCGAGTACCACGGCCACACGTGGGAACTCGGTCCACGCAAGGCCAAGGAATGGCTCTTCACCGCCTCGCAGTTCACGGCGGAGGAAGCCGAGAAGTACGGGATGGTCAACCACGTCGTGCCGCTCGACGAGCTGCGCGAGTTCACGATGACGATGGCCGGCAAGATCGCCCAGATGAACCCGTTCGCGTTGGCGCAGGCCAAGCGCGCCGTCAACCAGACCCAGGACGTCCAGGGCTTCTACGCCGCGATCCAGTCGGTGTTCGACATCCACTCGACCGGCCACGGCCACGCCCTGTCGGTCAACGGCTATCCGATCCTGGTCGACCTCGACCAGATGAAGCAATCGATGAAGGAAGGCTGACGATGCCCGACGTCGGGACCGCGTCGCTCCGCCACACCGCTCGCAGGCACACCACTCGCTGAGGGCCTGTTCACCTGGCCGTCCGACTCGCCCGCCCTGATCGGCACGAAGTGCGGTTCGTGCGGCGAGGTCACGTTCCCGAGCCACTACGGCTGCCCGCGTTGCGCGTCGGAGGAGATGGCCACGATCGAACTCGGCCGCACCGGCACGGTGTGGACGTGGACCACCCAGAACTTCCGCCCGCCGCCGCCGTATTCGGGGCCCGAGGAGTTCGTGCCGTACCACATCGGCTACGTCGAACTGCCGGGCGAGGTGATCGTCGAGTCGTACCTCACCGGCTACGGCGACGGTCACCCGGTGATCGGCGACGCGGTCGAGTTGACCATCATCCCGTTCTCGACGAACGAGGCCGGCGACCAGGTCGTCACCTACGCGTTCCGCCCGTCAGCGATCCGACCGCACAAGGAGCCGACTCATGACCGCCGACGTCGCCATCATCGGGGTCGGGCTGCACCCGTTCGGCCGGTTCCCCGGCAAGTCGGCCATCGAGATGGGTGCGGCCGCCGCTCGGCTCGCCATGAAGGACGCCGGCGTCGAGTGGCGTGACGTGCAGTTCGCGTTCGGCGGCAGCTACGAGGTCGACAACCCCGACTCGATCGTCAACCAGCTCGGCATGACGGGCATCCCGTTCTTCAACATGTACAACGGCTGCGCCACCGCGGCGAGCGTGCTGACCCAGGCGACCAACACGATTCGCCTCGGTGAGTACGACATCGGCATGGCGATCGGCATGGACAAGCACGTGCCCGGCGCGTTCAACGCCGACCCGACCCTGTACAGCCTGCCCAGTTGGTACGGCGAGGCCGGCATGTTCCTCACGCCGAAGTACTTCGCCGAGAAGATCCAGCGGTACATGTACGACTACGACATCAGCCCGACCACGCTCGCCCGCGTCGCGGCGAAGAACTTCGGCAACGGCGCGCTGAACGAGAACGCGTTCCGGCGCACACCGATGTCGGTCGAGCAGATCCTCGAGTCGCGCATCGTCAACGACCCGCTCACCCAGTACATGTTCTGCGCTCCCGACGAGGGCGCCGCGGCGATCGTGCTGTGCCGTGCCGATCGGGCGCACGAGTTCACCGACACGCCGATCTACCTGCACGCCTCGGAGGTCCGCACCCGGCGGATCGGTGCGTTCGAGGTGCACAGCCCCTCGATCCCGCTCGAGCGCGTTCCCGGCCCGACGGTCGACGTGTCGCAGCGCCGCGTACGAGAAGGCGGGGATCGGTCCGGAGGACGTCGACGTCATCCAGCTGCAGGACACCGACGCCGGCGCCGAGGTGTACCACATGGCCGAGAACGGCTTCTGCGCCGACGGCGACCAGGAGCGACTGCTCGCCGACGGGGCGACGAACATCGACGGCCCACTGCCGATCAACACCGACGGCGGCCTGATCGCCAACGGCGAGCCGATCGGTGCGTCCGGCCTGCGCCAGATCCACGAACTCGTCAAGCAGCTGCGCGGCCAGGCCGGCGACCGCCAGGTCCCCGGCAACCCGAAGGTCGGCTACGCCCAGCTCTACGGCGCCCCCGGCACCGCCGGCGTCAGCATCATCTCCCGCTGACAACCCATCCCTGCGATGAGCGAACGGACCGAGGGGTGGTCCACTCCCTCATCGCAACCATCCGATCCAACCCAGCGATGAGCGAACGGTCCGGACGTCGGACCGTTCGCTCATCGCAACGGTGGTGTGGCTACTTGGCGGGTGGGCCTTTGGGGACGTCGCGGAACGCGGTGTTGCGGTCGTACGACAACTCACGCGGCATGCCGAGGACGCGCTCGGAGATGACGTTGCGGGCCATTTCGGTCGTGCCGCCACCGAGGGTCGACACCTGCCGGAGCAGGTAATCGTTGCCGATCTCCGCGGCGGCGCCGTCGGTGTCGTCCCACGCGGTCGCGCTCGAGCCGGCGAGCTCGAAGGCGATCGACGTCAGGCGGGTCGTCGACACTCCGGAGTACAGGCGGCCGACCGACGCGGCCTGGTCCGACATCTTGCCGGTCGAGATGCCCTCGGCGATCCGGTGCTGGATCACCTCGCCGACGAGCTCCAGCATGTACGCCTCGCCGAGCAGGTCACGGCTCACCGGGTCGTCGATGCAGCCGCTGTCACGGGCGATGTCGACGTTGTGCAGGCTGCGTCGCGAACTGCCGGCGTTGCCCGTCGCGGAGGTGACGTACGGCGAGTTGTGCAGCATCCGCTCGTGGAACATCCAGCGGGTGCCGATCGTCCAGCCCTCGTTGACGTCGCCGATCCGGGCGGAGTCGGGCACGCGCACGTCGGTGATGAACTCCTGGCAGAAGTCCTTGAAACCGTTGAGCATCTCGATCCGGTGGATCTCGATGCCGGGCTGGTGCAGCGGGAAGATGAACACGGACAGCCCGCGGTGCTTCGGCACGTCCCAGTTCGTCCGGGCCAGACACAGGCCCCAGTCGGAGAACCACGCGCCGGTCGTCCAGACCTTCGAGCCGTTGAGGATCCACTCTTCGCCGTCGCGCACCGCGGTCATCAGCGCCGCCGCCACGTCGGAGCCGCCACTCGGCTCGGACAGGAGCTGCATCCACAACTCCTCGCCCTTGATGATCGCCGGGAGGTGGCGGAGCTTCTGTTCGTGCGTGCCGAACTCGAGGAGCACCGTGGCGCACGGCGAGAACGTCGGCGCCTGGAGGCGGAACGGATAGGCGAAGCCCGACAGCTCCTCGCGCAACGCCATCTGGTGTGCGGGCGTGAGCCCGAGGCCGCCGTATTCACGAGGGAAACACACACCGGCGAGACCGGCGTCGTAGAACTGCCGTTGCAGCTGGCGAGCTTCCTCGACCTCGGCCAGTTCCTCCTCGTCGGTGAATCGCGGACGCAGGTACCCGACCTGATCGGACGGTGTGCTCGCCGGCAGGTTGGCGCGGATCCAGGCCCGGGCACGGGCACGGAATTCGTCGACGGACTCCGGCTCGGCCGCCACGATCCCCTCGCGCAGATCGGTCATGACGCCACCTCCATCGTCTCGACGTCGGACGTTCGCTGTTCGGCGTGACGCTGGATCAGATCGGCGAGGCGGCGGCGATGTTCAGCCGGGCTGGCGAAGGCCGCTCGGTTGACGACGATGCGCCGCAGGTACAGGTGCAGGTCGTGTTCGAACGTGACGCCGATACCGCCGTGGATCTGCACGCAGTCGTGGGCGAGGTCGGGGCCGTACTGGCCGATGTAGGCGGCCGCCGCGAGGACGAGATCGACCGCCTGCGGGTCGTCGGTGGCCACCGCCACCGCGGCGGCGTCGGCGATCGCATGGCTGGCGTCGAGCCACGACTGCATGTCGGCGAACCGGTGCTTCAGTGCCTGGTACGACGCCAGTGGACGACCGAACGAGTACCGGTCGAACGCCCACTCGACCGTCATGTCGAACGCCGCCTGCATCGCACCGACCGATTCGGCCGCGGCGATCGTCAGGCCGAGCAACGTCGCCCACTCGACCTCGTCGTCCGCGCCACCTGCTTCGCCGACGAGCGCGGTGAGCGGGACCCGGACATCGTCGAAGTCGACCGCGCCGAAGCGCCGCGTCAGGTCGGTCGATCGGAGCGTCCGAATCGTGACACCCGGCGTGTCGCTCGGCACGAGAACGTTCGTGAGGCCGTCGCCGGTGCGTCCGGTGACGAGGAGCAGATCGGCGGTCGGGGCCGCGTCGACGGGGCGCTTGGTGCCGTTGAGGACGACCTCGTCGCCCTCGATGCGCACGTCGAGCACCCAACGCGCCGAGATGGTCGTGCGGCGGCGGCTCCGACAGGCACCACGCCGCGGTCGACGTGCCGGCGACGAGCGCTTCCACCGCCGCGTCATGGCCCTCGCCGCCGTGATGGCTGAGTACCGCGGCAACGACGTTCGTCGGCATCAGCGGCCCGGGCGCGGCGTGACGTCCGAACTCGTGGGCGATGAGCGTGAGGTCGATCAGCCCGTGCTCGCCGACCGCCCCTCCACCGTGTTGCTCGTCGACGAGCAGGCTCGTCCAACCGAGCTCGGCGCCGCGTTGCCAGTACTTCGCCGGCTCGCCGGTCGGTTCGTCGCGCAGGTCGCGCAGCACGTCGACCGGGACGAGCTCGTCGAGGAACGTCGCCGTCGTCTCCTGGAAGAGCGATTGATCGGGTGTCGGGTTGAGCAGCACGTCACTCCTTGCCGATGCCGACGTGCGGTGGCACGTTCTCAGGATCGGAGAACCTAATTATCGCATCTCTCGCGACAATCCACAAAGTGCGCCGGCGGGCCACTGAGTAGCCCGAGCTCTCGAACGTCAGCGGCGCACCGCGATGGGGATCGCCTGGAGGATCGGCCGGCACCGTTCGTCGGTACGGGACCGTCGGCGAGCGCTCGGGTCGAGTCGCTGGTCCGCGTGGCGGTCGCCGACCTGGACGTAGAGTCTCGGTGATGGCCGGTGGTTTGAACTACAAGGGCCTCAACGCCAAGAAGGCGTCGGCCGTCGGCGTGGCACTCATCACGCTGCTGCAGAACGACGACGTCCGAAAAGCCCTGGGTGGCGCGGGTGCCGGTCTCACTGCTTGGTCCAAACGAACACGGGCGCGCTTCGACGCGCCGCTGAGCGACCGGTACGGCCAAGGCGCGCTGCTGCACCGCATCGACGCCCTCGCGGCGGTGATCCCCGAGTTCGCGACGCTCGATGCCGAATTCGCGGCAGAGCTGCAGACGGCCGAGGTGGAGCTTCGGCGGGCCGCGTTCGTAGCCGGCCAGATGCCGGTGTCGAAGCGTGTCCCGGCTCAACGCTCGATTGCGCGGCGACTCGACAAGCTCGAGCACGCCCTCATCGACGCTGTCCTGTGACGCGCGGGCCAGATCCGACCGAGATCGTGCTCGCCGCCGATCCCGGTCGAATCAGGGTCGGAAACCGGACCGAATCCGACCGAGATCGCCTGGGCGCCCGCGACCACTCGGCCGCATTCACGGGTCAGTCGGCGCGCTCGGCGGCGGTCGCGATCCGGTCACCGACGTCGGTGGTCGAGCCGGTGCCAGCCTGCTCGCAGGCGGTGCGCATGCGGTCGGCGATGTCCTGCTCGCCGAGGAAGTCCATCATCATCGCCGCGGACAGCACCGCGGCGGTCGGGTTGGCCTTGTTCTGACCCGTGATGTCGGGCGCCGATCCGTGGACGGGCTCGAACATCGACGGACCGGTGCGGGCCGGGTTGAGATTGGCGCTGGCGGCGAGTCCGATGCCGCCGGACACCGCGCCGCCGAGGTCGGTGAGGATGTCGCCGAACAGGTTGTCGGTGACCACCACGTCGTAGCGGTGCGGGTCCTGGACGAAGTAGATGCACGCCGCGTCGGCGTGCTGGTACGCCGTGGCCACGTCGGGATAGTCGGCGGCGACGAGGTTGAACGTCCGCTCCCACAGATCGCCGGCGTACACGAGGATGTTCGTCTTGTGCACCATCGTCACGTGCTTGCGGCCGTTGCGACGGCGGGCGAGCTCGAACGCGTACCGGATCGCCCGCTCGACACCCATCCGGGTGTTCACCGAGCCCTGCGTCGCGACTTCGTCGAGCGGTTCCCTTGCGGAGGAATCCGCCATCGCCGATGTACGGGCCCTCGGTGTTCTCCGCGGATCACGACGAAGTCGTGCGGTTCGGTGTGGCCCGGCGCGGTCCCCTGGAACGGTCGCTCGTTGATGTAGAGGTCGAACGCGATCCGCATGCCGACGATCAACCCGCGTTCGAGGATGCCCGGGGTGACGTCGGGCCGGCCGGCCGCACCGAAGAGGATGGCGTCGAAGCCACGGAGCTGCTCGATCGTCGCCTCGCTGAGCACCTCGCCGTCGCGCAGGTAGCGACCGCCGCCGAGGTCGAAGTCGGTGGTGTCGATGTCGGCGCCGGCCGCGCGCAGCACCTTGAGGGCCTCGGCGGTGACCTCCGGTCCGATCCCGTCCCCACCGATCACCGCGATGCGATGCGTCATTCCGTCGTGCTCCCGTTCTGTGCGGCCACTTCGGCCCGCACCTCGTCGCCGTGCTCGTCGAGCAGCGGCGCCCTGCGGTTGACGCCCGCCTTCGTGCGGGTGAACTTGATCGGCGTGTTGGCGTACACCGTCGGCCGCTCGCTGCCCGGCGTCTGGTACGCCACGAGCATCTCCCGCGCCGGAAGGTGCGGATCGTCGAACAGCATCTCGTTGTTGTTCACCGGGCCGACCGGCACCCGGCCGCCGAGCGCGGCGAGCACCTGCGCGGTGGTCCGCTCGGCGAGCCATCCCTCGATGATCTCGAGGACCATCGCCCGGTTCTTGTTGCGGGCGCGGTTGTCGCAGGTGCGCTCGTCGTCGATCAGGTCGGGCCGCTCCATCACCTCGCACAGGATCGGCCAGTGATTGGTCGGCGCGGCGAGGGCGACCGCACCGTCGGCGGTGGCGAACAATCCGAACGGCAGGTGGATCGGATGCTCGTTGCCGTGGGGGACGTCGTGGCGGCCCCAGTGGCTCCAGCGATACACGGTCTCCTCGCACAGGGCGACGAGCGCGTCGTACATCGCCACGTCGACGAACTGGCCGTGACCGGACACCCGCGCCTCGTGGACGGCAGACACGATCCCGAGCGCGAGCAGCGTGGCGGGATAGATGTCGCCGACGCTCGGGCCGATGCGCGTGCCGAACGTGCCCGGCGTGCCCGTGGTCGCGGTGAGCCCGCTCATCGCCTGGGCGACCACGTCGAAGGCCGGCCAGTCGGCGTACGGGCTCTCACCGGTGCGCGGGTCACCGAAGCCGCGG
>CAWHJP010000004.1:0-133777 GCA_963829675.1 Ilumatobacteraceae bacterium
TGGGAGCCGGCTGGGCCACGGTGGCGACAATTCGGCTCCCGTCGTCATCCCACATCGCCCGCTCGAGCAGTGCCTTCTCGTCGCTCGACGCGAGGTGCCCACCTTCGACCTGCAATTGGGCAACCATCGCGTCGTAGATGCGGTCGTCGATGAGCAGATTGCCGTCAGCCGAGCAACCGGAGCCGAAGTCGGAGCACTTCGACAGGTGCGAGTTGTGGGCCGCCTCGATGATGTCGGCCGTCTCGTCGATCACCATCGTGGAATTGCCCCCGCCGACGCCGAACGCAGGCCTGCCGGAGCTGTACGCCGCTTTGACCATCGCCGCGCCGCCGGTCGCCAGTGTCAGGTCGCAGATCGCCATCAGCTCCTGAGACAGCGGTATCGATGGCTCCTCGACGCACTGGAACACGTCGGCCGGGGCGCCTTCGCGCACCATCACCTCCCGCAGGATCCGAACCACTTCGTTGGTGGTCTTCTTGGTGCGCGGATGCGGCGAGAAGATCACCGCGTCGCGCGCCTTGATGGCGTAGATGGCCGTTCCCGGTGGCGTGAGCTCGGGGTTGGTCATCGGCACGATCGACGCGATGACGCCGGCGGGTTTGGCGTACTTGATCAATCCTTTGTCGAGGTCCTCCTCGATCACACCGACGCTCTTGGCTCGCAACGCGTCGCGCAGGATGCCGTGGATCTTGAAGCGCTTGGCTGCTCGTCCCTCACGGTCGCCGATGCCGCTTTCGTCGACGCTCATGTGCGCGAGCCGCAGGAACGTGGTCTCGTTGCCGAGCGCCCAGCCGATGGCCTGCGCGAGCCGGTCGACCCGGGCCTGGTCGTAGTCGGCGATCTCCACCATGGCGGCTCTCGCCTTGGTCAGCAGGTCGGCGGCGAGAGACGTCTCTTCAGCGGTGATGTCTCGAGCCATGGTCTCTCCTTCAGTCGGTGGTGACGTGCGAGCGCTGCTCGCTCGGCGAGAAGATGTCGAGGATGTTCCAGTGGCCGGTGGTGGGCGTCGGGTTGTTCTTCATCGCGACATCCAGGACGATCGGCCGATCCATCGCGATCGCCTTTGCCAGCGCCGGTCGGAAGTCCTCGGCCGCGGCGATCCGAATGCCCTCGGCGCCGTAGGCGCGAGCGATCGCGGCGTAGTTCGGGAGCAGCTCGGGGTCGGCGCTGTCACCGGGGAACGTGGTGCCGTGGGTCAGGCCGAAGTGGGCGAGTTGCAGACCGGCGATGGTGCCGTACGCGTTGTTGTTCATGACGACCCAGACGATGCCGAGGCCGTTTTCGACCGCGGTCGCGAGCAGTGCGGGGTTCTGGCCGAACCCTCCGTCGCCGACCAGCGACACGACGACGCGGTCGGGCGCGGCGAGCTTGGCGCCGATCGCCGCCGACGGCCCGAAGCCCATGGTTGCGAACCCTCCCGGCGTGAGCACGGTGCCGGGCGTGCGGATCGGGAACTGCTGGCCCACGCCGTTCTTGTTCCAGCCGACGTCGGTGGTGAGGTAGGCATCGTCGGGCAGCACGCTGCGGGTCTCGGCCAGGATTCGCTCGGGCATCATCGGAAAGGCGTCGCTGCTGGCCATGGGTGCGTTGCTGACGGCGAACGCGGCCCTGAAGTCGCTGATCCGTCGGATCACGTCGTTGTTGACGAAGCCCTTCGGATATCGCTCGCGAGCCACCCGGTTGAGCACCTTGAGCGCCGCCGTCGCATCGGCGACGGCGCCGATCTCGGTGGGAAACGCACGGCTGATCTCGCTCGCCTCGACATCGATGTGGATCAGGGCGGTGTCGGGGATGTTGAAGGTGAAGTCCCGGTACCACGAACTGCTGTCGGCTTCCTTGAAGCGCGTCCCGATCGCAAGGATGACGTCGGCGGCCAGGCACGTCTCGTTGACCAGCGTCGTCCCCCAGAATCCGGTCATCCCCAACACCAACGGGTGGTCGTCGCTGAGGGCGCCCTTGCCCATGAGGCTGTGGGCGACCGGAATGCCCATGTGGTCGACGAAGCGTTGGAGTTCGTCGCTGGCCCTCGACAACAACACACCACCGCCGGCGTAGATGACGGGTCGCTGGGCCTCGGCGAGTCGGGTGACGATGGCGTGTGCCGTTTCGTCGTCGAGCGACGGTTTGTGCAACGTCTTGGTGCCGTGGTCGAGGCGGGCGAACAAGGCCGGGTCGACCGGCTGCGAGAAGACGTCCATCGGCACGTCGACGAGCACCGGGCCCGGTTGCCCGTTCTCGGCGAGCAGGAAGGCCTTCTCGATGATCTCGGGGAGGAGTTCTGCCTTCTCGACCCGCCACGCGCGTTTGACGAACGGCCGATAGATCTCGAACTGCGACGCGTCGGCGTGCAGGTTCACCTCCTGGTGGGGATGACGGCCGTAGTAGTGCGACGGCACGTCTCCGGCGATGACCACCATCGGGATGCAATCGAGCGCGGCGTTGGCGACGCCGGTCGCCGCGTTCGTCAGGCCAGGACTGAGGTGGCTGAGAACGACCGACGCCCGCCCGGTGACACGCGCGTAGCCGTCGGCAGCGTGCGCGGCGACCTGCTCGTGGCGCACGTTGACGAACGTGATGCCGCTGCCGGCCATCGCGGAGAGAACGGCGATGTTGGTGTGCCCACACAGGCCGAAGACGTGTCGTACACCGCGCCGTTCCAAGTAGCCGACGAGTTGTTCGGCAGCGGTCGGGTGGCGAGCGCTCATGGGTGTCCTGCCGTGGCCCGTGAAGCGACCACACCGGTCGTGGGCAACCCGCGGGAGGCGGGACCGCTGTAGGCGTGGTGCATCGGGTCGATCCGCCGCATCGGCGTCATCGTCTGGCGCTCCTCGTTGGCGTGGGCGAGGATGCCGGCGAGACGGGAGACGATGAACAGGGCGTTGCCGAGATCACTGGGAAACCCGACCTCGTTGAGGATGGCCGCCATGACACCGTCGATGTTGATGGGCATCGGCCTGCCGATTGCTCGGGTCAGCGCACCCTCGAGCGCGAGCGCCGCGGCCAGATGGTCGCCCGCAACATCGGCGTCTCGGGCGACGGCCAGGAGCCGGTCGAGCCGGGGGTCGCGGCGCTTGTGCTGGCGATGGCCGAAGCCCGGTACCCGCTTGCCCTGGGCGCGCCATTCGGCGACGAGTTCATCGGCGATGGCGTCGAGCGTCCTGCGGTTCGACGCCCTCGCCGCGTCCGCCACGGTGGCGATCGTGCTGCATCGAGGACTCCACGGCGGCGCCGTGGAACTCGCCGAGCGTCAGGAGTCCGGCGGCCGCAGCCGCTTGGAGGGAGGCGCCACCGGAGATGGCCGTGCGCGCGGCCAGCACCGATGGAGCACCGGCCCCGTGGTCGATGCTGGCAACCATGACCGCATCGATCAGTCGTGCCGTCGCGACATCGGGGAGTTCACCGGTGTAGAGGAGGTGGACGACAGCGGGGAACGAGACCGTGCCGATGAGTTCAGCGAGGTCGTACCCGCGGATCGAGATCGTCTCGGCGGTGCTTTCGGAGAGCGACGTGGTCCAGAGTGGTGGACCAGATGTCGAATCGGGTTCGGTTCAATTGCCCTCACCTCACTGGTGGAACCTCCCAAAAGACTATATTGAATTAGCCAGGTAGTGGTCAATCGTCAACGCCGAGCGACTGCAGCTCGCAACCAGTGGGGACGACGGCCGTCCTCGATTCACCTCGATTCGCAAGGAGTGAGATCCAATGTCCGACGGTGAAGCGACCCCCGGCTTCGACTCCCGTCCGGAAGCCATCCGGCGGACCATCGAGGCGCGGATCGTCGACGGAAAGATGCGCCCGGGCGATCGCTCTGGGGCTCAAGGCCGACTTGCAGAAGGAGTTCGACGTCGCCGGCCCGACGATCGCCCAAGCACTCACACTCCTGACCAACGATGGGCTCATCTCGATGCGCCGCGGGCCAGGCGGAGGCATCTTCGTGGAACGGTCGCGACCAGTTCTGCGGATCGGAACGAGACGGTTGGCAACCGGCACCGCGCAATCGATCGCCGAGAACATCGAGATGCGCGAGTCCCTCAATCCGCTGCTCGCAGTGTCCGCAGCCAGGGCAGCGAACCGGCCGGAGGCCGCCGTCGCGACGTTGCGTGAGCTCGCCGCACGCCTGGTGAGCGCGCCACCATCGTTCGAGACGCAACGCCTGATCTGGTCTGGTCACCGCGCGTTGGTCGAGCTCGCCGACAACGAGTTGCTGGGCCATGTCTACATGGACCTGCTCGATTCCGCCGAAGCACTGATCGTCGGCGGCGTGTTCCCGTCCGAGGGCATCGAAGGCGACCAGGAGCGCCAGCGCATCGCGGCCCACGCGTCGATGCTGGTGGCGGTCGCGGACGGCAATGTCGAAGCGGCGCGTCACCATGCCGAACTCGTGCGCCTGGTGTCGCGCCCGCTTCGCGAACCCGGCTGACGAACCGCTCGTGTCGCGGCCGACGGCGAAGGCGCGTGGGCAGCGTGATTCTTCTGGCGGATGGATTGACTCGGTCCGACCCAAAAGACTATATTCATTTATGTTGCTGATCCTGGGGGACGGTACACACCGTGACGCGCCAGGCTGGGAGGGGGAGGACCCGAAATGTCCAAGGTTCCACGCTGGTCGAAGCCGCTGACGCTGCTCGCCGCCTTCACGCTCGTTGCCGCAGCATGCGGATCCGACGACGACGATGGTGGTGACGCGGCCGAGACGACGGACGCGGCCACGACCGAGGCGCCCGTCGAGACAGAGGCGCCCGTCGAGACGGAAGCGCCCGCCGACACCGAAGCGCCCGCAGACACATCCGACAGCACCGCGACCGAATCGTCGGCTGCGGGAACGGCCGAATGCCCAGACGGCGACTCGGTCAACGTGGCGGTTCCCTACGAGGCGAACCAGCCCGCCGGCGCGAACTGGCGCCTCGGCCTCGAGATGGCGGTCGCCGAGATCAACGAGGCCGGTGGCATTCTCGGATGTCAGATCGTCCCGGAGTTCCAGGACACCCAAGCCGACCCGGACGTCTCCAAGCAGGTGGTCGCCGACATGGCCGAGGGCAATCCGTACGCGTTCCTCGGCACGGTCTTTTCGTCGAACACCATCGTCAACATGGTCGAAGCCCAGCGTGCCGAGATCCCCATGTTCGTCGGTGCCGAGGCGCCGGCCATCACCAACCGTGAAGAGAACGGTGACAACGACTTCATCTACCGGACGTCGTTCGGGGTCGACACCGCCGCCGACAAGTTCATCGACTACATCGTCGAGCAAGGCGTCACGTCGGTCGACATGATCTACAAGAACGACGAGTTCGGCGCCGGCGGCCGCGATGCGTATGCGGCGGCCTTCGAGGAGGTCGGGATCGAGATGCAGCTCGACATCCAGGTGCAGCCGGATCAGATCGACCTGTCCGCCGAAGTCGCCCAACTCGCAGGTGGCGGTGCCGACGCGATCTTCGCCTTCATGACCGAGATCGAGACGGCGGCGTTCCTCGACGAGATGCAGGCCCAGGCAGTCGAGAAGCCGATCTACGGCGGCGACGTGCTCAGCGCGGCGTCGACGATTGCGCTCGTCCAGCCGGGGGCGGCCGATGGCACCAAGACGCACGCCGGTCTCAACGCCTCGGCTCCGGTGTTCGCCGATTGGAAGGAGGCCTACGCCGCATTCCATCCGTCGGCCGATCCGCCGGATCACAACAGCATCAAGGGCTACACCGCCGTGTACATCGTCAAGGAGATCACGGAACGGATCGGTTCGTTCGACAACTCGCAGGTCTCCGACCTCTTGCACTGCGCCACGATCACCGTCGACGACGAGCCCGGAGTTCTGCTCGACGTGAGCTACGACGGAAACGGCGACATCGACCGTGAGAGCTACATCGTCGAGGTCGTCGATGGTGTCGGTCAGATCGCCGCCACGGTCCCACCACTCGACAATCTCGCCGATCGCGGTTGCTAGCGAACCGGTTGGTGAGGGTGGCCCGCAGTGGGTGCGGGCCACCAGCTGAGGCTGGGGGTCGCGCGTAAACGCCATGTCGACGTTCGTCCAGATCAGCTTGTCGGGGCTGGCGACAGGAGCGATCTACGCTCTCGCCGCGGTGGGGTTCTCGTTGTTGTGGCAGACCGCCGGCGCCATCAACTTCGCCCACGGCGAGTTCATCGTTCTGCCGGCGGTGATCATTCTCATCCTGGGCGAGCAGGAACCGGAGATCGGCGTGCCCGACTGGGCCCCGCTGATCGGGGGCACCGAGCTGTTGGGACCGCTCCCCCAGATCGGGATCGTGCTCGCCGCCGTCATCACGATCCCGATCGCGATCCTGTTGCTCGGCTACGTCTTCAACGCGTCGCTCGTCAGTCGCCTGCTCAAACCGGGCGGCGACGACATTCCCCTCGTCATCGCCACGATCGGACTCGGCCTCGCCATCCGCGAATACCTGCGGGTCGAGTTCGGGGCGACCCCGCAACAGTTCCCGTCGGTGTTCGGCACCGAGGTGTGGCGACCGGGCGGCATCGCCATCTCGGCCGACGACGTCGGGATCCTCGTCGTCGCGATCGCCACCATCTCGGCGCTCCAGTTCTTCCTGCGGCGCACATACACCGGTTGGCAGATGGAGGCCGCCGCGCAGAGCCCGAACACCGCCCGCGTCCTGGGGATCCCCGTCGGCCGGATGATCCTGTACACGTTCTGCATCAACGCGGTGCTGGTGACCGTCGCGGCGTTGCTCGTGTCGCCGACGACGAACGCTCGCTGGGACGGCGGCATCAGCCTCGGCTTGTTCGCGTTCACGGCCGCCATCATCGGCGGCTTCAACCAGGTCCGGGGCGCGCTGATCGGTGGATTCATGGTCGGGCTCCTCCAGAACTGGTCCGGCTACTACCTGTCGAGCGCATACCGCGACGCGATCCCGCTCTTGTTGATGATCCTCGTCATCCTGTGGCGACCGCAGGGTCTCTTCGGCATCGCCGAGGAACGGACGATATGAGCGCCGTCACCACCGAAGATCCAGACCTGGCCGATGACCGACCCGCAGTCACCAAGAGCGGAGCGCGGCGCGATGGCGTGGGGAATCGCCGCGGTGGCCGTCGCTCGCCACCGCGCTGGTCGTCCTGTTGCCCCTCGGACACTCGCAGTTCGACGGGATCATCTGGCTCTGGGTGGTGGCGCTCGTCGGAGTCGTCGTGCTCAACCTGTTGGTCCCGGTCGAGTCGTGGACCGGCATGGCCGTCAAATGGACGACGCTCGCCGGCTGCCTCGCCTTTCTCGTGGTGTTCCCGATCGGGCGGTCGAACTCGACCCTGCTCGACATGGGATTGTTCGCGGTCTTCGGCATGGTGTGCATCGGGACGAACCTGACCCACGGATTCGCCGGCAAGATCACCTTGGCCCAAGCGGCGTTCCTGGGAATCGGCGCCTATGTCTCCGTGCTCCTCGACACCGGTCGCGAGATCGTCGTCGGCAGCACCGCCATGACCCTGCCGAACCTCCCGTTCCTGCTCGCGATCGCGATCGCCGGATTGACGTGCATGGTGTTGAGCGTGCTCATCGGATTTCCGGCCCTGCGGGTGCAGGGCCCGTGGTTGGCGTTCGTGACGTTGGCATTCAACCTGCTCGTGTTCCTCGTGCTGAACAACGAGGCGGGCGTGACCGAAGGATCGCGAGGGATCAGGATCCCGCGCGGCGATGTCGTCGTCTTCGGGATCGATCTGACCGACGGCCGCAACTACTACTACTTCTGTCTCGCGTTCCTCGTGATGGCGACCGCGCCTGGTGTGGTGGATCGTGCGCAGTCCATGGGGTCGAGCGTTCAAGGCCTTGCGCGACAACCCGGCACGGGCCGCCAGCGTCGGCGTGGACATTCGGACCTACACGCTGATCGCATTCTCCATCGGCGCGGGGCTGGCCGGCGTGGCGGGCGCCCTGTACGCGCGCCTGATCGAATTCATCGATCCGCGAGGCTTCTACATCGGTCAATCGTTCGACTTCTTCCTCGCCACGGTCGTCGGAGGGCTCGGCACACTCGTCGGCCCGTTCATCGGCGTCTCGTTCATCACCGTCCTCGCGGACCGTCTGCGCATCGCCGGCGATCACTACCGGGTGTGGTTCGGCATCTTCGTCGTCGTCATGATGCTGATCGCTCCCAAAGGAATCGCTGGATCGTTCAACCAACTCCGCACAACCGTTGCAGAAGCGTCGCCGCGACAAGTCCACGAGGAACTCCTCATGACCGTGGTCGACGACGGCGCGGATCTCACTCGATCACGACGACACCGACGTGGTCGTGCGGGTTCGCAACATCACCAAGTCGTTCGGCGGCATCAAGGCGGTCGACGATGTGTCGTTCGACCTCAGGAAGGGTGAGATCCTCGGGGTCATCGGTCCGAACGGATGCGGCAAGACGACGTTGTTCAACTGCATCCTGGGTCAATACCGACCGGACGAGGGACGCATCGAACTCGACGACCGCGACGTCAGCCGCTGGAGGCCGCACCGGCGGTCCAAGGCGGGCCTGGCCCGCACCTTTCAGCTCCTGCAGGTCTTCCAGTCGATGTCGGTCCGCGACAATCTCCGAACCGCCGCCCAGGAGCACATCGGTTCGATCGGGCGGCGGCTGTTCAAACGCCCGGACATGGGCCTCGACGACCGGATCGACCGGCTCATCGAGCGGTTCCGCCTGACGCATCTCGCTGACGAAAAGGCGGGCAACCTCAGCTATGGCCAACAGAAGTTGTTGGACACGGCGATGGCGTTCGTGTCGGAACCGGCCGCGGTCTTCCTCGACGAGCCTGCCGGGGGTGTCAACCCGGCGATGCTCGGCGATCTGATGGAGCGCATTCGCGATCTCAACGAGAACGACGGCATGACGTTCGCAATTGTGGAGCACAACATGGAGTTCGTCCTCGGACTCGCCCACCGCGTCGTCGTCCTCGTACAAGGCCGGATCCTGATGACCGGCACCCCCGATGAAGTCCGGGAGGACCCGCGGGTGCTCGAGGTGTATCTCGGTGGTTGACACCGTGTCGCCCGACGCCGGATCGATCGTCCCCGAACGTCACGGCCACGACGACATCATCCTGCGCATGGACGGCGTCGTCGGCGGTTACGGCGCGACCACGGTGCTCCACGGAACCACCCTCGACGTGCATCGCAACGCCGTGACGACCATCGTCGGTCCGAACGGCGCGGGGAAATCCACGGCCGTCAAGGCGATCTTCGGGATGGTCCGTGTCCGGTCGGGTCACGTCTGGTACGACGACGAAGACATCGTCGGTCTGAGCCAGGTCGAGCTGCTCCGGCGCGGGATCAGCTTCGTACCACAGGGTCGCAACGTGTTCCCGAGGATGTCCGTGCGGGCCAACCTCGAGCTGGGAGGAGTGAGCCTCGGCAACCTCGCAATGACACGTGAGCGAGTGACCGGCATCGCGTTCGAGCTGTTTCCGATCCTCCACACGAAGGCCGAGCAAGCAGGCCGGCACGCTCAGCGGCGGCGAGCAGAAGATGCTCGAGATCGGCCGAGCGATGCTGCTCGAACCCCGATTGCTGCTGATCGATGAGCCATCGGTCGGTCTGTCACCGATCCTGGTCCAGCAGGTCTTTCGCGTGTTGCAGCAGCTGCGTGACCGCGGCACGACCGTCCTCATGATCGAGCAGAACGCCAAGTCTGCGCTCGAGGTGAGCGACTACGGACTGGTGTTGCAACAGGGCCGCTTGGCCCTGGCCGGCACCGCATCCGAGGTCCTCAACCATCCGGAGATCGGTCGCCTGTTCCTCGGCGGCGCGATGCGCGGCGTCGGTCCTCAGACTCCGTCGGCCGGCAACGGCTCAACGGCGTGATGACGACATCCGGTGTCACGGCGCGGCGATGGAAGCGGCGCCGTCGAACCGGGGTGTCATCCCGACTGGCACCACTGCACTGTTCTCCATCATCGGGAGTCCAGTGGTGCAGGTCGTGGCGCCACGCATCTTCAACGAACACTTCGCCGAGCACGGCCACGATGCCGTCCTCGTCGCGTTCGATCTGGAATCCGACGCGGTCGGCGCGTTCTTCGACGCGATGCGCCGGACGGCCAACTTTCGCGGCAGCTTCGTGACCGTGCCGCACAAGCGGGAAGCGACGCGACACATGGACGAACTCACGCCGCGCTCGTCGGCACTCGGGGTGGTCAACGTGGTGAAGCGCGTCGACGGCAGGCTGGTCGGCGACCTGACCGACGGATTGGCGTTCCTTGCCGCTGCCAGGTCACACGGCTTCGACCCAGCCGGGGCACGCGTCGCCATGATCGGCGGCGGCGGAACGGCGACCGCAATCGCCCACGCGTGTGCCGAGCAAGGCGTCGCCGAACTCGTGCTGAGTGTCCGGAACCTCGCCCGACACGACGACATGCGACGCGTCGTCGCGTCGGTGCCGAACGCACCGCGACTCAGCTTCGACCTCGACTCGCTCGAGGGCTTCGACCTCGTGATCAACGCCACGACCGTCGGCATGAACGGCGACCCCAATGTGCCGCATCCCGTCGACACCCTCGACTCGAGCTCCCTCGTCGGGGAGGTCGTCACGCTTCCACGCGTGACGCCCTGGCTGGAAGCCGCACTCGATCGAGGCTGCCGCATCCAACACGGCGCCGACATGGCGGCGGCACAACTCCAACTCGTCGGCCCATGGTGGGGACTCGACGTCATCTCAGGCGACTGACCAGGCGACTGACGAGGCGAATTCGGATGCACTCCGCATCCGCTCCCCCGTTGGTCAGTCGGGCTGCACGCTGAGGAGGACCTTGTCGAGCGCGGACGCCGGTACGTCGTCGGCGATGAACGGCTCACCGACGTCGTGCAACAACACGAATCGCAGTTTGCCCCCTTGCCGCTTCTTGTCCCGACGCATCGCCTCGATCAGGTCATCGACCGGCATCGCCCTCGGCAATTGGGTTGCGAGACCGACGCGCACCACCAACGCCTCGACGCGGTCGGCAAGTCCCGGAGCTGCGGATCCCCATTGCTCGGAGAGTCGCGCCGCGGCGACCAATCCGACGCCGACGGCCTCACCATGGGTCAGCGCATCGCCACCGACCTGTTCGAACGCGTACGCGAACGTGTGCCCCAGGTTGAGGATGGCCCGACCGCGCCTCCTCGAACGGATCGTCCTGGACGATCGCGATCTTGACCTGGATCGCCTGGGCGACCAACGCCTGGAGCCGGCCGAGCGAGTCACGTTCCTCGTGACTCGACGCATGCCATTCGCCCCCCTCGAGCTGGGCGAGCAGGTGCGAGCCGGCGATCAGCGCATGCTTGACGACCTCGGCCATTCCTGACGAGAACTGACGCCGACTGAGCGTCTGGAGCGTGGCCACGTCGGCAACAACGGCGCGCGGCTGCTTGAACAGCCCGATCAGGTTCTTGCCCTGCGGAACATCGAGTCCGACCTTTCCGCCGATGCTCGTGTCGATCATCGCGATCAGGTCCGTCGGGCAGTGCACGAGGTCGAGACCGCGGAAGTATGTGGCGGCCGCGAAGCCGGCCACATCGCCGACGATCGAATCCCCGAGCGAGACGATCGTGGCCGAGCGATCGATGTTGGCGTCGAGCAACGCGTCGTACACGTGTTGCACCGCACTCAGGTTCTTCTGCCGCCCGCTGCCGGTCGGCAGCGTGATGGTGAGATCGACGTCGCCGCAGCTCGCAAGGTAGAGCCCGCCGACCTCGGGGTTGGTGACGACCACCATCGGGCCTTCGATGTCGGCGAGTTGACGAACGAAGGGCAATACCGCCGCGCCGACCGAGTATTCGTATTCGCCCGTCGGGTTGTCGATCGCGAACCGGTGCGGGTCGGTCCTCGCCAGCACCGCGAGATCGGAGGCAACCGACTGCGCGCTGACGGCGTCGGTCGTGAGCTGCGCGAAGCGACGGTAATCCGGGCCGCGCTCAGCGAGCAGCTCGACGATCCGCTGCCGAGGATCTGGAACCGCCAGCAACGGACGCTCGATGGGCGACGGATCGTTGGTGACCCGGTCGACGATCTCATCGGGAGTGGCGACGAGACAGAACACCCTCCCGTTGCGGCTCAAGTTGGCCACGTTCTGCGGATCGAGCATCATGCGGCCGCCGGTCGAGATCACCAGACCACGCGCTCGGCCAGTTCGGCGGCGAGCTCGCGCTCGATGTTCCTGAAGGCTTCCTCTCCGATCGAGCGGAAGAGGTCGGCAATCCTGCCGTGCCGTTCCTCGATGACGACATCAGTGTCGACGAACTCGTACCCGAGTTGCTCGGCGAGGAGACGACCGACCGTGGTCTTGCCGGTGCCCATGAAACCGGTGAGCACGATGTTGCGAGAGTCCGAAGCAGGCATGGTCCGACGACAAGGTTAGGCACGTCGCGACAGCTTCGGGCCGGTTTGGATCGCCGGTGTCCGAGCACTGCCCGCCACCAAATGAATACAGTGAATTGGGCGGACGAATGCCCCAGGAGCACATCGAGCATCCCCAGGCTGCCTGCCCTTTCGCCAATTGACTACAGTCTATTGCGTGCGCGAACGCGTCGCGAGCGACTCACCCCTCGTCTGGCCCCTCGCCTGGCCCCTCGTCGGGCCCCTCGCCGGGATCGTCGGGGCCGAGGTGGCCAATCGGCTGGAGCCTCTCGCCCATCACTACCTGTCGGCCGACGGTCAGACACTCACCTGCGCACGGGTCCGGCTCGACGCCGATCATGCGGATCGCTTCGAAGACCTCCTCGAGTTCCTGCCCAGAGAAGGCATGCTGGGCATCCACGTGTTGTGGCCGAGCCGGTCGTACGCGTCGGCCCGCCGCGGAGTGGCTCGCGTCTGCTGAGAGCGCGGGCTGCGTGGACACTCTCGTGTTCCGCGATGGTGGAGATCGCGTGCCCCTCGGCGCGAACGTCACGGTCGACTCGTTCATCGACCTCTTTGCGCAGTTCGCTGTCCACCCCCGTGGAACGACCTTGGTGCACGGGGCCGGGCACACGGCTCGGTCGCTGATCAGCGCCCTGCACATACTCGGGGTCGCGAAGGTCCTCGTCTACGACCCCCGTCCTGGCAGATCGAACACGATGGTTGCGAACGTGCAGGCGAGCGCAGGACAGCCCGGGCTCGTCGAGGGGGTCGACGACTTCGCGTCTGCCTTCGAAGTCGCCGACGGATTCGCGGACTGCTTGAATCCGGCCGCGGGTCCGCCTCTGGGAGCGCCGGATGGAACGGTTCGGTGGTGGTTCGACGGACCGGGTCGACTCCTCGGAGCCGGCCAGCCACGGGCCACCCGCTTACTTCCCGGCTGGTGTCTCAGCGTTCATCGAGCGGCTCCGCGCGATGGCTTTGGCTCGATGAGGACGCCAAACCGATTCTGGTCGAGCAAGCGATCGCACGGATGTCTGAGGCCGTGCGCGATACCGACACCTGCTCATAGAAAGCGTCCACCATGACTCGAACGATTCTTGTGCTCAACGGACCGAACCTCAACCTTCTCGGAACGCGAGAACCGGAGATCTACGGCAACGACACTCTGGCCGACATTCTCAGGGATCTCCACGCTCATGCCACCGAGTTGGATGTCACCCTCGTCGACTTTCAGTCGAACACCGAGGGAGAGCTCATCGGACGCCTGCACGACGCCCGTGGTGAGGTGGACGGAGTGGTTTTCAACCCCGGCGCGTTCACGCACTACAGCATCGCCCTGCGTGACGCGATCTCCGGCACAGGACTGGCGGTTGTGGAGACTCACCTCTCCAACGTCCATGCCCGGGAGGAATTCCGGCACAAATCGGTGCTGGCTCCCGTCTGCGTGGGCGTCGTTGCCGGCTTCGGTCGTCACAGCTATTTCGTGGCGCTCGATGGCCTGCTGCGGCACCTTGCGTGATGTCGCCTCGCTCCCGTCTCGCCGCGACAACAACGGCGCTCACGAGTCGCGGCGCGTGCCTCTCTGCCCGCCGACGAGATGGTCAACGACCCGGTCGATGTCACTGGTGCGAGGATTGGGGAGTTGGTCGATCGGCCACCAGCGCACGGGCTGGTCGGGTTCGGAGGTGAGCGCGGTGGAGGAGTCGGCGTCGATGTGGAAACCGATCGTCCAGTGCGTCGCCGACGGGTGACGAGCGCATCCGACCGAGCGGCTGATCGTGAGAGGGTGCGACGGGGACGAACCGACGATGCCGGTCTCCTCCAAGAGTTCGCGCTCGGCCGCCGCCTGAGCGGATTCACCGTCGTCGACGTGGCCTCCCGGGCATGACCATCCGTGGAGGCGATGGTCGACGAGCAGTATCGATCGGGTGACCGGATCGATGACCCACGCGATGACCGCGACGTGCTCGACCTCCCACATGCCTGGCTCGTCGAGGAACCTCTCGAACGACTCGGCCGTGGTGTTCAGGAAGAGGGTGCCGGACGCGTCCACGTGTCGCTACCGGAATCGCGGCGCGTGGATCAGGCTCAACGCTTCGGCGCGACCTCGAGGATCATCGCGAAAGTGGCCCCGGATCGCGGATGTCACCGTGGTCGCGCCGGGCTTGGCGGCGCCCCGGATCGACATGCACAGATGCTCCGCCTCGAGCACCACGATCACCCCGACGGGATCGAGCACCTGCTCGACCGCGTTGGCGATCTGACTCGTCATACGTTCCTGCACCTGCAGCCGGCGGGCAAAACCGTCGACGAGACGAGCGAGCTTGGACAGTCCCGTGATCCGACCGTCAGCACCCGGGATGTAGCCGACGTGGGCGCGACCGATGAACGGAAGGAGGTGGTGCTCACACATCGACGCGAACGGGATGTCGCGGACCAACACGATTTCGTCGTGGTCCGCTTCGAACGTTGTCGTGAGATGCTGCGACGGGTCCTCACCCGTCCCTGCGATGACCTCCGCGAACATACGGGCGACTCGTCCCGGGGTCGCCTGCAGACCGTCGCGATCGGGATCCTCCCCGATCGCGATGAGCAACTCGCGCACCGCCGCAGCGGCTCGATCGGCATCTACACCAGCACTGGCCATCATCGGATCATGGTCGGGCGAACCCGATCACGCCAAGAGCGGACTCGCGCCGAAATGACGGGCAGCGAATCACCCGTACGGGACCGCCACACGCCACGCCGGCGAACCGCCGCCACACGACCATCCATGAAGTGATCCACGAGCGCGACCTAATCTTCATCCGGCGCGTTGCTATGGTCCCCCGACGACACGGCGGGCGCCTGCTCACATGAACCCAATGCATCTCGTTTCTCGCATGTCGCAGCGCACGGCGGCACGTCGTGGGCTCATTGCCTGCGCTGTCCTCGCGGCCGCCACGCTCCCCTGCCTCGCCCCCACTGCTCGCGTCGATGCCGGGTCGGGACGTCGTGCCTGCTCGACTGCGAGTGCTGCCACGTACACCGTTGCTGCGGGCGACTCGTGGTTCAGCGTCGCTCAGGCGTCGGGCATCACCACCGGCGCATTGTTGGGCGCGAACGGCGCCGACGCGTCGGCAGTACTGCATCCGGGCGACGTGCTCTGCCTTCCGAACGGTGTTGCGTCGCCGGCGCCGACGTCGCAGGGTGGTGGCTGTGCTGCCAAGCACGTCGTCGTGCGCGGTGACAGCTGGTTCAGGATCTCGCGGGCTGCGGGTGTGTCGTTGAACGGTCTGCTGGGGGCCAACAACGCCAAGGCGACGACCGTGATCCGACCTGGCGCCGAGGTCTGCCTGCCGGCCGGTGCCACGCCCGACCGCCGCCGCCGCGGCCGCCGCCCGTTCCTGCGTCAGCGAACGCGCCGTTGCGGCGGGCGAGAGCTGGTACGTGATCTCACGCTCGACCGGCGTGCCGATCGATGCGCTCGTCGCCGCGAACAACGCAAGTCAATCGTCGCCGATCCACCCCGGCCAGAAGTTGTGCCTGCCCGAAGTCGGCTTCGGGCGCGATCTGCCGAGCGTCGTGCTCGACGCCGCCCCCGTCCGCGGCGCGTGCCGGTTCGCCAACTCGTGGCACGCGACCCGTGGCGGCGGCCGACTCCACGCAGGCGTCGACCTCATCTCGCCCGCCGGCACTCCGGTGGTGGCCGCGGCGAACGGCACCCTGACCCGCCAGACGATCGGTGGGACCCGCTCGGGCAACGCTTGGTGGCTCACGACGTCAACGGGTACGTACTTCTTCTACGCCCACCTCGCGAGTTTCGCGAACGGGTTGGCGGTCGGCTCGAGCGTGCAGGCCGGCGACGTGATCGGTTCTGTCGGCTCGACCGGCAACGCGGTGGCACCTCACCTGCATTTCGAGATCCACCCGAACGGCGGCGGGGCGGTCAATCCGTACTCGCGCGATCTGGATGATCGGCGGATGCAACTACGACCGCCGGTACGAGCAGACCCCGCTGTCCTGAGCGGACGGCCGTTGTAGATATAGATTTGTGTATATAGGTGGTCGATGGCCGGGGTGGTCGATGGCCGGGGTGGTCGATGGCCGGGGTGGTCGATGGCCGGGGTGGTCGATGGGAGGAGTCGACAGGGTGGGGTTCATACTGGTCGACATGACTCCGATCTACACCACCACCGTCCACGCAACCGGCGACGGCCGTAACGGCCATGTCTCCTCCGACGACGGGATCATCGACCTCGAGGTCCTGATGCCGAAGGAACTCGGCGGCGCGGGCGGCGCCACCAACCCCGAGCAGCTCTTCGCCGCCGGATATGCAGCGTGCTTCCACTCGGCACTCCGTCTGGTCGCCGGGCAGGCCGACATCGACACGACCGACTCCGCCGTCTCGGCCACCGTGCACCTCGGATCGACCGACACGGGCGGCTTCGGCATCGGCGTCGAACTCGACGTGAGCCTGCCCAACGCCACGCCGGAGCAGGCTCAGCTCGCCGTCGACCGCGCCCACGAGGTCTGCCCGTACTCGAACGCCACACGCGGCAACATCGACGTCGTACTCAGCGTCGTCTGACGCAACCTGAACTCAGGGCGTCGGTTCGCCTACTGGTCGAGTTCGACCCGGAAGAACGGTTGATCCGAACTCTCGGTGAGTTCGGCGATCACGCCTTCACGAGCATCCTCACCGCCAGGACCGGAAAGAATCACACGGTCGCCGATCGTCGCACCGGCGACATCGACCACCGGAACGAATACTCCTTCGGCATCGGCCCGAACCGGTGCAGTCCGCGTGATGCGCCAGCGTCGCTCGGACGGATCCATGCCTCCGTGTACCCACCTGCACCCTGCCAGAATCTCCGCCATGCAGTCGTTGTCGGCGCACTGAGCCTGCGCTCTGACACCCGGCGCACCACCGTCCGTCCGGCATCATGGGCATCGTCGCCGCGATGTCGCAGAAGGGATGGATGCCGGATGAGTGAGATCCTGGTCGAGGTCGACGATCCCGTCGCCACGATCACCCTGAACCGACCCGAGACGTTGAACGCCCTCACGTTCTCGATGCTGGCCGCATTCCGCGAGGCCGTCGACGACGCGGCGCGCGATCCGCGGGTCGTCGGCATCGTCGTCACCGGTGCCGGCCGCGGGTTCTGCTCGGGCCTTGACGCCAGCGTGCTGCAGCAGACCGCAACGGCGGGTTCGTCGACCCGACCGAAATCCGACGACGTTCCAGGAATGTTCACGTGGTTGCTGTCGGTCCCCAAACCTGTCATCAGTGCGGTGAACGGCGTCGCCGCCGGTGGCGGTTTCGTTCTGACCATGATGAGTGACCTGCGCATCGCGTCGACGGACGGTTCGTTCACGTCGATCTTCTCGAAACGCGGTCTCATCGCCGAACACGGGACGACGTGGATCGTGCCGCGCCTGATCGGCACCGGCGCCGCGCTCGACCTGTTGTGGTCGTCACGGAAGATCGACGCGGCGGAAGCCCATCGCGTCGGACTGGTCCAACAGGTGACGCAACCCGACGACCTGCTGCCGGCTGCTCGCCGGTACATCGTCGATCTCGCGGAGCACGTGTCTCCCGCTTCCCTCGCCGACACCAAACGGCTCGTGTACGAGGGCTACGGCGTCGGTTACCCCGACGCGCTCGAGACGATCGACGGGGTGCAGTACGCCGCCCTCGATCGGATCGACGCCAAGGAAGGGGCCGGTGCACTGATCGAGAAGCGGGCGCCGAATTTCCCCCGGTTGTCGAGTTGATGGAGTTGGGAGCTGATGGAGTTGGGCAGCTGATGGACTTCGACACGATCCGATACGAGGTCGCCGACGGCCTGTGCCGCGTGACCCTTGATCGGCCCGAGCGCATGAACGGGATGACCAACCAGATGGTGCGCGAGGCGTACGACGCGCTCAAGCAAGCGGCGGCCGATCCGAGTATTCGCGTCCTCGTTCTCACCGGAGCCGGCAAGGCCTTCTGTCCTGGCGCCGACCTGAAGCACTTCACCAGTGGCGGACCCGACGAGGTCCTGACGGAGCGCGAGTTCGAGGTCACGACGCTGCTGCATGAGATCCCAGCCGTCACGGTCGCGGCGATCAACGGTGCGTGCGCGGGTGCGGGTCTGGGATGGGCGCTCGCCTGTGACGTGCGGGTGATGGCCGCATCGGCGAAGCTGAACACGGCCTTTCTCGACGTGGCCGTCGCCGGCGACATGGCCATTCCGTGGTCGCTCCCGCGCATCGTCGGAGCGGCGCGGGCGCGGGATCTGTCGTTCTTCCCTCGGACGGATCGAAGCGGACGAGGCCGAGCGTCTCGGCATCGTGGCTCGGGTGTTCGCCGACGAAACCTTCCGCGACGACGCCGAGTCCCTCCTGTCGACGCTGCTCGAGAAGTCGCCGACCGCCCTTCGCGGCCTCAAGCAGAACTACCTCGCCGCGGAGCAGATGACCTTCGGAGACTTCACCGCATACGAGGCGGGTCGGCATCTCGAGATCGCCGCGAGCGCCGACACGGCCGAGGCGTTCCGCGCCTTCGTCGAGAAGCGCAAGCCGGTGTTCCGATGATCCGCCTCCGCCAGGTGGCCCTCGTCGCTCACGACCTCGACGCGGTCGTCGCCGACCTCGGCCGGCTGCTCGGTCTCGAGGTCGCGTTCAACGATCCGGGCGTCGAGATGTTCGGCCTGCGCAACGCCGTCCTCCCTGTCGGAACGCAGTTCATCGAGGTCGTCTCGCCGATCACCGCCGGCACGGCCGCCGGCCGCCAGCTCGAGCGCCTGGGAGCCGATGGCGGCTACATGGTGATCAGCCACACCGACGACCAGGACCCGTTCCGTGAACGTGCGGCGGCCCTCGGGATCCGGACCGCGTTCGAGGCCGATGACCACGGCTACCAGATCTGGCAGCTCCACCCCGGCGACACCGGAGGGTCGTTCCTCGAGATCGACTTCCAGCCGGGCGGCGACGATCCGAACGGCCCGTGGACGCCGGCCGGGCCCGACTGGCAACGAGCCGTGCGCACCGACATCGTCAGCGTCATCACCGCGGTCGAACTGGCTGTGCCCGATCCCGACACGACCTCGACACGTTGGCGCGAGATCCTCGGTCAACCGCACTTCGACAACGCCGAGATCCGGTGGTCGGAGGGCGTCGGCGGTCTCGTAGCGGTCGAACTCGGCGACGGCACGACGGTCAGCCACCGCATCGGCGGCGTCGAGTTCAGGATCTGACGACGACGCCAGAACCTCAAAACACGGTCAGATCTCACTCTTGACCTGGGGCTTTTCGTGGAGCTAAAGGGAATCGAACCCTTGACCTCTTCCATGCCATGGAAGCGCTCTACCAACTGAGCTATAGCCCCGTGAAGGACGTCGTACGATACCGCCCGACGCTCCCCGGTCACAACGAGATCGGCCGAGTCTGCGGCGAATTCGTCAGGGTTCGGCCGTGTCGGCGACGGGTTCCCACGCCACCCTCGGCACGTCGAGGTACAACCGCTCGATCTCGTAGAACTCGCGGATCGAATCGAGGAACACGTGGATCACCACGTCGCCGTAGTCCATCAGGATCCACTGCTGCTCGCGCATGCCCTCGGTCCGCAGCGGTGAGCGGTCGAGATCTGACTTCACGCGACGTTCGATCTCGTCGACGGTGGCCCGAACGAGCCGCGGGTTGGACGCCCCGGCGACCACGAAGTATCCGGTGATCGACAGGACCTCGCCGACATCGAGGATCACGATGTCGCTCGCCTTGGACGAGTCGGCCACCTGCGCGGCGAGCGTCGCCAGCGCCAAGCCGGAATCGTCGATCGGTTCAGTCATCCACCGCGACCGTATCGCCGGAAGCCGGGGTCGAGTCAGCCGGGACCGTCGAGTCGACCGGCTCGTCGGTCGCCAGAACGGTGCTCTTCTTTGCGAGGTAGTCGGTACCGAGGGTGACGACGGCATCGATCCCATCGATCAGCGTCGACGCCAGCACGACCTTCGACTTCCCGAACACGATCGGCGCGATTGCTTGCATGTCGGGAATGAACCGCGCCTCGGCGACTTCGATCAGCGTCTCCACACCAGCGCCGCCAGGTGCGGGCTCGGTGTCGACCGACACGACATTGGCCTGGAAGAACAGCATGTCGCCGATCACATCGAGCATCAGTTCGGAGGTCGACTCGTACACGCCCTCGGCGGCGGTGAGCTGCTCGTCGCTGAACGGAGCCACGATGCGAAGTGTCCGGCCGAGGTTCGGGGTGGAGACGAGTGCCGGCGACACCTGGGCGAACACGAGATTCGCATCGCGCCGATCGACGATGACGGCGTCGGCGTCGGTCGGGTTCTCGGACGCCACCGGGACGCGGCTCGCCAGCGTGCGGGACTGGACGGGGCCGGACATCATTCGCTCGACCAATTCGCCCACCGTCTCAGGAGGCACGGGCTGACCGAACTCGTCGAGCGGCGGCGACACCGGATCGGCCACGGGTGAACTCGCCGCAACCGCTGACCAGAACTCGCCCACGCTCGACCGCGATCGCCCCCAGGTTGGACTCGGTGACGACCGGCTGGTCGGTGCTCGGATCACTGGTGTCCGGATCGGTCGAGTCCGGATCGGTCGAATCCGGATCGGTCGAGTCCGGGTCGGTCGAGTCCGGATCGGTCGATCCGGCTCGGTCGAGTCCGGCTCGGTCGTAGTCCGGCTCGGTCGAGTCCGGGTCAGTCGTATCCGGCTCGGTCGAGTCCGGCTCGGTCGAGTCCGGATCGGTCGTCGTGCGACGACGCCTCGGCCGACGCGGCGACGACGGCCTCGAGCTCCGCGCCGTCTGCTCCGGGAACAAGGACCGCGAGTTCGTCGACCGTGACAACGTCCGATCGCTCGATCGTGATCGACAGCATCTCCTGCACCACCTCGGTGAAGCCATCGAGCTCGGCCGCCGCGTACAACTCATCGAGCGGACGCCGCTGCTCGCCGAACGCAGCGGTCGCATCGGCGTTCACCGGCACGCCCACGATGGTCCCACCGGTTCCGTCGGGGAGCAGCGTCATCACCGTCAACGACACGAGTGCACCGTCACCGTCCTCGACCACCAACAGCGCGTTCGGCGTCACCGGCAGTGTCGTGACGGGACGAGTCTCCACACCGACCGCCTCACCGTCCTGCGAGTTCGACAGCGTGAGAACACCGATGGCGAACACGGCGACCGCGCCCACCATCAGCACGACGATGCCGATGAACCCGAACAGCGTGGTCCGGCGCCGCCGCTCCGCGATCGCCGTCACGGGCGCTCCTGGTACAACGATCGTTCCGCGATCACGTCGAGCACGGATTGCGTGACGAGATAGTCGAGCGGTCGACCGTCGGAGAACCTGGCGCGCAGATCGGTGCTCGACACCTCGAGGCGTGGCACTTCCACTCGGATCCAATCGACGTCGTCGGGCAGCTCGACCGGCTCGCCCGGGCGGTCGACCACCACCAGCCGGGACCGACTGGTCACCTCGTCGTAACGGGACCACGTGCGGATTCCCGCGGCCGCATCATCGCCGACGATCGTGAAGAGTTCGGCGTCGGGATGCAGGGCGCCGAGTGCCTGCAACGTGTCGGCCGTGTAGCTGTTGCCCCCATGGTCGATCTCGAGCCGGCCCGGAACGAGCCCCGGCACGTCGATGACGGCCGCCTCGACCATCGCGAACCGGTCCTCGGCCGGAGTCAGACCGGCGCGTGCCCTCCTTCTGCCACGGAACGTTGGCGACCATGAGGATCACCTCATCGAGCTGCAATGCGTGGCGCACGTTCACCGCGGTGACGAGATGGCCGACGTGTGGGGGGTCAAAGGTGCCACCGAACAGTCCGAGGCGCATCATCCGGTCGAGTCTGGCAGGTCAGGAACGGACTGGCTCAGGACACTCGGGCACGAGCTGACCATCTTACGAGACTCTCACCAAGAATCCGCCGAACCGACCTTTTCGGTACTTGACAGGTCTGTTACTGTCAATTGTCCCCCAACAAACCCCCGATCTGACGATTTCATCGGTTTTCGCCCCGAAAACCCATTGTCTGCGGCGTCCGACGCTCCCCGATCAACCCGTCCCGCGTACACCAACGTGGCGAGTTCTCGTTCCTGCCGGTCGTTGCGGTGTGCCTCTCGGCACATCGCTGGTCGGAATCCATCGAACACACGAACGGTTGTAGAGAACATCATGAACGATTCCATTGGTCTGTATTTGAACGACATCGGCAAGGTGCCCTTGCTGACCGCCGAGGACGAGCGCGAACTGTCCCGCGTGATCGAAGCCGGCCGCGAGGCCGCCGAGCAGCTCGCCGCCGGCAAGAAGGCCGCAGCACTCAAGATGGCGGTGCGCGACGCTGCCACCGCCAAGGATCGGTTCATCCGGTCGAACCTGCGGCTCGTGGTCTCGATCGCTCGTCGCTACCCGCTCCCCCAGGGCATGGATCTGCTCGACCTCATCCAGGAAGGGAACCTCGGCCTCGAGCACGCCGTCGACAAGTTCGACTGGCGCCGTGGCTTCAAGTTCTCCACCTACGCCACGTTCTGGATCCGCCAGGCCATCGGCCGGGCACTCGACCAGAAGGCCAGCCTCATCCGAATCCCCGGCGACCGGTCGGCCAGCCTGCGTGCGGCCCTCCGTCAGGCCTCCGGCGACGGCGAGACCCTCGACCAGAACAACGCCGAGCTCCATCGCCTGACCACGCCGGTCAGCCTCGACAAGACCGTCGGCGACGACGGTGACGCCACCCTCGGCGACCTCATGGCCAACGGTGACGGAACGCCGGAAGACCACGTGATGGCACTCGTCGACAGCGATCTGCTCGACGAACTGCTCGGCACGCTCGATTCGCGGGCCCGGTTCGCCGTCGAGTCCCGCTTCGGGCTCATCGACGGTGAGCGCAAGAGCTTCCGCGAAGTCGGCGAGCAACTCGGCGTCACCGCCGAGGCCGCCCGTCGCCTCGTGAGCCGGGCCGTGGCCGGCCTCCGCGACGACGCCGAGCGCATCCTGGCTGTCTGAGCTCGCGCGTTCGAGCCCTCGTCGGCAACGTCGGTCACGCTAGCAGCAACTGACTCAGGACAATGAATTGATTGGAGCGGCTGGAGAAATCCAGCCGCTCCGGTCGTTTCGGGCCCGATAGCCTTGCGGCCATGCAGGAAGGGTCTGGGGCTTGGTCGCCCGCGTCATGGCAGGAGCGAACGGCCGGACAACAGCCGACGTGGCCCGACGCCGGTGCGCTCGAGCGATCACTGAAGCAGATCTCGTCGATGCCGCCGCTCGTGTTCGCCGGCGAGGCCCGCTCGCTCCAGTCGGAACTCGGACGCGTCGCCGCCGGCAATGCATTCCTCCTCCAAGCCGGTGATTGCGCCGAGAGCTTCGACGACTTCTCCGCCGACACCATTCGGGAGAAGCTGCGCGTCATCCTCCAGATGGCCATCATCCTCACCTACTCCGTCGGTGTACCGATCGTGAAGGTCGGCCGCATCGCCGGCCAGTTCGCGAAGCCGCGTTCCGCCGATTTCGAGCGGATCGGCGACATCGACCTCCCTTCGTTCCGCGGTCACATCGTCAACGATCCGACAGCGTCCGAAGCCGCCCGCATCCCGAATCCCGAGCGCCTCGTGCAGGCGTACCACCAGTCGGCCTCGACGCTCAACCTCCTGCGGGCGTTCACCAAGGGCGGGTTCGCCGACCTCTCCCGGGTGCACGCCTGGACACAGGAGTTCGTGTCGTCGAGTCCGGAAGGCCAGCGGTACGAGCAACTCGCCGCCGAGATCGATCGTGCGCTCGCCTTCATGCGGGCCTGCGGGATCGAGGTGGAATCGAACGCCAATCTGTCCGAAGTCGACGTGTACACGTCACACGAAGCGCTGATCCTCGGTTACGAGGAGGCCCTCACCCGGCAGGACTCGCTGACCGGTGCGTGGTTCGACTGCTCCGCTCACATGTTGTGGATCGGCGAACGGACCCGTGAACTCGACGGGGCGCACATCGAATTCCTGCGCGGGGTCGGCAACCCGGTCGGATGCAAGATCGGCCCCACCACCACCCCCGAGTACCTGCTCGAGCTGTGCGAACGGCTCAACCCGAACCGCATCCCCGGCCGGCTCACGCTCATCAGCAGGATGGGCGCCGACAAGGTGGAAGACGCATCTGCGGCCGCTGCTGCGAACGGTCACCGACGCCGGCCATCCGGTCGTGTGGGCCTGCGACCCGATGCACGGCAACACGTTCACGGCGCCCGGCGGGCGCAAGACCCGCCACTTCGACGACATCGTCCGCGAGATCGGCGGCTTCGTCCGGGCGCACCGCGCGGAGGGCACCTGGCCCGGCGGGATCCACATCGAGCTCACCGGGCGAGAACGTCACCGAGTGCCTCGGTGGAGGGGATGCGGTCAGCGACACGGATCTCGACGACCGCTACGAGACCGTGTGCGACCCGCGACTCAACGCCCGCCAGAGCGTCGACCTCGCCTTCCGGGTCGCCGAACTCCTCCGCGCCTTCACCTGAGCGGACCGACGGGCGTCGAATGGCTGCCCTCGACCTCACCGCCGCCTGGCCGGTCGACCATGTCAGCGCAGCCGTCGTGCACGCGGGGCAGGTGGTCGACACCGTCGGCGACACGACCCGACCGTTCCGACTCGCCTCGGTCACCAAGCCCCTCGTGGCGTGGTCGATCCTCGTCGCCGTGGAGGAAGGGACCCTCACACTCGACGACCCCGCCGGGCAACCGGGCTGCACGATCCGTCACCTGCTGAGCCACGCCGGAGGCTACGCGTTCGACGGTGCCACACCGATCGGCCCGCCTGAGCGCACACGCGTGTACTCGAACACCGGCATCGAGGTCGCCGCCGGCGCGCTCGTCGAATCGAGCGGGATTCCAATGGCCGACTACCTCGCGGAAGCCGTGCTCGAACCACTCGGCATGGACCACACCGCGCTGCACGGTTCTCCGGCCCACGGCGTGACGGGATGCGTTGCCGACCTGGCACGGTTCGTGGCCGAGATGCGCCAGCCCACCGTCGTGTCGGTAGCGACCCGCGACCTGGCGTTCACGAGCACGTTCCCCGAGCTCAGCGGTATCGTTCCCGGAGTGGGCCGCTTCGCACCGTGCCCGTGGGGCTTGGGGTTCGAACTCCGCGGTGACAAGTCTCCGCACTGGACGGCGACGAACAATTCGTCGCGCACGGTCGGCCACTTCGGTGGCGCGGGGACGATGCTCTGGTTCGATCCCGTCGCCGACGTGGGCCTCGTCGCCTTGACTGATCGACCGTTCGGCACATGGGCGCTCGAGGCGTGGCCGGTGCTCGGCGACGCGGTGCTCGCCGAGTTCGTGGAGACCTCCACGCTCGCGTCGACGGGAGGCCGCGGATGAGCCCGGTTCGCCCACGGCGACCGGATCCGTTACTCGACCACCGGCGACGATGGACTCCCGCTCGTGCGCTACGGGTTCGTCGGCGGGGTGAGCGACGACGGCGGACCGATCGTCGTCATGCTCGACGGCGAACTCAGTGGCGACGTGGTCGATCCGACGGACATCGAGCCGGTGCACATGTCGAACGTCACGCTCGTCCTCGCCGGTTCCGACCTGCTCGACGACCCGTCGTTGCGCCAAGGCCTCGTCAACCTGTGGGCCGCCGAGGCCGAGACCGCCGGCCTCGAGATCGCCGGGCTGCGGTGCATCGGCACCGGAGTGCGCGATTCGAGCGAGGGCTATGCGCTTGCCGAATTGTCGAGCGGCACCGATCAGTACGTGCTGCGGGCGAGCCTGTGCGCGCACGACCACGACGCCGTGATGATCCGCGCCGACCGCCCGAACCGCTGGGAGCGGGCCGCTAGGCGTCAGCTGAGGCGTTCGACGATCATGGCCATGCCCTGGCCGCCACCGACACACATCGACTCCATCCCGAAGGTCTTGTCCTCGGTCTGCAGGTTGTGGATGAGCGTCGTCATGATGCGGGCGCCGGTCATGCCGAAGGGGTGACCGAGCGCGATGGCACCGCCGTTGATGTTGAGCTTGTCGTCGGGGATGCCGAGATGGCGGGCCGACGGGATGACCTGGGCGGCGAACGCCTCGTTGATCTCGACCAGGTCGATGTCCTCGATCGTCATGCCGGCCCGCCGCATCGCCTGACGGCACGCCTCGATCGGGCCGAGGCCCATGATCTCGGGGTTGAGTCCCGTGACACCGGAGGCGATGATCCGCGCCAGCGGGGTGAGTCCGAGCTCCTTCGCCTTCGTGTCGCTCATCACCATGACGGCCGCAGCGCCGTCGTTCAACGGGCAGGCGTTGCCGGCCGTGATCTGGCCGTCGGGGCGGAACACCGGCTTGAGGCCGGCGAGCCCTTCGGCGGTGGTGCCGGCCCGCGGCCCGTCGTCCTTCGACACGACGGTGCCGTCGGGGAGCGTCAGCGGCGTGATCTCGTCCTCGAAGAAACCACGCTCCTGCGCCGCGACCGCACGCTGCTGGCTGAGCGCACCCCACACGTCCATGTCCTCGCGCGACACGTTCTCGACCTCCCGCACGTTCTCCGCGGTCTGGCCCATGGCGATGTAGAAGTCGGGCAACCCCTCGGCCGGCGTCCACGTCGGTTGCCCACCCTGGGCCCGCTCCTGCGTCCGGGCACCAGGTCCCTTGAAGATCGGATTCGGCGCCGAGTCGCTGGCCCCGCTGCCGTAGCGGCTGACCGCCTCGACCCCAGCGGCGATGAAACAGTCGCCCTCGCCGGCCTTGATGGCATGGGCCGCCATGCGGATCGTCTGCAGGCTCGACGAGCAGTACCGGTTGACCGTGACGCCGGGGACGTCGTCGAGGCCGGCGAGGCCCGCAACGATGCGGCCGATGTTGAAGCCCGCCTCACCGGCCGGCTGGCCGCAACCCATGATGAGGTCTTCGACGTCGGAGGCCTGCACCGACGGGACCTTGGTCATGAGCGCCTTGACGATCTGGGCCGACATGTCGTCGGGGCGGAGGTCGACGAGCGAGCCCTTCGAGGCGCGCCCGATGGGGCTGCGGGCGGTGGCAACGATCACGGCGTCAGTCATCGCTCCAGGGTAGTGACGGCCGATTCGCCAGCACCAACCCGGCACCGGCCCGGCACCGGCCCGGTCCGTCCACGTGGCTCTAGCCTGCGGGCCATGGCGACGGTCGCGGTGCTCGATGTCGGCGGGACGTCGATCAAGACCGGTGTCGTCGACGTCGACCAGCAATCACGAGGAGCCGGCGCGGTGACCATCGGGGCATCGGTCCCGACACGTGCGACCGAGGAGGCCGACGTCGTGCTCGGGCAGCTCGCGACCGCGATCGACAGCGCCCTCGGCGCAGGCCCCCTCGGCGCCGGTCGGTCTCGCCATCGCCTTCCCCGGGCCGTTCGACGTGGTGGGTGGCCGGGCGCATGATCCGCGGGCTGCACAAGTTCGAGTCGATCTACGGGCTCGAACTCCGACCGTTGCTCACCGCACGGATCGATCGCCCTGACCTGCCGATCAGATTCGTCCGCGACTCCGAGGCGGCCGGGGTCGGCGAGGCCGTGTTCGGTGCAGGCCGCGACGGTGGACGCGTCCTGACGATCACACTCGGCACCGGCCTCGGATCATGCCTCACCGACGACGGCGTCGTGATCGAGACCGTCGGCGACCTCGAGATCGAGAAGCTGGCCCAGCGATCGACGCCCCACGGGCGGGCCGACGACGTGCTGTCGGCCCGCGGCCTCGCCGATCGTCTGGGGGTGGCCACCGCTGAACTGCGTTCCGTGATCGACGGCGACCCAGCTGGGGGCCCAGCGCGCCGGTCGTGTCCGACCACGGCCGCCGCCTCGGCGACTTCCTGGCACCGGTCGTCGACGAGCTGACGGTCGACCTCGTCGTGGTCGGCGGCGGCCTCGTCGCCGCGTTCGATCAGTTCGGGCCTGCGCTGCGTGACGCGCTCGGTCCGATCCCGTGCGTGCCGGCTGAACTCGGCGCCGCGGGCCCACTCCTCGGAGCAGCTCGCCTGGCGTTCCCGCCGGGCTCACGGCCCTTGACCGGCGGTGGCGAGATCAGCGGGTGTCGATGACGCGGAACGATTCGGCGGTCGATCCCTCGGGCAGGCCGTTGGCCACCGCGATCGAACCCCACCAGGCGCGGACCCGCGCTTCCATCGCATCGGGATCGACGTGCTGGCTGACGTGGCACCGCAGCGCGGCGATCTTGCGGTCGAGCACCGCGGTGATGTCGACGAACTCGTTCGCCTCGGGCCCGTTCAGGAGCCAGACCTCGTCGACCGCCCAGTCGTCGAGTTCGGCACACGGCAGGCCCGGGAACACGAAGGGGTTCCGCGCGTCCGGATACACGGCGCACATCGCCGCTTCGCCCACCGCGTTGTGGTCCGGATGGGATCCGTAGGTGGACGCGAGGTTCCGCACCGGCGAATGCGTGATCACCACCTGTGGGCGGACGGTGCGGATGACGCTGCTGATGTCGTGGCGGAGCTGCATCGTCACCTCGACGCTGCCGTCGACGTGACCGAGGAAGTGGAGCGAGGTGACACCGACCTCGGCAGCCGCCTTCGTCTGTTCCTCACGGCGGATCGCAGCCATCTCGGTGCGCGGGATCGATCGATCGAAACCGCCCGCCTGACCGTCGGTGACGAGGCAGTAGACGACCTCGACCCCGGCGTCGGTGAGCAGCGCCACGGTGCCGGCCGACGAGAAGTCGACGTCGTCCGGATGCGCCATGACCACGAGAACCCGTTCGATTTCCGACGGCTGCAGCATGGCGATCAGTCAACGGCGTCGTCGCGTCGAACTCAACCCTCGAACCCAACCCCGCTCAGCAGGGCCCGATGAGTACTTCGCCACCCTGACCTCTCTACAGTCGCGCCATGGCTCTCCCTGTTGTCCCCCTCGGCGACTTCGACCTGTCCGACGTTGCCTTCTGGCTTGCACCACGCGACTACCGCGACGGCGCGTTCAAGACGCTCCGCGACGAGCCGGGTCTCGTCTTCTTCAAGGAGGCGGTCATCGAAGACTCGCCCTTCCCGCCCGGCCCCGGGTACTACGCACTGAGCCGCCACGAGGACATCTGGCACGTGAGTCGCAACGCCCAGCTGTTCTGCTCGAGCAAGGGTTCGAACATCGGCGATCTCCCCCAGGAGATGAACGAGTTCTTCGGCTCGATGATCAACATGGACGACCCGAAGCACTTCCGCCTCCGCTCGATCGTGTCGAAGGGCTTCACGCCCAAGGAGGTCGGCCGCGTCGAGGACAACGTCCGCGTCAAGGCAGCGGAGATCGTGGACCGCCTGCTCGACCAGTTCCCCGACAAGCAGTGCGACTTCGTCGAGCACGTCGCGGCCGCCCTCCCCCTCGAGATCATCTGCGACATGATGGGCATCCCGCCCGAGGACTACTCGAAGATCTTCAAGTGGACCAACACGATCCTCGGCGTGGGCGATCCCGAGTTCGTCGGCACGTACGAAGACCTGATGGCGCACGCCCTCGAGATGTTCATGTACGCCCAGGCGCTCGGCGAGGACCGCCGCGCCAACCCGACCGGCGACATCACGTCGGTGATGATGGCCGCCGACCTCGACGGCGACCAGCTCACGCCCAGGAGTTCGGCTCGTTCTTCATCCTGCTCGTCGTCGCGGGGAACGAGACGACCCGCAACGCCGTCAGCCACGGCATGAAGGCGCTCACCGACCACCCCGACCAGCGCGAGGTGCTGTACGGCGATTTCGAGGCCCACTCGAAGACGGCGATGGAGGAGATCGTCCGGTGGGCGACCCCGGTGATCCACTTCCGCCGCACCGCGACCGAGGACACGACCCTCGCCGGTCAGGAGTTGAAGGCCGGGGACAAGGTCGTGATGTTCTACAACTCGGGCAACCGCGACGAGCGGGTGTTCGAGGACCCGTTCAAGTTCGACGTTCGTCGCGCCCCGCAGCCCGCGCAGATCGGTTTCGGTGCCGGCGGCCCGCACTTCTGCCTGGGCGCCAACCTCGCGAGGCGGGAGATGACCGTGATGTTCGACGAGATCCGCCGCCGGCTCCCGTCGATGCGGATCACCGGCGAGCCCGACTACCTCCAGAGCGCGTTCATCAACGGCATCAAGCGGATGCCCTGCGCCTGGGACTGACCGCGCGCCCTTCAGCCGCCGAGGTTCCCGCTGCGGAAGTGGGAGCGGCAGACGAGTTCGTAGCGCACCGTGTCGCCGAAGAGCCGCTCGGTCTGTTCGTTGGTGTCGCCGACGACGACCGTCTCGCCCTCGTAGACCATCGCGCCGTTGACGACGCGGGCGTTGTGCGTCGCCCGGGCACCGCACCAACACCGCGCCTCGACCTGGAGCGGCGCGTGCTCGTCGGCGATCTCGAGCATCCGCCGTGTGCCCTCGAACAGTTCACCGCGGAAGTCGGTGAGCAGTCCGAACGAGTACACGTCGACCTCGAGGTCGTCGACGACCCGGGCGAGTTGGTTGCACTGTTCGACGGTGTAGAACTGCACCTCGTCGCACACCAGGTAGTGGATCGGCCAGTTCCGAACCGCCAACGCGTACAGGTCGAGGTCCGGCGTCACCTCGATCGCCGGGGCGGCGACGCCCAAGCGGCTCGTGACCTGGTTGCCCTCGCGGTCGAGGGTGGTCAGCAGCAGTCCGAACAGTTGCCGGCTCGACAGGTTGTGGTGGATCTGGAGCGCGAGGGTGGACTTGCCCGAGCCCATCGTGCCGAAGCTGAAACGCAGGATCGCCATTGGCGAGCGACCCTATCCGCCGTCCTCACCGGGGGTCGCGGCGCCGAAACTCGAGTCGACCGTGGCCGGCCCGTCGATCGAGATGAGGCCGGTGCCCGGTGTGGCGTCCGGGCCCGCGGCTTCAGCCGGATCGATCGTGGTGGCCGTCGTGCCGCCCGGTGGCGGTGTCACCGGCGCGTCCCCGTCGTCGGAACGACAACCGGTGATCCCGAGCGCACCCGCCGCGATCACCGCCGCGGCGACCACTCCCCGCGCCGAAATCCTGAGCGGATCGAGCGCCTGGTGCACCCTGATCGGAGAATTTCGGGGGAGGATGACATCGGAGGCGACTTTACGAGCCGTGCCGGAGCATCGCGCGGAGGGCGTCGATCGTGTCGGCGTCGGCGGCGGCCTTGTCGTCGCGGTAGCGCTTGACACGGGCGAACCGGAGCGCGATCCCGCCGGGATAGCGAGTCGACACCTGGACCCCGTCGATCGCGATCTCGACGACCTGCTCCGGCCGGACGTGAACGACATGGCCCTCGCGGCCGATCTCGAGCGACAGGAACCGCTCGGTCTGCCACCTGAGCAGTTCGTCGGTGAGCCCCTTGAACGTCTTGCCGACCATCACGAACGACGCGGTGTCGCCCGGATCGGTCGAGCGGGCGCCGAGGTGCAGGTTGGACAACCATCCGACGCGGCGGCCGTGACCCCACTCGACGGCGAGCACCACGAGGTCGAAGGTGTGCACGGGCTTCACCTTGCGCCACGACGAACCGCGACGACCTGCCTCGTAGGGCCGCTCCAAGTCCTTCACCATCACGCCCTCATGGCCGGCGGCGATCGCCCGATCGAGGAACCGGCCCGCCTCACCGGGATCGGTGGTGACGATCGACGGGAGCCGCGCCGCCTCCGGCACGATCCGGGCGAGCACGTCGCGTCGCGCCGAGAGTGGCTCGTCGAGCAGCGATCCGCCGTCGGCGTGCATCACGTCGAAGAAGAACGCCCGGATGCCGCTCCCCCGGCCGACGATCGCGTCGGCACCGAAGTCGCCCATCGTGTCCTGGAACCGTCGTGGCGAGCCGTCGTCGAACACCCCGAGCGCCTCACCGTCGAGCACGAGGTCGCCGCCGGGAAGGGCGGCGACGGTGTCGACGATGCCGGGCAGGCGATCGGTGACATCGTTGAGGTTGCGGGTGAACAGGCTCACCCGGCCGCCGGCGCGATGGGCCTGCACGCGGGCGCCGTCGAGCTTCCATTCCACCGACGCCGCACCGGTCGCCGCCAGGGCCGCCACCACGTCGGCCGACGGGCTGGCCAACATCGGCAACACCGGACGGCTCGGCTGCAACGTGAGCGCGTCGAGCGCCTCGCGCCCGTCGGTGAGGGCGACGCTCGCCGCAGTGAGCAGGTCACCCGCCATCATCGAGGCGCGGCGCACCGACGCGACTGGCACCTCGGCAGCGCCGGCGATCGCCGACGTCATCACACCCTCGAGCGCACCCTGCCGCAGCTCGCCTCCGAGGACGCCGACCAGGAACCGTTGCTCGCGCTCGGTCGACCGGGCGAACACCGAGCGCAACAGATCGTGACGTTCCCGAACCGAACCCTGGCCGACGAGCGCCGCGAGCCGTACCAAGGCGTCGTTGACCTCGAGCACGGTCAACGTCGCCACCGGTGCCGGATCGACCCTCGCGTTCGACATCGTCGCCCAGCCCACACCGATCCGTCCATCGGGCAGCGATCCCATGAGGAACGCGACGGCGGGCCCCACCTCCGCCGGCTCGAGCCGGCGCAGCGCGGCGGCGAGCGTGGCGACCTTCACGTTGCGCTTCGTGGTCGACGGCCACGGCTTCCGAGGCTCCGGCAAGGTCATCGAACAGCGTCGGCACCCCAACAGTTTCGCGGGCTGCCACGACGGATACACCACAGGCCCGCTACGTTGGATGAGGAAGGGCCCCGGCAACGGTGCCGGGGCGACAGGGCGCACGTCGGGGGACGTCCGCCCGCAACCCTGGGGGATTCAGACATATGACCGACACGATCGACCGGTCCGACGCCGCCGAAGGCGACAACGTCCTCGATCACCTCGTGGTCCGCTTCGCCGGCGACTCCGGCGACGGCATGCAGCTCACCGGCGATCGGTTCACCTCGGTCAGCGCCTCGTTCGGCAATGACCTGTCGACGATGCCCGACTTCCCGGCCGAGATCAGAGCGCCGGCCGGCACCGTGAACGGCGTGTCGTCGTTCCAGGTGAACATCGCCGACCACGACATCACCACACCGGGCGACGAGCCCAACGTCCTGGTCGCCATGAACCCGGCGGCCCTGATGGCCGACCTCCACCGTGTCGAGCCGGGCGGCACCGTGATCGTCAACGAGGACGCGTTCGACGAACGCAACCTGGCGAAGGTCGGTTACGAGACGAACCCGCTCGACGACGGCAGCCTCGCCAACTATCGGGTGCTGCGCGTGCCGATGACCAGCCTGACCAAAGAGGTCTGCATCCCCCTCGGCGTGAAGCCGCGCGACGCCGAGCGGTCGAAGAACTTCTTCGCCCTCGGTCTCGTGTCGTGGATGTTCACGCGACCGACCGACGAGACGCTCGACTGGATCGCCGAGCGGTTCGCCAAGAACGACCAGGTGCAGGCCGCCAACCGTGCCTCGTTCCTCGCCGGGTACAACTTCGGGGAGACGACCGAGGCCGTCGGTCACCGCTACGAGGTCCGCCCGGCCCGCCTCCCACCGGGTGAGTACACGAGCATCACCGGCAACACCGCGCTGGCATGGGGCATCGTCGCCGCCGGTCAGCTGGCGGCACTGCCGATCACGCTCGGTTCATACCCGATCACCCCGGCGAGCGACATCCTCCACGAGTTGTCGAAGCACAAGCACTTCGGCGTCCGCACCGTGCAGGCCGAAGACGAGATCGCCGCGGTGGGCATGGCGCTCGGCGCCGCCTTCTCCGGGCACCTCGGCGTCACCACCACGAGCGGCCCGGGGCTCGCCTTGAAGAGTGAGACGATCTCGCTCGCGGTGTCGGTCGAACTGCCGCTCCTGATCGTCGACATCCAGCGTGGCGGCCCGTCCACCGGGCTGCCGACCAAGACCGAGGCGTCCGACCTCAACATGGCGCTGTACGGCCGGCACGGTGAGGCGCCGCTGCCGGTGGTGGCGTCGTACAGTCCGGCCCACTGCTTCACGGCAGCGATCGAAGCGGTGCGCATCGCGCTCAAGTACCGCACGCCGGTGATCCTGCTGTCCGACGGCTACCTGGCCAATGGATCCGAGCCGTGGAAGCTGCCCGACCTGGAGTCGTTGCCCGACATCTCCGTGCCGTTCGCCACCGAGTTCAACCACACCGACGAAGACGGCAACCCCGAGTACTGGCCCTACCTGCGCGACGAGGTCACCCTCGCTCGTCCCTGGGCGATCCCCGGCACGCCGGGGCTGATGCACCGGGTGGGCGGTCTGGAGAAGGCCGACGGCACGGGCCACATCGACTACACGCCGGAGAATCACGAGCGGATGGTCCACCTCCGCGCGGCCAAGGTGGCAGCGATCGCCGCCGACATCCCGCCGATCCAGGTGAAGGGCGACGTCGATGCCGACGTGCTCGTCGTCGGATGGGGCTCCACGTGGGCCGCGATCGACGCGGCCGTGCAGCGGCGGCGGAGGGCAGGTCACAAGGTGGCGTGGGCCCACCTCGTGCACCTGAATCCCCTCCCCTCCGATCTCGGCGAGGTGCTCGGCCGCTATCGGAAGGTGATCGTGCCCGAGCTCAACTCCGGGCAGTTGTGCAACCTCCTGCGCGCCAGATACCTCGTCGACGCCCGGTCGTTGCCGAAGGTGCAGGGCCTGCCGTTCAAGTCACGCGAGATCGAGGCCGCCATCGACCAGGCGATCGACGAACTCGGAACCGAATCGACCAATGCCCAGACGGAAGGAGCCGCCTGATGCCCACTGCGCAGGTCGCCGTGACCACGAAGAAGGACTGGACCAGCGATCAAGAGGTCCGCTGGTGTCCTGGCTGCGGCGACTACGGCATCCTGCTCGCCGTCCAGACGCTCATGCCCGAACTCGGTACCAGCCCGGAGAACACCGTGTTCCTGTCCGGCATCGGCTGTTCGAGCCGCTTCCCGTACTACATGAACACCTATGGGATGCACTCGATCCACGGGCGGGCGCCGGCGATCGCCACCGGCGTCGCGGTCGCGCGACCCGATCTCGACGTGTGGGTGATCACCGGCGACGGCGACGGCCTCTCGATCGGCGGCAACCACCTGATCCACGCCCTGCGCCGCAACGTGAACCTCAACATCTTGTTGTTCAACAACCGGATCTACGGTCTCACCAAGGGCCAGTACTCCCCCACCTCGCCGGTCGGCAAGGTCACGAAGTCCACGCCGATGGGCTCGATCGACCCGCCGTTCAACCCCCTTGCCGTGGCGCTCGGGGCCGAGGCGAGTTTCGTCGCCCGCACCCACGACCTCGATCGACAGCACATGATCGACACGTTCCGCGCCGCGCACGCCCATCGAGGGACGTCGTTCGTCGAGATCTACCAGAACTGCAACGTCTTCAACGACGGGCAGTTCGAGAACGTCACCAAGAAGCAGGTGCGCGACGAGATGATGATCAACCTCGTGCACGGTGAGCCGCGTCACGTTCGGCGCCGAAGGTCAGCGTTGTGTGGTGATGGGAACCGATGGTCAGCTGCGGCTCGTCGAGCTGGCCGACGTGGACGAGGCTGACGTGCTCGTGCACGACGCCCATCGAGAGGATCCGTCGCTGGCGTTCGCCCTGGCGAGGCTCAGCAACGACGACGCCTCACCGACGCCCTTCGGCGTCTTCCGCGACATCGTCCGCCCGGAGTACTCGGCTGCCGTCGCCGAACAGGTGATGGCCGCCAGCCAGGCGAAGGGACCCGGCGACCTCTCGGCGCTGCTGCGGTCGAACGGCACCTGGGTCGTCGACTGAAGTCGCCCAGCGGCTGACCTTTCCGCCAGGTCGTGCACCAGAGCCGGCGCTGTGTGCCCGGGCTCCGATGCACGACCTCTACCGTCACGACAGCTGCCAGTTACCCGTCAGGTGGTGACGGTCGTATCGACCGGCAACTCCTCGAGGAGCGTGTCGGCCGGCGTCGACGGGTCGTCGGTCGGTGAGTCGTCGTCGTCGCTGCCACAGGCCGTCAAGCCCGCAACCAGCAACCCGGTCGCGGTGACGGCCGCGATCTTGGTCCCGAGAGTGCGTCGTGATGTTCCCACTGCGTGTCCTTCCGTCGGGCCCGCTCCGCGTACGGTACCGCAGAAAATCGTCATCAAACTGTCATGAAACCGATCCGAATCATCGCGCCACGGCGTATTCGGTGGTGGCGTCGAACACGAACAGCCCTCGGATGCGCAACCGCACCCGCGTTCCGACGTCGGGGAACGGTGAACGGGCGGCCACCTCCACCTGCACGCCCGCAAACCCGCACGAGATCGAGCGCCCTGCACCTGGCACGTGTCGCTCGACGACGGCGTCGATCGGGCCGTTCGGGTCGAACAGGATGTCGTGCGGCCGCACCGCGACCACAACGGCGCGGGAGCCGCCGCCCGCCGTGTCGGACGACACCGGGTGCTGGAACTCCACGGCACCGGATGGGCCGTGTCGAACGATCCGGTCGCCGTACGCATCGGAAACCAACTCGGCCGGGAAACACGAGACCTCACCGGCGGCCACCGCCGCCGTCAACGACGCGGGCGACCGGCGGACCACGTCCGGAGCGGCGAACTGGATCACCCTGCCGCGGTCGAGGACCACGACACGGTGGGCGAGCGCCATCGCATCCACACCATCGTTCGTCGCCATCACCGTGGTCACCCCGTAGCCCCGCTGCAGCACCCCGAGCTCCACCGCGCATCGTCGCCCGGACATGTTCGTCGAGATGGGCGAAGGGCTCGTCGAGCAGCAACACCCGAGGCACGCGCACCATCGACCTGGCAATCTGCACGAGCTGCGACTCGCCCACCGCGAGCTGAGCGGGATCGCGCTCGAGGAGCGCTTCGATGTGCAGGGCGCGAACCTCGGCGTCGACACGTTGTCCGATCTCGGCCTCCGGGTGATGACGAAGTTCCAGAGGGAACGAGATGTTGCGCCGGACCGAACGACGCGGCAGGAGCGCACCCTGCTGGAAGACCATGGCGACGTCGCGTTCGCCCGGTGCCACGCCGGTGGTGTCGCGCCCGCCGATCAGCACACGGCCGCGCTCTACCGCGGCGAGCCCCGCGATCGCACGCAACAACGACGTCTTGCCGCTCCCCGACGGTCCGATGACCGCGACGAACTCCCCGTCGGCGATGTCGAGGTCCACAGCATGGAGAGCGGTGGTACCGCCGATGCCGACCGAGGCCTGGTCGAGAACGACCGCTGCCACTGCGATCAGCCGCGTTCCGTGCGTTCCCCGGATGTATTCGGCTCACTCACCCCGAGCACCCAACCTTCCTCGTCGATCACGACGGATCGGCGTGTTGCCGCGACGTCAGGCTCGAAGAGCCCGCGCAGCTCACCTCGACGGTCGAGTCCACGCAACCACGTCGCGACGTCGGCAACCTGCCGAGCATCGCGCACCGGTCCGGTCGTGTCCGTGCCGGAGACGATGGTCGGCCAGATCTCGGCGACGACCACCTGACCGGCACGGCTCGGAGGGAGCCCGAGGCCGGTGGTGAACGGCCAGATGTCCACCCGCTGCGGGAACCGCCGGCGGAGGCGTTCGAGTACCGGGATGCCGAGCAGGCTCTGGCTCCCCACCGCACCCGCACCGAGCAACTGCCATGACGAGAAGGGTCGACGACCGCTGCTGCGCAGCACCGCCTCCACGTGCCGCCACTCGGCCGGGTGGCCGGCCGACCGGTCGGGTTTGGTGGACGTGAGGCAGTGCTCGACCTGCCGGCTCGGCGGGCAGCCCCAGAAGGGGCCGGCACCATCGCCGACCGCCGAGTTGCACTCGGCCGCGAACTCGAACCGGTTGTTGCCGTTGCGTTCGTCGTCGACGATCGAGTCGGCGAGGAGCGTCCACATGGCATGCCACGGCACGCCGGTGCAGCCGAGTCCGCACGCCGTACCGGCGGGGTAGCCGAGCGAGAAGTCGACGCCGATGAGCGTCGTCGAGTCAACGGCAGCCTCGACGATCGACGTCAGTCGTCCGAACGCATCGGCCCGGGTGGCCGGATTCTCCACGACGACCGAGCCATCGTCATCGTGCGCCAACCAGATCGAGTCGGCTCCGATCTTCGGGGCCGAGTTGGCACTCCAGTCGACCACCACGATCCGGTCGAACGACACGGCGCGGGCCATGAGATCCCCGTGTTGATGCGCTCAGACGAGGACGTTCGTGACGGCCGCGAAGTGGAGCGCGGCGGCGACGACCGTGAGCAGATGCCAGATCTCGTGATAGCCGAACACGGTCGGCCAGGGATCGGGGCGGCGGACGAGCAGCACGGGGAAACCGATGGTGTAAGCCAGGCCCCCGGCCGCGATCAAACCGATTTGCAGCGGTGTGAGATGGGAGATCAGCGCGGGTGCGGCGATCACCGCCACCCACCCCATGATCGGGTAGAGCGAGTACGACAGCCACCGCGCACGCTGAAAACACGTGAGCTTCAAGACCATGCCCACGGCGCCGCATACACACACGACGACGAGCATCGGGATGCCCCACGCCGGCGGGAGGCCGACGAGGCAGATCGGCACATAGGTCCCCACGATCAGCACGTAGATCATCGAATGATCGAGGCGCTGCATGATCCGCCGGGCGCGGACCGACTTGGCCAGCCGGTGATACGAGGCAGACGTACCGAACAGGAGCACGAGCGACGCCGCGTAGAGCGACGCCGCAACCCGCGCCTCGGCGGCGTGCGACATGACGATCAGGTAGATCCCGGCCGGGACCGCAGCGGCGAAGGCCCACGTGTGCAGCCGGCCGCGCCACGTCGGCCGCGCGAGCAGGTGGTGGGCGTCCGTCACTCGGTCAACCGTACCCTCGCTTGTGGGCGGTCCGCCCGGCAGGGCCGGACGTCACCCTTGTGCGGACAGGAGTGTGATCACGGCCTCGCCGTACCGTTCGAGCTTGGCCGGCCCGACGCCTGAGATCCGCGACAACTCGGTGAGCGTGCTCGGCACGGTCCTGGCGATGGCCACCAGCGTCTTGTTGTCGAACACCACATAGGCGGGTTTGCCGTCGCGCAGTTCGTTCCGCAGTTCCTTCAGCGCCTCGAACCGGGCGAGCCCCGCGGCGTCGAGCGATGCGGCCACGTCGTCGGACGACGGCGCAGCCGATGCCGCTCGCCGCGCCGGGGCTGGTTCCGGACGGTGCGACGACACGACCCGACGTTCGGACGGTTCGCTGGTGAGTTCCGCGACGAACGGGCTCGGACGTGGTCCGGTCACGATGGTCGCGTGCCTGCTGCAGCGCGTGATCGCCACGTGGAAGAGACGCCGTTCCTCCTCCACGTCGTCGGCCAGCCGGTGCGGGTACTGCTCGTCGTCGACGAAGTGCACGATCACGTGGGGCCATTCCTGGCCCTTCACCCGATGGACGGTCGACAGCAACACCCCGTCGGCCGCACGACGTACCGCGAGTTGGGATCGCAGCCACGACTCGAACGACGCGACGTCGTCGTGGAGGGCGGCGAGCTGCCGGACCGCCATGAGGTCGTCACCCTGGGCCGCACGATTCATGCCGCGGCGATGCGCGTCGAGGGTGGCGACCGAGCCGGCCAGGCCGATCTCGTCGATCAGGTGGATGATCACGTCGGAGGTGGTGGCGCCGCCGGCGACCTGCTTCTGCATCGCCTGCACATCGGACGCGAACTCGACGAGCCGATCGCTGTCACGTTCGTTGTTGAGTCGCGTCGCCAAGCGGTGGAGGTCGACGACCGATTTCTGTTCGGTGATCCAGTCGTTGATGCGCGGATGGAACGACCGCGACGGCCGCCGCAGCGCTTCGCGGACGTCGTCGGGAGCGAAGCCGGACGAGCCCCGTGCGCCGGCGGCGGCCAGCCGGAGCCAGGCCAGCACACTGCGCACCGCAGTGCGGTCGGCGAACTCGAGCCCGACCCCGCCGGCGATCGGTATACGGGCCGACGCCAACGCCACTTGGATCGGTGCGAGCGACACGTTGACCCGGGCGAGCACGGCGATGTCACCGGGCGCTGCACCGTCGGCGAGTGCCTTCTCGACTGCCGCGCGGCTCGCCGACACCGGATCGACCGCGCGGTCGATCGACCAGCCACCGGAATCCGTCGACGCGGCGCGAATCGTCTTGCTCACCCGACGACGGTTGTGGCGGAGCAGGCGGTCGACCACCTCGACCGTGCCGGCCGGGCAGCGATAGTTCACCTCCAACGGGTGCTCGCCCACGCCCGGGAAGAGCGCGGCGAAGTCGATCAGCCACGCCGGGTCGGCGCCGTTGTAGCCGTAGATGGTCTGGTCGTCGTCGCCGACACCGAACACCGCGCCGCCGGGCGCCGAAAGGAGCCGGACGAGCAGCAGGTGCGCGGGCGTGAGGTCCTGGAACTCGTCGACGAGCATGATGCGGCACGCCCGCTGGGCCGTGTGGCGAGCGGCGGGTTGCGTGAGCAGCACGAGCAGCGCTCGGTAGATCTGGTCGTCGAAGTCGACGGCGCCCTGACGCTCGAGCCGGGCTCGGTAGGCGGGCCACACCGCGGTCAGTCCGTCGACGTCACCGTCGTACTGCTGCTCTGCTTGTTCGGGCGCGACGAGCCCGAGGCGGATGAGGCTCAGGGCCTCGATCCAGGGAGCCACCGGATCGCTGTTGCGTTTCTTCGGGAACGACACGAGGTCGCCGATGATCCGCCGCACGTCGGGTTCGTCGATCGTTCGCCAGGTGCGGGCCTGCGGCGCGAACGGGGCGGTGCCGTTGACGATGGCCAGCGCGATCGAGTTCAGCGTGCGGACGTGGAGGCCCGGCAGATCGGGTGTGCGTTCGCGCATCTCCTCCTGCGCCCGTTTGTTGAACGCCACCAGGCTGAGCGCACCGCTCGGCACGTTCCACTGCTGGAGGAGGTGCCGGGCACGCTCGGTGAGCACGCGGGTCTTGCCCGATCCAGCGGGAGCGATGATCCGGGCGGAGCCACCCGGGTGGGTCACCGCGGCGAGTTGATCGGGAGCGAGGTCGGCGGCTGACCGGTTGGCGCCGGGCACCGCGAACGATCGTTGCTCGATCGCCACGGTGTGCAGCACCGCGAGACCGTCGATCGGGTCACTGTGGCGGAACGGGCCCGCGTCGATCCACACCGACGTGCCGTCGGGGAGCAAGACGTCACCGGGCGCGCCGGCGGAACCCGCTGTCGCACCGGCGGCGACCGCCAGATCGAGCCCGATCCACGTCGGGCGATCGGGAGCGCGCAGATCGACCGTGTTCGACCACACGAGGTGATGGAGTTCGTCGAGCTCGAAGCCGAAGCGCGGGCCGAGATCGAACGGCGCCTCGCTGGTTGCCGACGACGGCGGCTGCTCGAAGTCGGCGTCGAGCTCGAGCACCAGGCGCTCCCGGTCGTTCGCCGCTCGCCGGAGCCGGTTGCAGGCCTCGGCCGGGGCGGCGAGGGTCGCCGCGGTGATCCGGATGCGTTCGGCCGCGCTCCACGGGGCCGGTACCGCTCCGCCCGGTGGCACGAGCGCGTGTCGGCCCAGCACGTCGGGCCCGGCCTGTGCCGCAGCGACACCGCGAGGGAACGCCGAGGGCGCGGCGACCTCGCGTCGCGGCCGGCTGGTCGGACGGTTCGGTGCGGCACGGAATTCGGTGGGCGGGAACGCCTCGACGTCGGTCGCCACATCGGCCCGCTCGGCCTCCACGTCGGGCCGGCCGCCGTCGTTCCAACACTGCCGGATCTGCGCGGGCGAGTCGTGTTCACCCCCGCAGTACGCACACGAGATCGCCATCGCAGTGACCATACCGACCAGGGGCCGATCGCACACGTGTTCGGTGGCGGGAACAACGCCGCGACCGTGCACACTCTGGACCGATGCCGGAACCCGCCCAATTGATCCTCGTGCGCCACGGTGAGACGGAGTGGAGCGTCGAGCGCAAACACACGGGGCGCACCGATGTCCCGCTCACCGACGACGGGCGCGACGATGCCCGCGCGATCGCCGGGGCGCTCCGGACGTTTCCCATCCGGCGGTGCTTCGCCAGCCCGCTGAGCAGGGCGTGGGAGACGGCGCAGCTCGGTGGGCTCGATCCGATCCGCGACGACGACCTGGTCGAGTGGGACTACGGCGACTACGAGGGCCGCACCACCGACGAGATCCGGCGGACCGTGCCGGGATGGTCGGTGTGGACCCATCCGATGGTCGGCGGCGAGTCGGTGGAGGCGGTGGGCGATCGGGCGGATCGGGTGATCGAGAGGGTGCTCGGCCTCGGTGGTGCGACGGCGCTCGTCGCGGATTCCCACTTCCTGCGCATTCTCGCCGCCCGGTGGTTGGAGCTGCCGGCGGTGGAGGGTCGCCGGTTCACGCTCGACACGACGTCGCTGTCGGTGCTCGGGTGGGAGCGCGAGAATCGCACGATCGATCGGTGGAACGATCCCTGCGAGTGGGGTCGACCGGGCCCGCCACCGGCCGGATGAGAGGGCCGGATGAAAGGGCTGGATGAAGGGCTGGATGAAACGGCTGGCTGAACCCGCTACCAGGCGATCTCGGGCAGACCGTACGTGACACACAGGCCGGCGCCGTTCAGCGCGACGAGCGCCACGATGAACGACACCGCGGCCAGCGTGCGGGCGGGGGTCCGGCGGAAGCTGCGCGGCACCGGCATGTACCACGCCGGCAACAGCTCGGCGCCGACGGCCTGATCCGGCAGGAAGGGCACCGCGTCGGCGTCGAGGTCGACATCGGGATCGGCGGCCAGCGCCAACTCGGCCAACTCCTCGTCGTCGATCTCGACGTCGTATTGCAGGAGGGTGTCCCCCGTGTCGTCGGTCATGTCCCCACCGTACGCCCGCTCCGCCCAAGGGCCAGTGCAGGAGAAGCTTCAGTCGGGGAGCATCGGCACGGTCAGGCCAGGGTGTCCGCGGATCGTGGCCGCACGGAACAGCGACGATCCACCGAAGCGGCCACGCACGGCGTCGACCACCTCGTCGAGACGATCGGCGTCGGCCCGGGCGAACGGCAGCGTCAGTTGCACCGCGTCCTCGTCGTGCAGATTGCCGACGGACACGCCGAGCAGCGTGATCCCGCGCTCCTCGATGAGCGCCCAGTTCGCTTCGAGCAGCCCGCGCGCGGTGGCGACCACGACCGCGGTCGACGACGTGGCGTCGGGCACCGAATGGGAACGTGTCGCCCGGGTGAAGTCGTCGAACCGGAACCGCAAGGTGACGGTGCGGCCGACACGGCCCGCCTTGCGCATCCGGCCGGTCACCCGATCGACGAGCCGCCGCAGGACCACCTCGATGTCGTCGCGTGAACGCCGGCGACGGCCCAGAGCCTGCTGCGAACCGATCGAGCCCCGGCGCCGTCCACCCTCGACCCGGCGCGGATCACGATTGAGGGCCAGCGTGTGGAGGTGCGAGCCGGCGTTCCGACCGACGATGGCCGTGAGCGCCCGCTCGTCCATCGCGGCCACCTCGCCCACGGTGTAGACGCCGCGATCGTTCAGCTTCGTGGCGGTGATCACACCGACACCCCACAGCCGTTCGACCGGCAATGGATGCAGGAACGCCAGCTCACCTTCGGGTTCGACCACGAGCAGGCCGTCGGGCTTGCCGACACCGCTCGCCACCTTGGCGAGAAATTTCGTCCGGGCGACCCCGACGGTGATCGGCAGACCCACCTCGTCGGCGACACGAAGACGGAGCCGTTCCGCGATGACCCGGGGTGTGCCCACGAGACGCCACAGTCCCGCGACATCGAGGAATGCCTCGTCGATCGACATCGGCTCCACGATCGGCGTGGTGTCGTCGAAGATCGCATACACCGCCTTGCTCGCCTCGACGTAGGCGTCGAAGCGCGCCGGCACGTCGATCAGGTTCGGGCACAGCCGGCGCGCCTCGCCGCCGGGCATCGCCGCCCGCACGCCGAAACGCTTCGCCTCGTAGCTCGCCGCCAGCACCACGCCACCGCCGACCGTGATGGGCTTGCCCCGCAACGAGGGGTCGTCACGCTGCTCGACCGACGCATAGAACGAATCGAGGTCGGCATGCAAGATCGTCGCCTCCGACCGCTTCCCGGCGATCCGCTCCCGGCGCGGCCGCCTGACCGCATCTGCATCCAGGCCATCGAGATGCGTCTGTTCGACCGACATCGAACATATGTTCGCACACCCAGGCTCAACCCGCAACCCGCATCCGCGGGCCATTCCATGCCCTCCAACCCTCGTTTGCGTCGGGATTTCGGAGGGGCGGGCCTCGGAAATCCGGACGCAAACGAGGACTGAGGTAGAACAGCACGATGGAACCGTCGATCCGGGTGAGCGAACTCGACCACATCGTGCTCTGCTGTGCGGACGTCGAACGGACCCTCGCCTGGTACACGGACGTGCTCGGCCTGGCGCCGGTACGGCTCGACGAATGGCGTCGGGGCGACGCTCCGTTCCCGTCGGTCCGGATCAACGCCGGCACGATCATCGACCTCGTCGCGGGCGAGCCCGTCGACGGCCGGCTCGACCACTTCTGCGTGGTGATCGAGCCGACCGACCTCACGGCCGTCGCGCAGTCGGGGCAGTTCGACGTGGTCGACGGACCCGCCACGCGGTACGGCGCACGAGGCGACGGGACGTCGTTGTACGTGCGCGACCCCGACGGCGCCGTCGTCGAACTCCGCCACTACTGACCGGCCGGGCGCCCACAACCCTCGTTTGTGTCGGGATTTCGGAGGGCCGGGCCTCGGAAATCCCGACACAAACGCCTTCTCAGGGGCCGAGGGTCGAACTGGTTCGCTCGGCCAGGGAAATGGCCAGCGGTGGGTCACCGTACGGGCTGGCTTGCGTGACCGTCGGGCCCGGGTGCAGCCCGTCGTCGGCGCGGTACTGCTCGAGCAGCGCACGCTCGGCGGCCTCGTCGCCGTCGTCGGCGTCGAGCAGCAACGCCGCCACGCCGTCCATCCAGGACTGCGTCGGCGTCGCTCACGGGTGACCCGGGCTCGCCGATGCGTCCCCACGCGTCCCACAGCAGCAGCTCGTCACCGAAACGGTGGGCGACCTCGTAGATCACCTCGTCGAACACGAAGCGCGCACCACGGAAGACCGGCACTGCGGGATCGACGCCGTACGGCTCGGGGTCGATCTCACCGCGGCGGTATCCGGCCCACGCCTGCGCGGCGGTGACGAAGCCGGTGCTGCCGACCTCGCAGTGCCCGATGTCCATCGGTGTGGGCAGGGCCGGTCGACCCTCCTCGAGTTCGGAGTCGAACCGTCGCCAGCGCCCGTCGAGCCAGGCTTCGACGATGACGTGATCGTGATGGAACCCCTCGACGAAGTAGCCGGCGAAGCCGACCCGCGATCGGGCCGGCACCCCGTGCGAGCGGAGTGCGCCGACGCAAAACAGCGTGTGGTCGCGACAGCACCCCTGGACCCGCTCGGTGACCGGGCGCGGATCGGTCAGCGGCACTGAGTGACGCGACTGATCGAGGTCGACGATCGCCTCCAGCCAGCGGGCGTTGATGTCGTCACGCGTCTTCACCGGGAGGTCATGGCCAGACGCGCGGTAGTGGACGATCACGTTGCGGGACACCGCCGACAGCGCCGCGGGTTCGACCGGCAGGTCGGCGAACAGCGCGGCGTGGCGGCCGGGATCCGAGAACGGAGTGTGACGAGCGTGATCGACGGCGGAGGTCATCACATGGACCGGGCGCGATCAGCTGCAGCCGCTGGTGTTGCCGCAGCTCGGGCAGGCGAAGCAGCTGCCGGAGCGCATCATCACCACGCCGCACTGCATGCACATCGGGCGCGTCGTTCGGCCGGACGATGCCCCGGGCGGCCGTGTTGTCGTCGGGGGTGGGGACGATGAGGCCGAGCTGCATCTGCGTCGACAGCTCGCCCGCCGAGGGCACCGACTTCGGATCGGGAGGCAGCTCGGAACCCTGGCTGGTCGCGGTGATCGCCTCCTCGACTCCCGGCAGCGTGGGCTGCAGTCGTTCGTTCACCGAGAAGATCCCGAGTTCGGCCCGCTCGTCGTAGGTCATGTATTCGAGCGCCAGCCGGCGGAACAGGTAGTCCATGATCGACGACGCGAACCGCAGGTCGGGGTCGTCGGTCATGCCGGCCGGCTCGAACCGCATGTTGGTGAATGCCTCGACGAAGGCCCGCATCGGCACGCCGTACTGGAGCCCGTAGCTGACCGACTTGGCGAAGGCGTCCATCACGCCGGCCATGGTGGATCCTTGCTTCGACACGGTGAGGAAGATCTCGCCGGGCTGGCCGTTGTCGTACTCGCCGATGGTGGCGAAACCCTTGCAGTCGGCAACGCGGAACTCGAACGTCTTGCCCCGCCGTGTGCGCGGCAGTTTCTGGCGCACCGGTTGGTGCACCACGCGCTCGATGATTCGCTCGACGATGCCGTCCGGGCCGATCTCGACCGCCTCGGTCACGTCGGTGACGATCGGCTTCGACGTCGACAGGGGCTGGCCGACCTTGGAGTTGTCACGGTAGATCGCCACCGACTTCAGGCCGAGTTCCCAACTCAGCCGGTGCAGGTCGGCGATCTCGTCGACGGTGACGTGCTCGGGAACGTTCACGGTCTTCGAAATCCCGCCGCTCACCGCCGGCTGCACGGCGGCCATCATCCGCACGTGGCCCTCGTGGTGGATCGTGTTGTCGCCCATCGAGCAGGCGAACACGGGCACGTGCTGCGCAGCGAGGTGCGGGGCGCCGAGGATCGACAGGTGCTTGTCGACGTAAGCGACGATGTCGTCGACCTCGTCGGGTGAATACCCGAGACGCCGCAGCGCACGCGGGATCGTCTGGTTGACGATCGACATCGTGCCGCCGCCGACGAGCTTCTTCGTCTTGACGAGCGACAGGTCGGGTTCGATGCCGGTCGTGTCACAGTCCATCGCCAGGCCGATCGTGCCCGTCGGGGCGATGACCACGGCCTGGCTGTTGCGCACTCCGTACCGGTGGGCAGCCTCGATCGTGGTGTCCCACGCCTGCCTGCTGGCAGCAACGAGGTCGGCCGGCACGCCGTCGGCCGCGGAGATGGCCTGGCTCGCGTCGCGGTGCATCTCGAGCACATGGAGCATCGGCTCTTCATTCTCGGTGTAGCCGTCGAACGGACCGACCCGTGAAGCGATTCGGGCGCTCGCTCCGTAGGCGGTCCCCGCCATGAGCGACGTGATCTCCGCCGCCCACGCCCGGCCTTCGTCCGAGTCGTAGGGCAGCCCGAGTGCCATCAGCAGCGCACCGAGGTTGGCGAAGCCCAACCCGAGCTGACGGAAGGCGCGGGTCGTCTCGGCGATCTGCTCGGTCGGGTAGTCGGCCCGCCCGACCAGGATCTCCTGGGCGGTGAACACCACGTCGACGGTGTGCGTAAAGGCTCCGACGTCGAATGCTCCGTCGTCGTCGAGGTACTTCAGCAGGTTGATCGAGGCCAAATTGCACGCGCTCGTTGTCGAGATGAAAATATTCCGAGCAGTTCCGCACGACGACGCCGTTGACGATGTACGAGTGGTTCCGGGGCTCGGAGAGGTTGTAGGTGAGCTCGATGCCCTCGTCGGACCGCTCGACGAGCCTGACGGTCGTGTCGACGTCGTAGAAGCCCTTGGTCCGTTCAGCGACGAGCGATCCGCAGCAACGCCTGCTTCCGCGTCAGTGTGAACCCGATCGAGCCGGCGAACCGCTCGAGGCTCCGCGCGGAGAGGTCGAAGCTCGCCGCGCTGGTACGAGATTCGCATCAGGTCGAAGCCGGTGTCGAGCCGCTACTGATCCGCGACGAGATGCCGAACGTCGACAGCAGCCGTTGGGTACCTCGGAGCAGCTCGATCGAGATCGAGCCGAGCCCGACGTAGGCCGACCCCTTGCTCACCTGGTTGACGACGCAGCCATCGGCGTCGAACAGACCACGCAGAAACGAGGCCACCACCTCGGGTGGAGCCTGCTCGATCGACCAAGGGACACGTTTGTGCTCGCCGGTCACCGATGCGACTCCGAGCGACTCGAGGAAGTGTTTGAACGACCGGCGGCTGAGCCGCAACTGCGCGGTGCCGTTCGCCTGCTCGCTCACCTTGAGCGGGCGTCCGTCGTTGATGCGCTCGATCAGGTCTTGATGCCTCGGCAGGATCTCGGTCCGATCGTCGGCGGATCCGTAGATCGTCGATGTGCAGACACCGCTCGTGGAACCGTCGCCGATCACCCACCCGACGTAGTGGGCGAACTCGTCGGTCCAAACCTCGGGCAGATGAAGCGGATTGTCACGTTCGCCCTTCACCCGGAGGACGTCCCAGTCGGTCTCGACCGGGATCGACCACCCGCCCGAGACGGCGGGTGCCGGCAGATCGAGGCTGACGACCCGATCGTCCGTCGTCAGCTCGCCCGCCGCGACGTAGCCACGGTTCGTGGTGAACACGCGGTGTGTCGGCGTGCACCGCAGCTCCATACCGTTGTCGAACCGCAGGCGCTGGACCGGGTTCTTCCCCGTGATCATGAACGCCTCGGGCGTGGTGAGGCTCACGGCATGTTCCGGCGAGTCGGGGTTGGTCGCGTCGTGGGTCCAGACCTGGAAGTCCTCACCGGCGTTGGCCCGGCCGAACAACTCGTCGAACCGGACCAATCCCTTGTCGGTGTGGACGAGGGAATCACCGGTGAAACACGGGTTACTGGCCGTGATGGGACCCGTGTTGGGAGCGGTGTGCCAACGGTTGATCGTGGTGTCGAACTGGAGCCCGGGATCGGCGCACTCCCATGCTGCTTGGGCCATCTGCCGCCACAGGTCGCGGGCGCGGACCGTCTCGAGCACGTCGCCCGTCGTGACCGCGACGAGGTCCCAATCGGAGTCGTCGACCACTGCCTGCATGAACTCGTCGGTGACCCGCACTGAGTTGTTGGCGTTCTGGTACTGGATCGAGAACGAGTCGGCGCCGTCGAGGTCCATGTCGAAGCCGGCGTCACGCAGCGCCCGCGCCTTGCGCTCCTCGATCGCCTTGCACCAGATGAACTCTTCGATGTCGGGATGATCGGCGTCGAGGATCACCATCTTCGCCGCCCGGCGAGTCTTGCCGCCCGACTTGATGGTGCCCGCCGATGCGTCCGCGCCGCGCATGAAACTCACCGGCCCGGACGCCGTGCCGCCGCCATTGAGATGTTCCTTCGACGAGCGGATGCGCGACAGGTTGACGCCGGTGCCGGAGCCTCCCTTGAAGATGATCCCTTCCTCGCGGTACCAGTTGAGGATCGAGTTCATGTCGTCGTCGACGGCGAGGATGAAGCACGCGCTCGCCTGTTGCGGCACTCCCTCGACGCCGATGTTGAACCAGACCGGGCTGTTGAACGCGGCCCGTTGTGTGACGAGGATGTACTTCAGCTCGGCCGAGAACGCATCGACTTCCGCCTGGTCAGCGAAGTACTCGCCCTCGACGCCCCACCGCGTGATCGTGTCGACGATGCGGTCGACCACCTGTCGCAGCGACGTCTCCCGCCCGGGTGTACCCACGGTGCCGCGGAAGTACTTCTGGGCGACGATGTTGGTGGCGTTCTGCGACCACGAAACCGGAAACTCCACGTCTCGCTGTTCGAACGCGACCACACCGGTCTGCCAGTGAGCGATCCGGGCGTCGCGGCGTTCCCACACGATCTCGTCGTAGGGATGGACGCCCGGTGACGTGAACAGCCGCCGGAGGCCGATCGCGGCGCCGGCCGCTCGATCGGATGCGATCGACATGGTCAACCTCCTCGCAAGAATGGGCTCGAAAAACGGGTTCGAACCGCTGGTCGAAAGGCGTGGGACGAGACCTCCAAACTACAGCCATGTCGTGCCGATCGCACGGCCGACTGCGGCAGCGTCACACAGGTACAGGGTTCGCTCCCCAAGCAGACGCCGTCGACCCGTGATCGAACGTATTTCGGCGCACGCTGTCTTGTCCGTGATCGGTACCGCAGTCGGCAAAGCACCACCTTAGGAACTGTCCCCTGTGTGGCGAAAGGGGTACAACCCTGTGAATTTCCGTGTGGAAGGTGAACAGAAAGCAACAGGAACGACACGAATGACGCGCATCCGCAATGCTCTCGCCGCCGAAGCCAGATCCTCCCGCCGTCATCCCGCGACGACGGTGACCGGGATGCCGTTGAGCACCGACGTCCCCGACAGCGGATCGAGCGCAGCGTGGTCGGACAGGATGTTCGAGTTCACCCCGGCGTGCTCCGACGCCACCCGCAGCGTGGTGCCCTCCATGTCGTGACCCCATCCGTGCGGAAGGCTCACGACGCCGGGACGGATCGAATCGGTCACCTCGACCGGCGCGATGATCGAACCGACCCGCGACGTGATCGATGCCGGCCGACCGTCGGCGAGCCCGAGGTGCGCGGCGTCGTCGGGATGGACGTGGAGCGTGCAGCGCGGCTTGCCCTTCACGAGCACCTCGATGTTGTGCATCCACGAGTTGTTGCTGCGCAGGTCACGTCGGCCGACGAGCACGAGGTCCCTCGCCTCCAGCTCGTCGATGGCCGCCTCGAGGCGATCGAGGTCGCCGATGAGCACCGGGGGCGCCAGTTCGATCTTGCCGCTCGGCGTGCGCAGCACCCCGGGCAGCCGCTCGACGAGGGCGCCGAAGTCGCGGCCGTGGGGATGATCGAGCAGGTCGTCGAGCGACGTCCCGTCCGGGTTCGATCCGAATCCGTCGCCGAACGGCCCCGTGCGGAGCATCGCGTCGAGCAGGCGTTCGGGCCCGCGACGGCCGACGCGTCGAGTTCCGCGAGCAGGTCGTCGGGGTTCCGCCCTGCAACGTTCGAGTGCGAACTGGCGGTCGAGCCCTGGACCAATCCGGCGACCATCGCGTCGTCGATCACGGCCGGATCGGCGTCCGCGCCGTGACCCTGCGCGATCAGCGCCAGCTTGGCGATGATCTCCCACTCGTCGGGCTGGCCGTCGTCCAGCGGCAGGACCGGCTCGGAGTAGTTGGCCACGTTGCGGATCGCGAGTTGCAGGAGCGACACGTCGTAGTGCGGGCGCTGCAACTGCGAGGGCGGAGGCAGGATCACGTCGGCGTGGCGGGTGGTCTCGTTGAGGTACATGTCGACGCTCACCATGAACTCGACCTCGTCGAGGGCCGCATCGAGCTGGGCACTGTTCGGGGTCGACAGCACCGGGTTGCCGGCGACGGTGATGAACGACCGCACCTGGCCGTCTCCCGGTTCGAGGATCTCCTCCGCCAGCGCCGCCACCGGGTACTCGCCCATCACCTCGGGGTGTCCGCTGACCCGCGAATGGCCACGACCGATCGCGAAGCCACGTCCCGAGCCGGGTGTGCCGTGTGTCGTCGGCCCGCCGGCGACGGGCGTCGAGAACATCACTCCACCCGGCCGGTCGAGGTTGCCGCTCAGGATGTTCACGGCGTCGACGAGCCACGATGCGGTCGACCCGAACTCGGTCGTCGTGGTACCGATGCGTCCGTACACGGCAGCGGTGGGTGCGGATGCGATCTCGCGGCCATCCGGTGGATGGTCTCCGCGTCGACGCCCGTCGCCAGCGCCACCCGGTCGGGCGTGAACGGTGCGATCGCGGTCGCGAACTCATCGAGACCGACGAGGTGCCGGTTGACGTGCTCACCCGGGTCGGCGATTCCGTCCATGACCAGCACGTTGGCGATCGCGGCCAACAGCAGGGCGTCGGAGCCCGGGCGGATCGACACCCATTCGTCTGACTCCTCGGCGGTCTTCGAACGGCGGGGGTCGACCACCACGACCTTGCCACCACGCGCTCGGATCGCCTCGATCCGGCCGGGGAAGTCGGGGGCGGTGCACATGCTGCCGTTCGATGCGTACGGGTTGGCCCCGAGCAGCACGAGGTGATCGGTGCGGTCGAGATCGGGGACCGGCACGGCGAGTGGCGAACCGAACACGTAGCCGGACGCGACCTGCCGGGGCATCTGATCGACGGTCGACGCACTGAACCGATTGCGGGTGCCGACCCCGGTGAGCAGCGCCCGGGCGAACAACATCGCCGACAGGCTGTGGGCCGTCGGGTTGCCGACGTAGATCGCGATCGACTCACGTCCGTGCTGGGCGATCGTCGCGCCAAGGCCGAGTTCGATCGCCGCCCACGCCTCGTCCCATGTGGCCTCGACGTGGCGGCCGTCGCGCCGGATCATGGGCCGACGAAGGCGATCGGGGTCGTCGTGCAACTGCTTGAGCGTCGAACCCTTCGGGCAGATGAAGCCGTGGGAGAACACGTCGTCTCGGTCACCCCGGATGCGTTGCACGGTCGGGGATCCGTCGTCAGCGGTTCGTACGGTGATCTCCAGGCCGCACCCCGCCTCGCACAGCGGGCAGGTCCGGTAGGCGGTGCGGGTGTCGCTCTCAGCGGTGGCCATCCCCAATCGTCGCAGGTCGTGCCGCGGTGCACTCGATCGTGAGGCACCGATGCAGGACCCCGCGCCCAGCGACGGCTGAGCGTGCCATAGTCGGTGACCGATGCGGCGACTCTTCCCGGGCCCTCCGGCTCCGACTTCGATCGACGAGGCGTACGGGGCGCCGCTCGGGAAACGAACGGATCGACCCTGGGTCGGACTCTGCATGATCGTGTCGATCGACGGCTCGACCGCCGTCGACGGCGCCTCCGCACAGTTGGGGAACGCGAACGACTCTGCGGTGCTCAAACGCCTCCGCTCGATCGCCGATGTCATCATCGTCGGCGCGGGCACCGCGCGGGCCGAAGGGTACGGACCGCCGAGCAAGCCCGGTCAGCGCATCGGCGTCGTCACTGCGTCGGCCCGCGTCCAGCTCGACACGCCGCTGTTCACCTCGGGCGCGGGCTTCCTGATCACCACGACGACCGCACGCGGTCACCGCGTCGGTCGACATCGTGCGGGCGGGGGACGACGCCGTCGACCTCCTGGCCGCGCTGCGCGCACTGGGCACGGTGTGCGACGACCCGCGGGTCGTCCAGTGCGAGGGCGGGCCGGGCCTGAACGGCTCGCTGTTCACTCGCGACCTCGTCGACGAGATCAACGTCACCACGTCACCGCTCGTCGTCGGGTGGTGACGGCGCGAGGCTGGCGACCGGGGCGGCGGCTGAGTCCCACCGCGTTCGGCGTTGCACCAGCTGCTGATCGACGACGAGTCGTTCCTGTTCAGCCGCTGGCTACGGAAGCGGGGCGACGACGGCTGACTTGCGCAGGAGCTCGAGTTCCCGATGGAAGTCGGACGCTGCGTCGAAGTCCTTGTACACGCTCGCGAACCGCAGGTACGCCACCTCGTCGAGCGTGCGCAGTTCCTCGAGCACGGCGAGGCCCAAGTTGCCACTCGACACCTCCGACCCCTGCAAGCGAGCCGAATCCTCGACCCGGCAGGCGAGTGCGTCGAGCTGGTCGGCGGTGACCGAACGACCCGTGGTCGCCGCGGCGAGTCCCGCGATCAGCTTCTTGCGATCGAACGGCTCGCGCCCGCCGTGTGACTTGACGACCGTGAGCGACGCGTGGTCGACCCGCTCGAACGTGGTGAACCGGTGGGCACACGAGAGGCACTGACGGCGACGGCGGATGGCCGTCGCCTCCTCCGCGACCCGGGAGTCGACGACCTTCGTGTCGTCGGCGTGACACGCGGGGCATTGCACACCTGCACGATAGCCGGAGCACGCGTTCACCAGCGGGCTACCGCCGGTGCCCGACGCGCCGCGTGTCATGGCAAGTGCACGGCCTGCCCGACGGCGATCGCCGTGCCGCCGTTGAGATCGATCAAGGCATCGACGTACCGGTCGATCGACACGTCGCCGTGGTTGGCGCGGGCGATCGACCACAGCGAGTCGCCGGCTCGGGCCACGTGGACCGTCGCCGTGGACGAAAGTGCTGGCTCGGCCTGGAAGGCGGAGGCAGGTCGCCCCCCAGGGCCGGCCAGCAGAACGATGGTCCCGACGAGCAGCACCACCGCGACCAAGGCGACGACGAGGGCTCCCGTTCGACGCAGCACATAGTTCGGCGACGCCGGGCCGGTCCGGTCCGGCCGCGGGACCGACGGAAAGAACTCGACGGATGACCGATAGATCGACTGACTCACTGGAACTCCCAACATCGACGTGCGAACGACTTGTCCGAACAGGTCCACGTGCTGCGATCGTATGTTCGACGCACGCCTGTTCGACAGTCAAGCGCGTTCGGGTGGTGTCGTCAACCCGAACGGGACAATTTCCGTACATGTGTTCCGTACAGATGTTTGACCTGGCCCGACGCGATCCGTACACTGTTCGCCATGGCACCTCCGATCAGTACGCGGCAGCGCAGCATCCTCGAGTACATCGAGCAGCAGATCCGCGAGCGGGGCTATCCGCCATCGGTGCGCGAGATCGGCGATGCGGTCGGCCTCACGTCGCCGTCGACGGTCCACAGCCACCTCAACACGCTGCAGCGACTCGGCTATCTCCGCCGCGACCCGACCAAGCCGCGGGCGATCGAGGTGCGTTACGACACGAACAGCGGCGCCGTCATGGAGCGCCGGCCGGTCCGCCACGTGCCGCTCCTCGGCGATGTCGCCGCCGGCGTCGGTGTGCTCGCCGAGGAGAACGTCGAGGAGCTGCTGCCTGTGCCGGTCGATTTCACCGGCGACGGCGAGTTGTTCATGTTGCGGGTTCGTGGTGACTCGATGATCGAACTCGGCATCCTCGACGGCGATTTCGTCGTCGCCACCCAGATCACCCATCCGCACAACGGCGACATCGTGGTCGCCGGAATTCCCGACGGCGAGGCGACGATCAAGACATACAGCCGATCCGGGGCCGACGTCACGCTCACGCCGGCGAACTCCACGATGGAACCGATGACCTTCAGCGCCGATCAGGTCGAGATCTACGGCAAGGTCGTCACCGTGATGCGTCGCTACTGAGAGCCCTGTCGGTTCACGGCAGTGGCGGGCCCCAGCGGCTCGGCTCGTCTTCGCTCGGTCGTGGCGGCATCGGCAGCGGCGCCCCCGGCCGCTGCACGGGGGGTGCGTGCGGTGGAGCGATCACGCCGGTCACTCCGGTCGTCGGCGGCGGCGCCGGGAATCCCGGTGGGCTCGATGGCCACCCGGGAGCGGGCCCGGTCGGCACCCACGCCGCCGGTGTCGGCTCGACGGCGTCGGCCCGACGGCGTGCCGTCACGATCAGCAGGACGCCCACGCCGATGCCGGTCACCAGCAGTGCCAGGGCGCCGAGGCGCATGAGCGCCACACCGTCGTTCGGGTTCCGCCCGATGCTGACGTAGAAGCCCTCGTCGTCCGACTCGACGCGCAGCAGGTGGTCACCGTCCTGTTCGATGGCCACCGTTCCGATCGACGTTCCCTGCGATCCCCCGGCGTCGTAGTCGACCCCGTCGTCGGATGTGATGTCGACCTGTTCGCCGTCAGGGCCGGTGATCGTCACGGTCGCGGCGGGGAGATCGTCGCCCGACCAGTCGACCGACGTGTCGGCGTCACAGTCGCCGCGGCCCTCGTCGATCGCACCCTTGGTCTCGATGAACACGACGTAGTCGCCGGTCTCGTCGAAGTCGAGCACGGTGTCGCAGCCGACCGGGCCGCGCGCCAGGCCGTCGACCGCGGCGTCGAGACGGGCGTTCGCCCCCAGCCACAGTCCGACCGCACCAGCGATTCCGACGACCAGCACCACGATCCCCGCGATCAGGCGACCCCGACTTGTCCCGCTGCTCATGCGCCACCTCTCGTCGTGCTCGTGCTCGTGCGACGCGTGGCGCGCAGGCGCTGCTCCACGAGATCGATCCGATCATCAGGTTGCACGACTGCGACCCGGACGTAGGGCCGACCGTCGTCACCGTAGAACTCCCCGGGGCTGACGAGCGCTCCCCCGTCGACGGCGAGTTGCTCGGCGAACGCCCAGCCGTCTGCGGTCGGGATCCAGAGATAGAACGCACCCGAGGGCAGGTCCACCGGCGTGCCCGACCAGGTCGCGAGCACGTCGGCCATCCGGACGAGGCGCGAGTAATACCGCTCGCGCTGCACCTCGACGTGGGCATCGTCGTCGAGTGCTGCGACGCCGGCCGCCTGGGCCGGGCCGGGCACCATCATGCCGACGTGCTTGCGGACCTCCTGCAGGTAATGGACGAGTTCGGTGTCGCCGGCGTAGAAGCCGACGCGGAGTCCCGCGAGGTTGGATCGCTTCGACAACGAGTGGACCGCCACCACGCCCTCGGTGCCCCGTTCGAGAATCGTGCGGCCGGGGCCCGACCACGTGAACTCCACGTAGCACTCGTCGGAGAACACGGGCACGCCGTGGGCGCGTCCCCAGTCGGCCGCCGCATCGAGATCGTCGAGCGCCCCGGTCGGGTTGCTCGGGCTGTTGACCCACAGCAGCAGCGCTCGCGAGGCATCGTCGGGTGAGATCGACGCGAGGTCGAGCTGTCCGTCGGGTCGTGCCGGCACCGGTACCGCACGGCAGCGGGCCAGTTCGGCGCCCATCGCGTACGAGGGATACGACACCGCTGGGTACAGCACCGTGTCGCGGGTCGGTGTCCGCAGGCTCATCCACTGGGGCAGCGTGACGACGAACTCCTTGGTGCCGACCGTCGCTCCGATGTCGCCTGCCGGGACGTCGATGGCGAATCGCCGCCGCATCCACCGCTGGGCGGCCTCGCGCAGGGCGACCGACCCGATGCTCGGGGGATACGACCGTTCGGAACCGCTCGCTGCCAGTGCCGCGATGACCGCCGGCGGTGGCGGGTCGCACGGTGTGCCGATCGACAGATCGACCAGTCCACCGGCGTGCGCCGCGGCGATCGGCGCGAGTGAATCGAGCCGGTCGTACGGATAGGGCGGCGGCACGAAGCCGGCGGGCACGACCGTCGTCACGGCGCGTCCGCCGAGAGTGCCGCAGCCAGGAACGATTCGAGGCGCCCGGCGGATGCGTCGGACAAGCGGGCCCGGACGGTCCAGACGTCGTCGCCCTCGCCGATCGAGACGACCTCACCCTCACGGTGGACGGCGGCCAGTACGTCACCCCGGTCGTACGGGATCGAGAGTTCGTGGACCGTCGACAGCAGCCGGAGCCGGTCACCGAGCGTGCGGAGGAACTCGTCCACGCCTTCCCCCGTGACGGCGCTGATCGACACCGATCCGGGGTGGTCGTCCACCAGTTCCTTGGCGACGCCCGGAGCGAGGTCGGCCTTGTTGAACACGAGCAGCTCCGGGACCCGAGCCGCGTCGATCTCGTCGAGCACCTCACGGACGGCGTCGAGCTGCGCGAGCGGGTCGGCCACGCTGGAGTCGACGACATGGACGAGGTAGTCGGCCCGCGCCGCAACCTCGAGCGTGCCTTTGAAGCTTTCCACCAACCCGTGCGGGAGACGGTTGATGAACCCCACCGTGTCGGAGAGCAGTACCGGCTCACCGCCAGGCAGGGCGAGTCGCCGTGTTGTCGGATCGAGCGTGGCGAACAGCCGATTCTCGACGAGCACACCCGAATCGGTGAGCCGGTTGAGCAGTGTCGACTTGCCGGCGTTCGTATAGCCGACGATGGCAACGGAGGCGAGCCCGCTCTTGCCGCGACCCTTGCGTTGCAACGATCTGGTCTCGGCGAGCTGAACGAGGTCGGCTTCGAGCTTGTTGATCCGCCGCATGATGCGCCGTCGGTCGGTCTCCAGCTTCGTCTCACCGCCGCCGAACCGGGCGCCGACGCCACCGCGCTGCTGCGACAGGCGTGCTTGCGAACCGCGTCGCAGACGCGGCAGGCGGTAGCGGAGCAGGGCCAGTTCGACCTGCGCCTTGCCTTCGAGCGTGTGGGCGTTCTGTCCGAATATGTCGAGGATCACGGCAGTGCGGTCGATCGCCGTGCGGCCGAGCAGCTTCTCCAGGTTGTACTGCTGGGCCGGGGCGAGCTCGTTGTCGAACACGACGGTGTCGGCATCGACCGCGAGGCAGAGCTGCTTGAGTTCCTCCGCCTTGCCCTTCCCGATGTACCAGGTGTGGTCGGGCGAGTCGCGCCGTTGCACCATCCGACCGACCTCGTCGGCGCCGGCGGTGTCGACGAGCAGGGCGAGTTCGTCGAGGCTCGCTTCGACGGCGTCATCGGTGTCGCGTGGGCCGGCGACCGCGACGAGCACGATCCGTTCCCGGATCGTCCGGTCGATCAGTGTTGCCGCGAGCGCCTCGTCGTACGGCGTGGTCACGCCAGTTCCACTTCGCCAATGAGGTCCACCTGGCCGGCGAGGTCCACCTGGCCAGTGAGGTCCACCTGAATGGTGGCGACGAGCGTGGCCGGGCCCGTGAGCGACACGCGGCTGGCAACCGCGGCGTCGAAACCGACGGTGGCCGTGCCACCGTCCATGTGCACGGTGACTTCGTCGGAACCTCCGGCCACGAGCCCCCACGATCGGGCGGCGAACGCCGCGGCGCAGGCGCCGGTACCGCAGGCTTCGGTGATGCCGGCGCCGCGTTCGTGCACACGCATCGTGATCGCCGTCGCTTCCGGCCCCGGTTCGACGATCTCGAGGTTCACCTGGGGAACCTTGCCACCGAGCGCCAGCAGGTCGACGACGCCCACCTCGTCGACACCCACCACACTGTGCGGATTGCCCAAGCTGAGGTGCATCACGGGACGATCCGGGTGGCAACCGAGCGTGGGCCAGCCCGCGGGTTCCTCGATCCGGACGACTTCGCCCATGTCGACCTTGGCGACGATCGTGTCGGGTTCGTCCGTGGCAGTCATCGTGACGGTTCGGTCGCCGGCATCGGTGTGCACGAGCAGATCACCCAGGTCACCTCGCTCGGCGGCGATCGCCTGGGCGAAGCAGCGGATGCCGTTGCCACTCATCTCGGCCCGTGAGCCGTCGGCGTTGAACAGCGTCATCCGGACCGCGCGGCCATCGCTTCGGTCACCGAGGCTGGCGTCGGCCGGGGAGGCGATGAGGAGGCCGTCCGCGCCGAGACCGCGGCGGCGATCGCACAGGCGCCGCGCCAGCGCGGCGAGATCGACGGCCGAGTCGGCGGAGGGTGCGTCGAGCAGCACCAGGAAGTCGTTGCCGAGGCCGTGGTGTTTGGTGAGGGTGAGCGTCGTCATCGTGAGCGTTGTTCGGTGATCGCGTCGATCACCGCCGGCACCGCGTCGGCAACCGGGTCGTGGTCGACGTCGATCCAGCGTACGCGTGGATCCCGGCGGAACCATCGCTCTTGACGGACGGCGAACTGCCGGGTGCGGGTGATGATCAGTTTGATCGCCTCATCCTGACTGATCTCACCCGCCAGGTGGGACAGGATTTCCTTGTAGCCGAGCGCCTGGGCCGCGGTCCGTGAGAATCCGGGACCGGTCGCGATCGTCCGCACTTCGTCGACGAGGCCGTCGTCGATCATCCCGCGCACCCGCTGCTCGATCAGCTCGCGGAGGACGGGGCGGGGGCGACGGATGCCGATCTGCACCACGTTCGTCGGCGGGTACGAGTCGACCCCCGGCCCGAACGAACTGAACGGTCGACCGCTGCCGAGTGTCACCTCGAGCGCCCGCACGACGCGGCGCCGATTCGACGGTTCGATCTTCGCCGCCCCCGCCGGGTCGAGCGATTCGAGCCGGCCGTAGAGGGCGGCCGTGTCGGCCTCCGAGTCGAGTTCCTCCCGAATCGTCGGCCACTCGCCCGGAAGGTCGAAGTCGTCGATCACCACACGGTGGTACAGGCCGGTGCCCCCGACGATCAACGCAACGCCCCCGGCCGCGTGGATGTCGGCGAGCGCATCCGCGTGGGCGTCCTTGTAGGCCGCCACGGTGAAGTCGGCGTTCGGCTCGACCAGATCGATGCAGTGGTGAGGCACCTCGGCCTGCTCCGCCGGGGTCGGCTTGCCGGTGCCGATGTCCATGTGGCGGTACACCTGCATGCTGTCGGCCGACACCAGATGGACCTCACCGAGGCAGCGTGCGACGGCCACGGCGACGGCGGACTTCCCCGACGCGGTCGAGCCGACGATGGCAACCCGACCGGCGTCGACCGTGACGCTCAGAGCGATTCGCCCTCTGCGAAGCGTTGATGGTGATGGATCACCTCGGCGACGATGAAGCGCAGGAACTTCTCGGTGAACACGGGGTCGAGGCCGGACTCCTCCGCCAGCGCCCGCAGTCGGGCGATCTGGATCTCCTCGCGTTCGGGGTCGGCCGCCGGGAGGTGGGCGGTCGCCTTGTAGCGGCCGACCGCCTTGGTGACTTTGAACCGCTCGGCCAGCAGGTGCACGAGCGCGGCGTCGATGTTGTCGATGCTCGCCCGGTAGTCCTGCAGTTGCCCGTCGACCGACTGGTCACTCATCCAGGCAGAACCTACTGCCACGACGACCACGTCGGACCGATGAGCCAGAGGACCGGGGGGTGGACCCTTCGCTCATCGCAATGCGCCGACTGGACCTTCCGATGAGCCAGCGGACCGGGGGGTGGACCCTTCGCTCATCGCAACGGGTGGGTCGGGCGGCGTCAGAGGGCGGCGACGGGAATGCGGAGGCGATGGGTGGGCTCGGCGAGGAGTTCGACGAAGTTCCCGAGGAGATGGTGCGGAGCGCCGTGCGTGATCTCGACCGAGGCGTAGCTGCCGGTGCGCAGCGGCGTGGGTGGCGTGAAGTGGACGAGCTTGTTCTGGCGCGTGCGCCCACTCGTGACCGACGGATCGCGCTTGCTCGGGCCCTCGACGAGGACTTCCTCGACCCGGCCGACGCGGGCCTCGTGCCGGGCGAGTGCCGCGCGCTCGACGACGATGCGCAGGCGTTGGAAGCGCTCCCCCACAACCGCCGGGTCGACGAAGTCGCCCTGCATCGTGGCGGCCTCCGTGCCCTCGCGGGGAGAAGATGAACATGTAGGCGTAGTCGTATTCAGCTGCGGCCGCCACCTCCATCGTGTGCTGGAAGTCGGCCTCGGTCTCGCCCGGGAACCCGACGATGATGTCGGTCGACACGGCCAGGTCGGCGATGGCGCCACGCGCCTCGGCAAGGCGGGTCAGGTAGCGCTCTGCGGTGTAGCCCCGGTGCATCTTGGCGAGGATGCGGTCGCTGCCCGATTGCAACGGATAGTGCAGGTGCTCACACACCGCCGCCACGTCTGCCATGGCGGCGAACGTGTCGGGCCGCATGTCCTTCGGGTGCGGGCTGGTGAACCGGACCCGACGGATGCCCTCGACGGCGCCGACCTCCCGCAGCAGGTCGGCGAACAGCGGGCGCAGACGCGCTGACTCGTCACCTGCCTGACGCGACGCGAGTTGCAGGTCGCGGCCATAGCTGTTGACGTTCTGGCCGAGCAACGTCACCTCGGTGACACCCTGTTCGGCGAGCGCCCGCACCTCGTCGACCACCTGGTCGAAGGGGCGGCTCATCTCCACGCCGCGGACGGCGGGGACGATGCAGAACGCGCAGTTGTTGTCGCAGCCGATCTGGATCGTCACCCAGGCGTTGTACGACGTCTCCCGCCGGGCGGGCAGGGCCGACGGGAACATCGCGTGATCGTCGATGACCGCCTCGGTGAGGATCTCGGTGATGGGCAGGTCCGCCTGCTCGGCCTCGCGAAGCAGTTCGGCCGCGCGATGGACGTTGTGGGTACCCATCACGACGTCGACGTGCCCGGCACGCTCGGCCACGCGCTCCTGGTCCTTCTGGGCCAAGCAGCCGGACACGACGATCTGGCGGCCGTCCTTGTCGCCCTTCCACGTCTTCAGATGTCCGAGGTTGCCGTAGAGCTTGTTGTCGGCGTTCTCGCGGATGCAGCACGTGTTGAGGACGACCACGTCGGCGTCGTCCTCCGAGTCGGCGCGCACGAGCCCGTCGGCCTCGAGCAGACCGGCGATCCGCTCGGAATCGTGCTCGTTCATCTGGCACCCGTAGGTGCGAACGAGATAGCGCCGCGACATGGCACCCGAGGCTAACGCCGCGGTCCAACGAGTCCGGCGGACGACCTCAACCGTCGGGAAAGGTGACCTTGCCGTCGGCACTGTTGGGCATCAGCGGGTTGTGGACGATCTCCCACAGATGCCCGTCGGGATCGGCGACGTACGACGAGTACCCGCCCCAGAACACCGCCTCGGGCGGCTTCGTCGGCGTGGCGCCCTTGTCGACCCATTCGGCAAACGTGGCATCGACCTCGTCGCGTGACTCGACGTTCAATGCCAGGGCCACCCCCCGGAAGGTGCCCGGCCCGAGGGCCGGAACATCGTCGGCCAGGCCGGCATCGTGGGCCAACTCGCCGTGGCCGAACAACGCGAACGCGGAGCCTTGCATCTCGAAGAACGAGATGGCGTCCTGGGAGCCCGGCGCCCGACGCCACCCGAGCGACTCGTAGAAACGAGTGGACCGGGCGACATCGGCGACACCGAGCGTGACGAAGGAGATGCGCTGCGGAACGGCCATCTCAGTCGAGGTCGATCGGGGCCTCGTCGGCCTCGGTGAAGACTTCGGCGACGACGCCATCCGGGGCATTGGGGTCGGGCTTGAGCCCGGCGGCGATGAGCACCTTGTCGCTGATCTCCATCATCACCTCCGGGTTCTGCTTGAGGTAGGTCTTGGCGTTCTCCCGGCCCTGGCCGAGCTGCTCGCCCTCGTACGTGAACCAGGCGCCCGACTTCTTGACGATGCCGAGATCGACCGACAGGTCGACGAGGGAACCCTCGCGGCTGATGCCCTGGCCGTACATGATGTCGAACTCGGCCTGACGGAACGGCGGCGACACCTTGTTCTTCACGACCTTCACACGGGTGCGGTTGCCGACGACCTCGGCGCCGTCCTTCAACGACTCGATGCGACGGATGTCGAGGCGGACCGACGAGTAGAACTTCAACGCCCGCCCGCCCGGCGTGGTCTCGGGTGAGCCGAACATCACGCCGATCTTCTCGCGGAGCTGGTTGATGAAGATGATGATCGTGTTGGTCTTGCTGATGTTGCCGGTGAGCTTGCGCAGGGCCTGGCTCATCAGACGGGCCTGGAGGCCGACGTGGGTGTCACCCATCTCGCCTTCGATCTCGGCGCGGGGCGTGAGGGCCGCCACCGAGTCGACGACGATCACGTCGATCGCACCCGACCGGCAGAGCATGTCGGCGATCTCGAGTGCCTGTTCGCCGGTGTCGGGCTGGGAGATCAGGAGCTGATCGACATCGACACCGATCGCCCGGGCGTAGATCGGATCCATCGCGTGCTCGGCATCGATGTAGGCGCACACGCCCCCGTTGCGCTGCGCTTCGGCCACGACGTGCATGGCGAGGGTGGACTTGCCTGACGACTCCGGACCGTAGATCTCGGTGATGCGGCCACGTGGGAGGCCACCGATGCCGAGGGCGAGATCGAGGGCCAGCGCCCCGGTGGAGATCGCCTCGATGTTCATGTTCGTGCGTTCGCCCATCTTCATGATGGCGCCCTTGCCGAACTGCTTGTCGATCTGGGCGAGGGCCATGTCGAGGGCTTTGTCAGGTCACGGTCAGTGTTCATTGCGGTGTCTCACTTTCGATGGGGACGAACTCGATGGAGCCGACGGTACGGAGGGGGGGTGTGACAGCGGCGGGGGGGTGTGACATGCCGGAGTGTGCGGGACCGGTGAATGACAGCAGTGTAGTTGACGAACAACTGTTCGTACAAGCATTCGGCGAACGAACGGACCCGGCACCGCCGCCGCTCCTGTGCTCAGGTCCCGCCGGGCCCCTCGGGGGGACCGTCGATCGCGCCATCACCTCGCACCTCGAGCGGCTCGATCAGTTCGAAGTCGTCGACCGTCACCGGGCGCATCGCGATGTCGAGCGCCTGCCACAGCGTGTAGCTGACCGGATAGAGCACGATCGGCAGCACGATCGCCGCCGGCGCCAAGCGCGACGATCATGGGCACCGCCGGCACCGTGGGCCAGGTGACGCGGGCGTCACAGTGAGCGCCACGATCAGCGGGCCGAGCGTCATGATCGCTGCCATCGTCGCCGCGCCGAGTTCGAAGCCGACGTCGTCGCGGCGCCAGCGGAGCCCGCACGACCGGCAGTGGTCGGTCTTGGTGAACCACCCGATGAAGAAGGCGTGCCGACCACCGCACCATGGGCACGCCCGTCGGGCCCTCGCCACAACATGCGTCGCAGGCTCGGCCGGGTCATGATCGCACGATACGGCGATCCGGCCGACGCTCCGAGGCGCCTCGGACGGCCAGTCGGGGTGAGCCGAACGGCCAGTCTCGCAGCGGAGTCGGGCAAAGGGTGCCGAATTTGCCAGACTCTCCCGGTGCGGCGTTCACTGGCAGGGATCCTGCTGATCATTTCGACGGTGCTGTTCGCCGCATCGATCAGCGCGTGGTGGTTCCAGCGCGTCGCGTTCACCCCATCGGCCGACACCGACCGGCCCACGCGATCCTCGGCGACAAGGCGATCCGCAGCAGGTCGCCACGATCGTCGCCAGCGCCACGGCGCCGGCGACCGGCCAGTCGCCGACCCAGCTCAAGGAGTTCATCCAGGAGATCGCCACCTGGGACGCCGGCGCAGCGCTCATGACCGACTTCGTCAGCGAGGCGCACGAACGGCTGATCGGTGAACACCCCGAGCCCGTGCGGATCGATGCCGAGCAGCAGGTCCAAATCGTGCGGGACGAACGCGTCGGCGAGATGGCGCCGATCACACTGCCCGTCCAGGAGGTGGGCGCACTCCCGGTGATCAACCGCATCGCCGGCTGGATCGCGCTCGGCGGAGCGGTGCTCGGACTGTTGATGTTCATCGCCGGCGTGATGATGCGACCCGAGCGCGGCGAGTTCACGCAGGCGGTCGCGATCGGGTCTGGTCGCGCTCGCGGTGCTGATCGTGCTGTTCGGCTACATCGTGCCCGCGGCCGTGCTGCCAGCGCTGTCGGACAACATCTGGATGGGCCTGTTCGCCCGGCTCGCCAACGACATGCTCGTGCCGACGCTCGCCATCGCAGTCGTGTCGATTGTGCCTCGCCGTGGCGATCACGCTCGGCACCAGCAGCGTGCGCCAACACCGCCAATGGTCGACGCCCCTGTCGGTCGGCCGCTACCGCGACGACCGCAGCCTGGTCACGCTGACCGGATTGTCGGGCCCGCTGCGGGCGAAATCGCTTCGAGTGCTTCCCCTGGGATTCGAACCGACGACGACGATGGATGAAGAGTCACTCGAAGGGCGCTGGCGGCCCCGGGTGCCCGCAAATCGCTTCGTGCTTCCCCTGGGATTCGAACCCAGAACCAATGGATTAAGAGTCCACTGCTCTGCCATTGAGCTAGAGAAGCGCAGCACGACAGGCTACCGAGCGAAGCGTGCGACTGCACGGTCCGATCGGCGCCTGCCGTGTCATCGCATTGCTGCGTTGGGGTGGCCAAGGGGACTTGAACCCCCAACCGCCAGGATCACAACCTGGTGCTCTACCTGTTGAGCTATGACCACCATGGGAGCGAACAGTCTGCCAGGTCACGGGACCAGCGCCACCTTGCCGGCCACCTTTCTGCCGGCGAGGTCCGCGAGCGCCCGCGGTGCGTCGGCGAGGGCGTAGATCGTCGGCTCGACCGGGCGCGAGATCGCCGCGCTCGATCAGTTCGAGGATCGATGCGAGCATCGCCTGATTGTCGTCGGGATGACGGCTGGCCCACACTCCCCAGTCGACGCCGGTGACCCGCCGGTTGCGCAGCAGCACCTGATTGGCCGGCAACGACGGGATCCCGGCGACGAAGCCGATCACCAGATACTGGCCGTCGTCGCCGAGGGCCCGCAGGCAGGTCGCGCCGAGCTCGCCACCGACCGGGTCGTAGAGATGGTCGACGCCGCCGACGCCCGCGCGCCCCGAACGATGCCGCGAACTCCTTGGCGGCATCCTTGACGCCGGCCGCGTCGAGCGCGGACGTGTCGATCGTCGCCTCGGCACCGAGCGATTCGGCGAGCGCCCGCTTGTCGGCCGTGGACGCCGCGGCGATCACGTGCAGCCCGAGGGCCGACGCGATGTCGACCGCGGCGAGCCCCACACCACTGCCGGCGCCGAGCACCAGCACTCGACTGTCCCGACCGCACCTGGGCCCGACGCGACGCAGCGCGTACCACCCGGTCATGTAGCTCTGCATGAACGTGGCGGCCTGACCGTCGCTCAGCGCCGGCGCCACCCGCGACACCTGCGACAGCCGGCACGACCGCCTCGCTGGCGTACCCGCCGAAGCCGACGTTGGCGAACACCCGATCGCCGACCTGCAGCGGAGCACCGTCGAGCGACGACACGTCGATGCGAGTTCGGTCACCCGGCCGACCACCTCCATCCCCGGCACGAACGGCACGGGCGGCTTGATCTGGTAGCGGCCCTCGACGATCAGACCGTCGACGAAGTTCACCCCGCACACGCTGACCGCGATCCGGATGGTGCCCGGTGCGAGGTCGGGGGATTCGCGCTCGATCAGGCGGAGCCGTCGATCGGGCCGAACGACGGACATTCGATCGCGGCGTACATCTCAGCCACCATCCCCTCGAGGGGAGTCGTCGGATCGGATGTCGCGTTCGACCATGTTGCGCACGGTATCTCGCACGATCCGATCGACGCTGTTCGTGCAGACTGGCGCCGTGGCCGAGCTCATCCGTCCTGCACTCGACGTCGACGACCTCGTCGGAACGCATGTGATCCTCGAACGGCTCCGACCCGATCACGTCACCGACATCGCCGCCGCGGGAAGCGGCGATCGATCGACGTTCGGATGGACCGGTGTACCTGGGGACGAAGCGGAGGCCGAGGCGTATGTCGAGTGGCTCCTCGATGACGCCGCGCACGGCCGGGCCGCCCCGTTCGTCCAGCGCCGGACCGCCGATGGAGCGATCGTCGGGTGCACCCGGTTCATGTCGCCGTCGTGGCCGCTCGGGCGGCGCGATCCCGACGAGGTGGAGGTCGGCGGCACCTGGCTCGCCGCCGACGCGCAGCGCTCCCCCATCAATACCGAAGCGAAGCTCCTCCTGCTCACGCATGCCTTCGACGTGTGGTCGGTCCAGCGTGTGGCGATCTGCACCGACGACCGCAACGATCGCAGCCGTCGGGCGATCGAGCGTCTCGGCGCCACCTTCGAGGGCATCCTGCGCCGCCACCGCCCGTCGACCGCCGCCGGCGAGGCCGGCACCCTGCGCAACACCGCGGTCTACTCGATCATCGCCGACGAGTGGCCCGCCGTCCGCGCCCGCCTGCGTCGGTAACGATCGGTCGCTCCCAACCCGAAAAATGCCCCGATTCGTACGCTCACCGCGCGAATCGAGGCATTTTTCGGGACGGGGACACCGGAGGCGCCGCACGCGTATGGTCGGCGGGATGCACGCCGTCGTCGTCGTCGCCCATCCGCGTGACGACAGCTACACCTGTGCGCTCGCGGCCCGCGCGGTCGCCGGCCTGCAGGCGGGCGGCCACACGGTCGAGGTGCTCGACCTGTACCGCCTCGGCTTCCGGACCGCGATGTCGGCCGCCGAACGCACGGCCTACCACGGCGACGATCCGATCCTCGATCCACTGGTGGCGCACCACGCGGACGTGGTCGGCCGCGCCGAGCTGCTCGTGTTCGTGTACCCGACGTGGTGGAGCGGGCTGCCGGCGATCATGAAGGGATGGCTCGAACGGGTGATGGTGCCTGGCGTCGGGTTCCGGTTCGACGAACGCACCGGCAAGGTCAAGCCCGGGCTCGGGCACGTCCGTCGGATCGTCGGCATCTCCACGTACGGCTCGCCGCGCTCGTACGTGCTCGCCGTGAACGACAACGGCCGACGGATCCTCACCAGAGCACTGCGGGTGTCGTGCGGGCTGCGCACCCGCACGACGTGGCTCGGGCTGTACGCCATCGACACGTCGACCTCCGACGATCGGGCGGAATTCGCCGCACTGGTCGAGCGAACCATGGCTGACCTTCGATGAGAAGCCGGGCGATGACGACCCGCGCCCTCGTCGTCTACTGCCATCCCGACGACGAGTCCTTCGTGCGAGCAGTACGCGATCGCGTTGCCGCCGCCCTCGAGGCGCGCGGCGCCGAGGTCCGGGTCGACGACCTGTACGCCGACGGGTTCGATCCGACGTTCACCGAGATCGATCACCGCCGTCACCTCGAGGCCGGGGCCGACCCGTCGCTCCAGAAATACGTCGACGATCTCCTGTGGTGCGACACCCTCGTACTCGTGTATCCGACGTGGTGGTCGGGTCAGCCGGCGATGCTCAAGGGCTGGATCGACCGCGTCTGGGTCAACGGGGTCGCGTGGGACCTCCCGCCCGGGACCGACCGGATCGAACGACGGCTCACCAATGTCCGCCGCCTGATCGCGGTGACCACCCACGGTTCGTCGAAGTGGGTCAACGCGGTCGAAGGTGAGAGCGGCAAACGAACGCTGACGCGCAGCCTCCGTTCGATGTGCCACCCGCTGGCCCGCACGAGCTGGATCGCGATGTACGGCGTGGACACGTCGAGCCCCGAACAGCGAGCGCGGTTCCTCGATCGTGTCGAGCGCCGAATCGGTCGGGTCGGCCAGATCTGACATCGTTCGTCGAAGTCAATCCCAGGTGGGACGTGACAAATGTCCCCTGCACAACGTCACACCCACGTGCGAACATTGTCGGCGCGAGTGGACCGGACCCGAGGAGTTCCCCCTGATGACGTCGGACATCGACACACGTCCCCCTGAAACCAAAACGGACGCGAGCACGCTGGCGCGGCTGGCGCGCGCCTGCGTCCGGCATCGGTGGATGGTGATCGGTGCGTGGGTCGCACTGCTGGTTGTCGTCAACGCCGTGTCCGGCGCCGTCGGACCCGACTACCGCACCGACTTCACGCTCCCCGCCAGTGAGACCAAGGAAGTGCAGGAACTGCTCGAGGCGAACACGCCCGAGCAAGCAGGCTTCACATCCCAGATCGTGTTCAAAGCGCCGCAAGGGGTCGCCGACCCCGAGGTGCAGGCGGCGATGCAGGAACTGTTCACGTACGTCGAGGAGATCGAAGACATCACGGTCACCTCGCCCTACGACAGTCCACAGCAGGTGAGCCAGGACGGCACGATCGCGTTCGCCCAGATCGACATCGCCGACACACGGACGTTCACGGAACTCACCGAGATCGGTGACGACATCATCGAGCAGGGCGACGAGCTCACCACGGTCGAGGGGCTCGAGATCGAGTACGGCGGTGACCTCTTCGCCGAGTTCGAGCTGCCCGAGAGCGAGGTCTACGGCATCATCGCCGCAGTCATCATCCTCATCCTGGCGTTCGGTTCGGTCATGGCCATGGGCCTCCCGATCGGCATCGCCCTGTTCGGCCTCGGAATCGCCTCGGCGATCGTGGCGCTCGCCAGCAACGTCATCACGATGCCGGACTTCACGAGTGCGATGATCGCGATGATCGGCCTGGGCGTCGGCATCGACTACGCGCTCTTCATCGTCACCCGTTACCGAGAGAATCTCAAACGAGGGGCAAGCGTGGAGGACTCGGTGGTGGCCTCGATCGACACCAGCGGCCGCGCCGTGATGTTCGCCGGAATCACCGTCATCATCGCGCTGCTCGGACTCCTGCTCATCGGGCTGGCCTTCGTCCAAGGTGTCGCGATCGCATCCGCCATCGCTGTGGCCATGATGATCCTCGCCTCGCTGACCCTGTTGCCGGCATTGCTCGGATGGGTCGGCACCCGCATCGACGAGACATCCTGGGCCGCCCTGATCGCCGTCGGTGTCGCCGTGGTCGGCGCATTCGTCGGTATCACGACCGGGCAGAGCGGGATCTTCCTCGGTGGGTTCCTGCTGGCGATCCTGTTCTTCGCCATCAGCTTCGCCATCAAACCTCTGCGACGTCATGTACCGCACCGCGTGGAGAAGCCCAAGGAGGAGCAGGTCTGGTACCGCTGGAGCCGCTTCATCCAGCATCGGCCAGGTTGGAGTGCCGCGGTCGCCGTGGGTTTCCTGCTGCTGCTCACCATTCCGCTGTTCTCGATCCGTCTCGGCTTCGGCGACGCCGGCAACTATCCGGAGGACCAGACGGTCCGCCGGGCGTACGACATGCTCGCCGAAGGGTTCGGGCCTGGCACCAACGGTCCCTTGTTCATCACCGTCCAGGGCGACACGGCGTCGGATCCAGAAGCGCTCGGCGCCTTCGTCGAGACGCTGAACGCCACCGAGAACGTCGCCTTCAGCCTGCCGAATCAGATCTCCGACGATCTCGCACTCGTCATCGTCTACCCGGAGAGCGCGCCGCAGGACGAGGCCACCTCGACGCTCGTCAACGACCTGCGCGACGACGTGATCCCAGACAGCGGCGTGCAGGCATTGGTCGGCGGCTTCACCGCCGGGTCGACCGATTTCGCCAGCCTACCTCGCCGGCCGCATGCCGTGGCTCATCGGCGTCGTGTTGCTGCTCAGCTTCCTCCTGCTGATGGCGGTCTTCCGCAGCGTGCTCGTGCCGCTCAAGGCCGTGATCATGAACCTGCTGTCGATCGGCGCCGCCTACGGCGTGCTCGTCGCCATCTTCCAGTGGGGCTGGGGACGCGAGTTGATCGGTGTCGACAAATCGGGGCCGATCGAGGCGTGGGTCCCGATGTTCCTGTTCGCCATCGTGTTCGGCCTGTCGATGGACTACGAGGTGTTCCTCCTGTCACGCATCAAGGAGGAGTACGACCGCACCAAGGACAACGGCACGGCAGTCGCCGATGGACTGGCGGCCACGGCCCGTGTGATCACGGCTGCGGCGTTGATCATGTTCTGCGTGTTCGGTGCCTTCGCCCTCGGCGACGACCGCCAGCTCAAGCTGTTCGGTCTCGGCCTGGCAATCGCCGTGATCATCGACGCCACCATCGTGCGCATGGTGTTGGTGCCCGCCACGATGGAACTGCTCGGCGACCGGAACTGGTGGATCCCCCGCTGGCTCGACCGGATCCTGCCGAACATCGACGTGGAAGGCCACGACGCCGACTACTACGAGAACGACCCCCGCAACGACGAGTTGACGCCCGTCTGACCTCGACCTGAAACGCCTGGTGTCCGACCTCAGGCGTTTCAGGTCCGAAGAGCGCGATCTGTGCGAGCGGATCTAGGCGACGCTGTGCTCACCGACCGGTGACGTGCCGGGCACGAAGTTGTTGCACTTGGCGCACGTGTCGGCCGGGATCACGCCGGCGCGCATCAGCAGTCCGAACAACCGGCATCCGATGCAGAAGCCGAACACCGACTCGAGGCCGGCGGCGACGACCAACATGGCGAGCAGGAGGTTGGCGGCGACGGCAGATCCGAAACCGAACCAAGCGATCGACGCACCGACGGTGACGACGGCGCCGATGCCCTGCGCGAAGCGCTTCGGCGGGCCGGGCACGGGACGAGGCTCGACACCCCGGCACGTGAGGGCCGGCGTGACCACCCGGGTGACGAACTGACCGAGCGGGCTGAACCGCGGGCCGGCGAGCACACGGGCGACGAACCCGTACGCGAGCGGCAGGACGAGCCAGGTCTGCCCGAAGAGCAGGGCCGTGGCGGCGATCAACACCACCCCACCGGCCACCAGGCGTGCTGACACCTCGTTCACGGGATCGGGAAAGCCGAAGACTCGCGACATGAGATGACGATACCCGACAAAGTTGGTCGACATTCAGGGTGGGCGACCGCCAGCCGCTCGAATCGGGGCAGCACGGCGGCGACTGCTTGACTGACGAGGTGACCGCCACCTCAGCAACCACCATCTCCGAATCGGTGCGTCTCGAGACCGAGGGCGACGTCGCCCTGGTCATCGTCGACAATCCACCCGTCAACGCACTCAGCTCACACGTCCGCCAGGGCCTGTTCGACGGCCTCAACCGGGCCGTCAGCGACGGGGCGAAGGCCATCGTCGTGATCTGCGACGGTCGCACGTTCATCGCCGGCGCCGACATCAGCGAGTTCGGCAGCGCGATGAAGGGCGCCAGCCTGCAGCAGGTGCAGGCCGCGATGGAAGATGCCCCGGTCCCGGTGATCGCCGCGATCCACGGCACCGCGCTGGGTGGCGGCCTCGAGGTGGCGCTGTGCGCGCACTACCGGGTGGCGGTGTCGTCGGCCAAGTTCGGTCTGCCCGAGGTGAACCTCGGGCTCCTCCCGGGGGCGGGCGGCACGCAGCGACTCCCGCGCCTCGTCGGCGTCCCGATGGCACTCGAGATGATGACGTCGGGTCGCCACATCAGCAGCACCGAGGCACTCGACAACGGGCTGATCGACGAGGTCACCGCGAGTGACGACGTCGCCGGCCTCCGCGCCGCCGCTGTCGCGTTCGCCGGGCGCGCCGTCGCCGAGCAACTGCCGCTGAAGCGGGTGCGCGACCGTGACGACAAGGTCGCGGCAGCGAAGGGCGACACGGAACTGTTCACGAACTTCCGCCGGTCGGTTGCCAAGAAGGCGCGCGGGTTCCTCGCGCCCGAGTACAACATCCAGTGCATCGAGGCGGCCGCCAACCTGCCGTTCGACGAGGGCCTCAAGGTCGAGCACGAAGCTGTTCGTCGAACTCGTCACCGGCCAACAGTCGGCCGCCCAGCGGTACGCGTTCTTCGCCGAGCGGGCGGCGAACAAGATCCCCGACATCGCCAAGGACACGCCGATCCTCGACATCCAGACGTGCGGCGTGCTCGGCGCCGGCACGATGGGCGGCGGCATCGCGATGAACTTCGCCAACGTCGGCATCCCGGTGACGATCGTCGAGCGCAACCAGGAGGCGCTCGACAAGGGGCTCGCCGTGGTCCGCAAGAACTACGAACGCTCCGCCTCCCGCGGGTCGATCCCGGCCGAGGCCGTCGAGCAGCGGATGGCGCTGATCACCGGCTCGACCGACAAGGCCGATTTCGCCGACTGCGACATCGTGATCGAGGCCGTCTTCGAGGACATGGAGCTGAAGCAGTCGATCTTCAAGGAGCTCGACGGGATCTGCAAGCCCGGCGCGCTGCTCGCGTCGAACACGTCGGCGCTCGACGTGAACAAGATCGCGGCCGTCACGTCCCGGCCCGAGAGCGTGATCGGCATGCACTTCTTCTCCCCCGCCAACGTGATGAAGCTGCTCGAGAACGTGCGCGGCGACAAGTCGTCCGACACCGTCGTCGCCACCACGATGGCGGTCGGCAAGCGGATCGGCAAGATCCCCGTGATGGTCGGGGTGTGCCCGGGCTTCGTCGGCAACCGCATGCTGTTCTCGCGTGGTGCGGAGTCCGAACGGATGATCCTCGAAGGGGCCACGCCGGCGCAGGTCGACCGCGTGCTGTTCGACTTCGGCTTCCCGATGGGACCGTTCGCGATGAGCGACCTCGCCGGCCTCGACATCGGCTGGAAGGAGGAGAAGTCGTCGGGTTCGACGATCCGTGAGGTGCTGTGCGAGAACGGTCGCCGCGGTCAGAAGAACGGCCGCGGCTACTACACGTACGACCCCGAGACGCGGGACGTCGACGCCCGACCCCGAGGTCGAGCAGCTGATCAAGGACTTCGCCATCGGCAAGGGCATCGAGCAGCGCACGATCACCGACCAGGAGGTCCTCGAGCGCTGTCTGTACCCGATGGTCAACGAGGGCGCGAAGATCCTCGACGAGGGCATCGCCATCCGGGGCAGCGACATCGACGTCGTGTGGGTCAACGGCTACGGCTGGCCCGTCTACCGCGGTGGCCCGATGTTCTGGGCCGACTCCGTCGGCCTCGCCGAGATCGCCGAGAAGGTGCAGCAGTACGGCGAGTCGCTCGGCGGTCGCCACTGGGAGCTGTCACCGCTCCTGCGCCGCCTCGCCGACGAGAACGGTGCGCTCCACACGTTCACGAACTGATCGAACCCCGCTGCCACAGCGGGAGGCGATCAACGGAACTGGGCGATGGCGACGGCGACTTCGGCGGCGACGCGGGCGTTGTTCTCGGCCAGCGCGAGGTTGGCCGGGATGCTGCGCCCGTCGGTCGCCTCGGCGATGCGGGCCAGCACGTACGGCGTGATCGCCGCGCCGGTGATGCCGGCCGTGTCACAGTCCTGCAGGGCCTGGTCGAGCACGGCCGCCAACTCGTCGGGATCGAGTTCGTCGTTCTCCGGGATCGGAACGGCCAGCAGTACGCCAGACGACGGCCGTGTCGAGGATGCGTGGACGCGGGCGACCTCGTCCGCCGACTCCACCCGATGCGGTGCCGGCAGGCCCGACGACCGGGTGTAGAACGCCGGGAACCAGTCGTGCTGCCAGCCGAGCACCGGCACACCGACGGTCTCGAGGTATTCGAGCGACCGGGCGAGATCGAGAAAGGCCTTCGCCCCAGCACACACCGTGACCACGCTGTGATGCGCCAACGCATCGAGGTCGGCGGAGATGTCGCCGGTGAGATCCGAACCGCGATGGACGCCGCCGATGCCGCCGGTGGCGAACACCGAGATGCCGGCCGCCGCGGCGATGGCGACCGACGCCGACACCGTCGAGGCACCGAACTCCCAGCGCTGGGCGATCGCCACCGGGACGTCGCGCTCGGCCATCTTGCGGGCCGGGCCCGAGGATGCGGCCCACCTCATCGTCGTCGATCCCGACCCGCACGATCCCGTCGAGCACGGCCGTGACCGCCGGGATCGCACCGCCCTCGCGGATCGCCGCCGCACAGCGATCGAGCGCCTCGCGGTTGGCCGGCGAGGGAAGGCCCAGGTTGGAGAAGATCGTCGACTCGAGCGCGACCACCGGTCTCGCCTCGGCGAGCGCGGTCGCAACCTCGTCGGAGCAGATCGGCGTGATCACGCTCGCAGTCTGCCATCACCGAGAATGTCCGCTCGGGGACAGACCCCGGCGGACATTCTCATGTCGGGGTGAGCGTGAATCGGGTGACCGTCTCGACGTGCGTCGTGTTCGGATACAGGTCGAGCACCTCGACCGATTCGGGCGCGTACCCGCGCTGTGCCAGCAAGGTGACATCACGGGCGAGCGACACCGGATCGCAGCTGACCAGCACGAACACCGGCGCCGCCACCGCGCTGAGCACGTCGGCGCCGGGCTTGCCGAGTCCGGGGCGCGCGGGGTCGGCCACCACCACGTCGACCGGTCGACCGGGATCCGCCCGCCACCGGCCGACCTCCGACTTCACGATCGTCGCCGAGCGGCCGGCCAGGTTGTCCTTGGCGTCGAAGCACGCCGACTTCGACGATTCGATCACCGTGACGTGGCCGGCGCGTGCCATGACCGTGGCGGCGAACAAGCCGACGCCGCCGTACGCATCGACGGCATGCGCGGCCGTGGCCAGTTCCGGTGCGGCCCGACCGACGGCGCCGACGAGCAACTCGGCGCCTTGCGCCCCCGATTGGAAGAACGAGCCCGCCGACACCCGCAGCTCGACGCCCGCGATCTGTTCGCGCAACCAGGCGCGTTCGCCGATGTGGACCCCGGACGGCACGCCGTGCACGCCATGACGATGGTCCCGCGACCAGATGGCGGTGATCTGGCCGGTGGCGACGCTCGTGCGCAACGTGATCTCCGCACCCTCGTCGAGCTTGATCACCGACAACAGCCGCGACAGCGCCGATTCGGCGATCGGACAGCTCGTGATCGGCACGATGCGCTCGCCGCCCTCCTCTCGGTAGCCGAGCGTGCCGTCTGGGCCGCCGACGACGCGGATGGTGGTGCGATATCCGAACGTGTCGACCGCGCCACCGACCCGCACGAGATCGTCGACGACCGCTGCATCGAGGCGTCCGATGCGCCGCAGTGACTCGCGGACGATCTCGGTCTTGGCCCGGAGCTGCGCCGCGGGTTCGAGGTGCATCCAACCGCAGCCTCCGCAGCCCGCACGGCGATGAGCGCACACCGGCACTTGACGGTCGGCCGACGGTTCGAGGACCTCCTGCACCCGCGAGCGCACGAAATCCTTCTTCGTCTCGACGATCTCGGCCTCGACCAGCTCGCCCGGCAACGCTCCGGTGACGAACACCACACGGCCGTCGTCGGCCCGACCCATCGCGTCGCCACCCGCCACGAGTCGGTCGGTACGCACGGTCAACAGCATCGGAGCAGCGTATGACCTCGGGTGGGCGACAGCGACCGACCGTGGCAGAGTGGAGCCGTGAGCGAGCAGTGGTACTTCGATCTCAAGCGCGGTGTCGCCGTCCCGGCCGCGCAACGCGGGCCCGGTGACGACATGCTCGGCCCGTACGCCAGCCGTGCCGAGGCCGAGAACTGGCGGAACACGGTGGAACGCCGCAATGACACGTGGGACGACGCCGACGAGGCCTGGAATGGCCCGGACAACCAGACAGGCAACGAGACGGACAAGACCGGTGACACGTGAGCCGTGAGCGATAGGTTGCCCCACCGATGAGCAGACCGATCCAGATCGTCCCGTCGGTGCTGCCGGCCGACTTCTCCCGCCTCGGCGAGGAGGTGGCCGCGTTGGAGGCCGCGGGAGTCGACCTCATCCAGTGGGACGTGATGGACGGGCAGTTCGTGCCCAACCTCACGTTCGGACCGGACGTGATCGCCTCCGCCCGACCCCACACGACGTTGCCGTTCGAGGCCCACCTCATGGTGTACACGCCCGACGCGATGGCCAAGCAGTACATCGACGCCGGCTGTTCGCGCCTGATCGTGCACGCCGAGGCCTGCCCCCACCTGCACCGCACGCTGGACAACATCAACGACCTCGGTGCGTCGGCGGCGGTCGCCCTGAATCCCGCCACGCCGGCATCGGCGATCGAGCACGTGCTCGACCTCGTCGGCCTGGTGCTCGTGATGACCGTCAACCCCGGCTTCGGCGGCCAGGCGTACATCTCGACGATGGAGCCGAAGATCACCGAGGTGCGGCGGATGCTCGACGACGCCGGCTACGCCGACACGGTCGACGTGGAGGTCGACGGCGGGATCGCACCGTCGACCATCGCCGGCGCCGCCGCGGCGGGAGCCAACGTGCTCATCGCCGGGAGCGCCCTGTTCCGCGACCCGCTCGGCCTGGAACACGCCGTCAAGGATCTCCGGCACGCGTGCCGAGGCGGCGCTCCCGTCCGGCTGACGAGCGTCACACCCCTTCCGTACGATCGGACACGTGACGCTCACCACCTCGGCTGTCCGGCCCGCCCGCGCCCTCGCCGAGCTCGCACAGGCCATCACCGCGGCCAAGGGCGACGATCCTCTCGCGCCCGTCACGGTCGTCGTCCCCACCAACACATGCGGAGTGATGGCCCGCCGCGCGCTCGGCCGCACGGGTGGCGTCGTCGGTGTCGACATGGTCACGCTGAACCGGCTGGCCGAGCTGATCGCCGGCCCGACGCTCGCCGAGTCCGGACGTTCACCGATGTCGTCGTCGCTGGTCGAACTGGCCGTCGCGCAGGTCCTCGACGCGCACCCTGGTTCGTTCCGCGACGTCGCCGGTCACCCCACCACCGTGGTGGCGCTCCGGCGGGTTCACGACGAGCTCCGCCTCGTGGGTCCCGGCGCCGCCGTTCGGCTCGCCTCGTCCTCGAAGCGGGCACAGGAAGTGGTCCGGATCAGCCGGGCGGTCACGGCCCGCCTCGAGGGCGCGTGGTACGACGAGGCCGACCTGTTCGCCGAAGCGACACGTCTCGTCAAGGCCGGCGGCGCCGTCTACCGGGGTCACGTCGTCGTGCATCTGCCCGTCGACCTCAGTGGCCTCGCGCTCGAGTTCGTCGAGGCCCTCGCCGAGCGGATCGATGTCCACTTCGTCGAACACGATCCGACCGTGCTCCACGGAGGGCCTGGCCTCGCCGCGGAGCGCGACGTCACGATCGTTTCGACCACCGACGCCGACGACGAGGTCCGCCACGCGGTGCGGGCCGTGTTGGAGGCAGCCCGCCGCGGTGTCCCGTTCGAGCGGATCGGGGTCATCTGGCCGACGCAGCAACCGTATGCCCGGCTGGTCGAGCACCACCTCGACGCCGCGGGCATCGTCTGGAACGGACGGCCCGGCACGTTGCTCGGCGAGCGGCTGGTTCCCCGCCTCGTGCTCGATCTGCTCGACATCGACCGGCGTGGCCTGCGCCGGCAGGGCCTGTTCGCACTGCTGGCCGACGTGCCGCCACGTGACGCGTCGGGAGCGTTGTATCCCACGGCGGCATGGGAACGAGCGAGCCGTCAGGCCGGGGTCGCCCGCGACGACGACTGGGGCGTGCGGCTGGGCCCACTCGTCGGCAGCGAACGATGGGGAGCCACCGCCGATTCCCTCCTCACATTCGTCACCGAACTCCGGGCGGCCCTCGGGCCCCCCGGACGAACCCGCCGCTGGAGCGAGTGGGCCGACTGGTGCGTCGAACAGACCGAGCGCTGGATCGGCAGCACGCGCCTCGAACGCCTGCCCGAAGCCGAGTACCGGGCCTACGAAGCACTCACGTCGGCCCTCGACCGATTGCGCCACCTCGACCCGGTGGGCGAGCCGGTCACCCGACATCGTTTCCGATCGGCGCTGGAGAGCGAACTCGATGCGATGCCGGGTCGCGTCGGCCGCGTCGGCGACGGTGTCACGGTGGCGGCGCTGGCCGGCGCGGTCGGCCTCGACATCGACGTGGCGGTCGTGCTCGGCGCGGCCGAGGGCACGTTGCCGCCACGCCCCACGAGCGACCCACTGCTCACCGACGCCGAACGCGCCGACGCCGGGCTGCCCACGTCCGACGCGCACACGCTGCGGATGCATCGCGCTCTCATGGCGCTCGCGGACACGTCCGACCTCACGTTCACCGTGCCTCGCGGCGACCTCCGATCCACCGCTCACGTCGAGCCATCCCGCTGGCTCGACCACTGGACGCCGCACGCGCTCGCTGCTCATCGTCGACTCGCACACGGCCGGGCTCGCGGCGACCGTCTTCCCGGTCAGCCCGAGCGAGCACCGCCTGCGCGCCCGGTCCACCCACGTCCGCGCCGGCGGCGACCTCGCCACCGCCGCCGATGTCATCGGCGACCGGGTACTCAGCAGGGCGATCACCATGACCGCCGCCCGACGGAGCGACGGGGTCACGGTGTTCGACGGCGATCTGTCGTCGGCGACGGTGCCACGGATCCACGGCGTCATCTCGCCGACCCAACTCGAGGCGTGGACCGCCTGTCCGCACGCCTACTTCGTGCACCACCTGCTGCGGGCGACACCGATCGAGGAGCCGGCCGACCAGATCAGTATCACGGCGAGCGACATCGGCACCACCCAGCACCGGGCGCTCGATCAGTTCCACCGTGCGGTCATCGCCGGCGCGCTGCCTCAGCCGACCGAACACGGGTGGACCGACGAGCACCTCGCGGCGCTGATGTCGATGTTCGACGACGAGTGCGCCCGCGCCCAGCGGCGCGGTCGAACGGGGCGGTCCGCGTACTGGTCCGACGAACGGGAACGGATGCGGGCCGACCTCACGAACTGGCTCCGACGCGACAGCGTCGAATCGATCGGACGCGGCAGCACCGTGCTGGCGTCCGAGCATCGGTTCGGTGCCGATTCTCCCGACGGGAGGCCCGTCGGCCTGGCCATCGCCGACGGTCGGACGATCGGCCTGCGCGGCACCGTCGATCGGATCGACCGGACGGCGGATGGCACGATCGTCGTCACCGATCACAAGTCGGGCGCGGCAGGCAAGTACAAGGGTCTGAAGGCCGACGATCCCACGCTCGGAGCCACGGTGTTCCAACTTCCGGCCTATGCCGCGGCCGCCACCACGTTCGTGGCCGACCACAGTGCGCCGGTCCGCGCCGAATACAGCCTGATGGGCAAGGGCGACTACCAGCGGTTCGGCTACACCCTCACACCAGCAGTCGCCGAACTCGTCGCCCATGGTCTGCAACTCGTCGTCGACGGCATCGAAACCGGGTTCTTCCCGCACGTGCCCGAGCGGCCGGGGTGGCGGCTCTACACGGCCTGTCTCTACTGCGACCCCGACAAACTCGGCACGGCCGATCGCTGGGCCGACTGGCTCCGCAAACGGCGCGACCCGCGGCTCGCCCGCTGGTTCGGCGACCCGGCGACAGCGACGCCACATAACGGCATGGCAGCGGACGACACGGCGGACAGCGATGGTTGAGCAACTCGGATTCGATCTGTCAGGAGAGGACGGGGCCGGAGAGGACCTCTCCGGCGAGGACAGGGCCGGATCGCCTCCCGACCTGCCGCCCGACGAGGCCGGGCGCGCCCGCATCCGGAACGATCTCGACGCGACGTTGTTCGTCGAGGCCGGCGCGGGAGCGGGCAAGACCAGCTCGCTCGTCGACCGCATCGCCAACCTCGTCGACGACGGGATCGACATCACCGGCGTGGCGGCGATCACGTTCACCGAGAAGGCCGCCGCCGAACTGCGCACACGCGTCCGCAGCGCCCTGACGACGCGCCGCCACCGAGCAGGCGTCCGCCGCGCTCGAACGCCTCGACCACGCACCGATCGGCACGCTCCACGCGTTCGCCCGCCGCGTGCTGTTCGACTTCCCCATCGAAGCTGGCCTCCCGCCGGGCTTCACGGTGCTCGACGAACTCGAGAGCGGGCTCGCGTTCGAGGAGCAGTGGGACGACCTGCTCGACCGTCTGCTCGACGATCCGGAACCCGCCGGCGGGCTCGTCGCCGGCGGCCGCGCGTTCGTCGAGCTGTGCGAGTTCGATCGCTTCGGCGTGCAGACCGGCGTGCGCCGGATCGCCCAGGACTTCCGCGGCGAACTGGGACCTCGTCGACGACCGCGTCGCGCTCGACGATCCCGGGCCACTGCGTCTCGACACCGACCGGGCGCTCGCCCTGGCCGACGAGATCACCGCAGCCGTCCCACCGGCCGGCGACAAACAGGAGGACACGATCGCCCTGGCCGCCTCCTTCGCCTCCCAGGTCCGCAACGCCACCAGCCTCCGCGTCACGCTCGAAGCGATCCTGGCCGCGCACAAATTCTTCTCCGGCAGGAAGTCGATGCCGGGCAACAAGGCGAACTGGAAGAAGCATCCGGGTGGCGAGGCCGCGCTCGAGGACTTGCGCGCCGTCGAGTTCGAGTTCGGTGACGAGTTGCAGCGGTTGCTCGACGACATTCGCCGGCAGCGCCGCCTGCTCCTCGGCGCGATCATCGGCAAGTTCGTGCTCGACGGCGCGCGCGAGCGGGCGCAGTCCGGGCGGCTCGAATTCCACGACCTCCTCGTGCTCGCACGGCGGCTCGTCGCCACAGCGCCGCGACATCCGCCACCTCCTCCATGCCCGTTACCCGCGGATCCTGCTCGACGAGTTCCAGGACACCGACCCGATCCAGCTCGAGATCGCCGTGCGACTCACGGCGCGCCCCGACGATCCCGCCCAGGACTCCGATTGGCGGCAGCTCGTGCCGGTGCCCGGGCGCCTGTTCATCGTCGGCGACCCGAAACAGTCGATCTACCGGTTCCGGCGCGCCGACATCGCGCAGTACCTGCGGGCGGCCGACCAGGTCGGCGCCGACCAGGTCCACCTCACCGCCAACTTCCGCTCCACCGCCGCCGTGATCGACTTCGTCAACGACGTGTTCGGTCGGCTGATCACGTACCAACCCGACGCGCAGCCGGCGTTCGGTCCGCTCGACGCCTGTCGCCGCGCCGAGCTGCTGGGCCACGGCACGGTCACCGTGCTCGGGTCGGACATCGTCGACGTCTCGCTGCTCGACGAGGACGAAGCACGACTCGGCGACCCGGAGATGGGCGCCGCCGACGCGCTCCGCCTCGTCGAGGCGCGCGACGTGGTGGCGACGATCACCACCGCGCTCGCCGACGGCTGGCCGGTGTTCGACGGTGCGCTCGGCACGGTCCGACCGTGCGTCCCTGGCGACATCTGCGTGCTGCTCCCCACGCGGATCTCCCTGCCGGCACTCGAAGCGGAGTTTCGCGACGCCGCCCTGCCATACCGGGCCGAGAACTCCTCGGTCGTCTACGCCTCGTCCGAGGTGCGGGCCCTGCTGCTCGCTCTGCGGGCGGCCGACGATCCCACCGACAGCCTCGCGCTCGTCGCGTCGTTGCGTTCGCCGCTCTACGGCTGCAGCGACGTCGAACTCTGGGAGTGGGCGGCGGCGGGTGGCACGTGGGGGTTGTGGGCACCGGCGCCCGACGGGTTCGAGGGGCATCACGCCGTTGCCGACGCCATCGCGCACGTGCGCTCCATCGCCGAGCGATCGGGGCTCGTGTCGCCCGCCGACCTGCTCGCCGCCGTCGCCGACGAGCGACGCGTCTTCGACCTCGCCCTCGCCGGGGGCGACGCCCGCGACGTGTGGCGCCGGTTGCGGTACGTCATCGAGCAGGCTCGGTCATGGGCCGACGCCGGTGGCCACGGACTGCGGCGCTATCTGCACTGGGCGGCGCTGCAGGCGTCCGAGAGCCGGGTCGCCGACACGATCCTTCCCGAGCACGACCACGACGCCGTCCGTCTCATGACGGTGCACGCCGCCAAGGGCCTCGAGTTCCCGATCACGATCGTGGCGGGGATGACGACCAAGCCGCGGCGCAGCCAGACCGCCGGTGTGGTGTGGGTGGACGACACCTGGATGCTCGCCGGCAAGGGCGACGACGGCGTGTTCGTCGACCATCTGCCGATCGACGAACAGATGAGCGACGCCGAGCGACGCCGCCTGCTCTACGTCGCCTGCACGCGGGCCGTCGATCATCTCGTGGTGTCGCTGTACCGGCCGCCGCCGGCGAAGGGCAATCCCGACGGTGCCGACCAGGGGAAACTGACATCGGCCGAGCTGCTCTCGTACAGCGGCGCCGCCGGGCCAACCTCCGGAGCCCGGCCGGGCGCGTTCTCAACGCCAGCCCGTCGATCGGCCGACGGCGACGCCGCTCGAACTCGACTGGAGCGATCCGGAGGGCTGGGCCGAGGAGCGCCGCCGCGTCCTCGTCGCCGCTTCCCGGCGGTCGGCGATCGCGGCCACTCGGCTCGCGGCCGAACTCCATCCGCACGCACAACCGGTCGGTCCCACCGACGATGCCGGCCTCGACAAGCAGCCGGTCAACGTCGAGCTGCCGCCCTGGCAACGGGGACGGTACGGCACGAGCATCGGCCGCGCCGTCCACGGGGTGCTCCAGTTCTGCGATCTCGACGACGGGCACGACATCGACACGCTCGCCAGGTCGCAGTGCGCGGCCGAGGGCGTCATCGGACTCGAGGAACGGGTCTCGGCCCTGGCGCGCAGCGCGCTCCGCACGCCGATCGTCCGCAGTGTCGTCGGCGGGCTACGAGCACTGGCGCGAGCTGTTCGTGGCGGCCACGGTCGGCGGTCGCGTGCTGGAGGGTTACGTCGATCTCCTGGTGCGGACACCCGAGCGGTCTGGTCATCGTCGACTACAAGACCGACCAGTGGTCCGGCGCGTCGCAAACAGCCGAACGCCTCGAGCGCTACCGGCTCCAGCTCGCCGCGTACGGCGCCGCCCTCGAGTCGGCGATCGGTGAGCCGATCTCCGGTGGCCTGCTCGTGCGCTGCGTCGCCGACGGTGCCGCCGATCAGATCACCGTCGACCGGTGGGCCGACGCGGTTCGGGAGGTCCGTCAGCTCGTCAGTTGATCCTCGTCGCGGGCGGTGGCGACGGATCCGCACGGCACGGTGATCCGGCACGGGGGTCACCGCCGCCCGTCCGAGTTGGAACACACCCTTGCCGGCAAGCCCGATCGCCACCCGTAGCAGCACGAGGACCACCAACGCGGCGAACGCGATCGCGGCGGGCACCGCGAGCGTGGCGAGCACGACGCGCCGATCATCGAACAGCAGGCTCATCACGCCCGAATCGACGTCGGTGCCGTCGACCATCAGCGTCCGCACCGGGTCGTCGACCATCGGGGCAGTCGATGGAACTGTCGTCGACACCCACCACGTCGTTGCCGCCGAAGTCGGGCTCGGGCGGCCGCACGGAGGACGACAGCGCACCGTACTCCGGGTCGAATCCGGCACCGACCAGGTACTGCTCGCCGACATCGAGGAATCGATAGTCGTCACCGAACCGGACGTCGACGAGTCCGTCGATGGCCCAATCCGTTCGTCGACCCTGCACGCAACTGGTCGATCTCGAATCGGACCACCTGGGCGATGTCGTCCTTGCCGACCACCGTGCCGACGAACGCGAGCGCGGCCACGCCCGGTTCGGGGCAGCCGTCAGGGATCACGACCAGGCGCGGCGGCCCGTCGCCCGTGCCGGTGCCCGGTATGGTCGTCGGGGGCGGTGGCGGCGCCGGGGTGCCACCTTCGTCGGGTGGTGCGCCGGGGTGTCGCCCCCGTCGTGTCGGGTCAGGTGGCGGGACGGTGGCCGACAGCGTTCCGCCCGCCGTGCCCAGCCAGATGACGGCGATGCGCCCCGATGCAGGGGGCCAGCCACCGTCGAGTCACACCGCGAGGCTAACGAACACGGCCGCCGGTCCGACTGCACCGTCACCCCGGTCGCACGCCCGATTGACGAAACGGTCAGGCGAGCGGTCAACGGCCCCGGAAGGCCGGTGTCCGCTTCTCCATGAACGCCATGACCGCCTCGGCCGTGTCCTTCGTCGAGAAGTTCACGGTCTGCGAGAGCCCTTCGTCGTCGAGGGCCTCCTCGAGGGTCACGTTGAACGAGTTGTTCAGCAGCCGTTTCGTCATCGCCAGCGCGATCGGCGGCCCGGCCGCGAGCCGGCCGGCCCAATCGGCGACGAACGCGTCGAGTTCGGCATCGGGCAGCACCCGATTGACGAGGCCCATGCGGTCGGCCTGCTCGGCATCGATGATGTCGGCGAGCAGCGCCAACTCCTTGGCCCGGTGCATGCCCACGACGCGCGGCAGGATCCACGAGCCACCGAAGTCGATGCTCAGCCCGCGCCGGGCGAAGATCTCCGAGAAGCGGGCCGTCTCGCCCGCGACGACGAGGTCGCACACGAGCGCGAGGTTGGCACCGGCGCCGACGGCCACCCCACGGACCTTGGCGACCGTCGGCTGCGGCAGCCGATGCAAGGCCAGGCAGATGTCGCCGACGTGACGCATCGCGGCGAGCGAGTGCTGCCCCGGTCCGGCGTCGCCTTCGCCACGGGCGGGCGCCATGTCGCCGACGTCGGCTCCGCTGCAGAACTCGCCGCCGGCGCCGGTGATGACGACCGCCCGGTCGGTGGCGCTGCCGGCGATCGCGCGGATCTCGGCGAGGAACTCGTCCCACATCGTTCCGTTGATCGCGTTCTTGCGCTCGGGTCGCCGGAGCGTGATCGTGACGACGCCCTCGAGACGTTCGACGGTGATCGTTTCCAGTTCTCGGGTTTCAGCGGTCATGCGCGCCGACGATACTGACGACCGTGGGATTCAACCCGTACCGGAAGTTCCGGGCGCGTCCGGCGGACTACGCACTCGTCGTGGTGGCGCTGGTCGCGGCCGCTGCGCTGGTGGTCTGGGCGTTCGTCGGCTGACCTCAGAACGCCGCTTCGATGACGTCGACGCGGACGCCGGTGATCGCCACCACATCGAAGCGGATCTCCGCAGCGTGCACGTCGTTGGCCCGCAGCCATTCGACCGCCAGCCGCCGGATGCGGCGTTGCTTCGTCCCGCCCACGGCGAGGGCGGCCGCGCCGTAGTGGTCGGTGCGCCGCGGTCTTCACCTCGCTGAACACGTAGAGCCCGGTGCGGCGAACGATGAGATCGATCTCCCCGGTCGGCGATCGCCAGTTCCGGGCGACGACCTCGAAGCCCCGACGTTCGTACTCCGTCGCCGCGACGCGCTCGCCCCACGATCCACGCGCGATGTTCGATCGGTCTGCGGCCATGACGCACCTCCGGCCCTGGAATCGGGATTGCTTGGAGGGGCTCGTTCGGCCCGAGAGCGGCGACTCGTGTCGCCGCGATGGCTCAGAAGTCGCGCTTCTCGCGGATCTTGGCAGCCTTGCCCTTGCGATCGCGCAGGTAGTACAGCTTGGCGCGACGAACGTCGCCCCGCTTCACGACTTCGATCTTCTGCACGGTCGGTGTGTGCAGCGGGAAGGTGCGCTCGACGCCCACGCCGTAGCTCAGCTTGCGGACCGTGTAGGTCTCCTGCAGGCCGCCACCCTGACGACCGATCACGTCGCCCTGGAACACCTGGATGCGCTCCTTGCCGCCCTCGACGACGCGGACGTGCACCTTCAGCTCGTCGCCGGCCTGGAAGTCGGGGAGGTCGCTGCGTAGCGAATCGTTGTCGATGAGGTCGGTGGATTTCATGAGCGTGACTACCTGTCTGGAACGTGACGCTGTCGGGGACGTGTCGATCACGAACACGACGGCGCCGATGGGGCCTGTCAATGATACGGGACCGCGGGGAACTCTTCCAACAGGCGCCGGTCGGTGTCGCTCAATCCGCCGGCCGCCTCGATCAGGTCCGGTCGGTCACGCAGTGTCCGGTGCAGCCGTTGGGCGTGGCGCCAGCGGGCGATCAGCTCCGTGGTCTCCGCTGCGCAGCACGTCGGGCACCGGCCAGCCGCGGAACTCCGCCGGCCGGGTGAACTGCGGCTCCTCGAGCAGTCCGTCGGCACCGAAACTCTCGGTCACCGGGCTGACCGCGTTGCCCATCGCTCCGTCGCGCAGCCGGGTGACGGCCTCGATCACGAGGCATGCGGCGACCTCTCCCCCGCTGAGCACCACGTCGCCGACGCTGATCTCGCCGTCACTCAGCTGGGCACGGACCCGATGGTCGATCCCCTCGTAGCGGCCGCACAACAGGCTGAACCCGTCGAGTCCGGCCAACTCGTCGGCGAATCGCTGATCGAACCGTCGCCCGCCGGGGCCGAGCAGGAGGAGAGGGCGCGGCGGGCGCGCCGCCTCGACCGCGTCGAAGATCGGCTCGGGCTTCATGACCATGCCCGCCCCTCCACCGAACGGCGCGTCGTCGACGGTTCGGTGCACGTCGCTCGTGTGGTCGCGGATGTCGTGGCACCGCAGGTCGAGCAGACCGGAACCGCGGGCCTTGCCCAGCAGACTCTCGCTGCAGAACGCATCGACGAGGTCGGGGAACAGGGCGAACACGTCGATCCTCATCGCCGGGTTCCCGTCAGTCCAGGTCGAAGAGGCCGTCGGGCACGTCGACGGTGATGACGCCGTCCTGGTTCGACACCACGAACACGGTGGGCACCGAGGGCGCCAGATTCCAGTTCGAGGATGTCGGACGCCGGGTTGGCGATCACGGACACGCAGCGACCTCGGCTCGTGCCGTCGACCTCGCGGACCTCCGACCCGATGAGCTCGTGCACCCAGAGGGCGTCGGGGTCGTCGATCGGGGGTGCGAACAGCGCCACGTTGGCGAACCGCTCGGCTGCGGTGCGATCGGGGATCTCCGCGAACTTCACGACGTGCCGGCCGTTCGAGGCCACGCGCGCCGATTCGACGGTCAGCTCACGGTCGACGGTCCGCAGGTGTGCCCCGGGCGCGACCCGTGCGGGATTGTCGGTGATCAGTTGGACGAACACCTCGCCACGCAACCCGTGCGCCCGGCGGATGTGTCCGATCTCGAGATGGCCCTCCGGGATCGAGGAGGGGGCCGGCGGCGTGTCGGACATGGCGCCGCGGTCTGGTTCGAGCGACTGGCGCTCAGTCGTCGAGGAACTCGATGTCGATCTCGACATCGTCCTTCGCCGCAGCGGCACGTGCCACGGTGCGGATGCTCGCCGCGGTGCGGCCACGACGGCCGATCACCCGACCGAGATCGCCCTCGCCGACCCGGACGTTGAGCGTGAGGCGACGACCGGAATCGTCGGGCTCGACCGTGACGGCGTCGGGATCGTCGACGATCGACTTGACGATGTGAGCGAGAACGGCCACCGCGGTGGGTGCACCGGCGTCGGACTCGGTCGACTCGTGTTCGACCGTGTCGGTGTCGCTCACTTCGCGGCCTTGGCGGCCTCGAACTGGTCGATGGCGCCGGAGATCTCGAGCAGCTTGCGGACGCGCTCGGTCGGCTGAGCGCCGTCGCCGAGCCACTTCACGGCCTTGTCGTTGTCGACGGTGAGCGCCGACGGATTCTGACGCGGGTCGTAGTGCCCGAGAATCTCGATGAAGCGGCCATCGCGGGGTGAACGCGAGTCCGCCACAACGATGCGGTATTGCGGCTGCTTTTTCTTGCCGACACGTGTGAGTCGCAGCTTGACTGCCATGAAATCGTCACTCCTGGTTGCAAATGAGAACGTTGCAAGGCTAGCGGCGAGCGAACCCCAAACCCCTCCCGGGGTGGCGGACCGCCCGTAGGCTGCCGGCGTGCCGCCAGAGCCCCGCCGGATCGTCGGACCGGTCCAACACTACGCGTGGGGCGACCCGACGTTCATCCCCACCTTGCAGGGCCTCGAGCCCGACGGTCGACCGTGCGCCGAGTGGTGGCTGGGCACGCACCCGAACGGCCCGGCGCGGTTCGCCGACGGCACCGAACTGCGCTCGGTCACGGGCGACCTGCCGTATCTCCTCAAAGTGCTCGCCGCGGCCGAACCCCTCTCGCTGCAGGCCCACCCCACCGCCGACCAGGCAGTCGACGGGCATCGCCGGGGTGTGTACCCCGACGCCAACGCCAAGCCCGAACTGCTGTGCGCCCTCACCCGGTTCGAGGCGCTGTGCGGGATGCGGCCGGCCGAGGCGACCGTCGCTCTTCTGCGGGAACTCGGCGCGACGGCGACCGCCGACCTGGTCGAGCGCGACGGGCCCGGCGCCGTGCTGCGCGCGCTGTACCGGGGCGAGTTCGCTCCCACGGAAGTGGTCGATGCGTGCGCCAGGAGCGAACGGCCGGAAGCGGTGTGGGTGAACCGGTTGCACGATCGCTACCCGGGCGACGCCAGCGTCGCCGCCACGATCCTGCTCAACCATGTGGTCCTCGCCCCGGGTGAGGCGATCCACCTCACGGCCGGGAACCTCCACGCCTACCTGCACGGCGCGGGCATCGAGTTGATGGGCGCCAGCGACAACGTCGTGCGCGGCGGCCTGACCGTCAAGCCGGTCGACGTCGACGAGTTGCTGCGCGTCGTCGACCCCAGCCCCCTGCCGCAGCCGATCATGGTCGACGCCGCGGCGACCGGCCACTACCCGCTCCCGGAAGCCGGCTGCACCCTGGTCAGGCTCGACGCCGGCGCGGCGCACACCTCCACCGGCGACGAACTCGCGGTCGGCCTCGACGGCACGGCCTGGTACGTCCCCGCCGGTGCCACCCTCACCCCCACCGCCCCGACCTACATCGTCGTCCCGGGCTGACCAAACCCCGTTTGCGTCGGGATTTCCGGCGCCGGCGCCGGAAATCGCGACGCAAACGACTGGAATCTGGTGTGATCGGAAGACTCAGGCGTTGCGGCGGATCTCGACGATCTTCTCCGACGGCGTGGTTGGCATCGTCGCCTTGCTCGCCCAGGAGCTTGACCCGATCCTTCTCGGCCTCGCGGGCCGCCTTCGCCAGGTCGGCGCGGGCCAGAGCGGCCTCGACGCCGTGCTCGTTCATGAACTCGGCCCACTCGACGAGCTGTTCGACCATCTCCGACTCGGGAACCACGGCAACGTTCTGGCCCTTGATGAACAGGTGGCCGCGCTTGTTGCCGGCGGCGATGCCGAGGTCGGCGTCGCGCGCTTCGCCGGGGCCGTTGACGACGCAGCCCATTACCGCGATCTGCAACGGAATCTCCCGGTCGGCGAACGCCAGCCATCGCCTGGTTGGCCACGGCGATCACGTCGACCTCGGCGCGGCCGCACGAGGGGCAGGCGATCAAATCGACGTTCTTGCGCTCACGGAGCCCGAGCGCTTCGAGCAGCTGGCGGCCGGCCCGCGCCTCCTCGACCGGGTCGGCGGTGAGCGAGTAGCGGATCGTGTCACCAATGCCTTCGAGCAGCAACGTGGCGATGCCGGCCGTCGCCTTGACGAGGCCCGCCGGCGGTGGCCCGGCTTCGGTGACACCGAGGTGCAGCGGATGATCGGTGACTGCCGAGAGCTGGCGGTACGCCTCGACCATCAGCGGCACGCTCGATGCCTTCACCGAGATCTTGATCTGGTCGAAGCCGACCTCGTCGAAGTAGGCGATTTCGCGCTGGGCCGACTCGACCATCGCCTCCGGCGTCGCTCCGCCGTACTTCTCGTAGAGCGACGGATCGAGCGAGCCCGCATTGACGCCGATGCGGATCGGCAGGCCGCGGTCGCGAGCTTCGGCCGCGACGGTCTTGATGTGCTCGGGGCGGCGGATGTTGCCGGGATTGAGTCGCAGGCCGTGCACGCCGGCTTCCATCGCGGCCATCGCCATCTTGTACTGGTGGTGGATGTCGGCGATGATCGGCACCGGCGACCGCGGGACGATCTGGGCGAGACCTTCGGCGGCCTCGATCTCGTTGCACGTGCACCGCACGATGTCGGCACCGGCGGCGGCCAGCGCATAGATCTGCTGCAGCGTCCCCTCGACGTCGGCGGTCTTCGTGATCGTCATCGACTGGACGGTGATCGGCGCGTCGCCACCCACCTTCACGTCGCCGACGGAGATCTGCTTGGTCACCTTGCGGGTGACGAGTGAACTCGAGACGTCCATGTCGACCGTCTAGCCGATCGGCTGGGTGATGTCGAGGTACAGCCCCGTGAACATCAGCATCGCCAGCACGGCGATGACACCCATCGCGAACGGCATCAACCGTTCGACGTCGGCGAAGTAGCGCTGCTTGGTCTTGCGACGCCCCTCCTGGATCCGTTCGTACACCGCGATGGCGGCGTGACCACCGTCGAGCGGCAGCAGCGGCATCATGTTGAACACGCCGACGAACACGTTGAGCACGGCGAGCATGTAGAGCACGCCCATCAGCCCACCGGACTCGCCGACGTCGTCGGACACCGTCGCCACCCCGTACAACGTGGTCGGGCGGGTTTCGAGGTCGTCGTTCGTGCCCGTGAGGTGGCCGACCATGTTGACCGGGTTGAGCACCTTCACAATGCCCTTCGTCGACTCCCAGGAGACCGGCAGGATGTCGGTCACCGAGTTGACTCCCGCCGACGCGACGCTGTGGTCCTGGTAGTGCGGCGGGCTGTAGCTGCGCACGCCGAGCAGGGCGGTACCGAACAGTTCGTCGTCGGACGGCACCGACGTGTTCGACCCGAGCCCGACCGGAACGGTGAGCGTCTCCCCGCCGCGGATCACGACGACGGGCACGACGGTCCCCGGCTCGTGGGCCCGCACCGCTTCGCCCAGTTCCTCCGGTGACGTGACGTCGGCGCCGGCGACCGACATGATCTGGTCGCCATCACGGATGCCGGCGTTCGTGCCGGCAGGCCCGGCACTCACGGCCGCCACGATCACCTCCGGTTCGTCCTGCGCCGTGAGCTCGCCCTGCGTCGAGTACACGACGAACAGCAGCACGATGGCGATCAGGATGTGCATGATCGAGCCGGCCGAGATCACCAGCAGCCGCCGCGGGAAGGTCGCCTGACGATAGGTGCGTGCTTCGTCGGCCGGTTCGACCTCGTCCATCCGGTTCATCCCGATGATCCGCACGAACGCGCCGAGTGGCAGCGCCCTGACCGCCGTACTCGGTCTCGCCGCGGCGGAAGCTCCACAGGCGGGGGCCGAAGAACAGGAAGAACTGGGTGACCTTCATGCCGGTCGCCCTGGCCGTCATGTAGTGGCCGAGCTCGTGGAGGAAGATCGAGATGACGACACCGACGACGAACACGAAGATCCAGATGTTGACCGTGGCGAGCCAGACGAACAACGCGGCGATCCCGGCCATGGCGAGCAAGCCCTGCCAGCCGCCCGCAACCTCGTCGTCGGCGTGCTCGGACACCGCGCCACCGGCCATGATCTCGCTCTTGGCCCGGTCGACTCGGGAGGGCGGGGCGAACGCCGGCGCCGTGCTGCGTCCCTCTTTGTCGAGTGGGGTCAGTTGGTCGGTCATCGTGCTCCCTGCCGCAGCAGTTCGTTTGCGATCCGACGAGCCGTGTGATCGGCTTCGATCACGTCGTCGACGGATGTCGGGGTAGCACCATCATGGCGCTCCATCACCCCAACGCACACGTCAGGGATCTCATTCCAAGGTAAGTATCCGGCGAGAAACGCGTCAACTGCCACTTCGTTGGCCGCACTCAGCCACGCCGGGGCGGTCCCGCCGATGCGACCGGCGTCGTAGGCGAGGTCGAGGCAACGGAACACCGCCCGATCGGGCGGTTCGAAGTCGAGCCGGCCCAGCGTGGTCCAATCGATCGCACCGAACGGGCTGGCGATCCGCCGCGGAAAGGCGAGCGCGTATCCGATCGGCAGCCGCATGTCGGGCATGCTGAGCTGGGCGATCGTGGAGCCGTCGGTGAACTCCACCATCGAGTGGATCACCGACTGCGGGTGGACCACCACGTCGATCTGGTCGTACGGCGTGCCGTAGAGCTCGTGGGCCTCGATCACCTCGAGGCCCTTGTTCATCAGCGTGCTGGAATCGATCGTGATCTTGGGACCCATCGCTCCACGTGGGATGGGCGAGCGCCGATTCGACCGTCACCTCGGCGAGGTCGGCGGCCGACCGGCCGCGGAACGGGCCGCCACTCGCCGTGATCACGAGGCGGCCGACCTCACGTTGCGCGTCGGCCGACGATCGCAGGCACTGGTGCAACGCGCAGTGTTCGCTGTCGACGGGCACGAGTTCGGCGCCGATCGTCGACCGCAGGGGCTGCACGATCGGCCCGGCGGCGATGAGGCTCTCCTTGTTCGCCAGCGCCAGGCGCTTGCCGGCCCGCAGCGTCTCGATCGTGACTGGGAGGCCGGCGAACCCGACCACCCCGTTGACCACGACGTCGGCGGGCTCGACGACGTCAGCCGATCGGTCGGAAACCGAGACCGACGGGAGGGCTGCGGCCACCTCGTCGCGTGCGCTCGGCGTCGGTGACCACCACGACGTCGGGCCGGAACTCGATCGCCTGGGCCACCACGGTCGCGACCGAGCGGCCGGCGCCGAGGGCCGTCACACGGTACGAACCCGGGCACCGCGCGTTCTCGGCCCGGATGACGTCGAGCGTCTGGGTGCCGATGGACCCGGTACAACCGGCGATGCCGACCCGGATCGTCGCGCGGATCGCCGATCGACCGTCGGTGACGCCGTCGTCGGTGTGTGGGGTCAGGTCGCCGCCCACGGCTCGACCACCAACATGAGGTAGTACACGGCCGGGAGGGTGAACAGGAAGCCGTCGAAGCGGTCGAGGATGCCACCGTGGCCGCGCACGATCGTGCCGAAGTCCTTCACGTCGAGGTTGCGCTTGAACATGCTCTCGGTCAGGTCGCCGAGCGGCGCCATGATCGAGATCACGATGGCGAGCAGGAGCAGGTGCGTCGTGCTCGACCACGTATCGCTGAAGTCCTGCATCCCGATGACCAGCATCACGACGAGCGTGGAGATCGTGCCGCCGAGGAAGCCCTCGATCGACTTGTTGGGGCTGATCCACTCGCGCAGTGGCGTGCGACCGAACGCCGAACCGACGAAATAGGCGCCCACATCGTTGGCCACAACGCCGATGGCGATCAGGATCAGCGTGTCGGTACCCCACGGGGTACCGCCTCCGAACGTCGACCAACGCAGGATCAACGCGGCGAACGAACCCATGATCCCGATCCACACGACGCCGAGCATCGTGATCGCCATGTTCGGCATCGGGCCGACCTCGATGGAGTTCGCCCCGATGAAGCCGAGGGCACCGGCCAGGAAGGCGAACACGATCACGAGCGGGGTCGAAGTCGTCGCCCACCCAGTAGGCAGCAAGCGGGGCAGCCACGCACGCCGCGACGCCGGCGGCGACGGCAGGGCGATACCCCTTCTCGGTGACCTTGCCGAAGTACTCGATCGCCGCCAGGCCCAGCAGGACCGTGACGAAGGCGACCGCACCGGCCGGACGCCACATGCTCAGGCCGATGAACACCGCCGCCAGCACGACGCCGGAGGCGACGGCCACCGGCAGATTGCGATCGCCCGACGGCGGAGGAGTGGCACCGGCGCTCGGCGGACGCTGTGGTGAACCACCGCGCCGCTTGGGGTCGGGACGACGCGGCATGCCCGAAGGATCGGTGCCGATCGTGATGCGCGCCGGCTCGCGGAGCCGGCTCGGTCGACCGTGTCATGGGTGGTCGTGGCGTTGGAGTCGTCGGCGGGCGGACATCGTCGTCCCAGGTGAGTTCGCCGGTGGTGTCGACCGGATGCTCGCCGGTGGGGTCCTTCGGCACATCGCTTCCCTTCCACACCGGTGAGTCGGTGTTGAACGTCGACCACACGTCGAGATCGTCGTTCTGGCCGTCCGGCGGCTGGACCGCTTCGATCCGCGGTACCTCGCCCGTGGCCGGTTCGGTCCAATGCGGAAGGGAGCCGGTGTCGTCGCGGCCGAAACTCAGCTTGTCGCCGGACGTGGATCGAGTGCTCCGGTCGTCGAGCGAGGTGACGGGCTGCTCCGACGTCTCACCGAACAAGGGGCCGCCGAACTCGTCGTCGTCGAAGGCGTCCATCTCGCTCTCGACTGGACCCGGGCGGCGAGGATTCTTGTCACCTGGCCGCCACATGTCGTCGCTCATGCTGATCGCCTTCCACTCGTAGCTCGAGCAGTTCCTGCGTCGCTCATACCTCGAGCAGTTCCTGCTCTTTGCGCCCGAGAGCGGCGTCGACGTGCTCGACGTGCTCGTGGGTGACCTTCTCGAGTTCCTTCTCGGCGCGCTCGAGCTCGTCGGCGGAGATCTCGCCGTTCTTCTCGGCCGTCTCGAGCAGCTTGCGGGCGTCGCGCCGGACACTGCGGAGGGCGATGCGCCCGTCCTCGGCCATGGTCTTGGCCACCTTCACGTACTCCCGACGCCGCTCCTCGGTCAGCTGCGGCAGCGACAAGCGGATCGAGATGCCGTCGTTGTTGGGCGACACGCCGAGGTCGCTGTCGCGGATGGCCTTTTCGATGGCGTCGAGCGAACCGCGATCGTGGGGCTTGATCAGCAACTGCCGAGCCTCGGGAACCGAAATCGACGAGACCTGCTGCAGCGGAACCTGCGCGCCGTAGTAGTCGATCGTGATGCGCTCGACGAGCGACGGCGTGGCTCGCCCGGTACGCACGGTGGCGAATTGCGACTGGGTGTGGGCAACCGCCTTGTCCATCTTGTCCATCGCTTCGAGGAGCGTCTCATCGATCACGTTGTCTCAGCGTACCCAGGCACGTCGCGCCGAGTGGAACACCACGTCACCGGGGGTCACAACTCGTGGATGAGCGTCCCCTCCGTGCCGCCTTGGACGATGCTCCGCAGCGAGCCCTTCTTCGACATGTCGAAGACCACGATCGGGATGCCATTGTCGCGGCAGAAGGCGATCGCGGTGGCGTCCATCACCTTGAGATCCTTGGTCATCACCTCGAGATAGCCCACCTCGCGGTACTTCGTGGCGCTGGAGTCCGACCGCGGATCTGCCGAGTACACGCCGTCGACACCCGAATGGGTGCCCTTGATCAGGACCTCGGCCTCGATCTCGGCCGCCCGCAGCGCGGCGGCGGTGTCGGTCGTGAAGAACGGGTTGCCGGTGCCGGCGGCGAAGATGACGACACGACCCTTCTCCAGGTGGCGCACCGCCCGCCGACGGATGTACGGCTCGGCGATCCGCGGCATCTCGACCGCCGACAGCACGCGGGTGTCCTGGCCCAGCCGTTCGAGCGAGTCCTGCAGCGCGAGCGCGTTCATCACCGTGCCGAGCATGCCGATGTGGTCGGACTGCGTGGCATCCATTCCCGACAGCGAGCCCGTGCGGCCGCGCCAGAAGTTGCCGCCGCCCACGACCACGGCGACATCGACGTCGAGGTCCTGGCGCAGATCCATGATGTCCTGGGCCGTCGCCGCCAGCGTGTCGGGATCGAGACCCGTTCCGGATTCGCCGGCCAAGGCTTCGCCCGAGGGCTTGAAAACGATGCGTCTCCAGCTCGGCCGAGGCGTTGGGACGTGGGTCTGCTCGGTCATCGATTCTCCAGGCGGTGTCGGTCGAGGTTCGGGTCGACCGTAGCGGAACCGGCCCGTCGACCGCAGCCGGTCGACCGACGCCTGGCGACCGTGCGCGCGGGCCGCGTCAGCCGATCTCGACCTGCGCGAACTTCACGATCGTCGCGCCACCGAGCACCTGGGTCACGGACTGCTTGTCGTCCTTCGCGTACGGCTGGTCGAGCAGCGCCACGTCCTTGAAGAAACCGTTCAGGCGACCGTCGACGATCTTGTCGACCGCCGCTTCCGGCTTGCCCTCGTTCAACGTGATCGTGCGCAGCGTCGCCTTCTCCGCCTCGACCACGTCGGCGGGGACGTCGTCACGGCTGAGGTACTTCGGGCGGGCGAACGCGATGTGCACGGCGATGTCGTGGGCGAGTTCGACCGATCCTCCGGCGATCTCGACCAGCACGGCGTTGACGCCGCGGCCACCTTGGATGTGGTGGTAGCTCTCGAGCACGTTGCCGTCGGCGGCCTCGATGCGCACGACGTCACCGAGCCCGATGTTCTCCTTCAGCGTGACCTTCAGCTCCTCGAGCTCCTTGCGACCGCTCGGCGACGGCCTCGGTGCCCTTCGCCGCGACGAGCTCGGTGAGCGCGTCGGACTCGGCCTTGAACTGGTCGGAGCCGGCGACGAAGTCGGTCTCACACTTCAGCTCGACGATGGCCCCGACGTTGCCGTCGACGAGCAGGCTGACGACGCCCTGCGCATTGTCGCGGTCTTCACGGTTCGCGCTGGCGGCGAGGCCCTTCTCACGGAGCCACAGCTTGGCGGCCTCGATGTCGCCGTCGTTGGCCTCGAGCGCCTTCTTGCAGTCCATCATCCCGGCGCCGGTCGCATCGCGCAGCGCCTTGACGTCTTGTGCGGTGAACGCCATGGTGATCAGGCCTCCGTGTTCTCGGTGCTGGTTTCGTCGGTGACGTGTCGGCGTCAGCGCTCGGCGCGGTGCAGCGGCGGCCACCGGCTCGTCGGCTGCGGGAGCCTCGACGCCGGCGGCGGCCTCGGCGGCGGCGACGCTCGTCTCGGCGGCGGGAGCCTCGCTCACGGCGACGGGTTCCTCGACCGCGGCGGGCATCCTCGGCGGCAACGGTCTCCTCGGCGGCTGCCGACTGCTCCTTGGCGGCCGCCAAGCGAGCGTCACGATCGGCCTGGGCCTGCGCGGCCGCGGCACGTGCGGCGGTCTGGGCGGCCTCGAACTCGGCGACCTCCTCGGGCGTACGCTCGACGGGCGGCGGCGGGGCCGGGTTGCGCTTGTTGGCGATGAAGCGGCCCTCCTCGACGGCGTCGGCGATCACGCGGGCGAACAGGCTGTTCGAGCGGATGGCGTCGTCGTTGCCGGGGATCGGGTACTGCACGACTTCGGGGTCGACGTTGGTGTCGACGACGGCGACCACGGGGATGCCGAGCTTGTTCGCCTCGGTCACCGCGATGTGCTCCTTCTTCGTGTCGAGCACGAAGATCGCATCCGGGGCCTTGGTCATGCCGCGCAGACCACCGAGGTTGCGCTGCAGCTTGGTGAGTTCCCGATCGAGCAGGAGGGCTTCCTTCTTGATCATCGCGTCGAACTCGCCCGAGGCCTGCATGCGCTCGTACTCGAGCATCTTGCCGACGCGCTTGGACATCGTTTCGAAGTTGGTGAGCATGCCGCCGAGCCAACGCTCGTTCACGTAGGGCATGCCGCACTTCTCGGCGTAGCTGCGCACGGGATCCTGCGCCTGCTTCTTGGTGCCGACGAACAGGATCGTGCCGCCACCGGCGACGAGGTCGCGGACGTATCCGTAGGCGGTTTCCACTCGACCGAGCGTCTGCTCGAGGTCGATGATGTAGATGCCGTTGCGCTCACCGAAGATGAAGCGCTTCATCTTCGGGTTCCACCGTCGGGTCTGGTGACCGAAGTGGGCGCCGGCTTCGAGCATTTGGCGCATCGTGATGACAGCCATGGTGTTGTCTCCTTGAGCGGTTGCGGCCATCCGATCGGCGCCGAAGCGACCGCTTGTTGATCGGATGGTCTGTGACGTGGACGCTGCGAACAGCGGCCGAATCTGGCGATTCGACCCGTGCAACGCTATCGGGCCCCGACCGTCCGACGATCCCCCGACCTCCGCATCACGTCACCGCCGTCACGAATCGGGGCACATCGCGGTGCGGCGGCCGGCGCCGCTCGGGCCGGCCGGCCATCGGTGGGCACGAGGCGTCGGCGGCCCGTGGGCGTGCCGAGGTACGGCGCCGGATCGGCGTATTCCCCGTCGATCCGCAGGCCGAACAGGAACTCGTCGTCCGCCACGCCGATGACCGAGCCGACCAGCACCGACTGCCCAACTTCGACGGCGCGGCTCGGCGACCCGCCCGTAGGTGATCTGCCAGCCGTTGGTCAGCCGGACCACGACGTAGCGCTCGCCAGCCACCGATCCGCTGAACTCGACCGAGCCCGGCGCCACCGACCGCACCACGGTGCCAGGCGCCGACCTCGTACTCGATCCCCCGGTTGCCCGGACACCACGTGCACGCCGGCATGCGGAAGGGATCGACAACACGACCGGCCACGGGAGGGTTCCAGCAGGGTGCGGCCGACGCCGGTGACGGGAACCCGGCGAGAGTGATGGCGATCAGGTAGGCGAGACAATGGCGAACGGCCACGTTCCGAGCACGAGACATCGGCGACCTCCGGAAATCCGAGCGGTGGGATGGTCGCCTGGGCGACGAGAGGACCCGACGGTCGAGGGCGGCGTCAGCCGACGCCGGCGGCGGACAGACGTGCCCGCAGGTGCAACACCGATTTCGTGTGGATCTGGGAGACCCGGCTCTCGGTCACCCCGAGGACCTCGCCGATCTCGGCGAGCGTCAAACCTTCGTCGTAGTACAACGACAACACGAGCTTCTCCCGGTCGGGCAGCTTCTTGATCTCGGTCCGCATGATGCGGCTCAGTTCCTGATCCTCGACCGCTGCCGACGGACGAGCCGGAACCGGGCCCGTCGAGCGCCACCGGCTCGGCGCCGGCGGCAATGGCGCGGTCGAGTGGGCCGACCGTGGTGGTGGCGATCGCCGCGAACCAGCGAGTGAGTTCGGCGGCCGAGATGTCGAGATGCGGTTGCGATCTCTTCGTCGGTCGGCGCGCGACCGAGCCGGTGCTCCAGTTCGGAGAACGCCCGCTCGACGCTGCGGGCCCGGCTGCGAACGGATCGGGGCACCCAATCGAGCTTGCGGAGCCCGTCGTACACGGCACCTCGGATGCGTGGCACGGCGAACGTCTCGAACTTCACGCCCCGGTCCAGATCGAACCGTTCGATCGCGTCGATCAGGCCGAAGACACCGGAACTGACGAGGTCGCCGGGGTCGACACTCGAGGGCAGGCCCGCGCCGACGCGGCCCGCGACGAACTTCACCAGAGGCGAATAGTGGACGATGAGATGCTCGCGTGCAGCGGGATTGCGGCGGTTCAGCCACCGGGTCCACTGCATCTGCAGGTCGGCGTCTTCGGGAACGATGCTCATGCTCTGGGGTGGGCCTCGCGGTAGGCGGCCGACAGCCGCTCCCGGCTGACGTGGGTGTAGCGCTGCGTCGTTGCCACGTCTTCGTGGCCGAGCAGCTCTTGGACGGCTCGCAGATCGGCGCCGCCATCGAGGAGGTGAGTGGCGAACGTGTGGCGAAGCGCATGCGGATGGGTCGGGCTGGGTGAGCGTCGATCGAGGATCCGGCGCACGTCGCGAGTGGTCAACGCATGACCCCGCTCGTTGCCGAACAGCACGTCGCCGCAGTCGGCGGGCACGACGTCGGCACGCACGGCAAGCCATCGGCGCAGCGCCCGGACGGCCGGCTCGCTGAGCGGCACCCGCCGTTCCTTGGCACCCTTCCCCCACACCGTGGCGGAGCTGGTGGCCAATGACAGCGACGACACGCGCAAACCACAGAGTTCGCCGACCCGCAGCCCCGAGCCGTACAGCAATTCCAGTACGGCGTCGTCGCGCCGGCGACGCCAGTCGGGTTCGTCCTCGGGGGCCGCGCCGTCGAGCAGACCGTTCAACTCGCGCTGGTCGAGCACGCGGGGCAGCCGTCCCCCACCGCCCCGCACCGACACCCCACTCGTGGGATCGGCGGTGACCAATTCGATGCTGATCGCCCAGCGGAAGTACCGCCGCAAGGCCGCCGCCTTGCGCGCCATGGTGCTGCGGGCGAATCGACGGGTGGTGAGGTAGGCCACGTAGCGGCGAACGATCGGGCGCGTGACGGCCTGCGGCGAATTGATGTTGCCACGCGCGCACCAGTCGACGAACGAGCGAAGATCGGAGCCGTAGGCGGCGACGGTGTGATCGGACAGGGACGTGAGCGCGGCGGAGAAGTCGTCGATGCGCCACGTGTCCACCGACCTGATCGTATTGCGGATCGCCATGGCGTGGGGAGGATGGCGCCGGGACGGGCCCACGGCCCTGTGTAGCGTTCATGCCAGGTCACCCCACTGGTCGATGGTTTCGAACCAGCCACCGGTCTCACGCAGCCACCCGTCGCGTTCGAGCCGCGCCACGATCATCGCAGTGTCGGCGATCGGCCGATCGAGCAGCAGCATCAATTGCTCGATGGTTCGGGCCCCTCGTCGGCAGTGATCGAGGACATCGGCCCCGCCGACGTCCGGTCGCGGCCTGGCGTCGAACCGCGCCCGACCGGCGCGCCGCTGGTCGAGTCCGAGCGCCATCATCAGGTCGTCGACGCTGGTAGCGGGTGCGGCACCGTCGCACAGCAGTTGGTTCGTCCCGGCCGACGCTCGCGAATCGACCGGACCGGGTACCGCGAACAGCTCGACGCCTCGCTCACCTGCCTCCTTCGCGGTGATCAGGCTGCCCCGCGCTCGCGGCTCTCGATGACCACGAGCACCTCGACGAGCGCGGCCAGGATGCGGTTGCGGAGCGGGAACCGGAACGCGTCGGGAGGCGTGCCGGGGGGCCACTCGGACACGACAGCGCCGCGGGCGCTGACCTCGGCCCACAACGACGCATGCTGCTTGGGGTACGGGGCGTCGGGACCGTTGCCGACCACTGCCAACGGACGGGCATCGGGATGAGCGAGGGCGCCGCGGTGGGCGGCACCGTCGATGCCCTTCGCCAGACCCGACACGACGGCGACGCCACGTGCTGACAGCTCGAAGCCGAACTCGGCGGCCGTCTCACGTCCACGCTGGGTGGCGTTGCGGGTGCCGACGATCCCGACGCGACGCGCATCGGTGATCGACAGGTCGCCTCGGACGAACAACACCGCCGGCGCCCGCGGGTCGTGGAACAACGCCGCCGGATAGCGCGGGTCGCCGTGGGCGATGACCGCCGTGCCGGTGTCGAGGCATCGCTGCCAGCACGCCGCCGGATCACGGAGCCGGCCGGAACGGCGCCACGCCTCGGCGAGCGTGTGGTCCTTCGCCCAGAGGGCACCGATGCCGGGCGGTGGCGAGGCGTCGCCGATGGCCACGTGAAACGCAGCCACCGGGTCGTGATGCGCGAGCAACGACGACAGCCGCGCGGTGGTCATGCGGTCGAAGCCGGCGAGCGAGGCGAGGTATCCCTCGGGTGGCGGACTCGATGGGTGGCTCATGCTGCACGCCCCTGCCGAGCACGAGACAGCGACACCCGCAGCTCCAGCGCCAGCGCGGCGTCGGCCTCGGTGATGGCCTCGGTGCCCTCGTTGCGCACATCGGCGATCGTTCGAGCGACCCGCCGGACACGGTGATAGCCGCGGCCGCTCAGCCGGCCGCGTTCCATCTCGTAGCGCAACCGGGCCCGGGCCGCGGGCTCGAGCGGCGCGAACCGATCGAGGTCGGCCGGTTCGATCGCTCGGTTCAGACAGGCCTGGCGGTCGAGCGCCTTGCGCTGCGCGGCGAGCACGCGGGCGGCAACGACGCTCGAGGGCTCGTCCGGGTCGCTCGCCATGATGTCGTCGATCGCCGGGCGGTGCACGTTGACGCGCAGATCGAAGCGGTCGAGCACCGGTCCGGAGAGCCGCCGGGTGTAGCGCTGGAGCGCCGCGTCGGCGCAGACACAGTCGCCGGGCCCTCCCCCACCGCCGCACGGGCACGGGTTCATCGCCGCGATGAGCAAGAAGCGCGCCGGCATGGGATCGCGGAGCTGCGACCGATGGGGCAGGACGATGCCGTCCTCGAGCGGTTGGCGGAGCGAATCGAGGATCGTCGCCGGAAACTCGGCGATCTCGTCGAGGAACAGCACCCCGTGGTGAGCGAGGCTCACTTCTCCCGGGCGAGCCACCTGCGATCCGCCACCGATGATGGCGACCTGCGAGCTCGTGTGATGCGGCGACCGGAACGGAGGCCGCTCGATGAGCCCCGACAGCGGCAGCGGTGCGCCGGCCGCGGAGTGGACCATCGTGGCTTCGAGCGCCTGCACACGGTCGAGCGGCGGCAGGATGCCGGGCAGGCGGGACGCGAGCATCGTCTTGCCGGAACCCGGCGGTCCCAGGAACAGCGTGTGGTGGGCGCCCGCTGCCGCGATTTCGAGTGCGAGCCGGGCCAGCGGCTGGCCCCGGACGTCGGCGAGATCGGGGACCGGCGCCGGAGCAGGGTCGGCGGCACGGGGCTGGTGGTCGGGCCACGGCTCGCCCTCGCACAGGGTGGCAAGGAGCTCACGCAGGGTCTGGACGGGATGGACGTCACCGCGAGCCGCGATGTTCGCTTCGACGACGGCTGGACGCCGGCACGACGACGTCGTTGTCCTCGATCGCGGCGACGATCGGCACGACGCCGCGTACCGGCCGCACCGAGCCGTCGAGACCGAGTTCGCCGATGAACGCCAGACCCTCGATGCGGGACGCCTCGATGACCCCGGCGACGACGAGCACCCCGACCGCAATGGCGAGATCGAGCCCTGATCCGGTCTTGCGGCCGTCGCACGGTGCCAGGCTGATGGTGATCAGGTGGTTCGGCCAGTCGAAACCCGAACTGGCGAGTGCCGCACGGGCGCGATCGCGCGCCTCACGGATCGACTCGTCGGGGAGACCGACGATGTGCAGCCCGGGAAGCCCTTTGCCGAGGTGTACCTCGACCTGGACCGCTTGGCCACGAGCACCGCGGAGCATTGCAGACGGAACGGAAGCGAACATCGCCCCTCCCTGGATGACACGGCGCGTGGGCCGCAACGGACATCGAGGAGAGGCGAACCGGGCCTCACGACCGCCGAGCCGTCGACGACGACTCGCCCCGATGACACTACCGAAGGGGTGTCACAGTCGACACGCGCCCGTTCTGACGCCGCGCCGTGTCACACTCGCGGCCGTGCTCGGTGACCACGCTTCCGCTCGACGCCGTCACGCACGGACGCCGGGAACGCTCGGTGCGCTCGGATTCGTCGCCCTTTCGGCGCTGACGGTCGCGGCCTGCGGCGACGAGCCTGCTGGCAACGCCGAGCGGTTCTGTGGGGAGATCGTCGCCCACAAGGACGAATTGACCGCACCCGACCTCCGGTTCAGCGACGACATCGCGCCGGTGCTCGATCTGTACCACTCGATCGGCGACCTGGCGCCGCTGTCGATCGAGAAGGAATGGAACGAATTGGTCGCCGCCTACGAGACGGCCGACACGATCGTGGTCGGCGACGCCGAGTCGGAGCAGGTCGCCGTGTCGGCGATCTATTCGGCCGAGGCCTCAGCCGCCAAGGTCGACGCGTGGCTGAAGGCGAACTGCGCGGTCGACATCGGGCCGGTGGTGACGCTCGTCCCCCACGGGCCGTGAACCGGACCGGCGATCAGAGGATCTCGCCACGGTGCAGCAGCACCTTGTCGACGAGGCCGTATTCCTTCGCCCCATCGGCGGTGAACCAGCGGTCTCGCTCGGAGTCGGCCTGGATCTGCTCGAGCGGCTGGCCCGAGTGGTGCGCGATGAGTTCGGCCATCCGCAGCTTCGTGTAGCGGAGCTGTTCGGCCTGGATGGCGATGTCGGACGCCTGTCCACGCAGACCAGCGAGCGGCTGGTGCATCATGATGCGCGCGTTGGGCAGCGTGTAGCGCTTCCCGTCGGCGCCGGCCGTGAGCAGGAACTGCCCCATCGAAGCGGCCAGGCCGAGGCACACCGTGGCGACGTCGCAGCCGACGAACTGCATGGTGTCGTAGATGGCCATGCCGGCGGTGACCGACCCACCCGGGCTGTTGATGTAGAGCCAGATGTCGGTCGACGGATCCTCGCCCTCCAGGTACAGCAGTTGGGCACAGATCTGGTTGGCGATCTCGTCGTTGACGTCTGACCCGAGCATGATCACCCGGTTCTTCAGCAGGCGGTCGAACACGGCCGAGCGGGGATCGAAACCACTCTCGAGGGCGTAGGGCGCAGCGATGTCGGACATGGGGCAAGACTATCGGTGCGCCCTCATCGCTCACTCGGCCGCACTACGGTCGCGGCGATGACGATCACGACGTCGCTCGAACCAGCGACCACGACCGCGATGCCCGGCACCACCGTGGCGCTCGCTCTCCGGCTGCACAATGCCGAGTTCACCGCGCAGGTGGTCACGGTTCGCCCCGTTGGTTCGCTCGCCGATTACACCGTGGTCGAACCAGCGTCGTTCGACCTGGCAGCAGACGAGACGGTCGATGTGGCGTACGCTGGTCACGCTCCCATTGTCGCTGCCGCCGGGTCTGCACTCCTCGGTGATCTCGGTCGCGGTCGGCGAGGCCGAAGTGGCCACCGCCGAGGCCACGGTCGAGGTCGCGGCCGTGGCGGCGCACGCGGCGCTCATCGGCCCGCCTCGTTCGAAGTCAGCATCGAACGGCCGGCACCGCATCACGATCCAGAACCGGGGCAACATCGCGGTCGACGTGACGGTGGTGGCGATGACCGACGACCCGACCATCGCACTCCAGCCGGAGATGTCGCACCTGTCGGTCGACGCGGGAACGAGCACGTTCGTCGACATCACGGCGATCCCGAACGAGAAGTTCTGGAACGGCCCACCGGTCGAACACGGCTTCATGGTCGCCACGATCGGCAGCGACGGGCAGTCGTTCGACCTCCACGGCATCTTCGAGCAGCGCCCACGTCTGCGGCCCTGGTGGGGCCCAGCGCTCGCCGGCGCCGCCGTGGCGCTGCTCATCGGCACGATCCTCTGGTTCGCCGTGCTCGCCCCGTACGTCCGCTCCACGGCCGAGGATGCGAACGCCGAGGATCGAGCCGCGCTCGACGCAAAGATCGCCGAGCTCGAAGCATCGGCCGCGGAGGCCGAGGAACTACCCCTCGGCCAGCCCGCCGACCTGCGCCTGTCGGTGGAGGCTGCGGAGGGCCAGTCCAGCACCGACACGTTCCGTGTGCCCGCGTCGACGGTGTGGTCGGCCACCGACATCATCTTCCAGAACCCGACCGGCGCCGCCGGCCAGGTGACGCTGATGCGTGACGACGACATCCTGTTGATCGAAGAACTCGCCAACTTCCGCGACCTCGACTTCAACCTCGTCGCGCCGTTCGTGTTCGAGGGCGACAGCAACATCACGATGTCGGTCACCTGTGATGCACCGGGACCGAGCGAGAGTTCATGCTCGGTGGGCACGACGCTGGCGGGTTTCGTCGACGAGTCGGGCTGACGCCCCCGGCGGCCCCGACTCTCGGCGCCGCCGACTCAGGACCCGAACGCGCCGCCGATCGACCGGGCGACCACCCACGACGAGCGCTCGGCGGTGTCGCTGATGACCACGTTGCCGGTCACGGTGGAGAACTGATCGGGCTGGCCCGTGACGACCGCGGTGCCCGAGCCGCGGGGAGTGTGCGGAAGCACGACCATCGTCTCGACGAACGACCCGTCCGCACCGACCTGGATCTGCTGAGGGACGCTGCTGCCGAGCCATGTGAGTTCGACGACGAGGTCGGCGGGGAATCCGGATCCCTGGACGGCGACGGCCTGACCGCTCGAGGCCACGCCAGGCACGACGGTGACGACCGGCGGCGGCGCGCCGGTGCCGGCGAGAAGCGCCGTGGCACTCGCACCGCCGCTGAGCGTCGCCACGAGCGATGCCGACGATGCGCCGAGCGTGACGGGCGCGAAGGCGACGGTGATCGTGCACTGGCCGCCCGGCGGGACGGGACGCATCGTCACAGGTGCTGTCGACGATCGAGAACGCGCCATCGGGATCGTTCTGGATCGACACGTCCACCACGTCGATCGACCCGGACGTGGGATTGGTGAGGGTGAGCGTCGCGACCTGCCGTCCCGACGCCGACGATGGTCGGCGAGAAGTCGACGCCGACCGGTACGAACGTCGCCCCCTCGATCGGACCGGATGGCTGGACCGTGACCGTCGAGGACCCGACGGGTCGGCTCGATCCGCCCGATGACGATCCGCCGCCGCTGCTGCCGGTCCCCGGGAAGGATGGCCGGAACGGAGGCGACGTGGTCGTGGGCGTCACCGGTCGGAGCGGGACCGTGGTCGCGGGGACCGTCGTGGACGGCTCCGGCGGGTCGGTCGTCGTGGGTGCGGGTGCCGTGGTGGTCGGCGCGGTGGTGGGGGCCGTCGGCGGTGGTGTCGTCGGGGGCGTGACCTCCGTAATCACGCGGGCGAACACATAGGTTCCCGACGCGTATGCCGCGTCCGTGACCAGGCCTGCGCCGTGCGTGCTGTCGAACGCCGCGACGCCGCCGTTGGCCGACAGCACCGGGCCGGACACCGAGGGTCCGGTCGGGGACGTCCCGTTGACTGCCGTCGACAACGACACGCCGGCCGTGGTCGCAAACGGGGGCGTGCCCGTGGAACGCGCGAGGTGGACGTCGGTCGAGGTGTCGTACACGATCGACGTCCCGTCGGTCGACACGACCGGTTTCGACGCACCCGACGCGAGCAGGCGAGATGTGCGGGCCGCTCGGTCGGCGACCATGACGAACGGGGCGGTCGCGGAACTGGCGCCGGCGAGATCGGTGCTGTCGGACTGGTACGTCACGATGCCGCCGTCGCCGGAGATCGACGGTGCGGTCGACGAGCCCGCGCCGAGTTGGCCGGACGGCGTGGCCGACACGAGCTGGGTGGTCGCGGCCTGGGCCGAGGCTCCCGTGGTGGCCGCCGTCCACACGAAGACGTTGGCGGGTGCCGGCAGGTATGGACCGGTGCCGGGGCCGGCGACGAACACAGTGCGCGTCCCGTCTGACGTCAGGTCGACCGTCGGCCCGGTCACGAGTGACTGTTGAGGTGGAACGGGGATCGTCAGCGGTGGACTGATCGTGTCGGCCAGCACATATCCGCTTCCACCATCGACGTAGCGGAGCACTGTCGTTCCGGTCGACCAGGCGACCACCCGTCCGTCGAACGACAGCGCTGGTGTGGGTGGTGCGGCGTTGACCGCGCTCGGACTGGCGGCCGTGCCGACCGGGACCGGCGCCGCGAGCGAGCCCGCTGGGACCGTCGAGCAGCGGTTGACCGTCAGGAGCTGCACCGTGTTCGGAGCGGCGGCGGGCACCGAGTAGGCGACGACACACCCGTTACCGCTCACGCCGGAATTCGAGCTCGGCGCGTCGGGTACGGGCGTCGTGGTGCCTGCGGTCCGGTCGCGGATCATCACGTGGGGTATCGCAGGGTTCCCCGGTGTTGTCGAGTCGAAGACCACGACGTTGCCGTCGTCGGAGATGCGAGGGGACGTGTTCGGCGTCGACACCGCGACACCTGCCGGGGGTTGCGACACAACCTCGGCGGGCGACGACACGACGGGTTCGGCGTGACCGGGGTCGCTCATGGCCGCGAACGTGCCCACGATGGCCATGGCGGCGACGATGGCACCCCAACGGGTCCACCCGACGGTATTGGAGGAAGTCGCGCCGTCAGGCTAGTTCAGCCACGGTCGGTAACGGCTGCGGGTAGGTGGGACCTACGGTCAGCGCGCGACGCCACTCATCACGACCGCTACCCGCTCGTCGTCGCCGACCCGATCGCGAGCCGCGAGGAGACCGGCCAGCCCGGCCGAGCCGGTGGGACTCACGTCGAAACCGTCGTCGACGGCCAAGGCATGAGCCCGCACGATCTGGGATTCAGGAGCGACGACGGGTTCACCGTCGCTGCGTCGCATGTTCTCGACGACGCCGAGCCAGTCGTAGGTCTCGTCGTCGAGAATGCCGTCGGCGAGCGAGTGTGGGTCGTCCCACACCGTCATCACGTCACCGCCAGTGCTGCGCGGGCCGTTCGAACGCCGCCGCGCGATCCCACCCAGCGGCGAGCGGCGCGCAACCAGCGGCCTGCACCGCGTGCAGTCGCACAGGCGACGCCGACCCGACGAGGCCGTCGCCCACACACGTGGCGAACGCGCCGCCGCCGACCTGTACGAACACCCGGTCGAGTTCGATCCCGAGCGCGGCGGACTGGTCGACGCATCTCCCACGCGATCGTGCGACCTCCATCGAGGCACAGCGCGTTCTCGGGGCCCTGCACCGTGAACGGGATCGCCCCGGCGTCGACCGCCTCGCGGAACCGGAACATCGTCGGGTCACCGGGCGGATCGGACGCCTGTCGTTCACAACGGTGGATCGTCGCGCCCAACGAGCGGAGGCGGACGCCCACTCCGTCGTTCATCCAGTCGGGGACGAACACGTCGATCGGCCAGTCGGCGGCCGCCGCCAGGGTCGCCGCGGCGAGCGCGGCGTTGCCACAGGAGGCGATCGCGAGCCGCGGCCGCTGGTCGAGCGCTCCGACCGATTCCGCAGCGAGGAGGTGCAGCAGCACCGACATCAGATGGCGCGCCTTGTGGCTCCCGGCGACGTTGTGCGTCTCGTCCTTCACCCACACCCCGCCGGCCGGGCCGAAGCCGAGCTCGTCGGAGAGGACAGCCGACCGGGCGAACGGTGTCACCCGGAAACCGACGCCGTCCGCTTGCCGGATCGCCGCGTCGACGGTCTCGACGAGCGCACGACGCGCATCGGCGGACATCCCGTGCGCTGCCGCGAACGCCGCCCACGCGAAGCGCGTGTCGTACCGCACGAACGGGTTGCCCTCACCGTTCTCGTGAACTTCTCGCGCACCCGCGAGCGCAAGATGTTCACGAGAACGCAGACGCAGGACGTGATGGCGGTCGGCGGGGGTGGCGTTCGGGCAGCGGAACGGGAGCGGATCGGCGATGTCGCGGCGTCGCCCCGCACACCGCGCACTCCCAACCGAGCGCATCGAGCCCGGACGTCGGCACTCGATCTCCCGCAACCTGTCGCGTTGTGCCTGACCCCGCGTGCGACAGGTCATCGGGCCGACGCGGGCGTTGAAGTCGGTGATCATGTCGTCCCACACGCCGACGAAGCGGCGCAGACCGCGCCAGAAGTCCTGGTGGCGGCGGGCCTCGAAGAGCTCGAACGGCGTGCCCTGCTGTTCGACCCACGTGTAGTAGCCGAGGTTGAAGATCCGTCGACGATCGGCCTCGGTGCATTGGATCATGTGCTCGGTGGTGACGGTGGCGAGATGTTCGCCGAACGCCTCCGCCGCATCAGCCGCCTCGAACTCCCCGCCGTAGCGACCGACTGATCAGCTTGGCCCGCTCGCTCGGGTACAGCGCCGCACCGTCGGTGGCGACGGTGATGACGGCGTCGTCCGGACCGAGGTCGAGCAGCTTCGACCGTCTTGATCGCCGCGAGGACGTTGGCGATCGAGGAGAACCCGAAGTGCTCGAGCGCGTCGATCACGTCGGCCGGCACTCCCTTGCGATCGGCGAGGAACGCCCGGCCCTCGTCGGTGTTGAACAGCGCGTCGAGTTCGTCGGTCGACTTGTCGGAGATGGCGACGACGACGTCGGTGTTCATCACGTTGTGGATGAGCGGGATGTGCTTGTCGCCGATGCCCTGGATGTTGTGCTCGCCGTAGCCGTTCTCGAGCATCGTCGGACACTCGAGCGCCTCGACGGCGACGATGCGTCGTGCCGTACTGCTCCTTGAGGCGGTCGCCGGCGGCGATCGTGCCGGCCGATCCCGTCGCCGACGTGAACGCGGCCAGCGTCAGGTCGCGCCCGTCGCCGGCCTTCACGGCGTCGCGCACCGTCTCGAACACGTGCGGCGAGCGCCCGGCCGGTGATCGTCAGATGGGCGAGGTGGTTGCCGAACTCGGAGAACTGGTTGAGCACGAAGTTGTCGGGATCCCGCGCCAACTCGTTGCAGGCGTCGTAGATCTCCTTGACGTTCGACTCGGTGCCGTGGGTCTTGATGACGTCGTCGGCCGGGTTGGCGCACCACTCGTCGAGCCAGTCGAACCGTTCCTGGCTCATGCCCTCCGGCAGGATGGCCACGCCCCGGCTGGCCATGATCCGGCTGATGGCGATGCCGCCGCGGGCGTAGTTCCCCGTCGACGGCCAGATCGCCCGGTGCCGCGTCGGGTCGAACTGCCCCGTGACGACTCGCGGCGCGAGGCAGGCGTAGGCGGCGAGCACCTTGTGGGCGGTGATCATCGGGAAGCGGTCGCCGAACACCACGATGATCGGGCTCTCGACGCCGGTCAGGCTCGACGGGAGCACGACGTGATCGGGCACGTCGACCCGGTTGCCGGCGAGGTCGTTGTACCAGTGGACGCGCCACAGGTTCCGCGGCGTCCGCGGCCCTGCGGATCGGCGTCGCCGACGGTCGGCGTCGTGGTCGAACGTCGACGGGTCGGCGAGCTGGGCGAACGTCGGCAGGCGTGATGCCCTGCGCCCGGAACCGTTCGACGCTGTTGGCGAGCGCCGCCTCGTCGACGATCCGGTCGGCGAGCCCGAACTGGTTCTCCAGCGCACTCGCGGTTGTCGTCGGTCGGAGGTCGGTGGCGGTCGAGCGTCACGTTTGACATTCTGTCAAGCGAGCCCGTCCGCCGCTCGACGTTGCCGCGATCGCCGGGGAAGTCGTGAGCCGCGATGCGGCGATCCAGCGCTCACAGTTCACGGACGTCGCGCGGTCAGAAGGGGCGGTCGTCGGGGGGCAGGGTGCTCGGGCCGACGTGGGCGTCGAGCCAGCCGCACAGGTCGGCGACGCCGGCCCACGACTCGCGGACCCGCTTCGGCGGCGGCCTTCGTCGTGGATCCAGGCCGGGGCGCCGAACTCCTTCACGGCGATGAGGCCCTTGCGGCGCAGCAGCTCGATCCGCGGGTGGTCCTTCGGAGAACCCGCGCGGCGCCGACTTCAGCTCGTCGATCGCTCCGATCCGGTAGCCCGCGCTCGCGCCGCGTCGGCCGCGAGTCCGGCGACCTCCGCGCCGGTGGCGTCGGCGTCGACCGCCGCAGCGGAACCGGGCGAGCTGATCGGCCGCCATCGCGTAGTAGCCGGCGCCCGCCATCAGCCCCGTGCGCCGAGAACTGCACGTAGTACCCGGCGCCGCCCTCCGACTCGCCGTACGCGCCCTGCTGCGTCTTGTACGGCGGCTTGTTCTTCGAGAAGCGCAGGTCGTTGTGCGGGCGGAACAGGTGGAACGGCCCGAATTCGGCGAGTTCCTCGGTCAGTTCGAGCATCGGCTGCTTGACCGATTCGTCGTACCGCGGCTTGTTGGCCTGCCAGAACGCCGCGAGTTGTCGGCCTCGAGCTGCTCGTAGAACGCGATGCCGTCGGCCGGGAACCCACTGAACGCCACGCCTCGGACGCTAACGCGGCCCCGCCGCGGCCTGCTCGGTACCCTCGTCGCATGGCTGACCTGCTGCTCGGTGGAGCGATCGACCCGGCGACACACGAGCGGATCGACCCGACGACGGCGGGCAATCTCACGCTCGGCACCGACGGCTTCACGACCCACGGCGTGATCGTCGGGATGACCGGGTCGGGCAAGACGGGCCTCGGCGTGGTGCTGATCGAGGAGGTGCTGCGCGCCGGCGTGCCGGTGATCGCCATCGACCCGAAGGGCGACCTCACCAACCTCCGCCTGATGTTCCCCGACCTCGCGCCGGCCGACTTCCGGCCGTGGATCGACGAGTCGCAGGCCAAGAACGCCGGCCAGTCCCCGGACGAATTCGCCGCTGCGCCAGGCCACCGCGTGGTCCGACGGACTCGGTCGAGTGGGGCGCTCGCCGGCGCGGACATCGGCTCGTTGCTCGCCGCCACCGACGTCACGATCTACACGCCGGGTTCGACCTCGGGCGTGCCCCTGAACCTCGTCGGCTCGCTGCAGGTGCCGGCCGACATGGACGACGCCGAGACGGTCGCCGACGAGATCGGCGGGTACGTGTCGGGACTGCTCGGCCTCGTCGGCATCGACGCCGATCCGCTGTCGAGCCGCGAGCACATCCTGCTGTCGAACCTGTCCACCACGCCTGGGAGCAGGGGCAGTCGCTCGATCTGCCCACGCTCGTCGGTCAGGTCGGCGACGCCGCCGATCCGCAAGCTCGGCGTGTTCGAGCTCGACCAGTTCTTCCCCGAGAAGGACCGCATGGCGCTGGCGATGAAGCTCAACGGTCTGCTGGCGTCGCCGTCGTTCGCCGCGTGGGCCGAGGGCGACCCGCTCGACATCGCCTCGATGCTGTTCCGACCCGACGGCGGCGCCCGCTGCGCGGTCATCACGATCGCCCACCTCTCCGACGAGGAGCGCCAGTTCGTCACCACGCTCGTGCTGTCGAAGCTCGTCACCTGGATGCGCCAGCAGAGCGGCACGACCGACCTGCGGGCGCATGCTCTACATGGACGAGGTCGCGGGCTATCTCCCTCCCACGGCCAACCCGCCGACCAAGCAGCCGATCATGACGCTTGATGAAGCAGGCGCGGGCCTTCGGCCTCGGCGTGGTGCTGTCGACGCAGAACCCGGTCGACATCGACTACAAGGCGATCTCGAATGCGGGCACGTGGATGATCGGCCGGCTGCAGACCGATCGTGACAAGGCCCGCCTCCTCGACGGGATGGCGAGCGCCGCGGGCGGCGCCGACATCGCCGCCATCGATGCGACGATCTCCGGGCTCGGCAAGCGTGAGTTCGTGCTCCGGCGGGCCGGCAAGGACAGCGCCGGAGGTGTTCACCACCCGCTGGGCGATGTCGTACCTCCGCGGCCCGATGACTCGCGACCAGATCGCCAACGTCACCGCCCGACCCGGACCGCCGCACACGGGCCGGCCGAGCAAGCCGCCCCGATGACCGCCGCCGACCGCACGTCTCGACACGATGCGACCGCCACCACCGACGGCGACGCCGACCACGCGGCGTCCACCGGTGATGCCGGCCGTGGCGACGGGATCGCGGTGCGGTACGTCGACGTCGCGGCACCGTGGCTCACCGCGGTCGGAGGCAATCCCGACCGGCACCACCCGCTCGGCGGCGATCGTCGCTCGGGTCGCGCTGCGCTACGACGAGACCAAGGCCGACCTCATCCACGACGACGAGTACGAGGCCGTCCTGTTCCCGCTCGCCGAACAGCTCGACGTGACGGCGCTGGTGGCGGTCGACTACGACGACCGCGATCTCCAGGTGGACCGTCCCGCCGACGTCTCCTACGAGCTCCCGGCAGCGCCGGTCGACACCAAGGCGTACTGGACGGCGGCGGAGCGCGACATCCGCGATCATCTCGTGCGCACGCTGACGCTCGAGATCCCGGCCAACCCGGCGCTGAAGCTCTACGGGCGGCCGGGCGAGACCGCCGACACGTTCGTCAACCGGTGCCGTGAGGTGGCGATCGAACAGGGCGGCCGCGAGATCGCCGACGCTGCGCGACAAGTACGAGGCCAAGCGTGGCCCGGGCGCTCGATCAGCGTGCAGCCGGCCGACGGTCGGGTCGACGTCCTGCGCGAGCAGGCCGAGGGCAAGCGCAACTCGGAGGCGCTGTCGACCGCCGGGTCGATGCTCGGCGGTCTGCTCGGTGGCCGCAAGTCAGCCGGGGGTCTGCTCGGTGGTCTGCTCGGCGATGCGGGCACGGCCGCCGGCCGGCGCGGCACCACCTCGGCGGCCGACCAACGCGTGCGGGACGGCCGAGGGCAAGGTGTCGCGCCTCGACGAGCGAGATCGCCGGCGCTCGAGGCGGAACTCGAATCCGAGGTCGCCGCGCTCACCGCGAAGTGGTCGACGAAGGCGAACACCGATCACGACGATGCGGGTCGGCCTCGAGAAGACCGACGTCAAGGTCACCCAGATCTGCCTCGCCTGGATCCCGGTCTGACCTGACCGGCTGGCCTGATCCCGGTCTGGCCGAGCCCGTCTGCCGATCCGCGTCTGGGTCGTGCCGACGGAGAGACTCGAACTCTCACTGACGGCGACCTAAACGCCGTGCCTCTGCCAGTTGGGCTACGTCGGCGCAGGCAAGCAATCGCGCGATCGCCGATTGTACGGGCGGCGACCGTACCCTGCTGCGGTGCGTTCGGGCGGGAAGCGGTTCGTCGAGCTGATCGGCTGGTGCGCGGTCGGCGGCACCGGCATCGTCATGCTCACCCAGGCGCTGCGCGCGGCCGCGGCTCCCGCACCCTGGCGGTGGTCCAGTCGCTGACGCCGTACCTGGCGCTGGCGATGGCACCGGTCGGGCTCGTCGCGCTCGCCGGCCGGCGCGTGCACGATGGCGCTCACGGCGTCGGCGGTCGGCATCGGTGGCCTCGTGCTGGCGCTGGCCCATCGCCTTCCCGCCCGGCTCGCCGGCCGTCGCCGCCGGCGCCCCGGGTCTGCGGATCGCCTCGCTCAACCTGCTCTACACGAACGACGAGGCCAACATCGCCGCGGTCGCTGACGACCTCCGCGGTCCGCGACCTCGACGTGATCGTGTTCGTCGAATACACGGCCGGCCACCAGCGGGTCCTGCGGGACAGTGCGACTCGGCGGACGACTTCGACTACCGGATCGAGCGGAGCGGGCCGGGCGCCAGCGGCATCGCGATCTGGTCGAAGATCGCCGGCGATCGTCGGCGACCGCGGCGACACGACCGACCGCACGCTCGACGTGACGGTGGACGTCGGCCGCCGGACCGGTTCGGGTGCTGGCCGTGCACGCACACACGCCGATCCGCGACTTCGAAGCCTGGAAGCGCGACCTCGATCAGTTCGGTCGAGCTGGGCCGCACGCGGCGACGACCCGACAGTGGTGATCGGCGATTTCAACGCGTCGTTCTGGCATCCGAGCTTCCGCGCGCTGCTCCGCGAGGGGTTCACCGACGCCCACATCGCTCTGGGGCACGGGCTTCTCGGCGAGCTGGCCGAACGACACCTGGTACCCGCCGTTCGTCCGCCTCGACCACGCGGTCACGACCGATTCCTTGGTCCCGACCGACGTCGAGGACTTCGACATCGCCGGCAGCGATCACCGCGGGTTGGTCGTCACCGTCGCGCCAGTTCGCTGAGCAGCGCCCGGAACGCTCGACCGCGGTGCGACAGTTCGTTCTTCGCCTCCGGGCCCATCTCGGCGAACGTGCGCCCGTCGCCCTCGTCGGGCACGAAGATCGCGTCGTAGCCGAACCCGATCGTGCCGCGGTCCTCGCTCGGCGATCGTGCCCGGGCACACACCCTCCACGGCGAGCTCCGTTCCGTCGGGCCACACGATCATCGCCACGGTCTTGAACGCCGCGGCCCGATCCTCCACGCCGGCGAGTTCGGCGAGCATCTTCGCCCGATTGTCGGCGTAGCTGCAGCCTTCCCCGGCGAATCGCGCGGTGTACACGCCCGGCGCGCCGCCGAGGGCGTCGACCTCGAGGCCGGTGTCGTCGGCGACGGCGGGCAGACCGGTCGCCTCCATGATCGCCAGCGCCTTCAGCCGGGCGTTGCCGGCGAGCGTGTCGGCATCCTCGACGACATCGGGGACGTCGGCCGGCCGGGGCAGCAGGTCGACGACGCCGGCGAGCAGTTGCTGGATCTCGGCGACCTTGTCGGGGTTGGCCGACGCGCACACCAGCGTGATCATCGAGCCGCTCGTGGCGACGGCGGCTCGGCGATCACCGCCGCCTGCACGTCGGCGATCTCGAGCAGGCCGCCTTCGGCGAGGGCCAACAGGGCATCGAGTTCCGACCGGCTGAACGCGGCGCCCTCGGCGGTGCCCTGCACCTCGACGAAGCTCGCCTCTCCCCCGGCGATCGGGCGGAGCATCACCACGTTCATGTCGACCTCGGCCCGGCTGTCCTCGACGTAGGGCAGGTCGAGCACCGGCGTGCCGTCGACGATGCCGACGCTGATCGCCGTACAGAACGAATGCAGCGGGTTGGACGTCAGCCCGCCGCGTTGCACGACCCGTTCGAGCGCGTCGTGCAACGCGACGAAGCCGCCGCAGATGCTCGCCGTGCGGGTGCCTCCGTCAGCCTGCAGGACGTCGCAGTCGACGATCACCTGACGCTCGCCGAGCGCCTTCATGTCGCACGCCGCACGGAGCGAGCGGCCGATCAAGCGCTGGATCTCGACGGTCCGGCCGCTCTGCTTGCCCTTGGCGGCCTCGCGGTCGATGCGTTCCGGGGACGCGCCGGGCAGCATCGAGTATTCCGCGGTGACCCACCCCTTGCCGCTCCCCCGCATCCAACGGGGCACGTCCTCGTCGATGCTCGCCGTGCACAACACGCGGGTGCTGCCGAACGTCACGAGCACCGAGCCATCGGCCATCTCGGTGAAGTCGCGTTGGAACGAGAGCGGTCGAAGTTGGTCGGCGGCGCGGCCATCGGGGCGGGACATGATGGTCTCCTGTTGGTTGCGGTGGTCGGGCGGGTCGTACTCGTGCCCGGCGATCGCCCGACACGACCCGGTTACGGGGCGGGGGGTTCCCAGCGTTCGGTGTGGTCGAGTTCGGGGCCGAGCAGGCGGCTGCCGAGTTCCCGGAACGTGTCGACGTCGCCGCTCGAGACGAATCGATGGCGGCCGACCCGTGCGGTGGTCTGCTCGAGGCCGAGTTCGACGAGCCGGTCGCGCACCGCGAACGCGGTCTCGTCGGCCGAGCTGACGAGCGTGACCGCGTGCCCCATCACGTCGCTGATCGTGCGAGCGAGGAACGGATAGTGGGTGCAGCCGAGCAACAGGGCGTCGACGTCGGCATCACGGATCGGTGCCAGCAGACGCTCGGCGAGCACGGTCACCTCGTCACCGGTCGTCTGGCCGCGTTCGACGAACTCGACGAAGCCGGGACACGCCGCGCTCGTGAGCGACACCGGCACTCCGGTGTCGGCGATCGCCCGCACATAGGCACCCGACGACACGGTGCCGACGGTGCCGATCACACCCACGCGGCCCGGTCTGGGTGGTCTGCACGAGCGCTCGCACGCCCGGCTCGACGACGTCGAGCACCGGCACCGGCAACACCGACGCGGAGGTCGTCGAGACCCGCTGCCGTCGCCGTGTTGCAGGCGACCACGACCGCTTTGACGTTGTACTCCTTGACCAGGCTCCATGCGAGCTCGCCCGCGTAACCGCGGACCTCGTCGAGCGGCTTGGACCCGTACGGGTACCGGCCCGTGTCGCCGATGTACACGAGGTCCTCGGCCGGCATCAGATCGATGAGCGCTCGAGCCACGGTGAGACCACCGAAGCCCGAATCGAACATCCCGATCGGCCGTTCCACGGCTGGAGAGCCTACGGGGTCGGTTCGGTCGCACGGGCGCGCCCCGGTCAGTCGAGGACGGGCAGCAGCACCTGATCGACGAGGTACAGCACGCCGTTGTCGACTGCCGGCACCTGCTGGAGAATCGCCGCGCCGCCGACTGTCGGCGGAGTTGCGCTCCCGTCGACCTGTTGTGGGTTGCCCTCGATGACGCTCGATCTCGTCCATCGTGACGAGATCGTCGAGTTCGACGATCGCACCGAAATGGACGGCCGAGTTCACGACACTCTGGAGCACGGACTGATCGACGCCGCCCGTGGTCGCGTTGAATGCCGCGACCGCTTCGTTCGTCCCCGCGAACACGGCGTACTGCTCCCGCCGGTCGTCCGTGCCGTCGAACAGCGACACCAGATCCGCCCGCTCCACGAGGTCCTGCCATCCGTCGAACGCCGGCTCGCGTTCGATGATGTCCCAGAGCGTGTCGCCGGGCTGGGGCACGATCTCGGGAATCGTGGTGGTGGCACGGTGGGCGGCGCAGGTGGTTGTCGGCGCGCGATGGTGGTGGTCGCTGCCGGGTGCGTGCCGGTTGTCGCCGGGGCCGGCCGGGGCCGCCGTGGTCTCGGGAGCATCGGTTGTCGCTGGTGCGGCCGTGGTCTGCGGGGCCGCCGTCGTTTCGGGGGCCGCCGTGGTCGCGGGCGCGACCGTGGTCTCGGGCGCGATCGTCGTCTCCTCGGGGAGGAGGGTCGTCGTGGTCTCGACGGTCGTGCTCGACGAGGACGGCGTCGTCGTCACCGTCGTCGCCGCGGTTCAGCAACCACGCCGAGCAGGGCGACCAGCAGCGCTGTCACCAGGACGAGCACGAGGATCGGACCGGGCTTCCGGTACCACGGTGGTTCGGGTTCGTCGGGCTCCATCGGGCCGCCCGGGCCGAGCGGACCAACTGGACCGCCGGGCACACCCGGGTTGATCACCGCCATCGGCGGCACGATCGCCGCGCCGGGGGGAACGCCGGGGGGCGGCGTGACCGGCATCTGCGCGGTCGGCGGGATCACCGGCTCGGGCTCGGGTGTCGGCGTCTGTTCGGCGATGAAGATCGGTTCGGGTTCCGGCGTCGGCGGACCGGGCGGCGTGGGTTCGAGCGGTACGGTCGGCTCGCCCGCGGGTGGAGCGGGCGGTGTGGACTCGAGCGGCACGGTCGGCTCGCCTGCCGGTGGCGTGGGTGGTGGTGACGGCGGCGGAGGAGGTGTCGATCCGGGGGTGGGCTCAGTCGGCGGGTTGTTCTCCGAGTCGCTCATGAGGTCCAGCATCGCAGGTCGCCTGTAACACCGACGAGGCTTCTCGATTCGCTGGAGGCGCCATCCGCGGCTCGTCGCGCGCCGTGGCGGTTGCGGCCGTTCAGAAGTAGATGATTGCCTCGGCGTTGGCTTCGGCCACGTCGAGATCGTCGGTGTAGGCGCCGGTCGACAGGTACTTCCAACCACCGTCGCACACGACGAACACGATCGTGCCCGCCTCGATCTGCGTGGCCACCTTGGCCGCCCCGGCCAGCGCGGCTCCCGCCGAGATGCCGGCGAACACGCCGCATTCGCGGACCAGCCGCCGGGTCCATTCGATGGATTCGCGGGGACGCACGACCCGCTTGCGGTCGAGCAGGTCGTAGCCGTTCCACTTCTCGAAGACCGGCGGGATGTAGCCCTCGCCGATGTTCCGCAGTCCCTCGACCCGCTCGCCGAGCGGTGGCTCGACGGCGACGATCTGGATCGCGGGGTTCTGTTCCTTCAGGTACCGGCCGGTGCCCATGAGGGTGCCGCTCGTGCCGAGCCCCGCGACGAAGTGGGTGATCTCGGGGACATCGCGCCAGATCTCCGGGCCGGTGCCCTCGTAGTGGGCCCGCGGGTTGTTGTCGTTCGCGTACTGGTACGGGAAGTACCACTCGGGATGCTCGGCGGCGAGGGCGGTCGCGCGGGTGACCGCACCGTTCGAGCCCTCCGGGCCGGGGGTGAGGATGATCTCGGCGCCGAATACCTCGAGCATCTGGCGCCGTTCGATCGACACGCTCTCGGGCATCATGATCTTGATCGGGTATCCCTTGATGCTCGCGATCGCCGCGAGAGCGATGCCGGTGTTGCCCGACGACGGTTCGAGGATCGTCTGGCCCGGCGACAGCAGACCCTGCTTCTCGGCGGCCTCGATCATCGCCTTCGCGATGCGATCCTTGACCGAACCGAACGGGTTCTGCATCTCCATCTTGCCGAGAATCCGCACGCTCGGGTTGGGCGACAGCACCGACACGTCGACCATCGGCGTGTTGCCGATCATGTCGAGCACGCTCTCGTTCACGAGGCCGGGCATCGGTGTGGTCGCTCCCAGAGCAGTCTCTGCTTTCATCTCGATTTTCCGAACTCCATCGCTGCGCCGGTGCTCCGACAAATCCGATGGTCTTGGTCGGGAATCGTACCGGCTGGACCCGCGAGCCAAGCGGCGTCGCGTGTCAGCGGACGGCGATCGGTTCGCTCGTGATCTCGCCGTCGACGATGCGGTAGCTGCGGACTTCGGGCGCCTCGCGCTTGAGGCTGATGATCACGTAGTGCCAGTCCGGGTCGGGCGCGGCGGCCACGTCGGTCGGGCTGGGGTACGGCTCCGAGTGGGTGTGGCTGTGCACGACGCCGTTGATCTCCCAGTCACGATCGTCGGCCTCGCGTTCGATGCGCAGATGATCCTTGGGGTCGATCGTGTACACCCGGGCGGAATCGGCGACATTTGTGCAGCGGTGGAACTCGTGGGCACGGTCACCCGCTCCCCCACCTGCACGTGGCGGCCCGGTGATCAGCCCGCACGCCTCCAGCGGGTACTCGTCGAGCGCCAGCCCGATCATCTCGGCGAGCGCGGCGCGGGAGATCTCGAGCACGGCCGGGATCGTAGCGAGCCGTCCTAGCCCGCCGATTCGAGTCGGGTATTTCGTGGCGTCGGGTATTTGGAGCACCCACGCCCTGCACGAATTACCCGACGACACGAGATACCCCACCCGATTGGCGGGTCCGTGGCGGGCCTCAGTCGACGGGGTAGTCGGTGAACACCACGCTGATCGCGTGCAGAGCTCGAGGGCCAGTTGGGGACGTTCAGGGTCTGCGGCCGTCCGGCGTCCCCGCGGGGGATGTTGGTCACGGCGATCGTGCCCGTCCCGTCGGCGGTGGCCGGCATGTACACGTCGACGCCGCTCTGGAAGGGCTGCTCGGCGAAGTACGGAAGCGCAGCGAGCGAACTCACGGCCGGGGACGCCGCGTCGTCGTGCACATGGATGCCGATCGTCGAGTTGCCGACGAAGTCGGGCACGGCGTCGACGACCTCACCGCCGTCGGTGCTGAACGAGAGAATGTCGCTCTGATCGCCGTCGAGATCGGGATCGTCGACGGCGTACCACTCCCGCATGCGCGTCGCGATGATCGCCGAATGGGCGTCACCGACGTTGGTGTTCACCCGCGTCGGGCTGTCCACTGGGTTGGAGAGCAGCCGGACGAAGTCGCTGCTGCGGGTGTACGGCTGGAGGTACAGGTGGTGCTGCCTCGACGCATCGGGCGCGGTGAGGACGTACTCGTAGTGCTGGTCGGCGTCGAGTTCGAGCGGCCCGAACGAGCCATCGGCCGGCAGCAGGAACGTGCCGACCGGAGCGTCGCTGGTGCGCTGACCGGTATCGGCGTCGACCGGCCAGACGTCGAGCGTCACGCCCTCGCGTCCGGTGTTGGCCGGGAAGTTCACGGCCCGGCCGGAGATCACGATGGGGTCGCGCTGCGGAACGATGTCGACCACCTCGGGTGCCTCGCCGACGAGGAATTCGTACTGCATCGCAAACGATTCCTTCGACGTCGCCGTCTCGACGTGTGCCTGCCCCGGCAGACCCGCCTGGTTCGGTGCGAGACACGGCACGGCGTTGTCGGCGGGGCACGGCGCGCCGTCGATGGCGATGTACTTCGCCACCTTGGGGGCCTGGGCGGGATCGCTCAGGAACGTCTGCGACACGAGCGTGCCGCGCGAGTGACCGACCAGGTACACCTGATCGACGCCGAACTCCGCCACCGTGGCGTCGACCACCGCGGTGAGCCCGGCCGCGTAGCCGGCGATGTCCATGCCGGCGCCGTCGTGCTCGAATACCACGATGCGGTCCGCCGGGTAGCCGTTCGCCACGAAGCGCATCTTCTGTGACTCGTACTGCTGCGCCGACCCGGCGAAGCCGTGCACGAACACGATCGGCAAGCGTCACGTCGTCGGCGAGCGGCGGGAGCGGATCGACGCCGTCAGGATTCCCACTCGGTTCCGTCGTGGTGGCGGCCGTCGACGCAACCTCGGTCGTCGGCGCGTCGGTCGTGGGCGCGTCGGTCGTGGGCGCGTCCGTGGTGGGCGCATCCGTCGACTCGACGGCGGCGGTCGTGGGCGGATCGGTCGAGAGCGTCGGGCTCGAACTGTTCCCGTCGGACGAGCAGCCGGCGGCCAACAAACTGAACGCGGCGAATGCCGCGAGGGCGACCCGGTTTCTCACGAAGCGGGAGCGACCCGATCGAGGAACGACAACACCGCATCGCGGAACGTGTCGCGCGAGGCGAGTCCGTCGTGGATCAGGTGGCTCGCCCCCTCGATCACGAGCACCTCGGCGTCGGGCGACAGGTCGGCAAAGTGGCGAGCGAGTTTCGGATCGGCCACCGCATCGGAATTCGCCGGGTCCGCACAGACGACCAGCGACGGAACACCGAAGGGAATGGTCGGGTCGAGGAACGGTTCGATCGTGCCGCTCAGCACGCCATCGAGCACGGTGGCGTCGACGCCGAGCAGCGAACCGGCCATGCTGGCGATGCCATCAGCGTGCAATTTCGAGCCGAACGTTCCCGAGCCGGTCGTGTCGGGCGCCGCCGCGAGCATGCCGATCAGCATCTCGAGCGGGATCTTCGACTCCTGCAGCGTCGGGATCGACTCCCGCATCTGGCGGAAGCCGTCGAGCAGCGTGTTTCCCTCGAGGGATGCGGCGCCTGCGCTGCCGTCCGGAACGCCGAGCGGCGGATCCTCCATGATCGCCCCGATGAGGAGATCCGTGTGGCGTTGCGCCAGCGCCGCGGTCGTTGCTCCTCCGAGCGAGTGCCCCATCACGACACACGGTTGACCGGCGGCCTGCTGCAAAGCGGCGACCGCGTCGCTGACGTAGCCCGCGGAGCCGTACTCACCCGGGGCGCGGTCGGACTGCCCGTGTCCACGGAAGTCGAGCCGGAGGACGCGGAACCGTTCGACGAGCGTCGGCACGATCCAGTCCCACGTTCCACCGAACGACGTGATGCCGTGGAGCAGGAGGATCGGTGGCAGTGACGGATCGCCGTCCGTGGCCACGTGGAGGTCGATGTCACCGTTGCGGATCTGCACGCCGTGACGTTACGGCGCGGGCCCGGTCCGACTTCGAACCGAACTCCCGACGACCTCGCCCAGCAGCGTCGGTAGGGTTCCTCCCCTCATTCGGAAGGCGCGCCATGGCGAAGGGCAAGAAAACCAAGAAGGACAAGGGCGGCGACGGCACCAAGCCGATCGCCAGCTACAAGCGCGCCTATCGCGACTACGAGATCCTCGACACCTATGAGGCCGGCATGGTGCTCACCGGCAGCGAGGTGAAGAGCCTGCGCGAGGGCAACGCCCAGATCGCCGAGGGGTACGCCCGGGTGCAGCGCGGCGAGCTGTGGCTCGACGGGATCCACATCCCGCCGTACACGAACGCCATCGGCTTCGGAGCGCACGACCCCGATCGCGTCCGCAAGCTCCTGATGAACCGGGCTGAGATCGACAAGCTCGACGCCGCGCACCGCGCAGGGCGGCCTGACGATCGTGCCGCTGCGGCTCTATTGGAAGGAGGGACGGGCGAAGATCGAGCTCGGGCTGGCCAAGGGCCGCACGAAGGGTGACAAGCGCCAGCACATGGCCGAACGCGACGCCGACCGCGAGATGCAGACCGCGTTCAACCGCGCCAACAAGTACGGCACCAACGCCTGACAGACGCTCGACCGCTCGGACCCGTCGACCTATCCTCGGGCGGGTGCGCCACCACGATCTCGCCCAGTTGAACATCGGACGGCTCGTGGCGCCGACCGACTCACCCCTGGTCGACGCGCTCGCCGACTTCGTGTACCGCTCGGCGCACGCCCCGTTCCTCCGCCGGCGGCGCGAATGGTTCGAGCGGATGGACGAGACCTACAGCGTGCTCTGGTGGGTCCCGGCGGGCCACCGTCCGACGGTGACGGAGGCGATCGAACGTCTCGACCATCTTCGCAAGCACGGCGCGACGCCGTCTGCGTTCACCTTCCGGCACCGCTTCACTGCCGACGAGGAGGTGGAGGTCGCGGACCCGCGAGACGTCTGTTCCGTTTGACGCCGAGCGGACGGGTTCCGCCGCCTCGCGATCTACGCCGAGCCGGGGACCACGAGTCCGGCGTCGTAGGCGAGCACGATCGCTGCCGCCCGGTCGCGTGCGCCGAGCTTGGTGAAGATGCTGCCGATGTGGCCCTTCACCGTTCGTTCGCTGACGTAGAGATCGGCTGCGATCTCGACGTTGGACGCTCCCCTCGCCATCAGCCGGAGGACCTCCACCTCCCGCTCCGACAACGCGACGAGGGTGCGGTTCCCGTCCCGGCCGTTCGACCCGTTCGTTCTCGGCCGTGCCGTACGGAGCGCAGACAGCACGCGCGGCGCAACCCGGGGGTCGATCCACGATCCGCCGTCGGCGACGATGCGGATCGCCTTGATGATGTCGTCGGCCGTCGCGTCCTTGAGGACGAACCCGGCCGCTCCCGCCTCGATCGCACCCCACAGCACGTCGTCGTCGTCGAACGTGGTCAGCACGAGTACCGGCGGTCCGTCGACGTCGCGGATCTGCCGGGTGGCACCCAGCCCGTCGAGCACCGGCATCCGCACGTCCATGAGCACCACGTCGGGCTGGTGTGCGGCGACGGCAGCGACGCCGAGTTCGCCGTTGCCGGCCTCGGACGGCGACCTCGATGCCGGGTTCGGTCGACACGATGAACGCGATACCGGCTCGCACGAGCGGTTGATCGTCGACGAGCACGACGCGCAAGGGGCGCGTCAGGTCAGGCATGCGTCACGGATCGGTGGATGTCGGCCGGACGGGTCGGCAGACGGGCGGTGACGAGCCAGCCGCCGTCGGCCGTGGCCGCTCGACTCGAACGCTCCGCCGACGGCGCGCGCCCGCTCGGCCATGCCCCGGGTGCCGAGTCCGGCGCGAGCGCTGAACTCACCCGGAACCGGCGACGCGGTGTTGCGGACCGCCACGTCGAGGGCGCCGTCGACGAGCGCGATCGAGACGGTGGCGGCGGCGCCGGGCGCGTGTTGCAGGACGTTCGACAACGACTCCTGAACGATTCGGTAGGCGACGAGCTCGACGGTCGGGTCCACACCGACCGCCGGGACCCACGAGTCGACGGTCGACGCCGTCACCTCGGCCTCGGCTGCGGCTTCGAGTTCCACGCCGAGGCCCGCATCGCGGAAACCGGCGACGAGCTGCGGAATGCGCGACAACGTCGGGTGTGGGAGATCGTGACCCTGATCGGACTCGCGCAGCAGACCCATCACTTCGCGGATCGAGTCGAGGCTGTCGCGGCCGACCAACTCGGCCCGGGCCAGCGCCGCGTCGGCGCCCTCGGGATCGACGGCGATGGCCCGCCGCGCGCCGGTGACGTTGAGCATCACGACGGTCAGCGAGTGGGCGACGATGTCGTGGACGTCGCGTGCGATGCGTGCCCGTTCGGTCGCGGCAAGGCGTTCGACGTCGGCGTCGCGCATCGCGGCGACTTGGGCGGCGAGGGTCTCCGCCCGGCGGATGAGCAGCCCCGACATCGTGGCGATCCCGAGTCCGCCGGCGAAATAGATGATCCCGGAGTCGTCATACCCGTTCTCGATCGTGCACTCGGCCAGCGAGGCGAGCGACACGAGAATGCCGGCGGCCGGCCACTTCCACGACCCGGACGTCCGGGCCAGCCACACGATTGCGAGCATCAGCGGGAACGTGCCCCCGGGGTTGTCGTCGATCACGACGATCACCGCACCGAACGGGACGGAGAGCAGGAAGAACTGCCACGACCGCAGTTCGACGCCGCCGACGACGAGCGCCCACGGGAGAAGTCCCGCCAGCGCACAGACGACGGTCAGCATCGAGAACGAATCGGACTCGCCGAACAACGACATGCCGCCGGCGACGACGGCTGCGAGCGCGAGGCAGAGTGTCGTCATCGGCTCCGGGCGCACCTGGGCCCTCTGCGACGTCGGGCGGCTCACGGGACCACGATACGCGCGCCGGTCGCCGTGGGTCACGGGACCACGGGTCCGTTCGACCCGGACCACGGTCCCGGTCCGTGTGCACGACGCGTCCGGCGGTGACGGAACAGATCGGGCCCGGGGGCCGATGCGCCCGCGGGCACCGACGCAGACGATGAAGACACCACCCCGTCAGCCGGTCCCCGTCACCCCGAACCCCAGGAGGGTCCCGCCATGCTCACACGCCTCGGACAGTTCACCGTACGGCGACGCCGCTTGGTGTTGTCATTGACCGTGCTCTTCATGATCGTCGCCGGCGTGCTCGGGACCGGCGCGTTCGGTGTCCTCCAGGACGAAGGTTTCGTCGACCCGAGCTCCGAGAGCGCCGAAGCAGCCCGCCTCCTGGAGACCCACTTCGACGATGCCGAGCCGAACGTGCTGCTCGTCGTCACCGCGACCGACGGCACCGTCGACGACGAGGCCGTGGCCGTCGCATCGGCGCAACTGCTCGATGAGGTTCGCGGCGTCGAACACGTCACGGGGGCGACCTCGTATTGGGAGCTCGACGGACCACCGGCGTTGCGCAGCGACGACTCGACGAGAGCGCTGATGCCCGTCGTCGTCGAGGCCGACGGCGAGGACGAAGCGGCGTCGATCGAGGCGCTCCGCGAGATCGCCGAACGGGCACCACCCGGGATCGAGGTGGCCGTCGGCGGTGCCGACGCCGTCGGGGTCGACATCGGTACGACGATCGAGGGCGACCTCGTGCGGGCCGAGACGATCGCCATCCCGGTCACGCTGGTGCTGTTGCTGTTCGTGTTCGGCGGACTCGTCGCCGCCTCGCTACCGCTGCTCGTCGGGGTCGTGGCCGTGCTGGGCACGTTCCTCACCCTGTACGTGGTCGGGTCGGTCACCGACGTATCGATCTACGCCGTCAACCTCACCACGGCGCTCGGCCTCGGGTTGGCCATCGACTACAGCCTGTTCATCGTGTCCCGGTACAGGGAGGAGCTGCGTGCCGGACGCTCCGTGGACGACGCCGTGATCCGCTCGGTCGAAACCGCGGGGCGCACCGTGCTGATCGAGCGCGTTGACGGTCGCCGTGTCGCTCGGCGCACTCTTCGTCTTCCCGCTCTACTTCCTGCGATCGTTCGCCTATGCCGGGATCGCTGTCGTGCTGCTGGCGATGGTCGCATCGATCGTGACCCTGCCGGCCCTGCTGGCGGTCGTCGGCACACGGATCGACCGCCTGCGAGTGTTCCCGGTACGCGCCCCCGACCACCGTCGGAAGGATTCTGGTACCGCACGACCCGCCGGGTGATGCGACGTCCCATCATCGTGAGCACCGCGGTCGTCGCCGTCCTGATCCTCCTCGGCCTGCCGTTCTTGAACGCCCGGTTCGCCAGCCCGGACGATCGTGTGCTCCCGGAGTCGGCGCCGTCCCGGGTCGCCAACGACCAGCTCCGCGAGGACTTCGCGGGCAACGACGCCGAGTCGTTCCCAGTCGTGATCAGCGACGCCGATGCCGCCGGCGGTGATGCAGCGAATGACGCGGTGGATGTTGCGGTGGATGCCTATGCCATCGCCGTGTCGTCGCTCGACGGTGTCGCCAGGGTGGACGCCCCGGCCGGCACATACGTCAGCGGGGCGCTGGCTGTGCCGAGCGACGATCCGAACGACTACGCCGCCGCCAGCGTCGCCCGGTTGACGGTCGTGCCGTCGATCGAGATGGTGTCCTCCGAGGGGGAATCCCTGGTCGCCCAGGTGCGCGACCTGCCGACCGAGCTCGAGACTGCCGTCGGCGGCCAGACCGCCGAATTCATGGATACGCGGTCGGCGATCGGCGACCGCCTGCCATGGGCGATCGGTTTCATCGTCATCGCCACCGCCGTACTCCTGTTCCTCCTATCCGGCAGCGTGCTCATTCCGATCAAGGCGCTGTTGCTGAACGTGCTGAGCCTCACGGCGACCTTCGGGGCCATGGTGTGGATCTTCCAGGAGGGCAACCTCGCCGGACTCTTCGGCGTCACCGCGACCGGGGCCATCGACACGGCGATGCCGATCCTGATGTTCTGCATCGCGTTCGGTCTGTCGATGGACTACGAGGTGTTCGTGCTCTCACGGATCAAGGAGGAGCACGACCGAACGGGCGACAATGACGAGGCGGTGGCCATGGGGCTCGAGCGCACCGGCCGCATCGTCACCGCCGCCGCTGCCGTCCTGTCGGTCACGTTCTTCGCCTTCGCCACCTCCGGCGTCAGCTTCATCGCGATGTTCGGCCTCGGACTCGGCATCGCCGTCCTGATGGATGCCTTCGTCATACGCGGCACGCTCGTGCCGGCCTTCATGAAGCTCGCCGGTGAGGCGAACTGGTGGGCGCCGGGGCCACTGCGGCGATTCCACGATCGATTCGGCATCAGCGAAACCGACGAGTTCGATGGCTCAGATGGCGATCCCCAGCCGATCGTCGAGTCCGCACCCGAACTCGTCGACGCTCGACGCGGTTCGTGAGCGGTAGGATTCGAGGCCGAACATCACATAGGAATATCGATCACGGGGCTGACTGGTTTCGACGTCAGTAACGCTGTTCGAGTTTGCGACCCGAGTTGCTCAGACTCGTTAATCGGGGCAAAAACAAGAATTGCCGATGAGCAGTTCGCTCTCGCCGCCTGATTCACATCAAGTGAGCGAAGAGTCATCGTGAGCAGAAATGTCGCACGGGGCCAATCCATCACAGCCCGGCAACAGAAGTGAGGGATGACGGCAGGAAAGACTGCTGACGGCGAGAAAGACCGCTGACATTCAGGAAAGACTGAGCGTGGTCCGCCTCGAGCGGGCAGCCGACCCGTCGGTGTCACAGCGTCAGTGGCAACACCGGGAATGGTCGTAGCAAGTTCGTTCACCGGCTGATGGACGGGGGTTCGATTCCCCCCAGCTCCACCGCGCAGAAAACGGCCATCTACCAGGGGTTTTCGGGTCGTGAGGTAATCCGTGCGGCGCACTACTGAGGACGTCACAACCCCTCTGAGCAGGGATTTTGTGGATCTGAGTGCTGGGGGGAACCTCTGCAAACCTCACCCCCCGTCCATCGGCAAACTGCCTGCTCAACGGCGGTCTTTGCGGGCGAGGGCGTGAAAAGGGCCTGCGGGACTACATTGATCACGAGCGCGTCGAGTTCGGTCTGACTGCGATTCATGCCAACGCCCACAAGTCGGCGACCTACGACACTCCGACGCGACCAGGTAGTCTGACCCGACACGAGGCTACCTGTGACCACACGACGGCGGCCGGCCGGCGACATCCACCGACGGCCCGCCAGGCGATCATGACACGGGAATTCGATGTCGCCGACAAAGTGATCCTCGTCACGGGCGGCAGCGGATCGTTTGGCAGGCATTTCATCGGAACCGTTCTCGAACGGTGTCCGCCGGCGCGCATCGTCGTCTTCAGCCGCGATGAACTCAAACAATTCGAGATGCAGCAGTCCGAGCCATTCGCATCCCATGTTGAAAGGATGCGGTACTTCATCGGCGATGTGCGGGACGAGCCCCGCCTCAGGAAGGCGCTCGAAGGTGTCGACGTGGTGATTCATGCTGCCGCGCTCAAGCAGGTACCGGCGGCCGAATACAACCCGTTCGAAGCGGTCAAGACAAACATCCTCGGCGCCCAGAACGTGATCGATGCCGCGGGATCGTGACCGGTGTCTCGCGAGTCGTTGCGCTGCGAGTGACAAGGCCGCTGCACCGATCAACCTCTACGGCGCGACGAAGCTGGCGTCTGACAAGCTGTTCGTCGCTGCGAACAACATCGTGGATCTCACGACATCCGATTCTCCGTGGTGAGGTACGGCAACGTGTTGGGGAGCCGCGGGTCGGTGTTCCGTTCTTCCAGCACCGCGCCGAGTCAGGAGTGCTCCCGGTCACCGACGCCGCGGATGACTCGGTTCAGCACGACGTTGCGCGAGGCTGTGACCTTCGTGCTCGACTGCCTCGAGCGGATGTGGGCGGTGAGATCTTCGTCCCCAAGATCCCCTCGTATCGCATCGTTGACGTCGCCCAGGCGGTCGCTCCTGATGCGTCCGTCGAGATCGTCGGAATCCGCCCCGGCGAGAAACTGCATGAGGAGATGATCACGATCGACGACGGGCCGATGACGATCGAGTTCGACGACTACTTCGTGATCACACCGACGTTCCCGCAGTGGGACATCGAGGAGTTGAGGCTCAGGAGTAGCTCCCGCCCTGGCAGGGCGTGCGAGTTCGGCTTCTCCTACCGCAGTGCAACGAACGACCACTTCTTGTCCGTCGCAGAGCTCCGCGCTCATCGAACAGGAAACGTGACGTGACGCCACACCGATCGTCGACTGAGGGGTCATGATCCCGTACGGCAGGCAGAGCATCGACGGCGACGACATCGCCGCCGTCGTTGATGTGCTCCGTGCCGACTGGCTGACCCAAGGACCACGGTCGAGCGGTTCGAGGCCGAAGTCGCAGAGCGAATCGAGGCGAGGCACGCTGTCACGTTCTCCTCGGAGCCGCTGCGCTGCACGGCGCGGCGTTCGCTGCAGGCTGGGGACCTGGTGACGTCGTCGTGACGTCACCGCTCACGTTCATGGCGAGCGCAAACTGCATTCGGTACGTCGGGGCGACCCCCTCGCTCGTCGACATCGAGCGATCGACCTGGAATCTGGATTGGCGCAGATCGTCGAACCGGTCGCAGGGATCGTTCCCGTTCACTAGGCAGGCTTGCCGGTCGACCTGGCGTCGTGGACACAGCGCGGGACCGTCGTGGAAGACGCAGCACACGCCCTCGGTGCTTCAACCCCTGACGGTCCGGTGGGGAACTGTGCCCGCAGCGACATGTGCTGCTTCTCGCTCCACCCGGTGAAGCCGATCACGACGGCTGAGGGCGGCATCGTCACGACCAACGACGACTGGTTGGCTCAACGGCTGCGGCGATTTCGTTCGCACGGCATAGTGCGACGGCCAGAGCGGGGTGGGTGGTACTACGAGATCAGCGAGGTCGGCTTCAACTACCGCCTCACGGATGTTCAGGCGGCGCTCGGAATCTCTCAACTGGGGCGGCTCGACTCGTTCTTCTCGCGGCGCAACGAGATCGCCGAACAAGTACCGAGAGCTGCTGTCGTGCCTTCCCATCGGGCTCCCGCCGGAGGCGCCCGCTGGTTTCGGCCACGGGTACCACCTGTCCCGGTCTCGTACACAACCAACGCGAGGTCTACGACCGAATGTTGGCGAGGGGGGATCGTGACCCAGGTGCACTTCGTCCCGGTCCACCATCACCCCGTGAGCGCCGACATCGACCTGTCGCCTGACGGGCTGCCGATCTGTGACGAGGTGTACCAGGGACTGTTGAGTCTGCCGATGTTCCCGGATCTCCGTGACGATGACGTGGCCACGGTCGTGGAGGCGTTGCGTGCCATCGTCGGGGGGTGACCGACGTCCACTCGTAGTGATTCGGGCGGATGGTTCGAACAGATCGGGTTAGGTCACGTGATGCGTTCGCTCACGCTCGCACGCGCTCTCGAGGAATCGGGCTGCCTCGTCCGGAGCCCATGGCGCCGGTGTGCCCGACGAACCCAAGTCGTGGCGTCCCGCAGGTGTCGATTTCATCGACAAGAAGCGTTTCCCGGCGGCGGCTCAAGGACGCGGCGGCGGTGATCGAGCGGCGACCCGATCTCGTCGTCATCGACGGTGACCACTTCACGGCGGAGTTCTTCAACCGGCTTGCGGACGAGGGGATCCACCACGTCGTCATCGACGACAACGGTCACACCCGGGCGAGCGAGCCGGTCATCGTCGTGAACCAGAACCCGCACGCCGATTCGTCGCTGTACGTCGCGATGACTAGGGGCACGAGCTCCTGTTGGGCCTCCACTACGCGCTGATCAGACCGGAGGTCGTCGACCACTCGCATCGGGCCGTCGAGCGCAGGCCCGGCACCGTCTTCGTGGCGATGGAGGCGATCCGTTGCGGCTCACCGTGCCGATCACTGAGGCCCTGTCGCACAGGGGATTTGTCGTCCGAGTCGCCCTGGGACCGGCGCACGGTGCCCGAGACGAGGCCGTACTGGAACTCGATGGGTTCGATGAGGTGACCCTCACTGACCCGGAGGACTACGTCGCCGAACTGGCGACCTGTGGGTTGGCCGTCCTCGGTGCCGGTTCCGGCCTGTGGGAGTCGTCCTGCCTCGGCACGCCGGCGATCGCCGTGGTGGTGGCCGACAACCAGCGCCAAAGTGCTCTCGCCGCGCATCATCTCGGGGTCATTCGGGGCCTCCATGATCCGGCGTCCGATTCGCTCACGGCACTCTCCGATGAGCTGGTCCGGGTCGCCGCCTCGCCCCTGCCGGGGACCCGGAACACGTCAGTCGACGGCTTGGGCGCCAAGCGCGTCGCCGGGCGCCTGTTGCGGCTGGATTTGGCGTGGTCGTGAGTCACGCTGCGACGTCTCCCGGAAGCCCTCCACGCACACGGAGATGTAGCCTCAATCTGGATGGCAGATCAGCTCAGCCTGCGCGGTGCGTCGCTGAGTGATGCCGACTTCCTGCGAAATCTGCGCAACGACCCGGCTGTCGTTCGGGCATGACCGCACCCCGGCCCGAGCCGGTCGACGAACGTGAGCATCTCGACTGGCTCATGGGGTCCTTGACCGCCCGAGGTCGACGACTGTTCGTGATCTGCCTGGATGACGTCCCGATCGGTCAAGCGCGACTCGACGATGCGAACAACGGCGAGTACGTGTCGATCGCCCTCATCGCCGCCCGGCGCGGCGGCGGCGTCGGCACTCGCATCGTGCAAGAGCTCGTGGCACGTGCACGGGGAGATCTTCTCGCCGATGTTCGAACCTCCAACCTGAGTTCGATCGCCATGTTCGAGCGTGCGGGCTTCCAGAGGAGCACACGGAGGACGGTCTTCTTCGAATGCGGTGGGCAAACGTGCAGAAACCGACCGCGACTCAGAGGGCCGAGGCCGTGAATTGGACGGCGGGCGCCCGTGGAGATTGACCAGCGAACGATAGGAAGTGCTGCGGTCCCGTACGTGATCGCAGAGATCTCCGCCAACCACCTCGGATCACTGCCACGGGCGATCGAGTTGATCCACGCCACGAAAGAGGCTGGCGCCGATGCGGTGAAGTTGCAGCACTACACACCCGACACAATCACCGTTCGATCGAGTCACCCCGACTTCCAGGTCTCGGGCGGGACGCTGTGGGACGGGCGCCAACTGGCCGACCTTTACGCCGAGGCGATGACCCCGTGGGAGTGGACGGCCGATCTGGTAGCGGCTTCGGAGGAGGTGGGCATCACGTGGTTCTCGACCCCATTCGACCGGACCGCGGTCGACTTTCTAGCGACGTTCGACATCCCGGCCTACAAGATCGCGTCGTTCGAGATCGTCGACCTCCCCCTGATCCGGCATGCCGGGCGTCAAGGCAAGCCGCTCATCATCTCGACGGGAATGGCCACGCTGGCCGAGATCGACGCAGCGGTCACAGCGGCGGTCGACTCGGCAGCACGCGGTGGCGCTGCTTCGATGCCGCCGAACTGGGCTACCGGCCCTTCCGGAGGAGATGGACCTCCGCGGAATCCCGGCGATGGAGCGGCGGTGGGGGGTTCCGGTGGGTCTGTCCGACCACACCCTTGGTTCCACGACCACCATCACGGCGGTCGCTCTCGGAGCGTGTCTCGTCGAGAAGCACCTCACGCTTCGCCGAGCCGACGGCGGCCCCGACGCCGCGTTCTGGGCCGAACCCGACGAGCTGGCGGAGATGGTCGAGGCCGTTCGCCAGGCGTACGCATCGCTCGGCCAGCGCCGGCAGCTCGGCCCAACCCACGGGAAGAACGCAAGTCGAGCACTGAGGAGGTCGCTCCGGGCGGTCAGGTCGATCGCCGCCGGCGAGGAGCTGACGGAGGATGCCGTCAGGTCGGTCCGACCCAGTGGCGGTCTGGCGCCGGACGATCTCGGCGAGGTCCTGGGGCGGATCGCGACCGCGACCTGGAAAAGCGGCAACCCGATCACTTGGGACGTGCTCCGCGCTGTCGACGGAGACCGTCGCTCGTGAAAGACCACGCGTCCCGCACGCTCTGCGTCATGCCGGCCCACGGTGGAAGCAAGCGGGTGCCACGGAAGAACATCCGTGTGGTCAGGGGCGTGCCGATGATCGCCCGGACGATCGACATCATCATCCGCAGCCAGGTCGCCGACCTCATCGT
>CAWHJP010000005.1:0-16916 GCA_963829675.1 Ilumatobacteraceae bacterium
GTGTCGTGTCGACCGAGCCCGTTCCGGTCCCATCGGGGCCTCTGCGCCCGCTCCGGTCGACCCAGTTCCGGTCGACCCAGTTCCGATCGACCCAGTTCCGATCGACCTGGTGCTGGCGGGCCGTGAGCTCACGGAGCCGCGGCTCTCCCCAGACGGCCGAACGGTCGCCTTCGTGCAGCGCTGGGGCACACGGGCCGCGGTGACGATCGTCGACGTCGGCGGCGGCCCGGAGCGGATGCTCACCACGTCGCCCGATCCGCGCCCGGGGCGCGGGATGGGCGGTGGCTGCTTCGACTGGCTGGCCGACGGATCGGGCGTGGTGTACGTGGGCGTCGACGGCGAACTCTGGCTGCGAGCCGCGAGTCGGGCCGCCACGTGGCTCACGACGTTCGAGCGATCCTGTGCCGCACCGGCCGTCGCACCGAACGGGTCGTACGTCGTCGTCGTGATCGACGAGGCGGAGGTCTGGCTGGTGCCGATCGGCGCGGACGATCCAGCCGTCCGCCGTCTCGACGACGGTCGGGACGCGTTCTGCTTCGACCCGGCGGTGCGCGCGGTCCGCCCTCGAGGTGTGCTGGCAGGCGTGGAGCCAACCCGACATGCCGTGGGACGGGGCCACGCGTGCCGGCTGCACCTCGCCGACGACTCGACCACGTCCGTGCAGCGGTGGCGCCCGGACGGCGGTGCGGTCCAGCAACCGCGCCACACAGTCAGCGGTGAACACACCTGCGTGCACGACGGCACGGGCTGGCTGAACGTGTACGTGGGAGATCGACCGGTGCTACCGGAGCGGACCGAACAAGCCGGCCCCACGTGGGGCATGGGTCAGCGCACGTACGCCGTGGCGCCGGACGAGCACGCCGTTCGCGGTCTGCAGGAACGAACTCGGATTCGGGCGGCTCACGATCGTCGACCTCGACAGTGGCGGCTCGACCGACGCCGGTCGCGGCGTCCACGGCCAGGTCTCGTGGTTCGACGACTCGATCGTGGCGCTGCGCTCGGGCGCCCGGACCCCCACGCAGATCGTGCGCTACGACGTGGCGACGTACGAGCGCACCGTCCTCGCGATCGGGCCCGCCGCCGGATGGGACGAGCTCGACCTCCCCGAGCCCGAGCTCGTCGAGGTCGGTCACGATGGCGATGTCCTCCACGCCCGGCGGTACGGGCGCGGTGCGGGCCGCCTGCTCGCGTGGGTGCACGGCGGCCCGACCGATCAGTGGCAGGTCGACTTCCGTCCGCGGCTCGCCTTCTGGTGGAGCCGCGGCTGGGACGTGCTCGTGGTCGACCCGCGGGGCTCCACCGGCCACGGACGCGCCTACCAGCGGGCGTTGAACGGTGCGTGGGGTCGGCTGGATGTCGACGACACGGCGGCCCTCGTGTCGGCCGCGCATGCCCGCGGCTGGGCCAGCCCGGCAACCACCGTGGTGATGGGAGGGTCGTCGGGCGGACTGTCGGTCCTCGGTCTCCTCGCCGACCACGGTGAGTCGGTGGCCGGCGGGGTCACGTCGTACCCGGTCAGCGATCTCCTGGCGCTGACCAAGGTCACCCATCGGTTCGAGGCGCACTACACCGACTCCCTGGTCGGCCCGGTCGACCGGTGGCCGGATCGATACGTCGAGCTCTCGCCGATCCACCGCGCCGAACGCATCACCAGGCCGCTCCTCGTGTTCCACGGAACCGACGACCCGGTCGTGCCGATCGCCCAGAGCGACGAGTTGGTCGAGCGGATCCGGGAGGCTGGCGGCGAGGTCGACTACGTGGTCTACGAGGGGGAGGGCCACGGCTTCCGCGACCCCGTCAACCAGCGCGACGAGTACGAGCGCACCGAACGCTTCCTCGACGCCCTCGTCCCGCCCCTGCGATGAGCGAACGGTCCGGGCCCCTCGATCGCTAGGGGGCCCGTTCGCTCATCGCAATGAAGTCGGGACGGGAGGTAGCGTGCCCACGTGGCATTCGTGAACAAGCAGGGCGGGGACGAGCAGCGCAGCGAGCGCGCCGAATCGGGCCAACCGATCGACTTCGACCCGAACGATCCCGACGAGGTGAAGGTCCACTACGACCTCGAGGCGTGGAACTTCGACCAGCGCGCCGAGTTGTCCGAGGCGCTCGCCGCCGCCGAGCTCCCGCATTCGTGGGACGGTGACGAGTTGGTCATCCCCGAGGCGATCGAGGACACGGTCGACGCCCTGTTCGAGCGCTTCGACGAAGAACTCGGCCCGTTCCCGACCGTGCTGGCCGACGACGAGCCGTTCACCACCTTCAATCTCGACGAGTGGTCGGTCGCCGACCGCAACACGTTGAGCGACTCGCTGATCGAGGCCGAGATCCCGCATCGCTGGAAGGACACCACCGTGTTGGTGGCGGCCGATGCCGAGCACGCGGTCGACGAGCTCCTCGACGCGATCGAAGCGGGTGAACTGCTGGCCACCGGCGACGGCATCGAACCGCCCGACGGCGCGCTGGGCACGATGTTCGTCACCGCCGACAAGCTGGCGAAGGATCCCGTCGATCACGAGTCGCGGACCCGCCTCCTCGATCTCGCCGAACAGATCGACGCCGCCCACCCGCCGTACGGTCTCGCGCCGCGCGTCTGGAAGTCCGCCGTGGCCGGCGTCCAGGCGATCCGCGACCAGATCGTCGCCGACAGCGAGTCGGCGCAGGACGTCGACGAGTCGGCGATGATCGGGCTGGCGCAAGCACTCCGCTCCGTCGTCCGGCCGTACGTCTGAGCGGTCGACGGATCGACCGACCGCGCCGTGCTGCTCGCTGAACTCGAGGTCTGGCACACCCGCCCGGCGGTGCCGACGCGCCGTGTCGCCCTCGGCCACATGGTGCTTCCGGTCGACCCGGCACCGGGCTTCGGCGGCCTGCTCCTCGGCTCGATCGTCGCCGCCCACTTGCCCGACATCGACGACGACCTCGTGCCCGACATCCACCGTCTCATCGGCCAGATCGAGCGCGGCGAACGCATCGTCCAACCTCGACTCCGCCACCGCTTCCAGGTGGATCGTCACGGTCTGGCGGTCAGCCGCCACCGACTGGTCGGTCGGGACGACGACATCCACTTCGACTTCCACACGATCGGAACCGGTCTGGCACAGGTCCTCGGCGCCGTCTACGCCGCCGAGCGACTCGCTCCGGAGTACCGCCGCCAGATCGGCCCGCTGCTGCAGAAGGCCGCCCACTGGCGGGGTCCGATCGGGCCGGCGCTGATCGGCCATCTCGCCGGATCGCAATCCCTCACACTCGAAGCCCTTGCCGATCCCCGCGGCTGGGCGATGAGCATCCTCGGTTTCGAGGTCGGGGGCAAGGCACCGTCCAAGCGTGAGGTCACCGCCCAGTTCCGGATCCGCATGCGCGGCGTGCATCCCGATCACGGCGGCGCGAGCATCGACGCGGCCAAGGCGATGAGCGACCTCGCCGAGGCCCGACGTGTCCTGTCGACGAAGCCGGATTGACCGAACCGATTGACCAGGACCGATTTGACCAGGACCGATTGACCGGACGATGGCCCGCACGACCCTTCTCCTCTATCCCGGCGCCGGGTCGAGCCGCGATCATTCGAGCCTCCTGCGGCTGGAAGCTTCGCTCGGTGGACGGCGCGGGTCGCCGGTCGACGTGGAGCGGCACGACTTCCCCTATCGCCGCGAGGGGCGCAAGGCTCCCGATCGGGCCCCGAAGTTGATGGCCTCGATCCGCGACGACCTCGCCGCGATCGGCCGCCGCCGGGGACCCGTCGTGATGGGTGGGCGCTCGATGGGCGGCCGGATGACCACGATGGTGGCCGCCGACGTGGACGACGGCGGCCCCGTCGCCCGCCTCGCCGGGCTGATCCTGATCTGTTATCCGCTCCACCCACCGGGCAGGCCCGACAACCTCCGGGTGGAGCACCTGCCGGCCATCGAGGTGCCGTGCCTGTTCATCTCGGGCACGAACGACCCGTTCGGCACGCCCGACGAACTCGAACGCTGGACGGCGACCATCCCGGCCCCGGTGACCCACGTGTGGCTCGAACGCAAGGGCCACGACCTCAAGGGGGCCGATGGCGCGATCGCCGATGCCGCCGAGGCATTCGTCGCCCAAATCACCGGTTGACGTTCACCGGTTGACGTTCACCGGTCGAGGCTCACCGGTCGATCGCGGTGCTGAACTCGACGTCCTCGGGGTTCAACGCCTCGAGTTCCTGGTGGGCGGTCTCCGGATAGGCCGCCACCACGAGCACGGTCACGATCAGCTGGCTGATCCCGAGCAGTGCCAGGACCGCACCGAATGACCAGTCGGCGTCGAGGAGGGCACCCATCGAGATCAGGCCGATGACCCCCCCGATCAACGACGCCGCGGTCACGAGCCCGGCGGCCCGGCTGCGATTGCCGGTCGGGAACAGCTCAACCCGGTACACGGCGAGCGCCGGATAGGCGGCACTGGCGATCATGCCGCCCACGAGCGACAGGATCCACAACGACACGCCGCTCACCATGAACGCGCCGACGATGGCGATCGTCGACACGGGGAGGGCGAACGCGATGAGGCGTCGGCGCCCGCTCGTGTCGGCGATACGACCGCCGACGATGAGTCCGACGCCGGCGGGCGTGCCGACGGCGATCGAGAACACGCCGATCATCCCGCCGCTGAACCCCTGCACGTCGGTGAGGTAGCGGTTCTGGAAGAAGCTCGCCGGCGCGATGAAGATGTTCCCGATGAACGCCACCGCCGCGAGCAGCCCCAGGCGACGGCGGTTGATCCGCGGCCGGTGCGTGGTCCGGGTGATGTGGGCGGCGGTGAACCGGCGCGTCTCGGGTAGGCGGCGGGCGAGATCGAGCGCCACGAGGCACCACACGAGCGACACCACGTACACCAGCCGCCACCCGCTCGGCCCGACGTCCGCCAACGCCAGTGCGATGACCGCGACGCCCGCACCGAAGCCGGCCGCCATCGCCAGGATGCTGATCGCGTAGGCGCGGCTGTTGCGCGGCATCTCCTCGGCGGCGACGACGCCGACCAGGAACGCGAGCGCGATGCCCATCGGACGCGCCAGGGTCTGGGTGAGGACGAGGACACCGAACGTCGGGGCGATCGCGCCGAGGACCGACAGCAGCGGACCGAGCCAGGCCACCCACACGATCACCCGGCGTCGTCCGATGCGGTCGGCGATCACGGCTGCCGGAAGGGCGATGACGATGCCGACGCGGACGAACGCGCCGGCGATGCCGACACCGGTGTTGTCGACGCCGAAATCGTCCGCGGCGAAGGTGACCGTCTGGGTGAACAGCGTGTTCACGAACGCCGCACTCATCGATGCGGCCGCGAGCAGGCCGAGCACGAGGAGCTGCGTCGGGTCGAGCCGGTCTGGTGGTGCCCACCAGCCTTGGGCCGAGATCCGCCGAGACAGCACGCGCCCGGATCGGCCAGCGGAACAGCCAGCCGAACCAGGGGATCGTCGACGCCGAACTCGGTCGATTCGACCAGCTCGTCGCCGTCGCGTTCGACCGTGCGGCGATAGGCGGTGAACGGCCCCTGCGCCTGCGTGAAGGCCAGCGCTCGCCACGGGGCCGGTTTCGGGGACGCGGTGTCCGGGCACACCCCGGCTTCGGGTCGCTCGAGGAGGAGGTCGTCGCGCGGATGTTCGACCAAGGATTGATGTACCGGGTCGTCGGGCCAGCGCCGGGTGACGATGCGCCCGCCTGGCTCCACGATCGGAGCATACTGTGGCCATGAACCCGCCTGATCAGGTCTCTTCCGCCGCGGGCGCGCTCCAGGGCGACACGATCGTCGTCCGTGGCAACGGTCCACTCGACGGCGTCGTCACCGTCCCGGGAGCCAAGAACTCCGTTCTCAAACTGATGGCCACGACGCTGTTGGCCGACGGTACGTACGAACTGTCCAACGTGCCCGACATCGCGGACGTTGCCATCATGGGCGACCTGCTCACCGCGATCGGTGTGACGATGACCCGCCCCGCGCCGGGCCGGCTCGAACTGACCAACACCGGCAACATCGTGCCCGTCGCGCCCTACGAGCTCGTCGAGCGGATCAGGGCGTCGATCAACGTGCTCGGTCCGCTCCTCACCCGCTGCGGGCACGTCCGTCTGTCACTGCCGGGCGGCGATGACTTCGGTTCCCGCCCCATCGACATGCACGTGTCGGGCCTCGAAGCGATGGGTGCCACGTTCAAGTTCAGCCACGGCTACCTCGAGGCGTTCGCCGATCGGCTTCACGGCGCCGACATCATCTTCGACTTCCCGTCGGTCGGGGCCACCGAGAACCTGCTCACGGCTGCCGTGCTGGCCGATGGGGTCACGCGCCTCGACAACGCGGCGCGCGAACCCGAGATCGCCGACCTCTGCGAGTTCCTCGTTTCCATGGGAGCGAACATCTCGGGGATCGGGACCGCGACACTCGTCATCGAGGGCGTCGAGCCGGGCGCGTTGCGGCCGGCCAAACACCACACGGTTCCCGACCGGATCCAGGCGGCCACGTACATCGCCGCCGTCGCCGTGACGGGCGGTTCCTTGACGATCGACGGCGCTCGACCCGACCACATGGCGATGCTCCTCGAGCGCTTCGCCGACATGGGGCTCGACATCGGGTGCGTCGACGGTCAGATGCGCGTCTCGGCGCCCGAGCGGTTGCGTTCGATCGACGTGGCGACGCTGCCGTACCCCGGCATCGCCACCGACTACAAGCCGCTGGTCATCACGATGTTGTCGGTGGCCGACGGCGTCGGCATCGTCACCGAGAACCTCTATCCGGGCCGGTTCCGTTACGTCGAGGAACTGCAGCGACTGGGTGCCGACGTCCGCACGAGTGGTCACCACGCGGTGGTGCGCGGTGTGCCCCGCCTGTCAGGCGCGCCGGTGCGGGCGCATGACATCCGAGCCGGCGCAGCGATGGTCGTCGCCGGCCTCGCCGCCGAGGGCGAAACCGTGATCTCCGGCGTGCACCACATCGACCGCGGCTACGACGACCTGGTCGGTCGTCTGCAGGGCGTCGGCGCCTCGATCGAGCGCGTTCAGTCCTGATCCGCTGCCGGCTGATCCACGGTCGGGTCGGCTGCGGCGCGATCGACACGCCGCTTGGCAAGGGTGAGCAGGCCGGCGATGAGGACGATCGGCCCGGCCACGAGGAGGATCTCGTCCCAGCCGCCCTGATGGGCGACGATCGCGGCCGCGGTGATCACGGCATCGATCGTACGGCGATCGCTGATTGAATGACCGTGCCATGCGAGAACAGGTCGAAGCCACCATCGAAGTCATCCGCCCGGCCCTGCAGGCCGACGGTGGCGACATCGTGCTGCTCGATGTCGACGAAGTGAACGGAATCGTGTCGGTCGAGCTCGTCGGAGCCTGCGGAACGTGTCCGGCGTCCACGTCGACGCTCAAGGCGGGCATCGAACGCATCATCCGCGACCGCGTCGACGGCGTCACCGAAGTGGTGAACGTCGCCGAGGCAGCTGCATGAAGCGACCGTCCCGTTCGCCGGCCGAGTTGTTCGAGGCGGCGACCGATGGCGATCGGAGTGCGCTGGCACGGTTGCTGTCGTTGATCGAACGCGGCGACGACGACGCTCGCACGGTCGGCCGCCTGGCGTATCGCCACAGCACGGAGGGCTACACGGTTGGCATCACCGGTGCCCCCGGCTCGGGAAAGAGCACGCTGACGAGCGCGCTGATCAAGCACCTGCGAGCGACCGACATCGAGTTGGCGGTCCTGGCGATCGACCCGTCGTCACCGTTCACCGGCGGCGCGATACTCGGCGACCGGGTGCGCATGCAGGACCATGCGACCGACCCCGGCGTGTTCATCCGTTCGATGGCGACGCGCGGCCATCTCGGTGGTCTCTCGCTGGCGACGCCCGAGGCAGTTCGACTGCTCGACGCGGTCGGCCGGCACCTGATCCTCGTCGAAACGGTCGGAGTCGGGCAGGTCGAGGTCGAGGTCGCCGGCAAGGCCGACACCACCGTCGTCGTCGTCAATCCGGGTTGGGGCGACAGCGTGCAGGCGAACAAGGCCGGCCTGATGGAGATCGCCGACGTGTTCGTGATCAACAAGGCCGATCGTCGCGGCGCCGAGGAGACGGCCCGAGATCTCGTGCAGATGCTCGACCTCTCCGAACTCGGCAACGATGTGTGGCGTCCGCCGATCCTGTCGACGGTGGCGACCGACGGCACGGGTGTGGTCGACCTGTGGGACGCCGTGCTCGCCCATCGCGCGTACGCGGAGTCGTCCGGACAACTCGCCGAGCGCCGCAGCTTCCGGCTGCGCGAGGAGCTGCGCGAGATCGTTGCACAACGGCTCGGACGGCGCGCCCGCGAGATCTGTTCGGGCGAACGGTGGGACCAGCTCACCGACGAGGTGGTGGCGCGTTCGACCGATCCCTGGACCGCCGCCGACGAGATGCTCGCCCCCGTCGACGCCTGACCGCCTCGAACGCCCGCGATACCCCGAAATTCTGAGCAGATCGAGCGCTGGGCGCACCATGGCGGAAGAATTTTCGAGGGTTGGGGGGTCGGGCGGCAAGAATCGGGCGGATGACCGACACCTCGCTGCTCACCCTCGACCGTCGTGACGACGGCGTGGCCGTCATCACCCTCGCCAACGGCAAGGTCAACGCGCTGTCGTCGGCGCTGCTCGCCGAGCTGCGGGCGACCGCCGAGGCGCTGGCGGCCGACCCGCCCGGCGCTCTCGTCGTCACGGGAGGCGAGCGGATCTTCGCGGCCGGCGCCGACATTTCCGAGTTCGGCGGACCCGACGAGGCGGCGACCATCACGGCAGGGTTCCACGACGCGTTGGATGCGATCGCCGCGTTGCCCCGCTTCGTCATCGCCGCGGTGAGCGGCTACGCCCTCGGCGGCGGATGCGAGCTGGCGCTCGCCTGCGACTACCGGATCGTCTCGGACAAGGCCGTGTTCGGCCAGCCCGAGATCCTGCTCGGCATCATTCCCGGTGGCGGCGGCACACAACGTCTGGCGCGAGCGGTCGGGGCCAGCCGGGCGAAAGAGCTCTGCCTCACGGGGCGTCAGGTGCGCGCCGAGGAGGCGCTGCGCATCGGGCTGGCCGACGAAGTCGTACCGCACGACGAACTGCACGACCGGGCGCTCGCGCTGGCGGCCGAAGTGGCCGGCGGTGCGCTCGTCGCGCAGGCGTTGACGAAGCAGGCGATCGACCACGGCCTGTCGACCGCGCTCGCCGACGGGCTGGCGATCGAGCGGGCGAACTTCGTGGAGGTCTTCCGCTCCGACGATTCACGCATCGGCGTCGCCAGCTTCCTCGAACACGGCCCGGGCAAAGCCGAGTTCACCGGTCGCTGACCGGCGCGTTGGCCGTATCGCCGGCCGTATCGCCGACTGGGCCGTCGCCGCGTTCGACGAGCGACGCGAGCTTGTCGAACGACATGCTCCAGCCGAGTTCGTTGTCCTCCGGCGACACGCCGGGCGGCAGGTTCTCGTGGAGGCCGACGAGCTCGGTGCCGCCGTCGATCGCCCGCAGTGCGTAGGTGATCGTCATCTCGCCCTGGATCGACGGATCGTCGGTCTCGAACTCCACCACTTGAACCACCCGCCGACCGGGGTCGAGTTCGACGAATCGACCCTCGAACGTGTCGGTCCGGTCGTCGGACTTGCCGGCCGTGGTCGGTGCGTCATAGGTGAGCGAGATGCGGAACGCGCCGCCGACCTCGGCCTCGAACCGCTCGATCGAGCTGGTCATCCCATCGGGCACCATCCAGGTCTGCACCGCCACCGGATCGATCAGCGCCCGGTACACGGCCTCCGGGCTCGCCCGGATCGTGCGGGTGAGGCGGGTCGTGGTCATCAGTGCCGCGTCACCCCATCAATGCAACGTCACGAGGGTGTCGCCCACCTGCTCGACCGGCAACGGTCGCCGGATCGACCACGCGGCGCGGGCCATCCACAATCCGGACCCGACCATCGTCAGCATGACGACCGCGCACATCGAGTAGGCGGCCGTGCGGCCGAAGGCCTCGTACAACGCGCCGGTGAGCATGGCCATCGCGCCGGCCGACACCGCCTGTGCGGCACCGAGCACGCCCTGTGCGCCGGCCTGCCGCTCGATCGGCACCGTGAGCCCGACCGCCACCCCGGTGCTCGACACCGTGATGCCGTCGCACACCGCGTGGATCATCGCCACGGCGAAAATGGCTCCGCCCGTCGGCATCACCCCATACAGGAACATGAACGCCGCACCGCCGGCGAGCCCGAGCGTGGCGAGCCGGAACGGCCCGATGGTCTGTGCCAGCCGGCCACCGAGGGGGCCGAGCACGATCAGCGGCAGGGCGAAGAGCGTGATGCCCAGGTTGGCGATCCATTCGCTCGTGCCGAGGTCCTTGTGGACGAGCGCCCACAGCGCGTCGAACGTGCCGATCATCACGAACACGGCGGCGCCCATCACCACGGCACCGGCGAACGGCCGGATGCGCAGGAGGTCGACCGCGAGCCGGCGGCTGGTCGGGTCGACGGTCTCCGGCACGCGGACCCGGGCGACGATCGGCAACAGCAAGGCCGTGGCCGCGGCCACGACGAGGAACGGAGCGGCGATGCCGAACGGACCGACGAGCACGGCCGAGATCGCCGGGCCGAGGGCGAAGCCGAACACGTCGGCCGCGAGCAGTCGACCGAGGTTGGACCCGAGGTGGTCGGGGTCGGCGAGGATCACGATGCGCCGGACGGCCGGTACCGCGGCGCCGATACCCACACCGCTGATGAACCGGCCGATCAGGATCGGCAGCAGCGTGGTGCTGAGGGCCATCAGCACCAGGCCGATCACGTTGACGGTCACCCCGAGCAACACGATCCGGCGGGCGTGACCGCGGTCGGCGAGCGGCGCGATCAGCAGTTGCGACATGAATCCGGCGAGGAAGCCGATCCCGATCACGATGCCGATCGAGGATTCGCTGATGCCGTACTGGTCGCGGTAGTCGTCGACGATCGTGAACAGCACGCCGTAACCGGCCGCCAGCATGGCCATCAGCCCGCCGAACGCGACGAACACCAGGCGTGCCGACGGTGGGGTCGGATCCTCGAGCGTCCGACCGCTGCGATGCGCGTTCAGTCGCATGCCCGGCAATCTACCGAGGACCTTGCGAGATCAAGGAATGAGTTGGGGTCAGCCCGACGCGACGAGACCCGTGTCGTACACGCTCGACAGGCCGGGATGCGTCGGCAACGCCCTGACGGTGACACCCCACGGGCCGGCACCCTGCGGTTCGATCGATCCGGACCACGTGCACCCGTCGCGCTGGAGCAACTCGACGGTGAGGTGGGTCTCGTCGAACGAGCCGTCGGGGAGGAGTGGACCGTGGACACACTGCACGATCAGCTCGGCCGGGTCGAGGTTGCCGGCGTCGAGTTCGGCCACGATGGCGCGAGCCTCACCGGACGCCGGTGCCGCCAGCGTGTCGACGTCGGTCGCGAGCCACACGCGCACGCTCGCCCACTCCGCTGTCACGCGCGCCTTCCAATCGGCGAGCTCACGCGCACCGGCCCCACCATCGGCAGTACGCGGCGGGCGGACTCGGCGGCCGGCTCGTAGAGGGCCGTCACGTAGTCGCGCACCATGCGGCTGGCGCTCACGTTCCAACCGAGCGTGGCCCAGTTGTTCGCCACGTACTCGAGCCACCGATGGGGGATGCCGTCGTCGCCCCGGTCGTAGTACATCGGCACGATCCGGTTCTCGATCACGTCGAACGTCGCGTTCGCCTCGCGGTGATCGCGTCGCTTCTCGTCGTCGTCGTGATCGAACGACGGGATGTCGAACCCGTTCGTCCCGTCGGTCATCTCGTCCCACCACCCGTCGAGGATCGAGCAGTTGAGCACGCCGTTCAGCGTCGCCTTCATCCCGCTCGTCCCGCACGCCTCCATCGGTCGGCGTGGGGTGTTCAGCCACACGTCGCAGCCGTGGTACATCGTGCGGGCGATCCCGATGTCGTAGTCGGGGACGAACACGAACCGGTGTCGCACGTCGTGCTCGCTCGCCAGCTGATGGATCTCCTGGATGAGCGCCTTGCCCGGCTGGTCGGCGGGATGGGCCTTGCCGGCGAACACGAACTGCACCGGCCGCTCGGGGTCGAGCAGCATCGCCTTCAACCGCTCGAGCTGACTCAACAGGAGCGTCGAGCGCTTGTACGTCGCGAAGCGGCGGGCGAAGCCGATCGTCAACACGTCCGGATCGAGCAGGTCGTGGCCGAGCAGGTCGCGGACCATCCCGACGAGTTCCAGCCGGCCGGCGTTGCGGATGTCCCAGATCACCGAGTGGTCGACCTCGTGAACACGCTTCCAGTCGTCGGCGGACGCGAGGTGCCAACCTTCGCCGAGGGTCTCGGTGAGCATCTCGTCGACGCGGTCGCTGATCCAACTGCGGGCGTGGACGCCGTTGGTGACGTGCCCGATCGGTGCGTTGACGGCGGGGAGCTCCGGCCACATGCCGCCGAACATCTCGCGCGACACGTCGCCGTGGAGGCGGGCGACCCCGTTCGAACGGGCGGCCAACCGCAGTCCCATCACCGCCATGTTGAACTTGCCGTCCGGTTCGTCGGCGCGTGTGCCGAGTTCGAACAGCTCGTCGAACGTCACCCCGCACGCTTCGGCGAACGTCGTGAAGTACTGCTCGAACAGTTCCCGCGGGAAGCGGTCGATGCCCGCCGGCACGGGGGTGTGCGTGGTGAACACCCCGCCGGCGCGCACCGCTTCGATCGCTTCGGCGAACGACAGCCCCTGCTCGGTCCACTCCCGGACCCGTTCGAGGCCGAGGAACCCGGCGTGGCCCTCGTTGGTGTGGAACACCTGCGGGTGCAGGTCGAGCGCCCGCAAGGCCCGGACGCCGCCGATGCCGAGGACGATCTCCTGGCGGAGCCGGTGCTGCTCGTCACCGCCGTACAGCCGGTCGGTGACGGCGATCGCCTCGGGCGGGTTCCCGGGGACGTCCGTGTCGAGCAGGTACAGGCGGATGCGCCCGACGTCGACGCGCCACACCCGGACCTGCACTTCCACGTCGGCGAGATCGACGACGACCTGCACCCCGGTCGGCTGCGCACCGAGCGCCGGCGGGTCGATGCGGGCGTTGCGTCTCCTCCTGCCAGCCGTCGGCGTTGAGGCGCTGACGGAAGTAGCCCTCGGCGTACAGCAGTCCGACGCCGACGAGCGGCACGCCGAGGTCGGAGGACGCCTTCAGGTGGTCGCCGGCGAGCACGCCGAGCCCGCCGGAGTACTGCGGGAGCGTCTCGCTGATGCCGAACTCCGGCGAGAAGTAGGCGACGAGATCGAGCGGCGATCCACCGGGCTGCCGGTCACCGACTGGCGCTGGAACGGGTCCCGAACCAGTGGTCCGATCCATCGACGAGGTCGCTCAGCCGGCGATCGGCCGCGGCGACCGCGGCGACGAACTCGTCGTCGTCAGCGAGCGCGCTCCCAGCACGCAGGTGTCGTGCGGCGCACCAGATCGACGGGATGCTGCCCCGTGGTCCGCCACGACCGGTCGTCGAGCGCCGCCGTCGAGCCGATCGAACAGGTCGATCAGGCGACGGTCCCACGCCCAGTGGAGGTTGGCCGCGAGTCCGACGAGCGGCTCGAGCGACGGAGGGAGACGGCTGACGACGGTGAACTCATGCTGGGGGCGCATCGGCCGCGAGGGTACCGATTCTCAGCCGACCGTGCTGGCAGAGCAGCCGGTCGTAGACCTCGGCCGTCGCCGCCGCGATCGCGTCCCACGTGTAGGTCTGCTCGACCAGCGCCCGCCCGTTCGTCGTCAACCGGGCAGCCAGCTCGTCGTCGGTGAGAATCGCGATGATGCAGCGGGCGAGGTCCTCGTGATTGCCCGGCTCGAACAGCAGGCCGGCATCGGTGCCCTCGAGGATCTCGGCGAGCCCGCCCGTGCGGGCGACGATCAGTGGCGCTCCGGCGGCCAGCGCCTCGAGGGCGACGATGCCGAACGGCTCGTACAGCGACGGGATCACGACGCAGCCGGCCCGGTGGGCGATGGCGCGGAGCTCGTCGTCGGGCACGAAGCCGGGCAGGTCGACGATGTCGCTCACGCCCTCGACGTCGATCTGGCTCTGCAGCTCGGCAGGTAGCTGCCGCGCCCGGCGATCACGCAGCGGATGTCGCGGCACGCGGCCGCGGGCGATGTCGATCGCCCGGGCGAGGACCTGGAAGCCCTTCTCGTACTGGACGCGGCCCCAGGCGACGACGAGCGGCTCGCGCCCGGTCGACGGCGGCCGCGGGCGGCGCCCACAGCGTCGGGTCGACGCCGTTGGGGACCAGGTGCACGTTCTCGACGCGCAGTTCGAACCCGTGACCAGCTGCGTCGACCATGAACTGGGAGCAGCGCGATGATCGTCGGCCTGGAACGTGAGCCACCACTCGATCGAGTTGATCGTCGGTGGGATGCCGAGCGGGAGGTGACCGCCGTGCCGCATCCGCTCGGTGGCGTGGATCGTGGCACGAACGGGACCCCGTAGATCTTGGCGAGCGTGTCGGCGGCCCAGCCGACGAGCCAGTCGTGGGCGTGCACGACGTCGGGCCGCCAGCGCGCCGAGGTCGTGCGGCGAGCGTCACGCCGAGCTTGACGCAGGCATGGTTGGCCGACGCCATGCGCGCCACCAGGTCGTCGTCCGGGGAGCCACGGCAGGTCGATGTGCGGCGCGCAGCACCCGGACGCCGTCGCGCACGCGTCGTCGCCGACGTCGGTGATCCGCTCGGCGATCGTGAGCACGACCACCTCGTGGCCGCCGCGGACCATGCCGTGGCGAGGCCGTCGACGTGGGCCGCGATGCCGCCGATCGACGAGAGGCGGGATACTCCCACGACAGCATCAGCACCCGCACGGCCTGGCACCGTACCGGCAGGCCGGACTGGCGGCAACGGCACGTCGGACCGGCACCGGTTCGCGGCGCCGCGTACGCCGCGGGCACGCTCACTGTGGACCGTGATGTCCAACGTCGCTCGGCCGATCGGCGAGCTCGACCTCCACCTGTTCGGCGAGGGCACCCACCGCCGCCTGTGGGAGTTGCTCGGGCGCAGGGCCTCGTCGATCGACGGCAACGGCGACGTCACGGGGTGCGGTTCGCCGTGTGGGCGCCGAACGCCCGCGTGTGTCGGTGGTCGGCGACTGGAACGACTGGGCGCCCGACACCGCTGACGGTGCTCGACCGAAGGGCCCGTCCGGCATCTGGTCGGGCCGTCGGCACCGGCTGCCCGCACCGGGCCATCGGTACAAGTTCGAGATCGTCACGCGCCGACGGGCGCACGCTGCTCAAGGCCGATCCGATGGCGCGCGCAGCCGAGCGGCCGCCCGAGCGACGCCAGCGTCGTCCCGCACCGGCGCGCGCCACGACTGGAGCGACGACGACTGGATGCCACGCCGCGGCGCCACGTGCGCCGGCGACGCGCCGCTGCGCATCTACGAGGTGCACCTCGGGTCGTGGCGCCGCGGCGTCGACGACTGGGACGCGACTCGCCGAGCAGCTGGGCGACCACGTCGGCGCGCTCGGGCTTCACCCACGTCGAGCTGCTGCCCGTCGCCGAGCACCCGTTCGGCGGGTCGTGGGGCTACCAGGTCACGGGCTACTACGCGCCGACCGCCCGGTTCGGCGACGCCCGACGGCTTCCGCGCGTTCGTCGACGCGCATGCACCAGCGCGGCATCGGCGTGATCGTCGACTGGGTGCCGGCGCACTTCCCGAAGGACGAGTGGAGCCTCGGCCGGTTCGACGGCACCGGCGCTGTACGAGCACGCCGATCCGCGCCAGGGCGAGCATCCCGACTGGGGCACGTACGTCTTCAACTTCGGGCGCAACGAGGTGCGCAACTTCCTCGTCGCCAACGCGCTGTACTGGCTCGACGAGTTCCACGTCGACGGGCTGCGCGTCGACGCCGTGGCGTCGATGCTGTACCTCGACTACTCGCCGCGACGCCGGGCAGTGGGTGCCCGAACGAGTACGGCGGCCGCGAGAACCTCGACGCGATCGCGTTCCTGCCGCGAGATGAACGCCGTGGTCGGCGAGGAGGTCCCCGACGTCGTTGATGATCGCCGAGGAGAGCACGTCGTGGCCGGGGGTCACCGCGCCGACGTCGGCGGGCGGCCTCGGCTTCACGCCACAAGTGGAACATGGGCTGGATGCACGACACGCTCGGCTACCTCGCGCACGATCCGGTGCACCGTCGGTGGCACCACCACGAGCTGACGTTCGGCGCTGCTGTACGCGTTCGGCGAGCGCTTCGTGCTGCCGCTCAGCCACGACGAGGTCGTGCACGGCAAGGGCAGCCTGCTCGGCAAGATGGCCGGCGACGACTGGCAGCGGTTCGCCAACCTCCGCGCGCTGTACGCGTGGATGTGGGCGATGCCGGGCGCGCCGCTGCTGTTCATGGGCGCCGAGATGGCCCCGTGGCAGGAGTGGAACGACGCCGCCGGACTGCCGTGGCACCTGCTCGACCACGCCGCGCACCGGGGTGTCCACGACCTGGTCGCGACGCTGAACGCCGCTGGCCGACGAGTGGCCGGCGCTGTGGCAGCGCGACACACGAGCCGAGCGGGTTCCAGTGGCTCGACGCCGACGACGCCGAGCACAGCATCTACGCGTTCCTCCGCTGGGACGCGCGCCGGCGCGGCCGGCCGTCGCCTGCATCGCCAACTTCACGCCGGTGCCGCGGCCCGGGTACCGGGTCGGGCTGCCGTGGGCGGGCGCCTGGCAGGTCGTCGTCGACACCGACGACGCGGCGTACTGGGGGAGCGGACATGCGCGGCCTCGAGGACGACGTCGTCACCGCTGCCGATCCGGCCGTTCCCTGGCAGTCGCTCGAGACGTCGGGCCAACTCGACATCGGTCCGATGTCGATGGTGTGGCTGGCCAGCACGGCCCCGTGAAAATCCTCGTCGAGCATACGCAACTGAAGCCGAGCAGGACATA
>CAWHJP010000006.1:0-41884 GCA_963829675.1 Ilumatobacteraceae bacterium
CTGATCCGGCGCGCACCCGGCCTCGCTGCGACCCCGTTCTTCCCGTCGTGAGTCCCGGAATCCGGAATCCACGACGGGAAGAACGGCAGGGCCGCGTTCGTGGCGACAGTAGGGTGAGAACTCGGTCACCCGTATGAGGCGATTATCACCCAGCTCCCACCGGGATGTCGCTGGACTTGCCCGTACCGTTGCTGCAGCGGCGGGCTATCGCAGAATCGCTGCGGAAGGTGACGTTCAACATGGAGCGAGGCTCGGATCGACGGTCTCTGAAGACGCATCCGCGGGCACGGAATGTTCCGCCCAACCGCACAGTATGGGTATCGGCGCGAAGTGAGCCTCCCGCGACGGCGACGATCACATGGGGCGTCGATGCGGGCAACACGACCACGATCGATCTGACCGGGGAGTTGTGCATCCTGACCGTGAGCCGGGTCCGTCAACTCATTCAAGAGGCTGCCGACGCCTCACCGGCCGACGTGGCGATCGACATGTCGGCGGTGACGTTCATCGACGCTCGTGGTCTGTCGCTGTTGCTCCTGACGCAGAATCGACTTGCGGAACGTGGACTTCGCTGTCAATTCGTGAGTCCGTCACACGCCGTCCGGCGCTTGTTCAACATCCTCGGCCTGGAGAGTGAATGACGGGACGATTCACGCGAACGGTCCCGTAAGAGCATGGGGGCCAGTGGCGACGAACGCCCACTCCAGTCTGCCTGGGGCTACCCCTACCCCGAAGACACCAGCGGGCCCCATCGTCGCCGGCCGCCCGATCCCGCAGAGTGGACGGCATGGACACATCCACGATCGCTCCCGTCGACGGCACCAGCACGCCCTTCTTCACGGACTCGTCCAGCCTCGCCGCGCCGGTCCCGCGCCTCGCCGCGCGCACCGAGCAGGCCGTCAAGGTCTACGGCCGCGACGGCACCGAGGTGCGGGCGCTCGACGGCGTCGACGTCGGCGTCGTCGCCGGCCGGTTCACCGCCATCATGGGCCCGTCGGGTTCGGGCAAGAGCACGCTGATGCACTGCCTCGCCGGGCTCGACACGCTCACCTCCGGACAGGTCTTCATCGGCGACGTCGAGCTCGGCTCGCTGTCGGACGGAGAGCTGACCCGCCTCCGGCGCGAACGGGTGGGGTTCGTGTTCCAGTCGTTCAACCTCCTGCCGATGCTCACCGCGTCGGAGAACATCACACTGCCGATGGACCTCGCCGGCACCAAACCCGACAAGGAGTGGGTGCGCACGGTCGTCGACACCGTCGGCCTGGCGTGACCGGTTGAAGCACCGGCCGAGCGAGCTGTCGGGCGGCCAGCAGCAACGCGTGGCGGTCGCCCGGGCGCTCGCCAACAAGCCGGAGCTGATCTTCGCCGACGAGCCGACCGGCAACCTCGACAGTCGCACGGGCGCCGAGATCCTCGGCTTCATGCGCTACGCCGTCGACCGCTTCACGCAAACCGTCGTGATGGTCACCCACGACCCGGTCGCCGCGGCATACGCCGATCGCGTGCTGTTCCTCGCCGACGGGCGCATCGTCGACTCGATGGCTTCGCCGAGCGCCGACAAGGTGCTCGACCGGATCAAGGCATTCGGAGCCTGACATGTGGCGCACCACCTGGAAAGGCATGTGGAGCCACAAGCGCCGGCTCCTCGGCACGACGATGGCCGTCGTGCTCGGCGTCGCGTTCCTGACGGCGTCGCTCACCATCGGCAGCACGATGACCGCCGGCTTCGGCAGCCTGTTCCGCGAAGCGAACGCGGGGACCGACGTCGTGGCGCGCAATGCGACCGAGATCGGCAGCGGTGACCTCTCGACCCGAGGGTCGATCGATGCCGCGCTCGTCGACGACATCGCCGCTCTCGATGGTGTCGTCGCCGCCGCAGCGGTCATCGAGGGGTCGGGACGCATCGTGTCGGCCGCCGGTGATCCGATCGGTGGCGAGGGTCCTCCGACCACGGCGACCAATTGGCTCGGCGACTCGCCGGTGAACCCGTGGGCGCTCGCCGACGGTCGCGCGCCGCGCGACGTCGGCGCCGGGCAGCCGTACGAGGTGGTGATCGACCGCGCCTCCGCCGAGAACGGCGACCTGCACGTCGGCGACCAGACCGTCGTGCAGATGCCCGAGCCGGTCGACGTGGTGATCGTCGGGCTCGCCACGTTCGGTGGCGTCGACAGCCTCGGTCCGACCACGTTCACCGCGTTCACCGACGGATCGATCGCGACGCTCGTGGGCCGGCCCGGCGAGGCCTCGTCGATCCGGGTCGCAGGAGCCGACGGCATCAGCCAGGTCGAGCTCCGCGACGAGGTGGCGGCATCGTTGCCGCACGGCGACGAAGCGATCACCGGTGCCCAACTGACCGACGAGATGATGGCCGACATCGAAGGCGAGTTCCTCGGGATGTTCAAGGCGATCCTCCTCGCGTTCGCCGTCATCGCCCTCGTCGTCGCCTCGTTCAGCATCAACAACACGTTCTCGATCCTGATCGCCCAACGCAGCCGTGAGTCCGCTCTGCTCCGTGCGCTCGGTGCGTCGCGCCGGCAGGTGCTGTCGTCGGTGGTGGTCGAAGCGATCGCGATCGGTGCACTCGCCTCGACGGCGGGCCTCGCCGTCGGCTACGGCCTGGCCGTCGGCCTCAAGGCGCTGATGGACAGCAGCGGGCTCGACCTCGGCTTCGACGGGGTGGTCATGAGCAGCTCGACCGTGGTGATCGCCATCGTCGTCGGGATCGGCTCGACCCTGCTTCGCCAGCTTCCTCCCGGCGCGGCGGGCGTCGCGGGTTTCACCGCTCGCCGCCCTTCGCGACTCGGCGGTCGACACGACGGGCACCTCGAAGCGTCGGCTCGTCGCCGGTGTGCTCGTGACTGCCGCGGGCGTCGCCACCGTCGTCACCGCGACGAACCCGAACACCTCGCTCGGGCAGGCCGGAATCGGAGCGCTGGCGACCCTTGTCGGCGCGGTGATCCTCGGCCCCGTCGTCGCCCGGCCCGCCGCTGCGGTGCTCGGCCTCGGGCCGCGCCTCCTCCGCGGCCAGACCGGTCGGCTCGCCCGCCGCAACGCGATGCGTGACCCGCGGCGCACGTCGGCCAGCGCCTCCGCACTCATGGTCGGCACCGCCGTGGTCGCGCTCTTCATCACGTTCGGTGCCTCCATCAAAGCGACGATCGAGGACACCGTCGACCAGGACTTCGGTGGCGACCTCATCATCGTCACCGACGACTTCAGCGGCGCGGGCCTCAGCCCCGCGGTCGCCGAGGAGGTGGCAGCCCTGCCCGAGGTCGCCGTGTCGGCCGGGATGTCGAACGCCGTCATCACCGCCGACGGCAGCACGCTCGCGCCGGCGGTCATCGACCCCGCAGCACTCGGTCACCTGCTCGACGTCGGCGTGTCGGCCGGATCACTCGACGACCTCTCGGCGGGTCAGATCGCGGTGAGCGAGCACTACGCCGACGACCACGACCTCGAGATCGGCAGCACCGTCGACGCCGGCTTCGCCGACGGGGCGACGAGCGAACTCACGGTCGGCGCGATCTACGCGTCCACGATGAACGTCGGGGACATGGTCATGACCCCCACCGACTGGGCGCCGCACGCCGACCAGAGCGGTGACATGGTCGTCCTCGTCGATCTCGCCGACGGCGTGTCAGAGGCCGAAGGCCTGGCCGCGGTCACCGCGGTGACCGAGCGGAACTCGGCACCCGACGCGCAGACCCGGTCGGAGTACATCGACAGCATGGGTTCGGAGATCGATCAGATGCTGTTGTTCGTGTACGGGATGCTGGCGCTCGCCGTGGTGATCGCCCTGATGGGGATCGCCAACACGCTCAGCCTGTCGATCCACGAGCGCACCCGCGAACTCGGGCTGTTGCGGGCGGTGGGACAGACCCGCCGCGAGGTTCGCTCGACCGTGCGCTGGGAGTCGGTGATCGTGGCGATCTTCGGGACCCTCGGCGGCGTCGGCCTCGGCACGTTCCTCGGTTGGGGCCTGCTCCGGGCAATGGCCGCGCAGGAGGGGTTCGGCACCTTCGCCGCCCCCGTCGGCTCCCTCGCCGTGGTCGTGGTGCTCGCCGCACTCGCCGGCGTGGTCGCCGCGTGGCGGCCGTCGCGACGTGCCGGCCGGCTCGACATCCTCACCGCGATCGCGTCGAGCTGATGGACGCCGGCGTCACCGCTGGCCACCGCGTTCCAGCGGCTGGCCAACCCGCGGTTGACCAAACGTCGGCTGAATAGGGTGAGCTCGGGTCATGGCCAATCCCCTGCGACCGTGGCGACGTCCCGGTCGTCTGTTCCGGTCGGCCGCTCATGTGGCCGTCGGTCTGCCGGTGGCGATCTTCACGTTCGTCGTCACGGTCGTGATGGCAATCCTGTCGATCTGCATGTTGCCGGTGTTCCTGCTCGGCGTGCCGATCGGCTGGCTCACGCTCATGGTGTCCCGCGGGCTCGCGCACGTGTCTCGTTCGCGGGCCGGCATCTACGAAACACCGATCCCCGACTCGGTGCGGCCACTCACCCGCCGGTCGTGGCTCGGCCGGCTCGCCGAGCGGCTGAGGTCCGCCGCCCGGTGGCGGGAGATCGCGCATCACCTCCTCGACCTTCCCGTGTGTGCCATCAGCTATGCGGTGACGGTTGCAGCGTGGTGCGGGTCGACGGCGATGGCGCTGTTGCCGGTCTACGTCGGCACGCTTCCCGGCGACAGCGCGAAGTTCTACTTCTTCGAGATCTCATCGACGGACCCGGCACGATGGCTGGCGTTCACCGTGGGACTCGTCGGACTCGTGTTCGTGGCACCGTGGATCACGATCGGCGCGGCGGCGACGCAGTGGGCGCTCGCCGACCGGCTCCTCGGGCCGACCGACGACGAACGGCTGGCGGCCCAGGTGACCGAACTGCAATCGAGCCGCACGGCCGCCGTCGATTCGGCGGAAGCCGAGCGACGGCGTATCGAGCGCGACCTCCACGACGGGGCGCAACAACGGCTCGTCGCGCTCGCCGCCACCCTCGGTGTCGCCCGCGACAAGCTCGACGACGATCCCGAGGCCGGCAAGGAACTCGTGGCGGCCGCCCACGAGGAGGCCAAGGCCGCGCTCACGGAGATCCGCGACCTCGTGCGCGGCATCCATCCCGTCATCCTCGAGGATCGCGGTATCGACGCCGCCCTGTCGGCCGTCGTGGCGCGATCGCCGGTGCCCGTGGTGCTCGACGTGCAGATCGCCGAACGGCCGCCCGCGGCCGTCGAGAGCGCGGCCTACTTCGTCGTCACCGAGGCCCTCACCAACGTCGCCCGCCACAGCGGCGCGACCCGGGCCTACGTGTCGATCGCCCGGGCGTCGGATCGGCTCGTCGTCGAGATCCGCGACAATGGGCACGGTGGCGCGGACGCATCGAAGGGAAGCGGCCTCCACGGACTTCGTGAACGGGTCGCCGGCATGGGAGGAACGAGCTACGTGATCAGCCCCGAGGGCGGCCCGACCACGATCCTGGTGGAGCTGCCGTGCGGATCGTGATCGCCGAGGACTCGGTGCTGCTGCGTGCGGGGCTGACGCGGATCCTGGCCGATGCCGGCGAGGACGTGGTGGCCACGGTCGGCGATGCCGACGAGTTGCTCCGGGTCGTGCGACTGCACCATCCGGATCTGGCGATCATCGACGTGCGCATGCCGCCGAACCACACCGACGACGGGTTGCGCGCCGCGCTGCAGATCCGCTGCGGAGCTGGCCGACGTCGGGATCCTCGTGCTGTCGCAGTACGTCGAGGAGCGGTATGCCACCGACCTGCTCGGCGCCAACATGGCCGCCGTCGGTTACCTGCTGAAGGACCGCATCTCCGACGTCAGCGAGTTCCTCGGCGCGGTCCGCCAGGTGGCGGACGGTGGAACGGTGCTCGACCCGGAGGTCGTCGCGCAACTGCTCGCCCGCAGCCGCCGCCACGATCCGTTGGAGCGACTCACCGCCCGCGAGCGCGAGGTGCTCAATCTGATGGCGGAGGGCCGATCGAACACGGCGATCGCGCGCAAGCTCGTGGTCAGCGACAAGGCCATCGAGAAGCACGTCGGCAACATCTTCACCAAGCTCGACCTTCCGCCGACCACCGACGACCACCGCCGGGTGCTCGCCGTCCTGCAATGGGTGAAGGAGTGACGACATGACCGAACTACCGCCGCCCAGGCCCACCCCGCCCAGGCTGACCCCCGCCTTCGCACCGCCGGCCAACCTGCCTCCGCTCGATCTCTCACGGACCGACCGGCGTGTTGTACCCCCCGTCGGGGGGTCGACGCAGCGCGCCCCGACCGACCGGACGGACGGATCACGGATCGTGCGGGCGCTGTGGATCACCGTTGGCGGGATCCTCGCCGTGGGGGCGCTGGGCTGGGGCACGTACAACGTCATCAGCCTGCTCGCCCACGAGGAGCACACCGAGCACACGTCGTTCGCTGCCGCAGACGTGACGAGCGTCGACATCGGCAACGACAACGGATCGGTGTCGATCACCGCGACGGAGGGCGACACCATCGAGGTCACCGCCGACGTGAGCAACGGCTGGCAGTCGACCGACGTGTCGAGCCGCGTGGTCGGTGGCGTGCTGGAGGTCCGCGCGTCGTGCCCCGTGTTCGTGTCGATCTGGTGCAGCGTCGACTACACGATCGCGATGCCCGCCGATCGCCCGCTGACGATCGACGGGTCCGGGTCGGTGCACGTGCGCGGGATGACCGGCCCGGTGAACCTCGACGGCGACGACGGCACCGTCGAACTCGACGACATCGCCGGTGACATCACGGTGTCGAACGACAACGGCCGGATCGTCGGGCGGCGGCTCACCTCGTCCACCGTCGATGCGCAGAACACGAACGGCCGCATCGAGCTGTCGTTCCTCGACCCACCGCAGACCGTGTCGGCGCGAACGGAGAACGGCCGCATCGAGGTGGTGGTGCCAGACACCGACGTGCTCTATCGCGTCGACCTCCACACGGAGAACGGCGGCACCGACAACGCCGTCCGCACCGATCCCGCGAGCGATCACGTGATCGATCTCTCCACACGGAACGGCTCCATCACCCTCCGCCCCCCCGGCTGACCAAGGGGCTGACCCACGGGCTGACCGACGGCGGCTCCAACCCTCGTTTGCGTCGGGAAATGTGAGGGCCGGTCCTCCGAAATCCCGACGCAAACGTGAATCGGGCCGCGTTCACCAACTCGTCGACCCGACCAGCCGACTAGCCGACGGATCGGCCGGACGTACGCTGAGGCGATGCGCGATCTCTTCGACCACGACCACGAGACGTTCCGCAGTTCCGTCGCCGCATTCGTGGCGAAAGAGATGGTGCCGCACTACGCCGACTGGGAAGCGGCCGGGATCATGCCACGCGAGGTGTTCGCCGCCGCCGGGCACTACGGGTTCCTCGGCCTGGCCATTCCCGAGACGCACGGCGGGGGCGGCACCCGTGACTTCCGGTTCAACGTCGTGCTCGCCGAAGAACTGGCGGCCGCGGGGATCGGCGGCGCCGGACTCGGCCTCACGCTCCACAACGACATCTGCACCCCGTACTTCATCGAGTACTGCAACGACGAACAGGCGGCACGCTGGCTGCCCGGGATCGCGTCGGGTGAACTGATCACGGCGGTGGCGATGACCGAGCCCGGCACCGGCTCGGACCTCGCCGGTATCGCCACGACGGCGATCCGCGACGGCGACGAGTACATCCTCAACGGGTCGAAGACGTTCATCACCAACGGCATCAACTCCGACCTCGTCATCGTCGCCGCCAAGACCGATCCGACGCAGCGCCACTCGGGCATGTCGCTGCTCGTCGTCGAACGGGGAATGCCCGGATTCCAACGCGGCCGCAACCTCGAGAAGATCGGCCTCCACAGTCAGGACACCGCCGAGCTGTTCTTCGACGACGTGCGGGTTCCAGTGGCCAACCGGTTCGGTGAGGAGGGCCAGGGTTTCAACTACCTCACCGCCAACCTCGCCCAGGAACGCCTGTCGATCGCCGTCACGGGCGTCGCGTCGGCGGCCGCCGCCCTGTCGTGGACCGTCGACTACGTCAAGGAGCGCACGGCCTTCGGCAAGTCGATCGCCGACTTCCAGAACACCAAGTTCGTGCTGGCCGAGGTGAAGACCCATGTCGACGTGGCCCAGGCCTACGTCGACCAGTGCGTGCGCAAGCTGAACGACGGCACGCTCGACGCGACCGCGGCCGCCGAGGCGAAGCTGTTCGGCACCGACGTGCAACAACGCGTGCGTCGACCGGTGCCTGCAGCTCTTCGGCGGATACGGCGTACATGCTCGAGTACCCGATCGCCCGCGCCTATGCCGACGCCCGAGTCACCTCCATCTACGGAGGGACCAACGAGGTGATGAAGACGATCATCGCCAAGTCGCTCGGCATCTGATCCAGCCCGAAGGCTCGATCCGCTCAGGACGAACAGCTGGCGCAGCGCCCGTACACGTCGATCACGTGATGGTGCGGGCTGAACCCCTCCACCCCGGCGATCTCGGCGAACGTCGCATCGAGCGTGCGTTCCATCGACGTCGGAAGGGTGAAGTCGAACACCTGGCCGCACTGTTCACAGATCAGGTGGTGGTGGTGCTCGGTGAGTTCCTCGGCCAACTCGTAGTGGGCATGGTCGCCGCGATGCACGAGCCGGCGGACGACACCGGCCTCCTCCAGTATCGACAGATTGCGGTAGGCCGAGCTCTGCGGGAGATCGGACGCCATCGCCAACAGCTCGGGAAGGGTGACCGGTCCGCCCGCGGCGCGCAGACTGGTCACGATCTGGTCGCCGGCCGGACGTGTACCGCAGATCGTGTTCCGCCAGCCGCTGGTCGACCGCACGATCGAGCTCGGTGTTCACAGCCATGCCGGCCCGAGTGTACGACGGCCGTTCCTCGCGGCCGCCGACGACGACCCGGTCAGGTCGCGCCGAGGATGCCGGTGACGATGAGCACGACGCCGAACACGAAGAACAGCACCGACGAGCCGATCAGGATCAGCCGCTCCGGGAGTCGGTCGCCCAACCACCGCCCCACGACGACCCCGACGGTCCCGGCGAGCATGATCCCGATCGTGGCGCCGATCCACACCAGCACGGGATTGCCCTTCGCCGCGAGGGTGGCCGTGGCGAGCATGGTCTTGTCGCCGAGTTCGGCAACGAACATCGCTACCGCGATCGACAGCGCGATCCGCGGGTTCGACACGACGACACCGTCGGGCTCGCTCGCCCCACCGGCCTCGCTCACCGGGGTGTCGGCCAAACCGCCGGCCAAACCGTCGGTCGGGTCGTCTTCGCCGCCGGACCATCAGCGTCCAGACGGCGAACGCGATGAACAGCACACCGCCACCGATCGAGATCGCATTGGTCGGCAACGTGGCGCCGAGCAGACCACCGATCACCACCGACAGGAGCATGCTCGCCATGTAGCCGAGAGCCACACCGGCGAGGACGGTGCCCAATCGGAAGCGCGCTCCGAACCCGAGCGCGACGAGCTGCGTCTTGTCGCCGAGTTCGGCGAGGAACACGATGCCGAGTGCGGCGAACAGCGAGGACATGGGAGGCGCCAAGTATGTCAATCGCGATCGTCGACGAGGCGACGAAATCGACGCTGACGGTCCGAGCGCGGCCGTACCCGCGCCGGATACAGTGAGCGACGTCTCGCCACCTCCTCCCCAGCGCTCCATCCGATGCACGGCCGCCAATCACCAACTGACCCGAACGTTCGATCCCACCACGAAATCCATTCACGGTGGGACTGGCGCGTCGTCGCCGCGACCGTCGCCGTCGCCGTCGCCGTGGGAGTGGGAGTCGTCCTCACGACCGACCAGGCGTCGACGGGTACTCCGGCGACCGTCGCCATCGGCGCCGCTGACGCCATCGACGTCCCGGCGATGATCGTTCCCGCCGCGGAGATCGTCGCGCAGCCCTCGGTCGAACTCGACGGCTGCACCGTCAGCGTCACCAAGGTCCAGCTCGACGACACCGGGCCCTCGGTGGAATGCGTCCAGAAGGCGCTCACCGCGGCGGGCTTCTACACCGGCACCATCAGCGGGACGTTCGACGTGGCCACGGAGGCCGCGGTCCGCGGCTTCCAGGGGAGCCAGGAACTGGAGGACGACGGCATCGTCGGGGGCAAGACGGCGAGCACGCTCGGCATCTGGCCCGGCGACGAGTCGTTCGTGGTCCACACGCCGCCGCCCGCACCGGGCGCGACGGACAGCTGGGGAGCCGCACTGTCGTCGGTGGCCACGACGGGCGACGATGCGCCGCCCATGCCGGCCGACAGCGGACAGGGCACCGGCAAGCGGGTCGTGTACGACCGGGCGGGCCAACGCGTGTGGGCCGTCGACGACGAGGAGCGCGTGGTCCGTTCGTATCTCGTCACCGGCAGCCAGTACCACAACGAGATCCCCGGCCGGCACGAGGTCTACAGCCGCTCCGAGGTGTCGACCGCGTGGAACGGCGAGGCCCACCTCCCGCTGATGATCCGCTGGCTCGACACCGAACGTGGTGCGATCGGCTTCCACGGCATCCCCACGCACATCAGCGACGGCACCGCGTACCAGACCGACGCCGAACTCGGCCAGAAGCTGTCCGGCGGCTGCCAACGCCAGTCCAACCGCGACGCCGCGTTCCTCTGGGCAGTTCGCCCAGATCGGCACGCCGGTCTACGTCACCTGAGACGTCAGCCGGGACATCACGCGCGACATCACCCGGGATCGGGGGCGAGGACGGTGGGGAGCCACTCGTCGAGCCGCTCGATGATGGCGTCATCGCTGCGGCCGAGCAGGTGGCCGTCGCCCGGCAGGATCACCACCTCGCCCGACCCGGCGATCGCCTGCACCATGTAGCTGGCCTCGGCAGGCAGCAACTCGTCGCGGTCGCCGTGGAACAACAGCAACGGCCGACCGCGCAGCGCACCGGCGACCTCGCACCCAGCTGACTGGGTGGCGAACGTGACCACGCCGACGACCGACGCCGTCATCACGACAGCGGCCCGGATCGCCGCGGCCCCGCCGAAACTGTGCCCCATCAGCACGACCCGCTCGCTCCCCGCGTCGTGGGCGGTCTCGACGCCGCACGCGAGATCATGGGCGCACAGATCGAGGTTGTTGGGCTGGCGGTAGCCGACCCGCACGAACCGCACGCCGCGGGCCGCCCACGCCTCGCCGAGTTGGTGGTAGAGGCCGTGGCCGGGGCCGAGCAAGCCGCCCATCGCGCCGCCCCCGGCGACGATGGCGGCAGCCTGGGCGGTCACACCGTCAACGTCGAGCGCCACGTCGTGCGCCGGCTCGTGGACGAGGAGCGTCAGGAGCCCGCGGCTCGTGTAGATCTCGCGATGCGTCAAGCGGGTGGTGTCGGACGCCGCGATCTCGATCGAACTCTCGCCCAGCGGGCGGAGCGCGGCGAGCGCGGTGGGGTCGGAGGGATCGGATTCCTCCGCCACGCTGCCGATTCCCATCGCTCAGTAGCGTACAAACGAACATGGGAAGCACTGCCAGCCGAGCGAACGCGATCGACCTCCGCAATCCCGTCGACCGCGCCCACGCCGTGCGCATCGGGAACTCGTGGATCGATCTCCGTCGCGGACCGGCCACCACCGCGATCCGCGAAGTACATGATGGGTCGCGACGACCCGCTCGAGCAGGGCCAGATGGATGCGCTCGACATGCTCGTGCACCGTGAGCACCGCACGATGAGCAGCCTCGCCGGCCGCCTCCGGGTGAACCGTTCGACGGCGACACGCGCGGTCGACCGACTCGTCGCCGATGGCCTGGTCGAGCGCTTTGCGTCGCCCGACGATGGTCGAGTCGTCCTCGTGCGGATCACCGCCGAAGGCCGCCGACGGCACTCCGCCATCGACAAGCGCCGCTCGTGGGCGATGCGTCAGATCCTGAGCGAGTTCACCCGCGAGGAGCGCACACAGCTGGCCGATCTGCTCGAACGGCTCGTGTCGTCGATCGACCACGCCGTGTCGACGCTCGAGGAACCTGCCGAACCGGCCCCTCCCGAACCGACTGGGGAGCCCAGCGGTTAGGGTCGCCGTTCGATGGCCGACCAGGCGGTGTTCGCAGAACAGGCGATGCAGTACGCACCGCAGCTCTTCTCGGCGGCCATGCGCATGACCCGCAACCGGGCCGACGCCGAGGATCTCGTGCAGGAGACGTACCTCAAGGCGTACCGCAGCTTCCACACGTTCACCGACGGCACGAACCTGCGCGCCTGGCTGTTCCGCATCCTCACCAACACCTACATCAACAAGTACCGGGCCAAGCAGCGCCGCCCGGACGAGACCGAACTCGGCGACATCGAAGACCTCTACCTCTACAAGCAGATCAACACCTCACGCGACACCGGGCTCGGTCGATCGGCGGAGGAGTCGTTGATGGAGATGCTCCCCGACGACGAGGTCAAGCAGGCGCTCGAAGCGCTCCCCGACAACTTCCGACTGCCGGTGATCCTCGCCGACGTGGAGGGATTCGCCTACAAGGAGATCGCCGAGATGCTCGACATCCCGATCGGCACCGTGATGTCGCGGCTGCACCGGGGAAGAAAGCAGATGCAGAAGGCGTTGCACGATTACGCACTGGCGAGAGGAATGGTCGCCGCCGACGTGGCGGGTTCGAACTCCGATCCTGTGCAGGAGCGATGACGTGGATGCATGTGACGGGCCGGACTGCCGGGAGACGATCAAGGAACTCGATCTCTTCCTCGACGACGAGTTGTCCGACGCGGCGCGGTCAGCGATCCGCCATCACCTCGATGGGTGCGTCGATTGCCTCCAGGCGTTCGACTTCCACGCCGAGCTGAAGCAGGTCATCGCCGAGAAGTGCCAGCACGACGAGATGCCCGCCGACCTGCTCTCCCGAATCGAGCAGTGCTTCGACACCGACTTCGACGGCGACGGCATCATCGGCTGACGTCATCCTTTGCTCGGCCTCACGTCGACTCTCGGCGCAGCGGTCGAGGTCGGCCGAGCGTCCGGCAGCGCGGGATTTCGTTCGGCGCCCGGATTTCGCTGCAGATCGGGGTCGACCGGTAACCTCAGCGGATGCTCGCAGCCGAGATCTGGCATTGGTGGATCGGCGTCATCGTCACGCTCCTCGTCTTCGGCCTGCTGGTCGCGTTGATCGCGATGTACCTCCGCACGGTCACGGCGAAGAAGTACGAGCCGGGCTCGAAGAAGCGCCAACGCCAGTCGTCCGATCTCTGATCTCGATCTCGCGATGATCGCCGATCTGCTCCGGCGATCGACGTTCCCTCCGGCGGGCACGCCGGTGATCTGTGGATTGTCGGGCGGTGCCGATTCGACCGCGTTGGTCCGACTCGCCGTCGCGGCCGGCTGCGACGTCACGGCCGTCCACGTCGATCACGGGCTGCGCCCGTCGTCGGCGGCCGACGCCGAGTGCGCCGCGGGGGACGGCCGAGCGGTTCGGCATCGTGTTCCGACTGGAACGGGTGGCACTCGCCGACGGACCGAACCTCGAAGCCCGCGCCCGCGTCGCTCGCCAAGTGGCGCTCGGCCCAGACGCCATGACGGGCCACACCGCCGACGACCAGGCCGAGACGCTGTTGCTCGCGCTGATGCGGGGTTCCGGGGCGAGCGGGCTCAGCGCGATGGCGCCCGGTCCGACCAAGCCGATCCTCGCCCTCCGCCGCGCCGACACCGTCGCCCTGTGCGAGGCCGAGGGCCTCCGATACGTGCACGACGCGACCAACTCCGATCCTCGGTTCCGCCGCAACCGGGTGCGCCACGAGATCCTGCCGTTGCTGGACGAGGTGGCCGAGCGCGACGTCGCCGCGGTCCTCGCCCGCACCGCTGACCTGCTGCGCGACGACGACACGCTGCTCGAACAGCTGGCGGCCGACATCGATCCGACCGACGCGCTGGCGCTGCGGGCGGCGCCGCTCCCGCTCGCCCGCCGCGCCGTCCGGCGGTGGCTCGAACGAGGCGGCTACCCGCCGGACGCAGCGACGGTGTCGCGGGTGCTCGAGGTGGCTGCCGGCCGCGCCCGAGGTTGTGACGTCGGTGCCGGCCGGCGAGTGACGAGGCACCAACAGCGCCTCGTTCTCGTGAACAATTCCGATCCGGCGAGCTAGCCTGGCTCCCCGGTATGGACGCGGTTCACACAGTCAGCCCCGACGCCTGATGCCAACGCGGCTGCGTGGCAAGTGGGCCCTCGGCATCACGCCACGGAACTTCACCTGGATCCTGAAGGACAAGCTGGCGATCTGCGAGCGTCCCGGCGGGGTCGGTGACAGCCACCGTCGTGTCCGCCGCCAGGAAGAGATCATCTGGTTGCGCGAGAACGGATTCGGCTGCGTGATCTCGATCATCGCCGCACCCCACAACCTGCACAACTACGACGAGCAGCAGCTGCCGTACCGCCATCGCCCGTTCAACAACGACCATCTCGACGCGTACCTGAAGTCGCTGTACGGCGAGATCCGCGACCTGCTGAGGAACGGCACGAAGGTGCTGGTCCACGGCGACGAGGTCGGCGACCGCATCGTCGGGATCATGGGCGGCTACATCCGCTGGGCGGGGTTGATCGAGGATCCGACGCAGGCGATCCAGGTGACCGAGCGTCTCGCCGGCCGCCAGCTCGACCCGTTCGCTCGCGAAACGATCATGACGGCGCACGAGCTGCGCTGATCGAACGTTTCCGCCGACCGGCGGTCAGCCGCAGCTCGGATTCTTCGGGCCGACGCCGGTGCCGGCAGGAATGTCGAGCAGCGGGAACGGGTCGACCGGCACGTCGTTCGGCCGCACCTCGAAGTGCAGGTGGAAATTGTCGGCACTGCTGGTTCCGCTGTTGCCGACGAATCCGAGGAGTCGCCCCGCGCGTCACGCGATCGCCGACGTTCAGCCCGTTGCGATTGTCGGCCATGTGGAAGTACTTGTACGTCGTGTTCGTCTCCGCCACGAACAGGGTCCATCCCCACCCGGCTGTTCCCGTGTTGGTGTACCACTTGACGAGTTCGCCGTCCGCCACGGCGAAAATCGGGTTACCGCCCTTCGCGGCGAGGATGTCGAGACCCTCGTGAGTGCGGCAGTCGCCGAAGTTGTTGAGCACGTAGATGTTCGACGTTGGCAGTGGGATCCCGAGCGGGAACATCAACTTGCCCGACGGCGGTGGAACCGGCGCGGTGTACGTGGTGACTCCCGGCACCGGCACGGGCGTCGTGGGGGTCGTGGGCGGGGCGAGCCTCATCCTCCGGGCGGTGGCGAGGGCGGAGCCGGGATCGTCGAGGCCGCCGGGTCGCGGCGTCGTGCTGCCCCGAGACCGAACGCGTCGCCGACCGCGATGGCGCCGGCGGTCGCAGCGAGCGCCGCGAGGGCGCTGCGCCGGGTGAGCCGGCGGGGTGTGGGAACGTCGTGGTCGAACATGCGGATGTGGTGCGATCTTCGGGTCGTGGACGGCCGACCGTCAGGCCAGCAACAGGGTCCTCGGCAGCGTCGCCGGAGGACTGGACGAGAGCATAGGACGATTTCGTCATCATTTCGTCATCAAGCGGTAACCCCCGACCCCGCAGCATTACGGTTGCGTGTCACATATCGGCAAGATGAACACAAGATCACACAGATTCCCGTGACAACGGACACGTGACGGCTAGCGTTTCCCTGATGGGCGGACGTCGTGTCTTCGTCAGCGGAGTCGGCGGCGAACTCGGCACACGGGTCGCCGGCATGCTCGAGGCCGAACCGTGGGTCGGAAGTTTGGCCGGGATCGACGCCGATCCGCCCCGGCGGCGCCTCCCGAACACCTCGTTCCACCGGATCCCGCCCGATCAGCACGATCGCATCGTCGACACGATCACCCGGTTCAACCCCCACGTCCTCGTGCACATCGGCGTGTGGGAGCCCGATGCTCGCGCCTCACCCAAAGTGGCGAGGACGCTCACCGACCAGGCGGCCACCTCGGTGATCGGAGCGGCCGCCGAGTGTCCGGCGCTGGAACATCTCGTGCTCCGTAGTGGCATCGAGATCTACGGCCGCGGACGAGACTCACTGACTCGTCCCGACGAGACCGCACCGATCCGTCCCACGTCGGAATGGGGTCGGATGGTCGCCGAGATCGAACACATCGCCGCTCGCGTCTCCGCCCGCGTCGGCGTGTCGGTCGGCGCGGTTCGCCTGGCGCCCGTGCTCGGCCCGCACGTGCCGTCGCCGCTCGGACGAATGCTGCGCAACCCGATCGTGCCCTTCAGCGTGCTCGCCGATCCGCCGTTCGCCGTGATCACCGACCGCGATGCGGCACGAGCGATCGTCGCGGCCGCCCGGGAGGGGCTCGCCGAGCCCGTCAACGTCGTCGCCAGCGGTGCGGTCACGTGCCTGCAGGCACTTCGGCGCGGGCGACGGCTGCCGTTCCCACTGATCGGACCCGACTGGCAAATCGCCAGACCGCTGAGTCACCTGTTCGGCTCGCCGATCCCCGATCACGTGGCCGAGTTGCTCCACCGTGGGCGTCTCGCCGACAACGGTCGAATGGCCGAGTTGCTCGGCGTCGTGCCCGAATCGACGACGTCCGAGGTGATCGACCAGCTCTACGGCTGGCCGAGCATCATCCGCCAGCCGGCACGGGTGGCGGCAGCATGAACATCACCCCGCTCGACGCGGTGGGACGCGTCCTCGAGTTTCCCCGCCGCCTCGTCGAGGAGCCGGCGGGCCTGGTCGACGACTGGGGACGCGATGCCGGTCTCGTTCGTCAGATGATCGCCTTGTCGCAGCTGCGCTGGAGCGTGAGCGTCGGTGGCGACCAGCACCTCCCGCGTCGCCACGGCGCCCTCGTCGTGGTGAACGCCCGCCGCTTCGCCTTGGCACCGATCTTCGCGGCGTTCGCGATCAGCGAGGCGGTCGACCGGCCGGTCCGCTTCGTCGGCCGCAGCGACACGGCGCCGCTCGGGCCGCTCGGCCGCCGGATCGGCGGTCTGCTCGACCATCCCGACGAGGTCTTCGGCGCGCTGCGCGCCGGTGAGCTGGTCGTCCTCGGCGCTGCCGCGAGCACCGGCCTGCGCCAGGTGGGCTCGGTGGGACGGATCAAGCACGAACACGTCGGCGCGGCGACGGCAGCGGGCGTCCAGGTGTATCCGGCCGCCACGACGAGCAGCCCGTTCGGGCGCAATGCGCGGGTGGAGATCGGCCAGGCGACGCGACCGAGACGGCGACGCCGGGGTCCGCTCGCCGAACTCGAGCTCGCCGACCACCTGCGCGACCAGATCGAACTCCTCCTCGACGAGATGGGCGAGATCCGGACCGGAACACCGATCGATTGGCTGCCGCTGAGCGGCATGGGCGGGCACTGACATGACCGTACGTACGCACGTCCGACGGGACACGCATCCACTACCGGGTCACCGGGCGACCTGGCGCGCCTCCGGTCCTGTTCATCCAGGGCCTCGGTGCCGACAAGCACGGCTGGGACCTCCAGCGTCTGGCGACCGCGCCGTGGTACCAGGCGGTCGCGCTCGACAACCGTGGCGCGGGGCTCAGCGACAAGCCACGCGGCGAGTACAGCCTCGAGCAGATGGCCGACGATGCGATCGCCGTCCTCGACCACGCCGGAGTCGAAACGGCACACGTCGTGGGGGCCTCGATGGGTGGGGCGATCAGCCAGATCGTCGCCGTGAAGTACCCCGAACGGACCCGTTCGCTCACGCTCGCCTGCACGGCCGGCCGCAACCATCCGTGGCGGGAGGAACTGCTCGCGAGTTGGCGCGACGCGGCGCTCGAACGCGGCACGTCCTCGATGAGCAAGGAGGCCGCCCGCTGGGTGATCGGCCCGCGGTCGTTCCGCCGGTTGATGCCGGCGATGGGGTGGCTCGGGCCGCTGGCGCTCGGTCGCCCGGCGTACGCGTTCGCCGCCCAATGCGACGCGATCCTGAACGCGGCCGAAAAGCACGAGGAGCTGGTCGAGCGGCTGCCGGAGATCGCCGTGCCGACGCTCGTGGTCGTCGGCAACCAGGACATCCTCACGCCCCGCGGCGACAGCGAGGATCTCGCCGACCGCATCCCGACCGCCGAGCTGGTGGTGATCAGCGGGGCTGCGCACGGTTTCATGGTCGAGCACGCCACGACGTTCAACCGGGTGCTGCTCGAGTTCCTCCGGCGGGCCGAGAAGGCCTATCAGCGGCGGATCGTGGCCGAGCCGAAGTCGTTGCACCTGTCGGTCGTCGCCGCCGCGGGCGGTTGATGCGCGTCGTCGTCATCGGCGCCGGGATGGCGGGACTCGTGGCGGCGCGGACGCTGCACGACGAGTCCGACGGTGCGCTCGACATCGTGGTGGTCGACAAGGGTCGGTCGGTCGGGGGCCGGATGGCGACCCGCCGGATCGGTGACGCGACGTTCGATCACGGCGCGCAGTTCTTCACCGTGCGCACGCCGGCCTTCCAGCGGCGGGTCGACGACTGGATGGATCGCGGGCTGGCCCGGGTGTGGAACCACGGCTTCGACCACGACGACGGCCATCCCCGCTACGTCGCTCGGGGCGGCATGACGACGCTGGCCAAGGACCTGGCGATCGGACTCCCGGTCGAGTGTTCGACGATGGCGTTCACGCTGCGCCGGTCGACTGCGGGGCTGGCCCGCTGGGACGTGGTGATCGACGACGGCACCCTGCGGCCGGCCGACCACGTGATCATCACGACGCCGCTGGCGCAGGCGTTCAGCCTGCTGGCCGACGCCGACCTCGAACTCCACGTGGAGAACTTCCGGGTCGACTACGACCGGACGATCTGCCTGCTGGCCGTGCTCGACCGGCCCGCGGTCGTGTCGTCCAGCGGCGGAACGCAGCCCGCCGACGGGGTGTTCAGCTTCATCGGCGACAACATGTCGAAAGGCGTCAGCGCCGTGCCGGCGATCACGTTCCATGCCAATCCGACATGGAGCGAGACGCACTGGGACGACCCTGTGGACGTGCTCGGCCCGGCGTTGATCGACGCGGCGCAGCCGTGGCTCGGCGACGCGGCCGTCGTCGAGCACCAGGTGAAGAAGTGGCGCTTCGCCACACCACGGACGATCTCCCCCGACCCGTGCCGGGCGCTCGCGGACGGATCGATCGTGCTCGCCGGCGACGCGTTCGCCGGCCCACGGATCGAAGGCGCCCACAACTCCGGTCTCGCCGCCGCCCACACCATCCTGGATTGACGGGTCCTGGACGTCTGACGGGACTCGGTTGACGCCGGCTCGGTCAGACCGTCAGGGCGGGAGCACGGTGGTCGGAAGGGCGGGGTCCGGCACGGTCGTGCGCCGGCCCACTGACCGCCGTGCCAGCGACTGAAGTGACCGCGTCGGGAACGACCTCAGCGCCGCAGCGGACGGCGGCGACCTCCTGCTTGTTCAGGTCGAGGATCGTCACGCTGTCGGGCCCGAAGCGACGGAGGAAGTCGCCGAAGCTCGGAATGTCGATGTCGCCGCACTCCCGTTCGATCACCGGGGGGTAGGCGATGCGCCAGCCGTTGGCGAACACCGCGTACCCCTCGTCGAGGTCGAGGAGGGGTGGCAGCTCCGCGGTCTGACGCGGGGCTTGGGGCACGAGCGCGAACCACACGACGGCGTCGCCGAGCACATCGGCCAGCACACCACACTGGTCGAACTCCGCGAGGTTCGCGCAGGTCGACTCACCCAGGGTCCCCGGTGCGATGCGCATCGTGCGCTCGTTCGGGAGCACGAGATCGACGTAGCCGGTCGTCAGCCCGTCCTCGCCGATGCTGAAGTCGTCCGATGGCAGGGCCGCGGTGACCGGCGCGATCAGATCGATCGTGCGCTCGATCGGCTCCGGCGCGATGATCGCCTGCAGTTCGTCGTCGTCCGCGACGGCCGACTTGACGAGGAAGGCCAGTCCGGCGAGCGCAGCCAGGGCCGCCAGGAGTCGCCACGACAACAGTTCTCGCACCGGTGCAACCGTACCGTCAGCGACTCAGACCGAGACCGGCAGCAACCGCAACGGCTCGCCCGGCCGCCCGGTGCGCCGCCTCGGCGATCGACGTGATCACCGCGTCGTCGTGCGCCAGACCGACGAAGATCGCCTCGTACGCGCCCGGCGCCATCGCCACGCCTTCGGCCAACATCCCGCGGAAGAAGGCCGCATACGTCGCTTCGTCGGTGCGTTTGGCCTCGTCGAAGTTCGTGACCACCCCGGCGTCGTCGCCGCACACGATGCCGAACAGCGTGCCCACCACCGGGAACGACGCGGTCAGCCCTGCCGACCCACACGCATCGCGCAGCAAGGACGAGAGGTGGCGGACGCGGGCCATCAGCTCGATGTACACGTCGTCGGTCAACTGGTCGAGTGCCGCGAGTCCGGCCGCCGTCGCCATCGGGTTGCCGGCCAGCGTGCCGGCGTGGAACACGGGACCGAGCGGCGACAGGTGCTCCATGATGTCGGCCCGGCCGCCGATCGCGCCGATCGGCAGGCCACCACCGATCACCTTGCCGAAGCACGTGATGTCGGGACGCACGTCGTACTTCGCCTGGGCGCCGCCCGGTCCGATCCGGAACCCGGTGATGACCTCGTCGAAGATCAGCAGCGCACCGACGCGGTCGCATTCGGCCCGGAGACCGTCGAGGAACCCGGCGACGGGAGCGACGACTCCCATGTTGGCGGCGATCGGCTCGACGATGACGGCGGCGACCTGCTCGTCGAGGCGGGGCACCACGTTGTACGGCACCACCATCGTCTCGGAAACAGCCGCCCGTGGCACGCCGGCCGTACCGGGCAGCCCGAGCGTGGCGACACCACTGCCGCCGGCGACGAGCAGGGCATCGGTGGCGCCATGGAAGTTGCCGGCGAACGTGACGATGCGATCGCGGCCGGTCACGCCCCGCGCCAGTCGCACCGCCGTGCTCGTCGCCTCGGTACCGGAGTTCATCAGCCGGACCCGCTCACAGCTCGGCACGCGCTCGCTGATCGCTTCGGCCAACTTCATCTCGCGTGGCGTCGGCGCGCCGTACGACGTGCCGTCACCGGCCGCGGCACGCAGGGCGGCCGTGACCGCGGGATGGGCGTGACCGAGGATGATCGCGCCGTAGCTCTGCACGAGGTCGAAGTAGGTGGTGCCCTCGACGTCGGTGATCGTCGCGCCGGCTGCCCGCGCCACGACGTACGGTTCGCCGCCGACCGCCTTGAAGGCCCGGATCGACGAGTTCACCCCGCCGGGGATGGCCCGCCTCGAACGCTCGAACATCGCGTGGTTCGACGGAACGCCCGCGCCCGTGCACACCGTCGGCGTGCAACCGGCGGCCGGGCACGTGGTCGGGTCGCAGACGGCGATGGTCATCGCGGAATCCGGCCGTCGCGCACGCCCTCGGCAAACCACCGAGTGAAGTAGGTGAGGACGATGTCGGCTCCGGCGCGCTTGATGGCGCCGAGGTGCTCGAGCGCCACCGCATCGCCGTCGATCCAGCCCCGTTCGGCGGCCGCGCAGATCATGGCGTACTCGCCGCTCACGTGGTACGCCGCCAGCGGGACGTCGACGTACGCGGCAGCATCGGCGATCACGTCCAGGTACGCCAGTGCCGGCTTGACCATCACCATGTCGGCACCCTCGGCGATGTCGAGCGCGATCTCGCGGCGCGCCTCACGGGCGTTGCGCCAGTCCTGCTGGTAGCCCTTGCGGTCGCCGCCCCCGACGATCGTGACGTCGACGGCATCGCGGAACGGTCCGTACAGCGCACTCGCGTACTTCGCGGCATAGGCGAGGATCGCCACGTCGTGGTGACCCTCGGCATCGAGCGCCGATCGGATCGCCGCCACCTGGCCGTCCATCATGCCGCTCGGTGCCACCACGTGTGCCCCGGCTCGCGCCTGCGCAACGGCGGCCTGGGCGTAGATGCCGAGCGTGGCGTCGTTGTCGACCACGCCGTGCTCGTCGACGATGCCGCAGTGCCCGTGGTCGGTGTACTCGTCGACACAGAGGTCGGCCATCACCACGATGTCGTCGCCGAGGTCGGCACGCAGATCGCGCAGGGCGACCTGCACGACACCGTCGGGGTCGTACGCGCCGCTCCCGACGGCGTCCTTGCTCTCGGGCACGCCGAAGAGGATGACCGACCGCACTCCGAGGTCGGCCAGTACGGCAACCTCGTCGCGCAACGACGATCGGGTGTGCTGGACCACGCCCGGCAGCGACACGATCGGCCGTGGTTCGTCGATGCCCTCGCGCACGAACAACGGTGCGATCAGGTCGTCGACCCGCAGGTGCGACTCGGCCACGAGGTCACGCATCGCCGGCGTGCGCCGGAGCCGCCGCGGCCGCTGCGTCAGACCGGCATCCAGACCGGCATCCGGGCGGGATCGGTCCCCGGCAGGAGACTCTCGGTCGTGCACGCCCGCGAGCCTAACGGTGCGGCGTCACGCTGGATCAGAAGGAACGTTCCAGTTCGGCCAGGAGTCCCGCGAGTGAGCTGTCGGTGGCGACAGAAGAAATCTGGAGGCCGAGTTCCTCGGCCACCGCCGACGTGGTCGGGCCGATCGCCACGACCACCGGCGGTGTCCGGCGTCCGAACGCATCGGCCCATGCCTGCGCGGACGAACCGCTCGCCAGCACCAAGGCGTCGGCGTCGGCGACGGTCGAGGCATCGGGTCGGAGCAGGACCGTGCGGTAGGCGACGCACGCGGTGACGTCGTGTCCGGCCTCGATCAACCGGTCGACCAGGGTGGGTTCGGCGCGATCGGCCTGGGCGACGAACATCCGCGAGCGCACGCCGTGACAGCGCTCGATGAGGAGGTCGGCAAGTGCCGTGGCCCGTTGGACCGAGGGCAGCAGGTCGACGGGTCGGCCGGCCAGATCGGCCAGCACCCGTGCGGTGGCGCTCCCGACGGCGGCCAGCGAGACCCGTCGCGTCTCCGCCGCCGCACGCCCCACCCGCTCCGCGCCCGGCACCGACGTGACGATCAACCAGTCGAAGTTCCGCAGACCGGCGAGCTCCCGGCGGAAACGCTCACCGCCGTCGTCCGGCTCGCGGATCTCGATCAGCGGGACATGCACCACCGTGGCGCCGCGGGCCTCGAGCATCGCGCCGAGCTCGCCGGGACGCTCACGCGTGACCAGCACCCGCTTGCCGGCGAGCGGCGACGTCATTGCAGTGACGCGTTTGCCGCTCGTGCTGCGGCGGCCGCGAGTTCGAGATCGTCGTCGTTGCCGGCGAGATCAAGCACGTCGCCGACGGCGAGGTTCCTGACGGGGTCGGCGAGGAAGGTCCGCAACACACCGTCGGCGGCGTGCGCCGCGACCGGCAACGAACATCCCGACCCGAGTTCGGCGAGGAACGCCCGCTCCACCTCGACGGCACGGCGAGTCGCCGCGTGATCGACCGCCGCGACCAGCTCGGCGGTTCTCTCGTCGTCGGCGCGGGTCTCGACGGCGACGCAACCCTGACCGACCGCAGGGACGAACTCGTCGATCGGCAGGTGCTCAGCGATGCGGTCGGTGAGCTCGAGGATCTGCAGGGCCGCAGCGGCCATCACGATCGCCCCGCCTGCGGGGATCTTGGTGAGCCGGGTGTCGATGTTGCCACGAAGCTCGACGAAGACCAGGTCGCGGTCGAACCCGAGCCAACTGGGCGCGGCGTCGGACGGATCCGCTGGCCACGGTCGCCCCGTGCGGCAGGTCGGCGAGCGTCGATCCCACCAACACGTCGCGCGGGTCCCGGCGTTCGGTGAACGCCACGATCGAGAGCCCGTCGGCCGTGGTCGACGGCAGATCCTTTGCCGAGTGGACCGCGAGGTCGGCCCGGCCGTCGAGCACCGCGCTGTTGCACCTCCTTCACGAACACCCCTTGGCCACCGATCGTGTGCAGCGGTACGTCGAGGCGGAGGTCGCCGGTCGTCTCGATGAGGACGAACTCGACAGCCGTCCCCGTGGCCGCTTCGATCGCGCCCGCGACGGCCCGGGCCTGGCCGAGCGCCTGCCGCGATCCACGGGTGGCGAGACGCAGTGGCGTACTCATCGGCCCGGCCGCTCAGCCGAGGTCGAACAGCTCGCGCATCGTCACCGCGTTGCGCTCGCCCTGGGGTGTGCCGGCCTGCGCCTTGAGCCGCACCGACGGCTCGTGCAGCAGCTTGGCGATGATCGACTTGGTGAGCGCGTCGACGGCGTCGCGCTGCGACTGGTCGAGGCCGGCGAGTGTCTTGTCGAACCGTTCGAGCTCGTGGCGGCGGATCCCCTCGGCCGCGGCACGCATCGACGCCACCAGCGGAGCGGCCTGTCGGGCGGTGGTCTCGACGCCGAAACGCTCGACCTCCTCCCACACGATGGCGCGGGCGCGTTCGGCCTCACCGGCCCGGTGCGACAGACCGCGGTCGGCCCAGTCGCGCAGGTCGTCGAGATCGAGCACCGTGACTCCGGGGAGGGCTCCGACACCTGCTTCGACGTCGCGTGGGACGGCGATGTCGATGATGTGGAGGGAACGCGCCGAACGAGGTCCCGAGCGGGCCGACTGGACGAGTTCGACCGTGAGGACGTGTTGTTCGGCGCCGGTGCTGGCAACGATCACATCGGCCGCTCCGATCGCCTCGGTGAGCCGCTCGAACGAGACCGCCACGGCACCGATCCGATCGGCGAGAGCGGCCGCGCGCTCGGCGGACCGGTTCGACACGAGCAGGTCGGCACCACCGGCGCGGTGGAGTGCGATCGCGACACCCTCACCCATCGCTCCCGCGCCGACGACGAGTACCCGCTTGCCTTTCAGGTCGCCGACGACATCGGTGATCATCTCGACGGCCGCGTGGCTGACCGACGCCGTGCCCCGGGCGATGCCGGTCTCGGTGCGGGCACGCTTGCCGGCCTCGATCGCGCTGCGGAACAGCAGGTTCAGCGTCGACCGCGCGGCACCCTCGAACTGGGCGGTCTCCCAGGCCGTGCGTACCTGACCGAGGATCTCGCTCTCACCGAGCACCGCGGAGTCGAGCCCGGCGGCGACCTCGAAGAGGTGGGCGACCGCCGTGGAATCGTGCTGGCTGTAGAGATGCGGGATCAGCTCGTCGGCCGACAGGTCGCCGAGCTCGCACAGGAAGTCGCGTACGTCGCCGTACGCCCCGTGGAACAGTTCGGTGACGACATAGACCTCGGTGCGGTTGCAGGTCGACAGCACGACGGCTTCGCGGATGTTGTCGCGCATCGCCAGGCCGGCAACGGCCTTGCCGAGTCGGTCGGGGACCACCGTGACGCGTTCGAGCAACGACAGCGGGCTGCTGCGATGGTTGATCCCGACGACCAGTAGCGACATGTCGATCGAACTCTAGGCGCTCGCACCGCGGCGGCGGTCGCCCGGCACGGCTCGTAGTGATGGGGTGGACGCCGTAGCGGCCCGGCGCTGCTCGTGGTAGGCGAGGATCTGCAGCTCGACGGCCAGGTCGACCTTGCCCACGTGAATGCCGTGCGGCACGGAGATGACCGATGGAGCGAAGTTCAAGATGCTCGTGACGCCGGCGGCGACGAGCGCCTCGGCGGCCTCCTGCGCGGCATGTCCGGGAGTGGCGATGACCCCGATCGAGATGTTCCGCTGCTGCACGACCTGGGCGACCTCATCGAGGTGACGGACGCGCACGCCCCCGATGACGGAGCCGATCTTGGCGGTGTCGATGTCGACGATGCCACCGACCGGGAACCCTCGATCGCCGAACCCGTTGTAGCCGGCGAGTGCCTGGCCGAGGTTGCCGGCGCCGACGATGACGACGGGCCAGTCGTGGGTGAGCCCGAGTTCGCGACGGATCTGGTACACGAGGAAGTCGACGTCGTAGCCCACACCCCGCGTGCCGTAGCTGCCGAGGTAGCTCAGGTCCTTGCGCACCTTGGCCGCGTTCACTCCGCCGAGTTCGGCGAGCTCCTCCGACGAGATCGTCGTGACGCCCTGCTCGAGTTGGTCGGAGAGGATGCGCAGGTACACCGGGAGTCGGGCCACCGAGGCCTCGGGGATCCGTCGTCGCACTCGGTTGCCTGCCATGCACCGACCACGTTAGGGGCCTCGTGCACACTTTCACAAAGCCGACCGGGGCGATTCGTCCCCGACGTCGGTCACGTGGTCGGGGTGAGCCCGATGCGCAGGGCGTCGTCGAGGTTCCGGCGCACGAGCTTGCCCGACATGTTGCGGGGTAACGCCTCGACGAAGATGATCTTGCTCGGGCATTTGTACCGCGCCAGGCGGTCGAGTGAATAGTCGATCAGAGTCTCCTCGTCGACCAGCGAACCGGGCCGCAGCACGACGTACGCCTTCACCGCCTCACCGGTGTACGGATGGGGGACGCCGACCACGCCGACCTCGACGACGTCCGGGTGGGTCACGAGGGTCTCCTCGACCTCGGCCGGATAGACGTTGAATCCCGACACGATCACGAGGTCCTTCGCACGATCGACGAGGTAGAGGTAGCCGTCGTCGTCCGCGGTGGCCATGTCGCCGGTCTGCAACCAACCGTCCTCGGTGAGCACCGCCGCCGTGGCTTCGGGGTCGTCGAGATAGCCGGCGAACACGTTGTCGCCACGCACCCAGATCTCACCGACGTCGCCCACGAGGGCGTCGCCGTGGGCGGTCACGAGCCGTACCTCGACGCCGTGCAGGGAACGTCCGACCGAGCCCGGCCGCGCCGGGGCACCCGTCGAGGTGGTGACGATCGGCGAGGCCTCGGTGAGCCCGTACCCCTCGAGCACTTCGACACCGAACCGGTCCCGCATCGCCGCGAACACCGACACCGGAAGGCGCGAGGCGCCCGACAACGCGAGACGGACGCTGGCGAAGGCATCGGCCGGCGCATCCTCGAGCTGGGTGAACGCGGCCCACATGCCGGGGGCACCGGGGATGACGGTGATGCCGCGGTCGGCGATCGACTGCAGCGCGGTGCTCGGGATCGAACCGCTGCACCAGGACCACGGTGGCGCCGACCGTCAGGGCGAGACCGAGCACCACGTTCAGGCCGAAGATGTGGAACACCGGCAACACGCAGTACACGACGTCGTCGCCGTTCATGTGCCCCTTCGCGCTCAGGCTCTGTTGGTTGTTGGCACGCAGGTTGCCGTGGGTGAGCATCGCCGCCTTGGGGCGCCCGCGGTTCCGCTGGTGAAGAGGAGCGCGGCGAGATGGTCGGCGTCCACGTCGACTCGCTCGACAGGGTCGGACTCGAGCAACCGGTCGAACGGGACCAGTTCGCCGGCATCCGGATCGCCCGCAGCATTTGGATCGGTGGTGACGACGGCGGTGACGGTGGGAACGGCCGCGGCGTCGACGTCCGCCCACGTCGCCGTACACGACCGGTCGATCACCACCACCGTGGCTCCGACCGTGGCGATCTGGTTCTCGAGTTCGGGCGCCGGGCTCGTGGGGTTGAGCGGGACGATCACCCCACCGAGGCCGAGCACCGCGAGATACGTGACGACGAACGGCACGCCGTTGGTGAGCACCAGGGCGACGCGGTCGCCGTCACCGACGCCCAACGAGGCGAGCCCGCCGCGGAAGTGATCGACCTGGGAGCGCAGCTCGCCGTACGGTGGTGGCGCGGTTGTTCCAGATCAGCGCCGTCGACTCGGGCGCGTGGTCATCGATGATCTCGGCAAGATTCACAGGCCCCCTCGGGAGTCATTCGCCCCCGACCTTTCGCCCGCGATCGTAACCCACCGACGACGCACCGAATGAGAATGGCCGATCTGAGAACGGGGCGGGCTGACGTCAGAGCCGGACGAGCGAGATCACGCCGGCGACCAAGATCGCCACGAGGAGCAAACCGAGGGTCAACGTCGTTGCAGGCCGCACGACATCCACGCTAACGGGCAGTCGATCTGGAGCGCGACCTGGCGCGTGCCCGGACCCGACCCCCTGGCGCGCGCTCGATTCAGCGGGTGCCGCGGAGCGGTTCAGTGGCCACGCAGTGTGACGCGCTGGGTGGCACCCGGTCCGCCCGACTCATCGGCCGTGAGAGTGACCTGGTCGCCGACGCCCAACCCGAGTTCCTCGGCGGCCGAGCGCCGATCCATGGCGATGGCGTACAACCCCGACGAATCGACGACGAGGCCGATGGCACCGACGCCGATCGCGGCGAACGATTCGACGAGCTTCGCCGAACGTGTGGTGCCACCGCTGAGATCGGTGGGGTCGCTCGTGCGCATCGCCACCTGCTCCCCGAAGCCGGCCGGGATGTCGTCGGGACCGACGTTGAGCTGGGCGTTGCCGAACGTGTCGATCCACAGCACCTGGGCGATCACGAGGCTGGTCGTCGATCTGTGGGAGCGGCACCACGCCGGGCATCAGCAGGTCGATGTCGATCTCGTCGCCGAGGTCGAGCAGGTCGACGCCGTTGCACAGGTGCGCCGCGGCCGGTCCGAACACGTCGCGGCCGGCGAACGTCGCGCTCGGCGACGCGAGCTGGTACTCGGTGTTGGTCAGCTCGACCGCCCGTTCGGCGCCACCGACGAGCGACACGGCGGGGGCGAGCAGGCCGTTGTCGGGGCCCACCAGCACTCCCTCGCCGCCGGCCACCTCGATGGCGACCGCCCGACGCGCCGACCCGACGCCCGGGTCGACGACCGCCAGCACGACGCCCGAGGCGACGTAGCCGATGCTGCGGGCGAGGGCGAGCGATCCGCCGCGCACGTCGAACGGCGCGATGCCGTGCGTGAGGTCGATGACGGTCGCGTGCGGGGCGAGATCACGGATCACCGATCGGACGACGCCGGCGAACTCGTCGACCAGGCCGTAGTCGGTCAGGAACGAGACGGTGTCATAGCGGCGACCCATGTGCCGCCGAACTGTACCGGCCCGAAAACGCGACAAGGGCCGGTGCCAACCCCCCGATGGCACCAGCCCTGTCGGCGCCGCTCGCCGTTTCCGGCGAACGCGTCTCCACGTGCCGAACGATAGAGGATGAATCGTCGATGTGAAAAGTGCCACGTCGAAAAAACAGACAAGTAATTCCCGTATGTGTCTAGTACGCGCCCGATCCACGTCGACCTCACCATCGTTTGCGTCAGGATTTCCGGAGGCCAGGTCCCCGGAAATCCTGACGCAAACGCTGATGTGGAGTGTTCGGGGAAGCCGGTGGGGGCGGGGTCTCGTCAGGCGAGTTCGCGGCTGCGGGCGGTGGCGGCCGCGACGGCGGCCGCCACGATGCCGCGGAGGTCGCGCTCCTCGAACACGGCGATGCCGGCCGCGGTGGTGCCCCCGGGTGAGGTCACCTGGGCGCGCAGCCGCGACGGGATCGAGTTCGCGGTCGAGCAGCAGCGCCGAGCCGACGAGCAGCTGGCGGACCACCCGCTCGGCGACCGGCCGTTCGATCCCCTCGGTGACGGCGGCGTCGATCAGCGCCTCGGCCACGAGGAACAGGTACGCCGGGCCCGATCCCGCGACGCCCGTGAACGCGTCGAGCAACGGCTCGGGGAGTTCGTCGACCGTGCCGACCGACCCGAGGATCCGTGTGGCCCATTCGATGTCGGCCGCGCCGGCGGTCGGGCCGCCGGCGATCGCGGCGGCGCCCGCGACCGACGAGGGCCGGCGTGTTCGGCATCGCCCGCACGACCGCCACGGCCGCCCCCACGGCGGACTGGAGCGTGTCGATCCGGACACCGGCGGCGATCGACAACACCCGCGTCGCCCCGGCGTCGCGTGCCGCAGCGGCCGCGACCACCGCATCGGGCGGTTTGACCGCGAGGATCGCCGACCGGCACGGCACGACGTCGGCGCTCACGATCACACCCGGGAAACGTCGCCGTCAGCTCGGCCCGCCGCGCCTCGACGAGTTCGACGACGCCGAGGTCGGCCGCTCAGGAATTCGCCGGAGCCGATCATCCCTTCGAGCAGCGCCGACCCCATGTTGCCGCCACCGATCAGCAACACCTCGACGCCGGCTGGGCCGGGAGCAGCGGTCGAGGGCGGCAGCCGCCAGGGCTCGTCATGCGACGAAGGTAGCCCGGGTGGGCGGACGAACGGATACCGACTCCCCGAACACCCACCCGGGCCACACCGAGGGTGGGTGACGGCGACGCGAGAGCGGAAACGTCAGTCCGCGAACCGGCTGGCGAAGGCGATGCGCAGGAGACCCCTGGAAGCACTGCTCGACGGTGGCGTACAGCGTGCCGAGCGCACGGTCGATCTCGACGAGCGACACCGACGACACCGGGATCTCGCCCCGCAGGAAGACGGCGTCTTCGATGCCGATCGAGAAATGCGCCCCGACGAGACGCTCGTTGCGGCGCAGCAGGTTCTCGTACAGGGTCGCCGCATTCTCCTCCGGCGCCGGCAGCACGTACGTCTCGTAGCGCAGCGTGCGCTGGCTCAACGTGAGCCAGACGGTCGTGAACTCCTTGTCGTCGCCGCGCATCCGGACGTACCAGCGGATCGTGCCGTCGTCGGAGCGGTCGACCGCGAGGATGTGGTCGTGTTCACGACGCAACGTGTCGAGCCAACCGTCGATCTGCCGCTCGAGTTCGGCCAGTCGTTCGGCGTCGAAGATCTCGATCATGTGCACGACACCCGTTCGCGCACCGTGAGGTCGCCGTAGAGACGGCGCAACCGCGCCGCGGCGAATCCCCACGTGTACCGCTTGGCCCGCTCGACGGCGGCGACCGACATCGCCCGGCGCAACTCGCGGTCGTCGAGGATCTCGGCGATCGCTCGGGCGTAGTCGTCGGGGTCGCGGCCCTCGATGAGGCGTCCGGTCCGACAGTCGTCGACGAGGCTCAGCAACCCACCGACGGCGCTCGCCACCACGGGGATACCGCATGCCGCGGCCTCGAGCGCGACGAGGCCGAAACTCTCGCTCCGACTCGGCACGAGCACCACATCGGCGGCCCGGTAGTAGGTGGACAGGATGTGGTGCGGTTGCGGCTCGACGAAGCGCACCTGCTCGTGGAGTCCGAGTTCATCGACCAACGCCCGGATCCGGCCGGTCTCGACGTCACCCTCGTCTCCGCTCGCACCGCCCACGATGATGAGTTGGGCATCGGGCCGACCGAGCGCGGCGAGGGCGCGCACGGCCACGTCGGGACCCTTCAGCGGCTGGATGCGGCCGACGAACAACAGGATGGGTGTGTCGGTGTGCAGCGACAGGGCCCGGCGGGCGCCCGTGCGTTCGCCCGGAGCGAAGAAGGCGTGTTCCACACCGGGGGCGACGATCTCGATGCGACCCTGTGGATTCCCGTACAGCCGGCGGAACTGCTCCTCCTCGGCGTCGCAGCTCACGCAGATCGCATCGGCGCAGCCGACGATCTCGGCCTCGGCGAGCTCGCGCCACAGCGGCTCGGGGTCGCCACCCTCGGCCTTCACCCGGGCCAGCGTGTGGAACGTCGACACGAAGGGCACCCCGAGGTCGTGCTTCAGCCGATGGCCGACGACCCCACTCAGCCAGTAGTTGGCGTGGATGACGTCGGGTTGCTCGTGCTGGTCGATCCAGTCGAGCACACCGGCGCGGAACGCCTCGGTGACGTCGGTGAGCGCCTCTTTCGGCAGGTGGTGCGGGCCCGCCTCGATGTGCACGACGCGATGACCGGGTTCGACGAAGACCTCGCGCGGCAGCCCGGCACGGTCGGCCCGGGTGAACGTCGTGCAGTCGATTCCCGCCTGGGCGAGGGCCGACACCGACTCGCGGACGTAGACGTTCATGCCTCCACTGTCGCCGGCACCGGGCTGGAGCAGCGGCGACGTGTGGAGCGAGATCATCGCGACACGTTGCACAGCCGGGTGAACGATAACCAGGCGGACCCCGAAGTCATGCCTGCTCCGACTGCGCAGCCGACCAGTGGACGCCGGCCGATCGAAGCGCCGCGACGAGACGGCCGTGAGCCGAGCAAACTCAGAAGGCGGACGCTCGGCCGACCTCGTTGCCACGACGAGGCGTGCCGTGAGGCCGAGCAAGTTGTTACAGCGTGTCGATCGATGCTTCGCCGACGCGGTAGCGGCGGACGAGCTCGGCACTCAGGGCGTCGAGGCGATCGAACCGCTCGCGGCGATCGGACGACACCCGCTGCTCGAACGCGGCGAGCTCATCGAACAACACGCCGAGCTCGGCGTCGTCGAGTTCTTTCAGATGGCCGAATCCGAGTCGCGTACAGAACTCGTCGAGTTCGACGGCGAGCGGATGGTCACTGAGGTCCTCGGTCGGGCGCGGCGGCCGGGCCGGGCCGCCGGTGAGGTGTTGTGACAGCACGGCGCGGAGGTCGTCGGCGGCCCCACCGCCGTCGACGTCGGTGCGATGCATCTGCTCGACCTTGACCATGTCGAGGCGCGCCTGCGCCACGCGGCGGGCGTACGACACGGCGTCGTCCTCGAGCTGCAACTGCTGGCGCAGTCCGCGCAGGTCGTCGAGGCTCAGTGTGGTGGGGTCGGGTGTCTCGGTCATGTTCATGTCATCCTCCTGACACCGGCGGCAGAACCGCCACCTCGTCGTGCGGGCCGACCCTGGTATCTGGGTGTGCGGTGTCACCGTTCACCCAGATGCGGCAGGTCGTCAGCACGTCACTGAATCGTTGGCCGTAGCGGAGTTCCGCTGCGGCGAGTACTTCGGCCACGGTAGTGCCGTCGAGTACGTCGGTTCCGGTACCTGCCGCGTCGCGTGCCGAAGCGAACAGACGCACGGTTGCCATGCCACGGATCCTACGTGGGCCCAGATCCTCCGTGCCCTCAACCAGTCACCGTCGGAGGTCCTCGGTGAAAAGAGGTGCAGCTGACAGACTGCGCCGATGAACGATGCCGACGCGATCGACTTCGCGCTCCTCCTGTTGCGCTGCGGGGCGGGTGCCGTGATGCTGGCGCACGGCATCAACCACATCCGGCCGACCATCGACGGAACGGCGAGATGGTTCGGGTCGATGGGGATGAAGCCACCCAAGGTGCAGGCCTGGCTGGCGAGCATCACCGAGATCGGCAGCGGGATTCTCCTGCTGCTCGGGCTGCTCACGCCGTTCGCCGCGGCCGGCATCGTCGGCGTGATGGCCGTGGCGTGGGCGATCAACCACCGCGGCAACGGGTTCTTCATCTTCCGGCCGGGCGAGGGCTGGGAGTACGTGATGACGCTCGGCATCGTGGGCATCGCCATCGGTGCCTTGGGGCCGGGCGAATGGTCGCTCGACGAGGCATTCGACATCCGCGACGACCTGTGGGCACAACCGGCCTGCTGATCGCCGCCGTCGCCGGCATCGGTGGCGCCGCCGTGCTGCTGCTCACCTGCTGGCGTCCCCCGCCGAAAACCGCCTGACGGCGACACGGTCCCGTCGGAGCCACGTTCGCGCCGGGCGCGACATCTGCTCGACACGTTCCGGAGGAATCGCAGCCGGTAGCCTGCGCGATCTGTGGGTACCGAGAAGCGTGAACGTCAGAAGGCCAACCGAGCGCTGCGGCAGCAGGAGATCCAGAAAGGCGGAGTCGCGGCGACGGGGATTTCGCATCGCGGCGATCGTGATCGGCGGCCTCGTGGCCGTGTTCGGCCTGCTGTGGATCGCCACCGTCGTCACCGGCGACGACGATGCGAACCGGCGAGGGCGCTGACCGACGGAGCTGGCCGTCGACGACTCGCTCGCGTCTGCGGTCACCGAGCCGGTGTCGAGCGTGCAGCGGTTCGAGTCGATCCCGCTTCGACCGAGCCCGCTTCGACCGATCCGGCGGTGGTCGATCCGGCCACGACCGAGCCGGCCACCAGCGACGCGGTCTCGACCGTGGAGTGCCCGCCCGCCGAGGGCGCACCGAAGCCGTGCAGCAGTTCGACTCGGCGCCGCCGACGTGTCTCGATCCCGGCGCCACGTATCAGGCGATCGTCACGACCAACATGGGCGAGTTCACGATCGATCTCGACCCGAGTGCGGCACCGCAGACCGTCAACAACTTCGTGTTCCTCGCCCGCAACCTCTACTACGACGACACGCCGTGCCACCGGATCATCACCGACTTCGTCGTGCAGTGCGGTGACCCGACCGGCACCGGGACCGGTGGGCCCGGTTACGAGTTCGCCGACGAACTCCCCGAAGCGGGGGCGTACGAGCTCGGCTCGATCGCGATGGCCAACAGCGGCCCTGACACGAACGGCAGCCAGTTCTTCATCATCACCGGCGAGCAGGGCGTCGCCCTGCCTCCGAGCTATTCGCTGTTCGGTCAGGTCACCGACGGGCTCGACACGACCGTCGAGGCCCTGGCGGCGACCGGTTCGGCTTCGGGCACGCCGACCGAGCCGGTGCAGATCCAGTCGGTCCGCATCGTCGAGTCCTGACGACGGCGCCGCCCGCCCGGGCCGCCCAAGGGCCGCCGCGTCAGCGAGTGAGCTGATCGGCGAGTTCGGCGAGCACGCGGCGCTCACACCGATCGAGGCGAGGTACTCGGCGATCGACCCGTGGGTCGCTCGGAGTTCGGCGAGCAGTCGAGCGATCGCGGCCGGGTCGGAGGAGAACATCATCGCCGGCCGGTCGTTCATCAGGGCGAAGCTCTCCGGCGAGTTGACCTCGATCCACGCCCGCATGCGCTGCATGCCGATCGTCGTCAGTCCGTAGTCGGCGGCGATCACGTCGTCGTCGACGCCCAGCCCACCGAGGATCAGGGCGGCGAGGATCCCGGTCCGGTCCTTGCCGGCGGCACAGTGGAACATGGCCGGCGTCGCCCCGGCCGTCGCGAGCAAGGTCGATGGCACGGGCGAACCGGTCGGCTCCGGTGGCGAGCATGTCGTGATAGGCCCAGACGAGGAAGTCGACGGCGCCGGCGGCCGTGTCGGGGAACACCGGAACGCCGGTCTCCATCCAGGTGGCGTCGACGATCGGCAGGTGATGGAACGCCACCGGGTACCGCTCGAGCGGGAACCGACCGCGCTCGGCGAGTTCCGTCGCCGACCGGAGGTCGATCACCGTGCGGATGCCGAGCGCATCGATCACGTCGAGATCGTCGTCGGTGAGGTTGGCGAGCCCGTCGGCCCGGAAGAGCCGGCCGTGGCGGATGATCCGGCCGTCGGCGATCCGGTATCCGCCGAGGTCACGGACGTTGTGCGCACCCACGAACTCGATCCAGCGCCCCGAGCGTGCCTCGTCGGTGGATGCCGGTGCCGGCGGGTGCGTCATGCGGCGAACGTACCGACGGCTGCCCGATCACCGCGGCCGGATGCCCCGGTAATCGGTCACAGCGATGAGCGAACGGACCGAGGGGTGGGCCGCTCGCTCATCGCAACGTCAGCCCGATCCGTTGGGATGAGCGAACGGACCGACAGGTGGGCCGTTCGCTCATCGCAAGGTCAGTCGGAGCGGTCGCGGGCGAGGTCGTCGATGGCGTCGAGGTCGACGTCGGCGGTGGCGGTGCGTCGCCCGGCTGATGGCGTGCGTGCCGAGCGGCGCACTGAGCAGCTGCAGCACCACGACGAGCACCAGGGCGCAGATGGCGAGCGACGTGCGGATGGTGAAGGCGGCGCCGATGGCCACGAGCACGAGGCCGAGCGTCGGGGCCTTCGCCGCGGCATGCATTCGCGAATAGACGTCGGGGAACCGCACGGCACCGATGCCGCCGATCATCGTGAGGACCGAGCCGAGCAGGATGAACACGCCGCCGACGACGTTCACGAGTCACCCCGGTACTCGATGAAGCGGGCGATCGCGACCGTGCCGACGAACGCCACGAGCGCGGCGACGAGCACCGTCTCGATCGTGATGCCGCTGCGCTGCCGCGCGGCGAGCACGATGATGCCGATCACGATCACCGACAGGAGGCCGTCGAGCCCGACGGATCGATCGGGCAGGCTCGGGCCGCGCAGGAGCCGGAACAGGAAGCAGAACGCGCCGATCGACAGGAAGACGAGCGCGGCGATGATCACGGCGACGTCCTCCCGCCATCACGTACGGCCTCGGCATGAACGACCTCGGCATGTACGGCCTCGGCGAGTGCGGCGCGCAACGACCGATCACCGAACGCGGCCACCGCATAGCGCTCGAGCCGGTACACGTCGCGGCGCGCCGACTCGACGTCGACGAAGTGCAGGGCGTGGATGTACAGCGTCGGCATGGCGGTGGTCCCCGGTTCGGGCACGCTCACGTCGACGGTGATCGTGCCGGGCGTCAGCGTGACGCAGTTGGCGACGAGTGTGTTGATCCCGGCCGACGCGGTGTGCATCGGGACCGCCACGATCGCCCGGTTGAGCGACGACCCGGGCGTGACGATCTCGCGGGCGACGACGAGATTCGACACCACGAGCTGGCCGGCGAAATACACGAGGTACCGCAGTGCAGCCACCGGATGGAACGACGTCGCCGCCGTGAACCGGGCGCCCGTCGGCCAGGCGATCACCACGACGACCAGCGCGATCACCACGCCGGCGGCGAGGTTCTGCACCGTGAGGTCACCCCACAACAACACCCACAGCGCGGTGAGCCACACCACGAGCACGGGCGCCCGCAAACCGTTCACGAACGGCCTCCGAGGACGGCATCGATGTACTGCGACGGGTCGAGGAGTTGCGCGGCCGTCCGTTCGGCGAGCTCGTACAGGGGCCCCGCGAACACCATGATGGCGAGCCCGAGCAGCACGAGCACGACGGTCGATGCCGTCATGAGCACGGGCATGCGCCCGGTCGCGGTGGCCAGCCGAGCTTCGACCGCCGGGTCGGCCTCTCCCCAGAACACGCTGCTCCAGATCCGGCTCATCACGTACAGGGTGAGCAGGCTGACGGTCAGGCTGACCGCCACGATGACCCACTTCTCCGACCGGATGCCGGCATCGACCAGCGCGAACTTGCCCACGAACCCGGAGAACGGCGGGATCCCGGCGATGCTCATCGCCGGAAGGGCGAAGAGCACGGCGATCGTCGGCGCCGAGCGCACCATTCCTCCGAGCCGCGACAGGCGGTCGGTGCCGGCGCGGAACTCGGCGAGGCCGGCGACGAGGAACAGCGACGACTTCACCACGATGTGGTGGACGATGTAGAACACCGCGCCGGCGATGCCGGCGAGGGTGAACAACGCCAGCCCGAAGATCATGTAGCCGATGTGGCTGACGATGTGGAACGACAACATGCGTCGGAGGTCGTCCTGGGCGATCGCACCGAGCACGCCCACCACCATCGTGAGGCCGGCCACGACGAGCAGCAGCGTGCCCTGCTGCGCATCGGCCGGGAACAGCAGTGTCTGCGACCGGATGATGGCGTAGACACCGACTTTGGTGAGCAGGCCGGCGAACACCGCGGTGATGGCGGTCGGCGCGGTCGGGTAGCTGTCGGGCAACCAGAAGAACAGGGGGAACAGCCCGGCCTTGATGCCGAACACGACGATCAACAGCAGCGAGAAGCCGACCCGGACGCCGTGCGAGAGTTCCGGCATGCGCACCGCGAGCTCGGCCATGTTGACCGTGCCGGTCGCCGCGTAGATCAGCGCCAGCGCGACGACGAAGAACGTCGACGCGATCAGGCTGATCACCACGTACGTCATGCCGGCGCGCACCTGGCCAGGCCGACCGCCGAGCGTGAGCAGCACATAGCTGGCCACCAGCATCATCTCGAATGCCACGAACAGGTTGAACAGGTCACCGGTGATGAAGCTCGCCGACACGCCCGCCGCGAGGACGAGGTACACGGAACCGAACGCTGCGTATCGCGACTCCTCCTGGCCCTCGCCGACGGCGTAGACGAAGACCGTCAGCAGCATGATCGACGACACCACGAGCATGATCGCGGCGAGATCATCGACCACGAGTGAGATCCCGAGCGGCGCCGGCCAGCCACCCGCCTGGGTGACGCCGATGCCGTCGTCCTGGACGCGCACGAGGAGCACGATGCTGACGACGAGGTTGGCGGTGAGCGCGGCGAGCACGACGATGCGCTGCGCCCACCGGACGCGGGCGGCGATCACGCACACCGCGGCGCCGAGGAGCGGCACGATGATCGGGAGTGGGATCAGCGCGTTCACGACCGGTCCTCCTCGGCCGCTTGGGCGCGCTCGGCCGCCTCACCCTCGAGCACGAACTCGTCCTGTGCTCGGCGGGCGACGTACCGGTCCTCGACGTCGTCTTCGACCACGTCGTCGTGGGTCATCTGCCAGCTGCGGAATCCGAGCGCGAGCAGGAACGCGGTGACGCCGAAGGTGATCACGATCGACGTCAGCGCGAACGCCTGCGGGAGCGGGTCGGCGAAGTCGTCCCCGTCGCCGGTGCCGACGATCGGCGCGAGGCCGCCGTCACCGCCCGAGATCACGAGCAGGAGGTTGGTCCCGTGGCCGACGAGCCCGATACCGATGAGGATCCGCGACAGCCGACGCTGCAGGAGGAGGAACGTGCCGGTCGAGAACAGCGCCGCCACCGTGAAGGCGAGCAGCACGCTCACTGGTCGACCTCCCGCAGGTGACCGGCCGGTTCAACGGGGGGCTCGTCCCCTTTCGCCGGATCGTTGGCGGCCTGCTCGTCGCCGAAGGCCTCGAACGCCATCAACACGAGGCCGATCACCACGAGGGCAACCCCGAGGTCGAACGGCAGCGCGCTCGTGAGCTTCACGTGGTGGAACAGCGGCAGGTCGAACTCCTTGTCGCCGTGCTCGAGGACCGAGCCACCGAGCAACACGGGCACCAGCGCGGTCGTGGCCGAGATCAGCACGCCGAAGCCGAGGATGACGTGTGGGGGCAGCCGGAACGACGAGCGAACCGCACCCACCCCGCGGGCGACGTAGCGCAACGCGATCGCGCTGCCGATCATGAGGCCCCCGACGAACCCGCCGCCGGGACGATTGTGCCCGGCCGCCAGGAAGTAGATGCCGAGCATCACGATCGACGGGTAGAGCACCGTCAACGAGGTGTCGAGCAGTGCCATCGGACGAGCACGGATCGGCTCGACGTCGAGCGGGACGTCGCCGACGGGTTCGAACGTCATTCGACGATCTCCTCGAACACCGGAGCGGAACGGTCGGAGCGTCGACGGCCGGCGTGGGCCAGGCTGACCGCGCCAACGGCCGCGACGAGCAGGACGGTGATCTCGCCCATCGTGTCCCAACCGCGGAAGTCGACGAGGATCACGTTGACCACGTTGCTGCCCTTGCCGAGCGGCTGGGACCCCTCGATCATTGCCGCGGCGGTCGACGGGCCTTCCACGTCGGAGCGCGCCTGGCTCGACACGATCGCGAAGACGAAGATCCCGACGCCGACCACGAGCGACACCGCGATGCGAGCGGGAGGCCTCGCGCCGCCGGCCGCGGCGTCCATGAGCGCGGCAGGAAGCGGAGCACCAACACGAACAGCACGGTGCTCAGCGTTTCGATCGCGAACTGCGTGAGTGCAAGGTCGGGCGCGCCTTGCACGACGTACAGCGCCGACATCGAGTAGCCGACGGCGCTGAGCATGAGCACCGCGGCGATCCGGTGGCTGATCATGCAGGCGCCGAGAGCCGCGCTCAGCATGATGGCGACGAGAGCCACGTGAGCCGGGCGTTCGACCAGTCGGGGCAGGCCGTCCCAGTCGGTGGCGATCGGGATCAGCGGCAGGACGACGCCGACCAGCATGATCACCCCGATGTAGATCGGCAGCGAGCCGTTCTGCACCACGCCGGTCACTCGCCGGGCGGTGACACCGATGCCGCGCAACACGCCGAGGAACGCTCGGTCACCCGTGGGCACGACGTGAGCCGCGTCCGAGAAGCGGCGCTGGACGTCCGCCACCGGCGAGCGGAACCAGGTGATCACGATGCCACCGATGATGATCACGATGGACAGCACCACGGCCTGGTTGAAGCCCGCCCACAGCACGACCGGAGCCGGGTGCGAGGCGGGGTAGAGCGGACAGTCGCGCCCTCGACGAGGGTGTTGATCGTTGCCGGCGCGATCCCGGCGACGACCGTGAAGCCGAGAGGAGCGGGCGGGGCCGATGAACACGAGCCCGGGTGCGTGCGCCGTCGACGACACATCGTGTTCGCCGGGCTGCCCGAAGCGTCCGAACACCCCGAACACGAACCGTGCCGAGTAGGCGAAGGTGAGCATCGAAGCGACCACGATCACGGTGAGGACAGCGCCGGCACCGACGAAATCGCCGTGCTCGATGTATGCCTCGAGCGCCTTCTCCTTGGCGATGAAGCCGAGCAGGGGCGGGATGCCGGCCATCGAGGCGGCGCTGATCACGGCGACGACCTGGACGAGGCGCCAGTCGCGCCCGAAGCCGTGGAGGCGGCGGACGTCGCGGGTGCCGCCGTGATCGACGATGCCCACCACCATGAACAACGCCGCCTTGAAGCGGCGTCGGCAGCAGCAGCACCATGCCCGCTTCGGCCAGCTGATAGCCGCCCACCCCGAACAGCAGCATCATGAAACCGAGCTGGCTGATCGTCCCGTAGGCGAGCAACAGCTTGAGGTCGTTCTGCCGCAGCGCGCGAAGCCCGCCGACCATCATCGTGACGGCGCCGACGAGGAGCACGAGCAATCGCCACTGTCCGGTCAGGGCGAAGATCGGTGCGAGGCGGGCGACGAGATAGACGCCCGCTTGACCATCGTCGCCGAGTGCAGGTAGGCGCTGACCGGGGTGGGAGCGACCATGGCGCCGGGAGCCAGCTGCTGAACGGCGCCTGCGCCGACTTCGTGAATGCCCGACGAGCACGAGCACGATGGCGGCGTCGCGATCGATCCCGACGGGGGATCGCGGCCAGTTCGAGATGCGGTAGTTGCCCCCGGCCTCGCCGATCATGATCAGCCCGGCGAGCATCGCCAGTCCACCGCCTCCGGTGATGAACAGAGCCTGCAGCGCGGCCGCCCGGGCACGTGGATTGTGTCGTCGTTGCCGATGAGGAGGTACGACGTGATCGAGGTGAGTTCCCAGAACACGAACAGCCCGATCAGTTGATCGGACAGGACGACGCCGAGCATCGCGCCGGCGAACAGCGTGAGCATGCCGGCAAGGCGGGCGACACCGACGAAGTCGGCGTCGCTGTCGCCGCCATGACCGCTGTCGTGCGGGGCGAAGTAGCCCAGCGCGTAGATGATCAGCAGCCCGATCCCCGAGACGATGGCGACCATGAGCAGGGCGAACGCGTCGAGCCGGAGGTCGATGGCGATGTGAGCCCGCTCACCCAGGTGAACGTCTCGGTCACCGGCTCGCCGTCGACCACGCCTCCCCACTGGGTTGTCGCCCACACCAGCACCGCCGCCGTGTGCACCGCGGCGACGGCGAAGGCCCGGCGTCCGAGCAACCGGGCGGCGGCGACGACGGCGACGCCGACCACGAGATGAAGGGCGAGCAGCACGAACATGGTGGGCGGGGTGCGTCCAGCACCGTTCGAGCCGACACTAATTGGGGTGGGTCTGGGCGCAGCGCCGTCCGGTGCCTGGCGAACGCTTCCAGCTTGCCTCGCGACCGCTTCCAGCTTGCCGGCGACCGCTTCCAGCTTGGCGGAGTTACCCATCGGTAACTACGGTGTCGCCCATGAACATTCAACGTGTGGGGGTACTCGGTTCAGGGATCATGGGGTCGGGGCTGGGCGAGGTGGCCGCCCACGCCGGCTACGACGTGGTCGTTCGATCACGCACGGAGGCCGGAGCCGATGCCGTGTACACGGGGCTTCGACCCGGGCCTCATCAAGCAGGTGTCGCGGGACAAGCTGACCGAGGACGAGCGACAGGCGATCCTCGCCCGGATCACGGTGACCGACGACCTCAGTGAACTGGCCTGGCCGACCTCGTGATCGAGAGCGTCGTGGAGGACCTCGCGGTGAAGAAGGCGCTGTTCGCCCAGCTCGACGAGATCGTGCGACCCGAGGCGATCCTCGCCACCAACACCTCGACGCTGCCGGTCGTCGACCTGGCAATGGCCACGAAGCGGCCCGAGCTGGCCTGTGGCATCCACTTCTTCAACCCGGCACCGATGATGAAGCTCGTCGAGATCATCGCCCATCACCGCGGCCGACGAAACGATCGCTGTGGCCGGCGCATTCGCCGCCGTCGTGCGGCAAGGACGCGGTCGAGGTGAAGGACAGCGCCGGGTTCATCGTCAACGCC
>CAWHJP010000007.1:0-38978 GCA_963829675.1 Ilumatobacteraceae bacterium
GACATGCACAGCCACACGATGTGGAGTGGTGACTCCACCACGATGCCGGAGGAACTGTCGATTTCGATCGTCGAGTCGGGCATCGACGTGTTGTGCATCACCGACCACAATGCGATCGCCGGGGCGGTCGAGCTCGCCGATCGGCTGCCGTGCCGTGTCGTGGTGGGCGAGGAGCTGCGCACGGCGGCCGGTGAGATCATCGGCCTGTTCCTCGCCGAGCGTGTGCCGAGCGGGATCGGTCATGTCGAGGCCGCACGGGCGATCCGCGAGCAGGGTGGTCTCGTGTACATCCCGCATCCGTTCGACCCGATGGCGCAACCTCACGAGCCGCCCTCTACGAACTCGCCGAACTCGGGTTGATCGACGCCGTCGAGGTGCACAACTCCAAGACGTCCCTGGCGAGCCTGAACCGCAGGGCTTCGGCGTTCCGTGGCCGAGTTCGATCTCGCCGCCGGCGCGGGTAGCGACGCCCACGTCCCCGAAGCGATCGGCTCCGCCTACGTGGAGATCACCGACTTCACGAACGCCGGCGAATTCCTCGCCGTGCGTCGCGAACCGGCGTCGTCGTCGGCCACCACTGGGACGAGCCACGCCAGTGGTCGGCCCGCATCGTTCCGTCCGTCTGGACGCGTCCTCGACGCGACGAGCGGTCGGGGGAGGAACAGGGTAGCTCGGCCAGGCCGTCGTGGGCGGCGACGCGACGATCGGGCCGTCGCCGCGCCGCGACGGCGATCAGGATCACGTCGTCGCTCAGCCCGACGATCTCGGCCGTCTCGGCGAGCACTACTCCTTCGGCCGCGACCCGGACGTGGAGGCCGATCGTCGCGTTGCGAGCGAGCGGGTCGGTCAGCCCGACGACCACGGTGTCGGGTTCGGCGAGCGCCGCCGGGCCGGGTGCCGCGGCCATATCGGCACCGACGACGATCTCTCCCGCGGTGACGCGTTGGCGGGCGACGGAGGCGGGTCGTTCGGTCACCGCGCCCGGCGGGACGAGCGCGGCGGGCACCTGGGCGGCGGTCGCCCGCACGGGTTGGCCGGCCGCGACGTCGCCCACGGTCACCCAGACCTCGTGGGTGGTGCCCCAGGCGCGGCGTTCGGCGTCGAGGCCGGCGATGTAGCCGTGGGTCGCGACGGCGGCCGCGATGGCCAGCGCGACGCACACGGCCCAGTGGATCCACGGATGGACGGCGAGAGCTCGCCGCGTTCTCACGACGATGTGCATGGTGGTCTCCCGGGACTGGCGACGCGAGCGTGGCGTCGCTGGGATCGTGTGGGGGACGCCGTGCGCGACGGCCGTCGATCGGGAGATCGGCCCACAGCCGTTCCGGCCGGGCGAGGTGCGATGAACGCTATCGGCGCGCTCCGAGCGCGTGGCCGATCGCGACGGTTACGGAGCGCGGGCAGCGCGGTGATGATCAGCTCGCGCGACGTGGGCCACGTTGTGCCGCATCGTTGCGTAGACCGCGTTCATCGTGACGGGTTCGTGGCCGTCGACGCCGGCGTCGTAGTCGGTGACCAGGGCGACCGCGGCGTACGGGATGTTCGCCTCGGCCGCGAGCACGGCTTCGGGGTACCCCGTCATGTTCACCACGTGCCAGCCCATCTGGCGGAACCACAAAGCTCTCGGCGCGGGTGGAGAACCGTGGGCCGTTGATCACCACCATGGTGCCGCCATCGTGCACCGTGTACCCGTCGAGGGAGCGGGCCGCGTCGAGCAGGATCGATCGCAGCGGCGGGGGCGTACGGCTCGGCGAAGGTCTGGTGGTGCACCGCGCCGTCCGACCCGGGCAGGCCGTCGCCGGACCCGACGTCGTGGAACGTGTCGGCGCGGTGAGTGGTCCGATCGATGATCTGATCGACGACCACCAGGTCGCCGGGGTGCAGATCGGGCTGCAGCGAACCGACGGAGCAGGGTGCGATGATCGAGCGGACACCGACCGAGGCCAGGGCCCACACGTTGGCGCGGTACGGCACCCGGTGGGCCGTGTACTCGTGGTGGCGGCCGTGGCGGGCGATGAAGGCCACACGCCGACCGGCCACCGTGCCGACGCTCACCGGCGAAGCGGGTGGCCCGTAGGGCGTGGCGATCTCGATCTCGGTGCAGTCGTCGAGAAACTCGTAGAAACCTGACCCGCCGAACACGCCGACCTCGGCCCCGAGATCGGTGGCCTGGTCGGCGAGCGGGATCAGCATCAGGTGGGTCGAGGTGTGGTCGACTTCAGTGCCGTCGAGTTCAGTGCGGTCGACTTCGGGGTGCTCGCCGGCTTGGCGGACGACGACGAGCTGTCCGTCTTGCTCGCCGAACTCGGTGGGGTGCTCGACGACGACGAACCGTCGCTGCTCGACGACGATCCGGTGTCCTTCGAGGTCGATCCGCCGGATGTCGACCCATCGGTCGTCGACGAACTCTTGGTCGCCGCATCCTTCGACGCGCCCGCTTCGGACTTCGACGACTTCTTGTCGCGATTGTCGGTCTTGAAGAAGCCGGATCCCTTGAAGGTGACGCCGACCGGCGTGAAGACCTTCTTGACGGGGAGGACCTCGCCCGACTCGGGATGGGCGACCTCGGTGAGGGTCGCGTCGGTGAACGCTTGCTGGACTTCGATCGTTTCGCCGGTCTCGACGAACTTGTAGACGTACGTTGGCATCGGAGTTGAAAAGATATCGTCCCACTCATGCAGGTCCGCAGTGCCGTCATTCCCGCGGCCGGATTGGGGACCGTTTCTCCCCGCGACGAAGTCGGTGCCGAAGGAACTCTTCCCGATCGGCGACGAACCCGCCCTCCAGGTGGTGATCGACGAAGCGCTGGGCGCAGGCGTCGACCACATCGTGATCGTGACGAGCCGTGACAAGCCGGCGATCGAGGACTACTTCCGCCGCGACGATGCACTCATCGGCGAGCTGGAGGACAAGGGCAAGACCGAACTCGCCGACCGGCTGCGTTCCATCGGTCGTGACTGGAGGGCGACGATCGTCTATCAGGACCAGCCGAAAGGGCTCGGACACGCCGTCGGTTGCGCCCGCGAGGCGGTGGGCGACGAGCCGTTCGCGGTCATGTTGCCCGACGAACTGATGGGGTCGTCGCGCTGCTGGCCCAGATGAACGGCGTGTGTGCCTCGACGGGTGGCAGCGTGGTCGCCGTCGTCAACGTCCCGCGCGAACAGGTGAGTTCCTACGGTGTGATCGATCCGGCCGGCGAGCTGTCGGCCGACGGGGTGATCCCGGTGCGTGACCTGGTGGAGAAGCCCTCGGTCGAGGACGCACCGAGCAACTTCGTGATCACCGGTCGCTACGTGTTGACCGCGGATGCGTGGCAGGAGATCGCCGACCTGAAACCCGGGAGTGGCGGGGAGCTGCAGCTGACCGACGCCCTGCGCGCCCAGGCGGCGCGGTCGCCGTTCCACGCCGTCGTGTCGTCGGAGGGCCGCCATGACACCGGGACGCCGCTCGGCTTCCTCACGTCGTCGATCGAACTCGCCCTGCAGCACCCGAGTACGCCGCACCGCTCAAGGCGTTCCTCGCCACCCTCCGCCTCTGAACCTGGGGCCAGGTTGTGTTCGAGCTAGTGGCGGCGGAAGCGGTCGGGGAGATCGGTGACGAGACCGAACTCGTCGACGTCGAAGTCGACCGCCACGCCCGACTCGTCGACGTGCTGCCAGCGGCGCAACGACGAGCGGGAGTAGGCGTGCTCGACGGGAACGACGCCCAGCGTCTCCACGTCGACGGTGGCAACCCTGACCGACATCGATTCGCCGATCTCGAGCCGTGACCTGCGGATCGGCAGCGTCACACTGAACGGCGTGCACGCCAGGTGGATGTCGACGCAGCCCGCGAGATCGGGACGGTGGGCGCCGTTGAGTTCGCCCCAGCGTCCGCGCCCGTCGGTACCGAGCCAGAGATCGGGCTCGTCGAGGTCGCGGAACAACAGGAACTGGCGAGCCTGCCACGTCGACGAGAGCCGCAGCACGTAGGTGACCGCCTCGCGCCCGACCTCGCCGGTCGCCGTCCAGCCCTCGTTCTCCCACCGCAGGGTGAGGGTCTCGTCACCGTCGTGGTCCCACCGCTGCCAGCGGGCCGTGTACCCGTCGGCGGGGAAGGCGCGGAGGGCGGAACTCACCGCTCAGGACAATCCTGGCCCCTCGGGTCAGACCCCGAAGGGGGCCAGGTGCGGATGCCGGGATACGGTCTGTCGGGTGACGCCACTGGACGAGGCCCAGGCGTTGGTGTGGGCCACTTGCCCGACACCATCGCCGATCGACGTCGATCGGCGGGAGGCCGTCGGGCTCGTGCTGGCTGCCGACGTCGTGGCGGCGAGGTCGTCCCGCCATTCGACAACAGCGCGGTCGACGGCTACGCCGTGCGGGCCGTCGATCTCGTCGACGCACCGACCGAACTCGTCGTGGTCGACGAGATCGCCGCCGGCGCTGCGGCCGGCCGGCCGGTCGGTGCCGGCGAAGCGATCCGCATCATGACGGGCGCCCCGTTGCCTCCGGGCGCCACCGCGGTCGCAATGGTCGAGGACTCCACGATGGTCGGACCCGACCGCGTCCGCCTGGCGCGCGCGGTCACCGAGGGCGTGGCCGTTCGTCGCGCCGGCGATGATGTCGAAATCGGTGACGTGCTGTTCCGTGCCGGCACGGTCGTGCGCCCCGCGGTGGCCGGTGTGCTCGCCAGCGTCAACGCGGCGACGGTCTCGGTGTATCCCCGGGTGATGGTCGCGGTGTTGTCCACCGGCGACGAGCTGGTCGACGACGGTTCGCCACTGCAGGCCGGTCAGATCCGCGAGAGCAACCGGACGATGCTCGCCGCGATGATCGAGGAGGCCGGCTGTGACGTCCTCGATCTCGGCATCGTCCGCGACGACGAGGAGGCGCTCGAAGTGGTGTTGCGTGACGCTGCCGCACGTTCCGACGCGATCGTCACGAGCGGCGGGGTGTCGATGGGCGACTACGACGTCGTGAAGGCGGTGCTCGGCCGGATCGCCGACATGCACTGGATGCAGGTCGCCATCAAACCGGCCAAACCGTTCGCCTTCGGCACGATCGAGGGCACACCGATCTTCGGCCTGCCCGGCAACCCGGTGAGCTCGATGGTGAGCTTCGAGATGATCGCCCGGCCGGCGCTGCGCTCGATGATGGGCCATCCGTCGCCGTTGCGGACGCAGGTGGTCGGTGTCACCGACGTCGATCTGCGGCGCCAGGTCGACGGCAAGACCCATCTGCTGCGGGTCAACGGCGCGTTCGAGGACGACGGGCGGTATCACGTGCGGCCCGTCGGGGCGCAGGGCAGCCATCAGTTGGCCGCCACGGCCACCGCCGATGCGATCGTGGTGCTGCCCGACGGACCCGGCGTCGCCGCGGGGGCCGACGTCGACGTCGTCTCTCCTTGGTTAGGTGCGGCTCGGTCCGTAGGCTGGGTCACGTGGCAACGTCGAGCCGAGCAGCCGAGGATCTGGTCGATCCGTTCGGCCGCGTCATCCGGGACCTGCGGATCTCGATCACCGACCGCTGCAACTTCCGCTGCACGTACTGCATGCCCGAAGAGGGGATGAAGTGGCTGCCACGTGCCGACGTGATGACGTTCGAGGAGATCGAGCGGCTGGCGCGGGTGTTCGTCGAGCGCTACGGCGTCGAGAGCATCCGGCTCACGGGTGGCGAGCCGACCGTGCGGGCCCACCTGCCGGTGCTGGTCGCCAAGCTGGCCGCACTGCGTACCGCCGGACGGTCCGGTCGATCTGGCGATGACCACGAACGGCGCGACGATGCGGCTCGTCGCCGGTGCACTGCGCGAGGCCGGGCTGCGGCGGGTGAACATCAGCCTCGACACGCTGGACCGGGCGAAGTTCGCCGAGATGACCCGCCGCGACGAGCTCGTCAACGTGCTCGACGGGATCGTCGCCGCGCAGGAGGCCGGGTTCGATCCGGTCAAGATCAACGCCGTCATCGAGCGCGGGGTCAACGACGACGAGATCGTCGATCTCGCCACGTTCGGTCGCGAGCAGGGCGTCGAGGTGCGCTTCATCGAGTTCATGCCGCTCGACGCCGACGGGCACTGGGTGAACGATCAGGTCGTCGGCCAGGACGAGATCGTCGCCGCGATCAACGCCGTGTACCCGGTGGAGCAACTGCCGGCGCGCGGCGCGGCGCCGGCCGATCGCTTCCGGTACCTCGACGGCGGTGGCACGGTCGGTGTGATCCCGACGGTCACCAAGCCGTTCTGTGGCGACTGCGACCGGGTGCGGCTCACGGCCGAGGGCGACTTCCGCACGTGCCTGTTCGCCACCACCGAGGTGACGCTGCTCGACGTGCTGCGCTCGGGTGGGTCTGACGACGACATCGCCGCGATGATCGAGGCGGCCGTCGCCACGAAGTGGGCGGGTCACCGGATCAACCAGGTGAACTTCGTCCGCCCGGGCAAGTCGATGAGCCAGATCGGCGGCTGACGGTCACTCCAGCCGGTCACTCGCAGGCGCGACGGAGCTGCTGGAACCTGGTGGCGAGCGTCGGAGTCGCCGACGATGTCGACGGGACGAGCGTTGCGCCGCCAGAGCCAGAGCAGCAGGTCGCTGGCCCGGCCGCGGATCGCCACGTCACCCTTGGTGTGCTCGCGGGTGAAGCTGATGCCGTCGGCATCGAGCTTCGAGACGAACCATTCCCCTCGTGTGTCGGTGCAGTGGAGGTGGACCGTGCCCTCGAGCGCGCCGGCGCCCTCTTCATCCGTGTTGGCGCCGCTGGTGTTGGCGAAGTACGTCAGGAACTCGTCGATGCCGTCCGATGCGACGAGCGCATCGAGGTCGTCGGGCTGACCGACGGCGTGGGCGGCGTCCCACCGGTGCACGGCCGTCTCCTGGGCCATACGGCGCCGAACCCATTCGACGTCGCGGTTGGCGCCCGTCCACGTCCACACCTCCCGCTTGACCCGGCCGTCGATGAGCGCGGCATAGATGGCGGTGTGGGCAGCGGTGATCCATTCGAGCAGCTCATGGGCGGCGGGACGCTCGGCCACGGGCAGCGCCCGCACTGCCTTCGGCGTCGGTGATGTGCTCCTCGACGATGCGGGCCCAGAAGTCCCAGACCTCGCCGACGTGCCAGGCGAGGTCGCTCAGGTCCCACCCGGGGCAGGCGGCGATGGGGGTGGTCGGAGGGTAGTTCTCGACGATGTCGAGGATCCCGACTCCGTCGTTGCGGATCAGTTGCAGCGCGTCGTAGGCGAGTGGCATCGCCGCAACGTACCTGCGACTAGCGTGGCGATCCACATGAGTGACCTGTCGTTCACCCACCTCGATCCCCTCGGCCGTGCCCGCATGGTCGACGTCACGCCCAAGGAACCCACCCATCGACGCGCGGTGGCCCGCTGCAAGGTCTTCATGAAACCCGAGACGACGGCGGCGATCGCCAATCGGGAGGTGAAGAAGGGCGACGTGCTGTCGGTGGCGAGGGTCGCGGGCATCCAGGCCGCGAAACGGACGGCCGACATGATCCCCCTGTGCCATCCGCTGCTGGTCGGCAGTGTGTCGGTGAACTTCGAGATCGGCGACGACTTCGTGGCGATCGAAGCGCAGGTCGACACCGTCGATCGCACGGGCGTCGAGATGGAGGCCCTGCACGCCTGCAGCGTCGCCGCGCTCACCGTGTACGACATGTGCAAGTCGGCCGACCGGGCGATGGTGATCGGCGATCTCGCACTGTGGGAGAAGACCGGCGGCCGCTCCGGCGTGTTCCGGCGCGATGACACGCTGTGACATCCGACTCGGTCTATATTGCCTCCATCGTCACAATCGTCGTAGAATCGTCATACTTCGAGAGCCGCGTTCCACGCTGCGCTCGTTTCCGTCCCAGCCGCATGACCGACACCCTCACGTCACCTACCTGTCACCTCTGATTCACTCATGGCTCAACTCGTCCTTCTTGTCGTCGCTGCCGCATGGGCCGCTGTCCTCATTCCACCGATGCTCCGATCGCGGGTCGAGAATCATCCGAACTCGTCGGTGACCGACTTCCGCCGCCAGCTCAACACGCTGCAGAGCACATCCACCCCGGCACGCGGCTCGCTCCGTGTGATGGGTCGGCCACTCACCCAGTCGCCGTTGCAGCGCCCTGCGGCTGCCGGCCGTCCTGGTCAGCACCTGCATCGGCAGGCAGCGGTCCACGTCGGAGCGGCGGCGCCCCAGCCGGCCACCCCGTCGAGCGCCGCATCGCGGGCGCACGGCGACCCGTCGGGCGGGCAGAACCGCCCGCACCGCCAGACCCGCATGACCAAGCCGCTCGATCCGCGTGGCGACATCAAGCGCCGTCGCAGCAACGTCTTGTTCGTGCTCGTCGTCGTCGCGGCCTGCAGCATGTTCCTCGCCGCCACCACGAGGTCCACCGCGCTGCTCTACGTGTTCGCGCTGGCGTTCCTCGCCCTGTGCGGCTACGTCTACCTGCTGGCGCAACTCCGCCAGCGCGAGCAGGTCGACGGCGAGTCCGTGCCCCAGTACAAGGCGCAGTACCAGCCGCAGTACGTCAACCAGCAATCCGGTCCGCCATCCAGGTGGTCCGAGCGCTACTGAGCGCCGCTACACTTTTCTCGTCCCATGGGGCTATAGCTCAGTTGGTAGAGCGCGACAATCGCACTGTCGAGGCCAAGGGTTCGATTCCCTTTAGCTCCACGCCGAAGCCTCAGGTCCGTCGGATCTGGGGCTTTTTCGTGCCCCGGACCCGTCAACGTTCGGCGTAGCGGATCGGCACGGCCCAGCGCACCTCGGTGCCCGATGAGGTCCCGACGACCGTGAACTCCCCGTCGAGGCGCTGGGCGCGCGTGCGTTGGTTGCCGATGCCCCGGCCGTGGGCACGCTCGGGTGCGTAACCGACCCCGTCATCGGTCACCACGAGCGACAGCCGCTGGTCGCGCACGTCGACGCCGACCTCGGCGCGCGATGCGTGGGCGTGGCGGGCCACGTTCGTCAGTGCCTCCCGCAGCACCGCGAGCAGCTCCTCGGCAAGCGACGGATCGACGGCCGCGTCGATCGGGCCGTCGAAGCGGATCACCGGATCGAAGCCCAGCGCGGGTGCCGACTGCGCCGCCAGGTCGAGCAGTTGCTGACGCACCGACGGCCCACTGCGATGCGACACCTGGAGCTCGAAGATCGCCGCGCGGATGTCGCGCACGGTGGTGTCGAGGTCGTCGACGGCGGTGACCAGCCGCGACGACACGATCGGGTCGTCGACGAGCCGCTGCGTCGCCTGCAAGCTCAGGCCAACGGCGAACAGGCGCTGGATCACGGTGTCGTGGAGATCCCGGGCGATGCGCTCGCGGTCCTCGAGCGTGGCGATCTCGGCGACCTGTGCGTGCAGGCGGGCGTTCTCGATGGCGAGGCTGGCCACCGACGCCAGGTTCACGACGAACACCTCGTCGTCGACGGTGAACTCGCCGCCGCCGACCTTGTCGCACAGGTAGATGTTGCCGAACACGTGGCCGCGGACGGCGATCGGCGCGCCGAGGAACGACCGCATCGGCGGGTGGTTCGGGGGGAACCCGTAGCTCGCCGGGTGCCGGGTGAGGTCGGGGAGGCGCAGCGGCTTCGGTTCGGCGATGAGCAGCCCGAGGATTCCGTGGCCCTGCGGCAGCTGCCCGATCGCCGTGTACATCTCGTCGCTGACACCGATGGTGACGAACTCGACCAGACGATCGCCCGCCTCGTCGAGCACGCCGAGCGCGCCGTACGTGGCATCGACCGACTCGGTCGCGGTCTGGATGATCGTGTGCAGGACGGTGTGCAGGTCGAGGTCGGACCCGATCGTGAGGACCGCATCCAGCAGCCGGTCGAGTTGCCGATCACCGCGCTGGTCGACTTGCCGGTCGACTTGCGTGTCATCACTGCGTTCCATCCGGTCAGCGTACGCGGCAGGTCCCCGGCGCCTCGGGAAAGGCACCGGGGACCCACGTGGCGGGCTCGGGGGCGACGATCAGGTCGTCGCCGGTGTCCTCCGCAGGTGGACGAACCCGAGGACCGTCAGCACCGCCATCATTCCGGCGGCGATGAACGCGCCGATCGCTGCGTAGCCGGCGATCATGCCGACGGTCGCCCAGGCGAAGGCCGACAGCAGCAGGCCTCGCAGGGTCTCGCCTTTGAAGAGCGTGTTCCGTTGCGCCGACACTTCATCGGCCTGGGCCTGCAGCTCGTCGACGGCGGCCTGCGGCTCGCCGTTCTCGACCGCTTCGGTGACGGCTGCCGTGGCCGACCGCTCGACGGCGCCGAGATCGGCGTAGGTCTGGCCGCCGGCCGTCTCTTCGAGGTGGCCGTCGATGTAGCTGGCGTACGCCTCGGCCTGGGGGCCGGTGGTGACCTGCTGGCCGGCATACTTGACGAGATCGTCGCGTCCCTGGCCCGTCAATGCGTCGGCTTCGGGGAAGGAGATGTTCTGCGAGGCCAGCTCGTCATGGACGTAGTCGTCGGAGAAGTTGGCGCCATAGGCGAGGAGGCTGCCGGCGACGACGAACGCGCCGGTGGCGACGACGCCGATGCCGATCATGATCTTGTCGATCGTCCGTCGGCGGACGGCGACGACGGGCTGGGTCAGGGCGTCGAACTGGGCGCCGACCTGGCTGTCGGTCTGGTCGACCTTTCGGTCGGTCGAGGTGGTGGACATATTTGTTACCTCCTGCGGTAGGCGACATCCGTTGGTGGATGTCTTCGGTTTCGAACGTACGCCGGTGCCCGTCGAGCGAGCAGGGGCATCGGTCCCGACTTGGTCGGGACCTTTGGCACTGCCGACAGCTCGGCGATGTGGGAAAATTGCGTATGTCCACGCTGCGGGTGTTCCTGGTCGACGATCACGAGGTGGTGCGGCGCGGGGTCCGCGACATGTTGGAGGCCGAGGGCGACATCGAGGTCGTCGGAGAGGCGGGCACGGTCGACGAGGCACTCCGCCGCGTCGCTGCGACCACGCCGCACGTAGCGGTGCTCGACGTCCGGCTCCCGGACGGCAGCGGGGTCGAGCTGTGCCGTGAGCTCCGGTCGTCGCACCCGGAGATCGCCTGCTTGATGCTCACGTCGTTCGACGACGACGAGGCGCTGTTCGAGGCGATCGTCGCCGGGGCCAGCGGCTATGTGCTGAAGCAGGTGAAGGGCAGCGACATCATCGACGCGGTGCGCCAGGTCGGCGCCGGCCATTCGCTCCTCGACCCGTCGCTCAGCGCGCGGGTGATGGACCGCCTGCGGGCGGGGCCGACCGAGGATCCGCGCCTCGCCGGGCTCACCGCGCAGGAGCATCGCGTGCTCGATCTCCTCGCCGACGGCAAGACGAACCGCCAGATCGCAGCCGAGATGTTCCTCGCCGAGAAGACGGTGAAGAACTACGTGAGCAACCTGCTCGCCAAGATGGGCATGCAGCGCCGTACGGAAGCCGCGGTGTACGCCGCCCGCCACGCGCACACGCTCAAGCCGTAGTGCACACCACCGAGGGGGTGCCCGCCCGAACCTCCCGGAAATTCTGAGCGGATCGAGCGCTGATCGCACCCGTAGCGAAGAATTTCGGGGAGTGGAGAGTCTCAGCCGGTGAGGTGGCTCCCGAGCGCTTCGGAGTCACGGGTGCGGAGCGCGGCGTTGACGCGCTGGCGTTCGAGGATCTGCTCGAGCGTCTTGGTGGCCTGCGCGATCGGATGCGTGGCGAAGAACGATTGTGCGTCGTCGACGGCCTCGGGCGTGTTGAGCAGCCGGACACCGGACACCATGCGCACGATCGTGTTGGTCGGAAAGCGCTCGTTGGCCTCGTCCCAGTGATCGCGGACGAAGGCCCACGCCGCCGCGCCGTGATGGCGGTTGCCGATTGCCTGGGCGAGCACGAACGGTGCGTTCTGGGTCTTCACGGCATCACTCATCGCGAACTCGCACGTGCGCATCAGCAGCGCCTCGTCGCCGAACTCGGTGAGCGCGTACAGGTGGCGGAGTTGCTCCTGAGGGGTGGCCCCGCTGCGGAAGCGTTCCAGCATCTGCTCGTAGGTGTCGACGTCGCCGGTCGAAGCGATCACCGACGTCGCGGCCGCAGCCAGTTCCGGGTCGACGGTGGTCGCATCTCGGCTCGCGGCGTCGTACCACTCACGGCAGCGCGCCTGCGTGCCGACGTCGTTGCCGAGCACGCCGGCCGCACCGACGAGGAGGCCGCGCAGCTTGCTCGTGAGATCGCTCTCGCCGTCGGTCGGTTCGCCCACGCGCTCCAGTGCAGGGACGACCAGCGACCGCACCCGTGCCTGGAACGCTTCGGTCGCTTCTTCGCCGACGATGCGCCCGAGGCCTCGGAGAGCGATCGCCATCGCCTGCCAGACCGCGTGATCAGGTTCGTTGCGGAAGCCCTCGAGGAACTCGAGCAACTCCACGGCGGACAGCCGCCCGGCGAGCGTCGACGACCAGGCGTCGTCGACGAGGTTGTACCGCTCGAGGGTGGTCATCGACGCGAGCACCTCGGCATCGAGCCGGCTGCGGAGGTCCTCGGCATAGTCGACACGGAAGAAACCGTGGCCGCCGGCGTTGACGATGACCGGCCCGTCGGGATCAGCGAGCGTGACCGGCGCGGGCAGCGTGGCGTCGTCGAGGAGCACCGACGTGGTGACACCCCCGTTGCGGATGTGCACCGGGATCGCCCACACGGGCCGGTCCAGTGAATCGTCGAGTGAATCGCCGCCGCGCTCGAGGGGTTCGGCGAAGCGGAACCGCTGTTGGGAGAGCGACAGCGCGGTCGATCCCTCGTCGGTGGTGGTCAACGAGGCGCTGACCATCGGGTACCCCGGCTGCCAGATCCACGAGTCCATGATCCGCCGCACCGGCTCGCCCGACGTCGTCTCGATCGCATCCCACAGATCGTTGGTCTCGGTGTTGGCGTACGAATGCGTGCGGAGGTAGTGGCTGACACCCGCCCGGAAGCGGTCGACGCCGAGGTACTGCTCGAGCATTCGCAGGAGGGCACCGCCCTTCTGGTAGGTCAGCACGTCGAACATGCCTTCGCAGTCGGCGGGTGACCGCACCTCGAACTCGACCGGTCGCGTGCTGGCGAGGGAATCGGTCTCGAACGCGACGGTGCGTTCCAGGCCGAAGCTCGTCCAGCGGTCCCAGTCGGGCCGGTAGGCGTCGCACGCGGCGATCTCCATGAACGTGGCGAACGCCTCGTTCAACCAGATGCCGTTCCACCAGCGCATCGTCACCAGGTCGCCGAACCACATGTGCGCCAGCTCGTGCGACACGACGTCGGCGACCGACTCGCGTTCGTTCTGGGTGCTGGTGGCCGGGTCGAGCAGCAGGAGGTTCTCGCGGAACGTGATGCAGCCGAGGTTCTCCATCGCGCCGGCCGAGAAGTCGGGCAACGCGACGAGATCGACCTTCTCGCTCGGGTACTTGATGCCGTAGTACTCCTCGAACCAGCGCAGGCTGAACGCACCGACGTCGAGCCCGAATTCGGTGAGGTGGCCCTTGCCGGGCACGTGCACGATGCGCAATGGGATGCCGTTGACGTCGATGGTGTCGCTGGTCTCGAGCCGGCCGACCACGAACGCCACGAGATACGAACTCATCACCATCGTGTCGGCGAAGCGGATGACGGTTCGGCCATCGACGTCGCTCCGTTCGATCTCGGGGCCGTTGGAGATCGCGGTCAGTCCGGATTCGACTTCGAGCGTCACCCCGAACACGGCCTTGAATTCGGGCTCGTCCCAGCACGGGAAGGCGCGCCGGCAGTCGGTCGACTGCATCTGGGTGGTGGCGATGACCTGCTCGACCCCGTCCTCGTCGACGTAGGTGCTGCGGTAGAAGCCACGCAGTTTGTCGTTGAGGATGCCGGCGAACTCGATGACGAGCGTGCTCGTTCCTGCCGTGATCGGTGTCGAGGGCGTGACGACCAGTCGGTCGGTCGCCTCCTCGAGCGACCACGCCGCGTCGGCGCCGTCGACGGTGCAGCTGGCGATGGTCAGTTCGGCGGCGTTGAGCACCAGCCAGGGCGTTTCGTGCTCGACGTCGAGCTGGATCGTGACGGTGCCGGTGAAGCTCGCGTCCGGCAACGACGGAGCGAGCCGGAGGTCGTAGCGGGTGGGCCGGGCGACGGTGGGGAGCCGGTACGGATCGAGGGAGTCGAGGTCGGGGAGCGAGGCCGTGTCAGACATGGCGAGAGGGTACCGGCGGTAGCGTGTCGGCCCGTGCCCGAGACGACGCCTGCGATGACGCCTGCGATCATGCCCGCGATCATGAACGGACGGGTCCCGGCGCGCTTCGACGTGACGGGCATCGGCAACGCCCTCGTCGACGTGATCGCACCGTCGACCGAGGAGTTCCTGGTCGAGCACGGGCTCGTGAAGGGATCGATGACACTCGTCGAGATCGATCGGGCGGCCGAGCTGTACAGCGCGCTCGGCACGGCCGTGGAGATGAGCGGTGGTTCGGCGGCCAACACGGTGTGCGGCCTCGCCAGTTTCGGGGGGCGCGCGGCCTACATCGGCAAGGTCGACACCGACGACCTCGGCCAGGTGTTCGGCCACGACATGCGCGCCGTCGGCGTCACCTTTCGTGGCGGGGGCATCGAGCACGGCACGCCGACGGGCCGTTGCGTCATCGTCGTCACCCCCGACGCCGAACGGACGATGAACACCTGCCTCGGCGTGTCGAGCCTGCTGAACGTCGATGACCTCGACGAGACCGTCATCGCCGACGCCACGGTGCTCTACATGGAGGGTTACCTGTACGACCGGCCGGACGCCAAGAAGGCGTTCCGCCGTGCCGCCGAGGTGGCGCACGCGAATGAGCGGATCGTGTCGCTGACGTTGTCCGACTCGTTCTGCGTCGAGCGGCACCGCGACGACTTCCGGTCGCTCGTGCGCGACAGCGTCGATCTGCTGTTCGGGAACCACGACGAATTGATCGCCCTCTACCAGACCGCGACGTTCGACGAGGCCATCGCCGCGACCCGGGCCGAATGTGCGCTCGCCGCCATCACGGTCGGCGCCGACGGATGCGTCATCGTCACCGAGTCCGAGGTGATCCACGTGCCCGCCGAACCGGTGGACGCCGTGATCGACACGACAGGGGCCGGCGACCTCTTCGCCGCCGGATTCCTCCACGGCCTCACGACGGGGCGCGATCTCTACTCCTGCGGTCGTCTCGGGTCGATCGCCGCGGCCGAAGTGATCAGCCACGTCGGTCCCCGACCGCTGGTGGAGTTGCGTACGCTCGTCCGCGATGGCTGACGATCACCGCGATCCGAACGACGCGATTCTCGCCACCGCCCGCCACTGGCTGTCGGTCGAGCCCGATCCCGACATCGCGGTGGAACTGGCCGACCTGATCGAGCACGCGACGGCCGATCCCGCCTCGGCCGATCCGATGAGCCGTCTGTCGATGAGCCGTCTGTCGATGAGCCGTCTGTCGATGAGTCGGCCGGCCAACTCGCCGATCGGTTCGCCGGGCGACTGCAGTTCGGCACGGCCGGCCTCCGCGCCGCCGTCGGCGCCGGTCCGATGCGGATGAACCGGCTCGTGGTCCGCCAGGCGGCGGCGGGACTCGGGGCTTGGCTGCTCGACGGCGAGGAGACCGGGGCGATCCCGGACGCGGCTCGGCGCGGCGTGGTGATCGCGTACGACGCTCGTCGCAAGAGCGATCTGTTCGCGTTCGACACGGCGCGGGTGCTCGCTGCGATGGGCATCCGCTCGATGCTCCATCCCGGCGTCCAGCCGACGCCGGTGCTGTCGTGGTCGATCACCGGCATCGACGCGGCCGCGGGTGTGGTCGTCACGGCCTCGCACAACCCGCCGGCCGACAACGGCTACAAGGTCTTCCTCTCCACCGGCTCACAGATCGTCGACCCGGTCGATCGCCAGATCTCCGAGTGCATCGACCGGTTCGATCCGTTGGCGATCGCACTGGCCGCGGAGGACGATCCGCACATCACCTACCTCGACGAGTCGTGGGTCGACGCGTACGTCGACGCCATCCCGGCGGTCCGCTTACGTCCCGAGGTACGGGGCGGCGTCGTGGCCTACACGGCCATGCACGGTGTGGGCGGTGCGGTGCTCGAGCGGGCGTTCGCCGCCGCGGGCTTCGACCCGCCGGTGGTGGTGGCCGAGCAGCACCAGCCGGACGGCACGTTCCCGACGGTGTCGTTCCCGAACCCGGAGGAACCGGGCGCGATGGATCTCCTGCTCGACGTAGCTCGCAAGTCCGGGGCGCACGTTGCGCTGGCGAACGATCCCGACGCCGATCGGCTCGGGGTGGCCATCCCGCAGCACGACGGGACATGGCGCCGCCTGACCGGCGACGAGATCGGGTGGCTGTTCGCCGATCACATCCTGGCCAACACGACGGGCGACGACCGGCTGGTCGTCACCACGATCGTGTCGTCCTCGCTCCTGGCCCGCATGGCCGAGGCCGCCGGCGTGCACAGCGACGAGACGTTCACGGGGTTCAAGTGGATCGGCAAGGTCGTCACCGAACGGCCGGACGTGCGGTTCGTGTTCGGGTACGAGCAGGCGCTCGGCTACCTCGTCACGAACCGTCCCCTCGACAAGGACGGCATCAGCGCGGCGGTGATGATGGCGGAGATCACCGGGCTCGCCCTCGCCGACGGCGTGACGTTGCAGGACCGGCTCGATGCGATCGCCGAGCGCTTCGGTCGGTACGTCACCGCCGACCTGTCGATTCGGCTCGATCCCGCCATCGGCGCGGAATGGGTGCGTTCGATCGAAGCCGACCCGCCTGCCGAGGTGGGCGGTCGGGCGGTCGAGTCGGTGTCGTCGTATCCCGAGGCGAATCTCGTCCGCCTGGTGCTGGAGGGTGGATACCGGCTGCAGGTCCGCCCGAGCGGAACGGAGCCGAAGGTCAAGCTGTACGGCGAAGCGGTCGACGTCGATCAAGCCGTCCTCGCCGACCTCCTCACCGCCCTCGCCGCGTCCGCCCCCACCTGACGAATGTCCGCCGGGGACAGACCCCGCCGGACATTCTCCGCTACAGAGCGTCGGCGAGTTCGGTGATCAGGTCGAGCTGGGAACCGACCTCGGGGCCGGCCATCGGCCGGTTGGCGCGCACGGTCGTGAGTGCGGTTTCGACGTCGACGCCGAGCAGCAGCAGGATCGCGACGGCGGTCGTGCCTGCGCGGCCGATGCCGGCAGCGCAGTGCACGACGAGCACCTCGCCGTGTCGTAGGCGCCACGCCAGGTCGTCGAGGAACGGCCGGTAGACGTCGAGGTCGGGCGCGCTCAGGTCGTGGATCGGGAACCAGATCGCACCGCATCGCTGGCTGTGAGGGCCGTGATCGCCGTCGAGCGGTCCGGGCGTCCGCTCGTCGAGCCACGTCACGTACCGCGGGTAGCGCACCGCCAGCTCGTCGCGCCTCGTGAGACAGACCACGGTGGTCGCGCCCGTGCGCTCGACGACGGCGTCGACGTCCTCGGCGATGTGATGCTTTCCGCACAGCCACAGCGCGCCCGACACGTCGTCGGGGAGCGGGATGCGGTCGATCCCGCCATCGCGCGAACGCATGCCGGCCAATCCGCTCAACCGGTCAGCTCGAGGGGACCGGCGCGGCGGGCGTGCCGAACTGGCGGTCGCCGGCGTCGCCGAGGCCCGGGACGATGAAGGCCTGTTCGTTGAGATGGTCGTCGATCGCCGCGGTGAAGAGGTCGATCGACAGGCCGGCCGCCTCGAGGGCCTTGATGCCCTCGGGAGCGGCGAGCGCGCACACGACGGTGATCGGCTCGGGCGCCCCGCGCTCGCGCAGCAACTCGATCGCGGCGATCAACGATCCGCCGGTGGCCAGCATCGGGTCGATGACGATCACCGGCCGGCCGGCGAGCGACTCGGGCAGCTTGTTGACGTACGGCTCGGGCTGGTGGGTGTCCTCGTTGCGGGCCATGCCGATGAAGCCGATGTCGGCGTTCGGCAGCAACTCCTGGGCGGCACCGACGAACCCGAGCCCGGCGCGCAGGATCGGCACGACGACCGGCTGGCTGGCGATGCGGCGGGCCGGCGCCGTGGTCAGCGGCGTCTCCACGGTGCCGTTGACGGTCGGCAGCGTCCGCGTGGCCTCGGCGAGGAGCAGCGTGCCGATGCGCTCGAGGTTCTGGCGGAACAACGCGTTCGGCGTGTCGCGGTCGCGGATGCGCGTGAGCGCATCGGCCACGACCGGATGATCGACGAGGGTGGTCGTGACCGGCATGTCAATTGTCTCCCAGTGATTCTCGGGCCCGAAGGATCGCGTACCGCGGCTTGATCACACCGTTGATCAATCGGAGGCGCTCGGGGAACGGCGCGAACGCTGACTTCATCGCATTCACGGTGAGCCACTCGAAGTCGTCGAGGCCCCACCCGAACGCCTCCGCGAGCTGCACCATCTCCTGGGTCATCGAGGTGTCGCTCATCAGCCGGTTGTCGGTGTTCAGGGTCACCCGGAACCGCAAGCGCCGCAACATGCCGATCGGGTGATCGGCGATGGTCGGCACGACACCCGTGTTGACGTTCGAGGTGGGGCAGAGCTCGAGGGGGATGCGCCGGTCGCGCACGAAGGTGGCGAGCCGGCCGAGCTTCTCGCTGCCGAATCCGCCGCCCGGGTCGATGTCGTCGACGATGCGCACACCGTGGCCGAGCCGTTCGGCGCCGCAGAACTGCAGCGCCTCCCAGATCGACGGCAGGCCGAACGCCTCGCCGGCATGGATCGTGGAGTGGAAGTTCTCGCGGTTGATGAACTGGAACGCGTCGAGATGGCGGGTGGGCGGGAATCCGGCCTCGGCACCGGCGATGTCGAACCCGACCACGCCGGCGTCGCGGAACCGGACGGCGAGCTCGGCGATCTCGTAGCTGCGGGCGGCCGTGCGCATCGCGGAGGCGATGGCGTAGATCGTGAGGTCCGTGCCTTGCGACCCACGTCGGTATCCGTCGAGGACCGCCTCCATCACCTCGTCGAGCGTCAACCCCTTCTCGGTGCTCTGCTCGGGCGCGAAGCGGACCTCGGCATAGACGACGCCGTCGGCCGCGAGATCCTGCGCACACTCGTAGGAGACACGTTCGATGGCGTCGCGGTCCTGCATCACGCCGACCGTGTGGGCGAACGTCTCGAGGTAGAGCACCAGGTCGTTGCGCTTGGCTCCCCGGTTGAACCAGGTGGCGAGGTCGTCGACGTCGGTGGTCGGCAGACCCGCATAGCCGTACTCGCTCGCCAGCTCGATCACCGTCTGGGGCCGCAGACCACCGTCGAGATGGTCGTGGAGGAGCACCTTGGGTGCCACGGGGAGCAGGTCGACCACCGCCATCAGGCCACGCTACCCGCGGCCCATCCGCCGACCTGGTTCGGTCCGGTTCGACGTAACCTGCGCTGGATGGAACTCACCGTGTTGGGCCAGACCGTCCGCCACGCGATCGATCACGTCGAGGTGTTCGCCGCGCCTGCGCATGTCACCAGCGTCACGTTCACCAATGACGAGCTGAACTCGATGTGCCCGGTGACCCAGCAGCCCGATCTCTCGAACGTCGTGATCGAGTACGAACCCGATGAGTGGTGCGTCGAATCCAAGAGTCTGAAGCTGTACCTCTGGAGCTTCCGTGAACGAGCGGTGTTCGCGGAGGCGCTGGCGGCCGAAATCGCTGGCGAGATCATGCTCACGGCGTCGCCGAAGCGCGTCACGGTCACGCTCACGCAACGTCCGCGTGGCGGCATCGAGGTCCGTGCTGTCGCCGAGTTGCAGCGTTAGTCCCGTTCGACCGTCACTTCGACGGCGTGTACGGCTGACCCTCGGCAGCGGGCGCCACTGCCCGCCCGAGTGCTCCGGCGACGACGACCAGGGTCACGAAGAACGGCAGCATCTGGAAGAACTCGCTCGGTATGGCGAAGTCGCCGATCTCGACGTTGAGGAACTGCAGCCGGGAGCCGAGCGCGCGGGCGAACCCGAAGAGCAACGCTCCACCGAAGGCACCGAACGGCGTCCACTTGCCGAAGATCATGGCCGCGAGGGCGATGAAGCCGGCGGAGTTCGTCATGTTGTCCTCGAAGCCGGACTGCGCCTCCAACGAGAACCATGCGCCGGCCAGACCCGCGATGAAGCCACCGAGGATCACCGCCTTGTAGCGGGTGACGATGACACCGATGCCGAGCGTTTCGGCGGCGTGCGGGTTCTCGCCGCAGGATCGGACGCGCAACCCCCACGGCGTGCGGTACATCACCAGCCACGTCAGGAAGACGATGGCATACATCGCAAAATGGATGGGCCCCCCGGTGAACAGTGTGTCGCCCACGATGGGAATCTTCGAGAGCAGCGGCAGGCCGATCTGCGACGTCGACACCCCTTTGGAGTTGCCGGACGGCACGATCACCTCGGAGCGGATGAAGCCGGTCAGACCGAGAGCGAACAGGTTGATCACCACGCCCGACACGATCTGGTTGATCTGGTACTTGATCGACAACACCGCGTGCAGCGCCGCGAGCAATCCGCCGGCCAGGATGGCGATGAGGATCGACAGCCACAGCCAAATGGAGCTGCTCGCCGAACCCAGCACGGCATAGGTCATGAAACCGATGCCTGCCGAGCCGAGCATCATGCCCTCGATGCCGATGTTGACGATCCCGGAGTGTTCGCACCACAGCCCGGTCATCGCGCCGAGGGCGATCGGCGTCGCGAGGAGCAGCGATTCGTCGAACAGGTTGGTCACGTTCGTGACGGGCGCATCCGACAGTGCGAGACCGAGGATGAGGACCAGCGGCACGGCCATGGCCGCCGCGATCAGCTGGGCGACCAGCGACAGGCGGTCGAATCGTCCGGGCAGGAAGCTGATGACGCCGACGAGCACGTAGAACACCCCGATGACGGTCACCACGACCACCGGGTTGAAACTCACCTGGAGCGGGTCGGGCGGCGGTTCGAACGCGATCGCCTTGGTCTCGCTCGAGAGGTTCGGGGCGACGCCGACGGCAAGGGCGAGCCCGGTCAACCCGAGCAGGCCACCCACGATCTGGCGGCGTCCGAGCCTCCGAGTCCCGCGCAAGTTCCTCGCTGAGGCCGCGTGCCGACGAGCCGGCCGGGGAGTGGAGACGCCCATCTCGTTGCTCACGTGCTGCTCCATCCGGTCGCGGCGGTGGTGAGCGCCGGCCCGCCGTCGCTCTTCATGCGGAACACGAATCGCACGATGGCATCGGCGGCGACGAACAGCAGCACCATCGACTGAATGATGCGCACGACGTCGATCGACACGTCCGCTTCCTGCTGCATCAGCGGGGCACCGGAGAGGAGTGCACCCCACAGGAGCGATGCGGGAATGATGGCGAGCGGGTTGGTACGTGCCAGCAGGGCGATGGCGATGCCGTCGAAACCGATGAACGCGAATGTTCCCGGCTGGAAGAACGCCGTTCGTTCCGGCGACCTCCGATGCGGCGGCCAAGCCCGCGAATCCTCCCGAGAGCACCATTGCCAGGACGATGATGCGGTTGACGTTGATCCCGGCGTAACGAGCGGCATGGGGGTTCGTGCCGACCGTGATCGTCTCGAGGCCGAACGTCGTGCGTCTGAGGACGAACCAGATCACGACGCACAGTGCCACCATGATCAGGAGTCCCATGTGCAGGTCGGGCTCGCTGTCGAACAGCACCGGAAGTCGGGCTGTCTCCGAGATCGGCTTGGTACGCGGGACGCTGGCGTCGGTATCGCGCAGGATCAGCGGGTCGGTCGAGTTGATCAACCAGCGGGTTCCGAACAGGGCGATGCTGTTGAGCATGATCGTGCTGATCACCTCGTGTGCGCCTGTGCGTGCCCGCAGGACACCGGGGATCCCGCCCCAGAACGCGCCGCCGACGAAGCCGGCGAGAATGATGATCGGTATCGCGAGGATGCCGGGGATATCGGCCATGAACGCCCACGTGCCGACCCAGGCGGCAGTGAGGCCGCCGATCAGGAGTTGCCCCTCGGCGCCGATGTTGAAGAGCCCGGCACGGAACGCGAAGGCCAGTGCGAGCGCCGATCCGATGAACGGAACCGACCGGGCGATCGATCCGGCGATTCGCTCGGGGGTGCCGAACATGCCACGCAGCAACGCCCAGTAGGCCTCGAACGGGTTGACGCCGATCAGGGCGATGAGCACGCCACCGACGACGAACGCCAGGATCAGCGTGTACAGCGGGATCAGGACGGGCTGCAGATCCCACATCTGGAAGACCCATCGTGCGCGAATCCCGTCGGGTATTGCTCGGTTCGCTCATCCGGCGAGGTCTTCTTCCGGGTCGGGAGGTGCGCCGGTTGCCATCAGGTAGCCGAGCTGTTCTCGCGTGGCGTCCTTGCCGTCGAACGTCCCGACGAGCCGGCCCCGGTACAGCACACCGATCCGGTCGGAGAGTGACAGGATCTCGTCGAGTTCGGCCGAGACGAGCAGGACCGCGACTCCCCGGTCGCGGAGCTCGATGATCTGCTTGTGGATGAACTCGATCGACCCGACGTCGAGGCCGCGGGTGGGTTGGGCGACGACGAGCACCTTGACGTCGCCGGCCAGCTCGCGCGCGATGATCACCTTCTGCTGGTTGCCGCCCGAGAGCGTTTCGACGGGCACCTCGATCCCCGGGGTCCGCACGTCGTACTTCTCGACGAGAACGGTTGCCTCGTCGTTGATCGCCTTCGTGTTGCGGATGCCGCGACGTGAGAACTGCTTCTGGTAGTAGCGGTTCAGGACGAGGTTGTCGGCGACGGTGTAGGACCCGACGAGACCGTGCTTGCTCCGATCCTCGGGAACGTGGGCGACTCCGAGTTCGGTGATCTGGCGCGGGGTCATCTTCGTCGTGTTACGGCCGAGCATCTCGACGCTCCCCCCGACGATTCGGCGCATCCCGGTGATCGCCTCGACGAGCTCGCGCTGACCGTTGCCCTCGACGCCGGCTACGCCGAAGATCTCTCCGGCGCGCACCTCGACGTCGAACCCGTTGACCATCGGGTGACCACGGTCGTCGTCGACCGTGAGCGCGTTGATGTCGAGCATCACGTCACCCGGCGCGGCGTCGCCCTTCTCGACCTGGAACACGACGTCGCGCCCGACCATCAGGTTGGCCAGCGATTGCTGCGTCGCGGTCTTGGGGTCGGCGGTGCCGGCGACCTTGCCGTTGCGCAGCACCGTGATCCGGTCCGCGACGGCGAGCACCTCACGCAGCTTGTGGGTGATGAAGATGATCGACTTGCCCTGGTCGACGAGGCTGCGGACGACACCGAAGAACTCGTCGACCTCACCCGGCGTGAGGACCGCGGTCGGTTCATCGAGGATCAGGATGTCGGCCTCGCGGAAGAGGGCCTTGATGAGCTCGACGCGTTGCTGTTCGCCGACCGAGAGGTCCCCGACCTTCGCGTCCGGGTCGACGCCCAACCCGTACTGCTGTTCGAGTTCGCGTATCCGCCGTCGGGCCTCCTTGATGTCGATCAGCCCGTTCTTGGCGAGTTCGTTGCCGAGGATCACGTTCTCGGCGACGGTGAAGACGGGGATCAGCTGGAAGTGCTGGTGGACCATGCCGATGCCGTGGTCGATCGCATCGTTCACGCCGGTGAAGTGCACCTGCTTCGCCGCCCATCCAGATGCTGCCGGCATCGGGCTGGTAGAGGCCGAAGACCACATTGACGAGCGTGCTCTTCCCTGCGCCGTTCTCGCCGAGCAGGCAGTGGATCTCGCCCTGGTTGAGGGTGAGGTCGACGTCTTCGTTGGCGATCACACCGGGGAACGTCTTGGTGACCCCACGTACTTCGAGAACAGGGACCTCGGCACCAGCGATCGTCAACGGATCCGCCCTTCTCGCTGATGCACGGGCGTGAGCTTAGATCATCATCGATGGGTCAAGAAGGTGTTACCGGCCCCCGCACGCGAACGGTCCCGACCCTTCCGGGTCGGGACCGATCGTGCTCAATCAGCTTCGGTGTCGGCGGGTGCGCTGTCGGCGGGTGCGGAGTCGGTGGTTGCGTCGTCGCAGGCCGACCCTTCACCCAGCAGCAGTCCGTCGATGCCACAGATGCCCGTGGTCACGCTGCCATCGGCAAGCCCGACTCGGGCTGCCTCGACGGCCTCGACGGCCTCGGGGGGCAGGACGGCGTCGTGAGCCTCGGCATACGTGATGAGGTTGTTCCCAGCGGTACCGACGACGAGGCCGCCTTCGAACGTGTCTTGGACCGAGTCGGCGATGAGCTCGAACGTCACGAGGTCGACGCGCTTGATGGCCGAGCTCGCGAGGAACTCCGCGCCGGGAGCGCTGCCACCGGCGAAGGTGGTGAAGTACTCGTCCTGGTCGACACCGATCGCCCACACGCCGGCCTCGGCGGCGGCCTTGACGCCGCCCGATCCGGTCGGGCCACCTGCGCCGAAGATGACGTCGGCGCCTTCACCGATGAACTGGGCAGCGTCGGACGCACCCTTGGCGGGCTCGGTGAAGCTCTCGTTGTAGATCGAGAGCACGCGGATGTCAGGGTTGACCGACTGCGCCCCGGCGGTGTAGCCGTTGACGAACTTGACCACCGGCGGAACATCCTCGCGTCCGCCGACCACGCCGATCACTCCGCTCTCGCTGAGCGAAGCGGCGAGCACACCGGCGATGTAGCCGCTCTCGTCCTCGTTGAAGACGACGCCGGCCATGTTGTCCGGGTACTCATCGAGGAACTGGTCGATGCCGATGAAGTCGATGTCAGGGTTGGCCGTGGCCGCTGCCTCGGTGGCGTCCGTCATCAGGAACCCGACGGTGGTGAGCACATTGGGGTTCTCCCCGAGCGATGTCGCGATGTTCGCCTCGTAGTCCGCCTCCGACACCGTTTCGATGAAGCTGGTGTTCTCGATGCCGAAGCACTCGACGGCAGCCACCAGGCCTTCGTAGGCGAACTGGTTGAACGTGCCGTCGTCGACCTTGCCGAGGTCGGTGACGAGGTTGGCTCGGAAACCCTCGGGGGCCTGGAGGCCGTCGTACGACTCACACGCCTGCTCGAGTGTGACAAAGGAACTCGCGCCGTCGGCTGGTGCGCCACTGTCGGCTGGGCGCCGCTGCCGGCGCGTCGGTGCCGGCCGGGGCTTCGGCGGCCGGGGCCTCGGAACCGGCCGGGGCTTCGGAACCGGCCGTGGTGTCGGCCGTCGAGCTGGCGTCGTCGTCACTGCCGCAGGCCGCGGTGGCGAGGCCGAGTGCGGCGATCGCTCCGAGCGCAAGGAGTCTCTTGCTCTTGATCATGGTCTCCCCTTCAAAGATGTCTGACGTTCATTGGTCAGATGTTCACGGTGATCTGCAAAGCTACCAAGCGGTAGACGGCGTTGGGTATCGCCGTCGCCCGACCGCGGCGTGAGTTCATCCTCCACGAAATCTGACCCGATCGAACCGTCGTGAAATCCGAGGTATTGCCCCGGCTGCGGCCCGATTGGTTCGTATCGTTGTGGGGTCATGCCCGGATCGAACGCCCGCCGTCGCGCCAGTCGCCGCAAGTACATGGCGCGGCGCCTGGTGGCGCTCGTGATCGTCGTGGCGATCGTCGGCATCTCGGTGAAGGCCGTCGGCAGTCTGCTCGCCGACGACGAACCGGTCGCCGGTGCCGGCGAACCGACCGGTGACGTGGCACCGACGGACACGGTCGATCCGACCGTGACCGCCACCGATCCCGCGGCGACGCCCGCGTCCACCGTCCCGCCCGACACCGTCCCGACTGATACCGGGCCCGAAGACACCGGTCCGCCGAGCGGCACCAACAAGGCCGAGGTGTACATCGTGGGCGACAGCGACGCGGGCACGTTCGGCCCGTACCTGGAGACGTTGCTCGACGGCACCAACATCGTCGACACCGAACTCAACTACAAGGTGTCGTCCGGCCTGGCCCGCCCCGACTTCTTCGACTGGCCGGCCGAGCTCGCGGCGAAGGTCCCCGAGGTCGATCCCGACATCGTGGTCGCGACGTTCGGTGGCAACGACTCGCAGGGTCTGGCGGTCAAGGACGGGTCGTTCATCGTGTCCGATCCGGTCAACGACGAGGCGGACTGGACCGAGGAATACCGCGACCGGGTCGGTCAGGCGATGGACCTCATGGGCGCGAACGGCGCCACGGTGATCTGGGTCGGCATCCCGAACGATGACAACCCCGAGGTCACGGCGAAGCTGAAGATCCAGGATCGAGGCGGTCCGGGCGGAGGCAGCCGAGCGGGGCAACGTCGTGTTCATCGACACGTGGAACCGGTTCTCCGGCCGTGACGGCAACTGGGCCGAGTTCGTCATCGACCCTCGCGACGGCGTCGGCAAGGACGTCCGCGCCGACGACGGCTTCCACCTCAACACGAACGGCGCCGAGATCCTCGCCCTCGACATCGCCCAAGCCATCCGCGACCAGCTCCGCACCCAAGGCGCCGCCATCTGACGGGTCCAGCCCGCCGCCTGATTTGGCGTTTGCGTCAAGATTTCTGAGGCCCGTCTCTCCGAAATCCCGACGCAAACGAGTATTGGACGGCCCTATTGCTGTTGGCCGCGGGCCTGGATGGCGGTGCGGCGGGCGGCGACCTGATCGGGGCTGAAATTCGTGCGGCGCCAGGCCCGGCTGTCGCGGGCCTCGATCTCCCAGGAATCGTCGTCGGCGGTGATCTGCGCGTACGTGGAGCGGATCTGGCGGACGCCGGGCTGGTCGTTGCCGATGATGTCGAGCGCAAGACGACGCACGGTCGGGATCAGGTCGGCGTGCGGCACCACGTGATTGACGAGCCCGAAGGCGAGCGCTTCGTCGGCGAGCATGAAGTTGCCGGTGAAACTCATCTCCCGGGCCCGTCGGACGCCGATGGCGCGGGGGAGCAGGACGGTGAGACCCCAGCCGGGCATCACGCCGACCCGGGAATGCGTGTCGCCGAACTTGGCGTGCTCGCTGGCGACGAGGAAGTCACAGTTGAGCGCGAGCTCGAACCCTCCGGTGATCGCCACACCGTTGACGGCGCCGATCAGCGGCTTGCTGAGCCTCGGGAACGGCCCCCGGATGCCGTCGCCGTTCCGACTGCCGTCGCTCCCGCTGCCGCCACCGAGGTTCCCACCCGATGACCCGAGTTCCTTCAGGTCGAGCCCCGCACAGAACGCCGGATCGGTGCCGGTGAGGATCACGACGTCGACGTCGGTGTTCGCCTCGGCCTCACGAATCCGCTCCGGAAGGGCTCGGAGGACCTCGCTCGACAAGGCGTTACGCGCCTCGGGTCGGTTCAGCGTGATCGTCGCGATGCGCTCCGACACGTCCAGCAACACACAATCGGAATTCTCGGCCATGCCCGATCCTCGCGCGTCGGCCACCGACTGCCCGAACCCCGAAATTCTGAGCCGATCGAGCGCTGGGCGCACCGTGGCAGAAGAATTTCGGGTTCGGGGGTTCGGGGTTCGGACGGTCAGTCGAGGTCTTCGGCGGGGAGGAAGGCGAGTTGGAGGTCGCCGAGCTTCACGAGCGTCGAGGCGATCCAGCCGCCGAGCACGCCGAAGTGATCGTCGAGCAACGTGCTCGTGCCGTCGGCGACGGTCTCCTCGGCGAGTTCGTACAGACCCTCGTAGGTGATCTCGACCGCGTACTCGATCTCGATGTCCGCCGGGTCGGTCACGGGGTCGGGGTGGGCGATCTCCGCGGTCAGCCCGGCCCGCTCGAGCCGATCGTCGCCGACCAACGGGCTGAACTCGGGCACCGCCGCGTACAGGGCGCCCGGATCGATCGGCTCGGCCAGCCGCTGCACCCGCAGGACGATCTCCATCTCGATCGCCGGCCGGCGTTCGAGTTCCTCTTCGATGTACCACTGGCGGTAGGCCGCCTGACTCCACGACGGCCAGTCGAAGGTGATGTGGGCGACGACGCGTGGCGGTTCCCCCTCGCCGGGGAGTCCGTAGCTCGTCTCCCACGTGAGGTCACCGAGCAGGACGTCGGACTGGAAATGCTCTTCGAACGCCTGCCGTTCGAGGAACGCCGCCTCGAACGCGTCGCGGAGCGCGCTGATCGCATCGGTGAAGACATGGTCCAACATCTGCGCTCGGCAGGCTAACGGCCGCCGGACCGTCTGACCCGGCCGCTGTCCGGGCCCAGACGGACCGGGCCAGACTGACCGGGGCCGGTACCCGCCTGCAACACTGTGCCCATGGCCTCCGCAACCACGCCCTCTGGCACGCCCCTGGTCCTGACCGATGTCGCTGACGGCGTCGGCACGCTCACGCTCAACAATCCGGACGAACGCAACACGCTCACCGCCCCGATGGTGGCGGAGATCATCGCCGCGATGGAGGCGTTCGAGGCCGACGACGGCGTCGGCGCCATCGTGGTGACCGGCACGCCACCGGCGTTCTGCGCCGGAGCGAATCTCGGCAACCTCGCCGAGGCGACGGGCGACAGCCTGGGCACGATCTACGAAGGGTTCCTGCGCATCGCCCGCAGTCCGTTGCCGACGCTCGCCGCCGTCAACGGCGCGGCCGTCGGAGCAGGGATGAACCTGGCGCTCGGCTGCGACGTGCGGATCGTCGCCGACCGGGCGAAGCTCGACACGCGGTTCCTCCAACTCGGCATCCATCCCGGCGGGGGACACACATGGATGCTGCGCCGGATCGCCGGCCCGCAGGCGGCGATGGCGGCGGTCGTGTTCGGCCAGGTGCTCGACGGCGCCGAGGCCGAACGGATCGGGCTCGCCTACAAGTGTGTCCCGTCCGAGTCGCTGCTCGAGGTCGCGCACGAGTTCGCCGCGGTGGCCGCATCGGCGCCGCGGGCCCTGGCGATCGAGGCGAAGCGGACGATCCAGGACATGGCCGACATCGACAACCATCCCGACGCCGTGCAGCGCGAACTCGTACCGCAGCTCTGGAGCACGCAGCAACCGTGGTTCGCCGAGCGGCTCGCCGCGGTCAAGCAGCGCATCACGAACAAGTGAGGCATGCCCGACGTCGGTGTGCTCTGGATCGGTGCGTTCTGGACGGTTCGCGATCGCGCAGAATCGTTACAGAAGGAAATGGATGGGGTGAACGGCAGTGGGCTACGGTCTGAACACGGGGAAAGCAACCGAATCCACCGCGGCGACCGAGTTACCGAAACTCGGCGCCACAAAGCAGGAGGTTCCAGATGAGTCAGCGACACCGCACCGCAGAGGTGCCTTTGCCGCCGAAGCAGGAGTTGCGTGCCCACGCCCACAGCGAGCGGCACCGAATCCATGTCGAACTGCAGGGTGTGACGAACGAGGTCTGTTCGGGGCTCGACCCCGCGGACGTCCACGAGCCCGGAGCGGCATGGAAGCCGATGCACCATCATGACGCCGAGATCGCCAAGAGCAAGCTCGCCAAGCGCAGCCGCTCGAAGCGCCACTGGAAGACCAAGATGTGGAAGCGCCGCACCCAGTTGCGCCGTGAGCGTGCCGAGCAGATGCGCCTCGCTCGCGAGCGCGCCGGATTCGCCACCTGACCGTGTGTGGCCCGGGGCCGGCGTGCGGCCCCGGGCCCAGCCCATCGACCTGACCCCGGCCCAACCGCCGACTTCGCCGTCACTGCACGGTGTCGACCCAGGCCCCCATCAACTCACCGCGCCGGTCGTTCCACTCCTCGACGGTGATCCCGTAGCGGACGTGGTCCTCCCACACTCCGTTGATCTCGAGGTAGCGCAACGCGATCCCTTCGTCGCGGATGCCCAGCTTCTCGACGATCCGGCGGCTGCGTTCGTTGCGCGGCACGATGCAGATCTCGATGCGGTGGAGTCCGAGCTGCTCGAACGCGAACTGCAACACGACCACCACGGCTTCGGCGACGAACCCCTGTCCGGCGTGCGCCTGGTCGATCCAGTAGCCGATGGTGGCCGATTGCATGGCGCCGCGCACGACGTTGTTGATGTTCACCTCACCGGCGACGTGCTGATCGAGGAACAGGCCGAACTGGTAGGCGGTGCCGCTCGCTCGATCCCGGTCGCGCTGCAAGCAGCGCGACGTGAAGGCGCCGCGGTCGACGACCGGGTCGGCGTGGTGCGGCTGTCGACTCGGCTCCCACACGGTCAACCAATCGTGGTTGCGCCGCCGCACCTCACTCCACTCGCGGAAGTCGTTGGCGGCGAGCGGACGCATCATCACCCGCCGCCCGTAGAGCCGCAGTGGCGTCGTCGTCCGGGACGGGTGACGCAGCGACACGTCAGATCACGTCCTCGTCCCCGTTCGTGGCGGGCCCGGTCTCGTCGGGGACGGCATCAGCGAACACGGCGTCATGCAGCGCCAATCGTCGCATGATCGCGAGCACGATGCAGCACGTGGCGACGATCGTGTCGAGGTGGGCATCGTCGAGGCCCGGATTGTGCCGGCGTTCGGCCGGTCCCTCGGCGACGATCGTGCGGAAGACCTCGTCGATCGCGGCGCGCCCGATCCGGCACGTGTCCGGCAGTTCGACGGATCCGATCTCGACCTGGGCGAGCGACCGTGCGTGGTGCCCGCCGAAGAGGATCGACGGCGTGGCCGCCACCGTGGGCGCCTCGATCAACACGTCGTCGAGGTGGTCGTGCACCATGCCGAGCGCGTTGGTGAGCTGTGCCGTCGCGGGCGGGTCGCGACGTTCGAACACGTCGTCGACGAGCGAGATGGGGCCGATCGGGATGGTGTGCTGCCCGCGCCGGTCGTCTCGAGGACGATCCGCCGGTCGTGGATCAACACGGTCAGCTCGTCGCCGTCGGGGATCACGTCGGCTCCGTGCGGGACTGGTGCACGCCGAGCTGGTCGGCTGGGCTGGTTGGCTGGTCGCGGCCGAGTTGGTCGAGCGTCCATGCCCCGACGACGTCGTCGCCCGTGGCGAGGAGGTGGGCGACGTGGGCATGGAGGCACTTCACCCCGACCCGGGTGCCGCCGACGCCACCGTACGGGCGGGGACCGACGTGATCCGGCGGGATGGCCGCGTCACGTTCCGCGGCATAGCGGGCGTGGGTCGCGGCGATCAGTCCGGCGTCGATCTCGCGCTCGGCCCGGTCGACGCCCCCGGCGGCTTCGAGCCGGCTGACGTCGCGCACCAGCGCGGGTGCGACGAGGTAGTAGCGCGTGGGCATCGGGGTGCCGTCGTCGAGGAACGGGTGGTTGCGGACGACGACGGGGTCGCCCACGTCGTCGCGGACCACCACTTCGAACGCACCGCGTGGCGGGCGTCCGAGTTGCTCTTCGACCCGCGCCCGATCGTCCATCAACTCCGGCGGCGCCGAAGGAGGATCAGCAACACGACGAGCGCCAGGACGGCCGGTACGACGCGCTTGGCGATCGAGCTGCCACCGACCTCCATGAGATCGATCGGTTCGGTCGCCGGCCCGTTGATCTTGCGGACCTTGGGAGCCTCGGGCTCGGCCTCGGCCGGCTGCTCGGCCGGTCGATCGGCCGGCTGCTCGGTCGGTTGCTCGCTCGAGGTGCCGGGCTCGGTGACCGGCGCGGTGAAGGGGTCGGGAGCGGGCGCAGTGTCGGGCGCGGTGTCGGTGGCCGCGTCGGCGGCAGGCACGGGGCCGCCGTCGAGGCCCTGCTCGTCGAGCATCTCGTTCAAGTTGTTGGCGAACTGTCCCATCAGCTTCCCGCTGACGTCGGCCATGATGCCCCGACCGAATTGCGCGACCTTGCCGGTGATGTGCAGGTCGGTGGTGACGACCACCCTGGTGCTCGTGGGCGACAGGCTCTCGGCCTTGGCGGTGATCTCGGCCGAGGCGTTGCCGCGGCCACCGGTGTCACGGCCCACTCCCTTGATCGTGGCGGTGTGGTTGGGATCGTCGCGATCGATGAAGTTGGCCTCGCCCTTGAACTGGCTGGAGATCGCGCCGAGCTTCACCTTCACGACGCCGCGGTAGGTCTCACCCTCGACCTCCTGCAGTTCGGCTCCCGGCAGGCATGGCGCGATCCGCTCGACATCGGTGAGGATCGTCCAGGCCTCGTCGATCGGTCGATTGACGGTGAACTCGTTGATCAGTAATTCTGCCATCGGCGGAAGTCCTCTGCGGTATCGATATCGGCGGGTGAGCCAGAGCACGCTACTTCACGTACAAGATCGGGTCGAATGCGCATCAATGCGCGGGCGCCCTCGTCGCCGTGTTCGGGCAGCAGGTGCCAGACCGAACGGTCGAGGGCGACCGGGTTGCCGCGACGGCCGGCGTAGGTCGCGACGGTGATCGGGCCCGGAGCGCTCGCGACGGTGCGCCAGGCGTCGGGCGTCACGAACGGCTGGTCGGCGAGACCGATGACGATGCGGTCGGCGCCGAGGGCGGCCGCAGCGTCGAGCGCCGTCCGCACGGACGTGATCTGGCCCTCGGCCCACCGGGGGTTGGCGACGATGGTCACACCGGCGACGTGCTCGCCGATCTGCTCAGGGGTCGGTGACCACGACCCGGTCACGATCACGATCGGGCCGATCCGGGCGCGGCGGATGTGACGAAGGGCGCGCTCGAAGACCGATTCGGCAGGTTCAGCCGCCGTCGCCCCGAGGCTCGCGGCGAGTTTGTGGGTGCCGTCCGGGTCGTCGAAGCGGGCACCGGCGCCACCCGCGAGCAGTGCTGCCACCACCACGGTTCTGGGGGTTTCACGGCGTTCGGGCAGCGGTTCATGCGGCAGGGTTTCGGCCGCTTCCACGGGGCCATTCTGCCGCGCTCGAACCCGACGCGACGCGCCGAACGGGCTGTCCGGACGACGCCGAGGTGGCGCGCGGATGTCGAGGATGTGACGAAAAAGCTGCTTCCGCGCTTGAGTATTGCAATCTCGTGACGATAAGTTACCGAACTGTCATGACGGCGGGATTCGTCGTGCCACCGAGCGCTGCCAATTCAGCACTCGACCACACCTTCACCATGATGCACCAAACACCAACATTTGAAACACGCCGTTCCCTCGGTCGGTCGCTCGTGGCGGCCGTCCTCCTGTTGATCGGGTTGGCCGCTACCGGAACCGGTTCGGCGCACGCCGCCGGTCTGCCCCGCAACGCGCTGGCGTTCGACGTCGTCGCCTCGGCGAACGAGGCCATCGCCGCGCTCGACATGTTCGCGATGACCGGCGATCCGGTCCAGTTCCTCGAGTTCCGAGTCGACCGTGACGCCACGGCCGCGCTGGCAGCGGTCCAGCTCGGCTACGACGTGCCGACCATGGTGCAGGCCTGGAGTTCGACACCGATCGATCACCAGCGAGCCGTGCTCGCCGCGATGAGCCAGGTCGGCGTGCCCTATCGCACGAATACCAGCCAGGAGGGTGTCGGCTTCGACTGCTCCGGTCTGACGACCTACGCCTGGGGCCGCGCCGGCGTCGGGCTGACGCGCCAGAGTGGAGCGCAGATCCGAGAGGCGGGGTCCGTGGACCGTGCCACCGCCAAGGCCGGCGATCTCGTGTACTACCCCGGTCATGTGATGATGTATCTCGGCGTGGGCGACGCGATCATCCATTCCGTGCAAACCGGTCGCACCGTCGAGATCGACACGATCTCCGGTCGCAAGACCGGCTCGGTCCGCTTCGGCGACCCCGCCGCCTGACGCGCGCGCCAGGGGGTCGGGTCCGGTGGCGCGCGCCGTGAGGCCGAGCCAATTATTCAGGAATGAATGGCGCCGCTGGCGTCGCGCAACGACGGCACTCGCCGTCCCGTGCGCTGGGCGATGATCTCCGCGCAGATCGACACGGCGGTCTCCTCGGGCGTGCGAGCGCCGATGTCGAGGCCGATGGGCGAATGGAGCCGGTCGACCTCGCCGACGTCGGTGACGCCCGCCTCGGCCAGGCGCGCCATCCGTTGATCGTGCGTGCGGCGGCTGCCCATCACACCGATGTAGCCGACCCGCGTGGCGAGCGCGCCGACGATCGCGGGAACGTCGAACTTGGCGTCGTGCGTCAGCACACAGACAGCGTCGCGGGGTCCCAGCGTGTCGCCGCGTTCATCGAACACCGGTGATGGCCACGTGACGAGCACCTCATCGGCCATCGGGAAGCGGCGGCGGGTGGCGAACACCTCCGCGCGCGTCGCACACCGTGACCCGGTACCCGAGCACCTTGGCGACACGAGCGAGCGCGGCGGTGAAATCGACGGCCCCGAAGATCCACATCTGCGGGGGCGGCCCATGCGACTCGATGAACACGCGCACGGTCGGCTGATCGACGAGGTCCTCCGGCGTGGTCTGCCCTTCCGGGCCGTAGTGCCGGATGCCCGACGCCGCCGCTTCCATCTCGGCCAGGGCATCGCGCGTCACCACCCGGTCGAGTTCGGGGTGGCCCAGCGTGCCCTCGGGCTCGCCGCCGGCGCCGACGAGAATCTTGGCGCCGACGTTCGGACCGTCGATCACGGTGGCGAGGGCCACCGGTTGCTCGGCACGGAGCGCGGCCGCGAATCGTTCGAAGATGCTATGCACCATCATCTTGCACGGCATTACGGCGTCGTGCCTCCATCCAACGCTCGCCGTACGCCCTGGCTCCTTCCTCGCTCACCAGTCGAGCGCTTCGATGAACAGATGGATCGTGCCGCCACACGTGAGCCCCACGGCGAAGGCCTCGTCGTCGGAGTAGCCGAACGTCACCACGCCCGGCTCGCGTTCGCCGGCCAGTATGGCCATCGCCTCGCCGACGACGGCACCCTCGACGCATCCGCCGCTCACGCTGCCCGCGACCTCGCCAGAGTCGGTGACCGCCATGGCGGCACCGGGCAGGCGCGGGCCAGAGCCCTCGACGTCGACCACGCGGGCGATCGCCACACGATGGCCGTCCTGCTGCCAGCGGGCGATGTCGTCGAGCAATTCACGCATGTGCTTGCCTCCTGTCGTTCACGGCTCGGCGATCACCCGAGCGAGTTGGTCCAAGGCGTCGAGTGAATGACCCTCGACGAAACGGTCAACGTAGGGGAGGGCGGCTGCCATTCCCCGCGCCAGCGGCGCATAGCCGGGCGTGACCTTCAGCGGGTTGACCCAGATCAGACGGTGGGTGACCCGTTGCAGACGCTGCATCTGCTCGGCGAGCAGGTCGGGGTCGCCGCGGTCCCACCCGTCGGACATGATCACCACGATCGAGTTGCGGGCCATGCCGCGCACGCCCCACTCGTCGTTGAACGTCCGCAGACCGGCACCGAGCCGCGTCCCCCCGCTCCAGTCGCTCACGCGGGTGCCGGCAGCCTGCAACGCGACGTCGGGATCGCGGCTGGTGAGTTCCCGGGTGACGCGGGTGAGACGAGTGCCGAGGGCGAACGCCTCGACTTTCTGGCGCCCGGCGACGGCCGCGTGGACGAACCGGAGCAGCGCCCGCGCATACGGCTCCATCGATCCGCTCACGTCGAGGACGAGGACCAGCCGACGCAGCCGGGTCGATGGTGCCCGGTAGTGCCTCCGCGCCGGTTCGCCACCGGCGCGGAGCGACGCCCGCACGGTCTCGCGGATGTCGGGGTGACGCGTCGCCCGGCGGCTCGCTTCCAGCCGCAACGACGAGCGTGGGGAGCCGACGAGCCGCAACTCGGACATCAGCGTCTGCGCCTGGGCCAGTTCGGCGTCGTCATAGGCGGCGAAGTCCTTGTGCCGCAGCACCTCGGAGGCGGAGAAGCGCAGCTCGATCGTCTCGTCGTCGCTCGCCCGGCCGGCCGAATCGTCGTCGGCGCGTCGTCGTCGTCGTCGGTGTCGACGGCGAGCGTGAGATGGATCGGTTCCGGTTCGGCCGCATCGGATCCACCAGACCGGCCCTCGAAGAACACCTCGAAGGCGCGGTCGTACGGTTCGATGTCCTCGGGGCGACGGATCAGCGTCGCCCGCCCCGCCCAGTACACGCCGTCACGTTCGTCGAGGCCGACCTCGCCGAGTGCATCGGCGTAGGTGTGGGTGGAGCTCGCCGGTACCCGCAGGCCGAGCCCCCGCAGGACCTGGCTGAACGCGACGGCGATGTCGGCCGGGTCGCTCCGCACCGTCGCCATCGGAATCACGCTGACCCGTGGGCGAGGCCCTTCTCGGAGGCCTGCTTGATCCCCTGCTTCACCAGGTCGGCGATGCCGTGCTGCTCGATCCGCTTGCCGTCCTCGCGGTACTTGATGACCGCACCGAGCGTGTTGGCGACGACCGTTTCGTCGAGCTCGGTCGCACCGAGCCGGCCGAGCGCCATCGCCCAGTCGATCGTCTCGGCGACGCCGGGGGGCTTGTAGAGGTTGAGCTCGCGCATCGCCTCGACCGCGCCGGCAACTTGCCGGGCGAGGATGTCGGTCACGGCGGGGACACGGAGCTTCACGATGGCGACCTCGCGTTCGAAGTCGGGATGCTCGACCCAGTGGTAGAGGCAGCGGCGCTTCAACGCATCGTGCACGTCGCGGGTGCGGTTCGACGTGAGCACGACGAGCGGCGGCCGGCCGGCCTCGAACACGCCGATCTCGGGCACGGTGATCTGGTAGTCGGACAACACCTCGAGCAGGTAGGCCTCGAACTCGTCGTCGGCGCGGTCGATCTCGTCGATCAGCAGGATCGGTGGTGGTCCGCTGACCGGTTCGATCGCCCGCAGCAGTGCCCGCTTGATCAGGAATCGCTCGCCGTACAACTCGGCTTCGAGGTCGTCGGCCGTGCGATTGGAACCCTCGCCGGTGACCTCGGCGGCGCGGAGGTGGAGCAGCTGGCGCGCATAGTCCCAGTCGTAGACCGCCTGGGCGACGTCGATGCCTTCGTAGCACTGGAGCCGGATCAGCTCGCCGCCGGTCATGCCGGCGAGCGCCTTGGCGAGTTCGGTCTTGCCGACGCCGGCCTCGCCCTCGAGCAGCAGCGGCCGGCGCAGCGACATCGACAGGAACACCGCGGTCGCGATCCCCTCGTCGGGGAGGTATCCCTGCGCGGCGAGCGACTCAGCGACGTCGGCAGGGCTCATGCGCCGACGATACCGCCTCCTTTCCTCCGTCAGGAGCGGGCGTAGTCGTAGAAGCCGCGGCCGGACTTGCGGCCCATCAGGCCCGCCTCGACCATGCGCGACAGCAGGGGCGGCGGCGCGTACAGCGGCTCCTTGAACTCCTCGTAGAGGCTCTGGGCCACGGCGAGCGTCGTGTCGAGGCCGATCAGGTCGGTCAGGTGGAGCGGACCCATCGGATGGTTGCACCCTTCGACCATGCCGGTGTCGATGTCCTCGGCCGTGGCGAAGCCCGACTCCATCATGCGGATCGCCGACAGCAGGTACGGGATCAGCAGCGCGTTCACCACGAAGCCGGCCCGGTCCTGCGAGCGGATCACCTTCTTGCTCAACACGTCGGTGGCGAAGGCCTCGGCCCGGGCGGTCGTCTCGGGCGACGTGAGCAGGCTCGTGACCACCTCGACGAGCCGCAGCACCGGCACCGGATTGAAGAAGTGGATGCCGATGACCTGTTCGGGACGCTTCGTGGCCATCCCGAGCTTCATCACCGGGATCGACGACGTGTTCGACGCGAGGACGGCCTGCTCGTCGACGACCACCTGGTCGAGCGCGGCGAACACCTCGGTCTTGAGGCGCTCGTCCTCGATCACCGCTTCGACGACGAGCTGACGATCGGCGAGGTCATCGAAGTCGGTGGTGAAGGTGAGACGTCCGACCGCGGCGTCACGTTCCGAATCCGACAACTTGCCCGACGACACGCCACGGTCGAGCGAGGTGAGCACGCGGCTGCGCCCGCGTTCGGCGGCCGTGGCATCGATCTCGCGGACGACCACGTCGAGCCCGGCGCGGGTGCAGACCTCGGCGATACCGGCGCCCATCAGACCGCAGCCGACGACACCGATCCGCGTGGGGGTGGTGTGGCTGGGGGTGGACACGGCACTCGGCGAGTCGGACATGACCGACATCATGTCCGATGCGCAGCCCGGGTGTCACACGCGCGTCACACGCGCAGGCCGGCTCCCATGAGGTCGACGAAGTTGTCGTGGTAGAACGCGTGGCGCACCGCGGTCGAGGTGTCGGCGAGCGATGCTTCGAACCGCTCGATCGGTCGCCGCCCACCTTCTACGTGCGGGTAGTCGGACGAGAACAGGCAGACCTCCGGGCCGGCCTGCTCGATGATCCAGCCGACATCTTCGGTCGGGTACGGCGTGGCTCTGATCTGACGGCGGACGTAGTCGCTCGGTCGCATCGACAGCTGTTGCAGTCGCTCCTCGTGGCGGACGAAGGCGTCGAATGCCGACTCCATCTGGCGCATCCACGACGGAAGCCAGATCGCACCTTGCTCGATGACGCCGATCCTGAGGCTCGGGAAGCGTTCGAGCACGCCGTCGAAGATCATCGTGGCGAGCGTCTGCGCGGGTGGCACGGGGATGCCCATGTAGTCGACCGAGCGGAAGTTCTCCTCGCCGCCGTGGAAGTCGGGCGGGATCGGCAGGCCGTTGACGAAGTAGTTCGGGTCGATCAGTTCGCCGGTGCCGCCGACGTGGAACACGATCGGGACGCCGGCCTCGGAGGCTGCGGCCCACACGCGGTCGAGGCCGCGATGGCTCGGCGAATGCCCGGGCGGGCAGCTGGACGCGATCAGCAGCGCAGCCGCGCCCATCTCGATCGCCTCCGCCGCAACGCCGGCGCGCGGTCAGGTCGACGAGCGGCACGTAGAGGTCGACAACAGCCGGCGGTCGACGCAGCAGAACTCGACCATGCCGCGGTTGTGGGCGCGGGCGGCGCCGAACGCCAGGTCGAGGTCGCCGGTGTGCTCCCAGTCGCGCAAGCGGCGGTTGTGGAACGTGTTGAACACGAGCTGGCTGGAGAAGCCGAGAAGGTCGAGGGCGCGGGGCCGGTCGGCGGCCACGAACGCGCCCGTGGCGGCGAAGTTCTTGCGACGCATGATCTCGTCGGCCTCGGCGGCCCGATACTCGTCGGAGGCGGCCGCGCCAAGCGCTCGAAGGTCGATCGAGGTCGTCGGCTGCTCGCGCAGGTCGCGGTCTGCCGGAGTTCGTTGCCGCCGGGCAGCGCAGCGGCTCGATGCGGTCGCGACGCTTGGATCGGCGTGATCACGCAGCCAGGTCGGCGTCTCCATGATGTGGGCGTCGGCGTCGTGCACCACAAGCCCGCGAGTTGTAGGCCATGCAGCAAAGTGTGTCAGGTCGAGAATCGGGTCCAAGCACCGATGCACGACCGGAGT
>CAWHJP010000008.1:0-520881 GCA_963829675.1 Ilumatobacteraceae bacterium
CTTCAACCGGGTTTCCCACTTAGATGCTTTCAGCGGTTATCCCTTCCGTAGGTAGCAAATCTGCGATGCCGCTGGCGCGACAACAGACACACCAGAGCTACGTCCGTCCCGGTCCTCTCGTACTAAGGACAGCAGTTGTCAGTATTCCTTCGGCTGCGGAGGATAGAGACCGAACTGTCTCACGACGTTCTGAACCCAGCTCGCGTACCGCTTTAATGGGCGAACAGCCCAACCCTTGGGACCTGCTTCAGCCCCAGGATGCGATGAGCCGACATCGAGGTGCCAAACCTTCCCGTCGATATGGACTCTTGGGGAAGATTAGCCTGTTATCCCCGGGGTACCTTTTATCCGTTGAGCGACCACACTTCCACACGTGATGGCCGGGTCACTATGCCCTACTTTCGTACCTGCTCGACTTGTAGGTCTCGCAGTCAAGCTCCCTTGTGTCATTGCACTCGACGGCTGATTGCCAACCAGCCTGAGGGAACCTTTGGGCGCCTCCGTTACTCTTTAGGAGGCGACCGCCCCAGTCAAACTACCCGCCTGGCGCTGTTCCTGATCCGGATTACGGACCGAGGTTAGAGCTCCAAAGTACGCAGGGTGGTATTTCAACATTGACTCCACACTGGCTGGCGCCAATGCTTCCAAGTCTCCCACCTATCCTACACAACGCAATTCAAAACTCAACACCAAGTTATAGTAAAGGTCCACGGGGTCTTTTCGTCCTTCCGCAGCTAACGAGCATCTTTACTCGTACTTCAATTTCGCCGGGTCTATGGTTGAGACAGTGGGGAAGTCGTTACGCCATTCGTGCAGGTCGGAACTTACCCGACAAGGAATTTCGCTACCTTAGGACCGTTATAGTTACGGCCGCCATTCACTTGGGCTTAGGTTCACAGCTTCGCTCCGAAGAGCTAACCGTTCCCCGTGACCTTCAAGCATTGGGCAGGCGTCACAGCGTATACAGCGCCTTGCGGCTTCGCACGCTGCTGTGTTTTTGGTAAACAGTCGCTACCCCCTGGTCTGTGCCACCCTCCTCAGCTCGAGCCGTAAAGGCTTTCACCAAAAAGGGTCCTCCTTCTTCCGAAGTTACGGAGGTAATTTGCCGAGTTCCTTAACCATAGTTCTCCCGCTCGCCTTGGTATTCTCTACCCGCCCACCTGTGTCGGTATGGGGTACGGGCACTGTGCCAACTCATTGCTGGGCTTTTCTTGGCAGCATGGAATCAGTGACTTCGCGGTATATCGCTCGGCATCGCGTCTCGACGTTGAGGCTCCAACTCTCATCGGAACCCGTCTACACGCTTACCCGGGGTCTACCATCGCCCCGGTTCACCTATCCTCCTGCGTCCCCCGTCAACTATCCGCCAGCAGCTCGGTCGGTTCGCTACCCGAAGGTAACAGCCCCAACGTTGCGACTCTTGGACTTGGCGCGGGCACAGTGGTACTGGAATATCAACCAGTTGTGCATCGACTACGCCTTTCGGCCTCGCCTTAGCTCCCGACTCACCCTGGGGGGATTAGCCTTCCCCAGGAACCCTTGGGCTTTCGGCGGAGGGGTTTCTCACCCCTCTCTCGCTACTCATGCCTGCATTCTCACTCGATAGCGCTCCACGACTCGTTTCCACCGCCGCTTCGCTGCACTATCGACGCTCCTCTACCGCTCCTACTTACGTAGAAGCCCATAGCTTCGGCTCAGGACTTGAGCCCCGTTACATTGTCCGCGCAGGATCACTCGACCAGTGAGCTATTACGCACTCTTTCAAGGGTGGCTGCTTCTAAGCCAACCTCCTGGCTGTCTGTGCAATCCCACATCGTTTTCCACTTAGTCCTGAATTAGGGGCCTTAGCTGATGATCTGGGCTGTTTCCCTTTCGACCAACGAAGCTCATCCCTCGTGGTCTCACTGCCGTGCTCTGGAGTACCGGTATTCGGAGTTTGATTGGGGTCGGTAAGCTTGTGGGCCCCCTAACCCATTCAGTGCTCTACCTCCGGTACTGAACACACGACGCTGCACCTAAATGCATTTCGAGGAGAACCAGCTATCGCCAAGTTTGATTGGCCTTTCACCCCTATCCACAGCTCATCCCCGCAATTTTTAACTTACGTGGGTTCGGTCCTCCACGGAGTCTTACCTCCGCTTCAACCTGGCCATGGATAGATCACTTGGCTTCGGGTCTACAGCATGCGACTCTACGCCCTATTCAGACTCGCTTTCGCTTCGGCTCCCCATCACTGGTTAACCTTGCCACACACCGTAACTCGCAGGCTCATTCTTCAAAAGGCACGCCATCGCGGCCATACCCGAAGGCATGACGACGCTCTGACTGTTTGTAAACCAACGGTTTCAGGTACTATTTCACTCCCCTCCCGGGGTACTTTTCACCTTTCCCTCACGGTACTGGTTCACTATCGGTCGCCAAGGAATACTTAGACTTATGGGGTGGTCCCCACAGATTCACGCCGGCTTTCACGGTTCCGGCGTTACTTGGGATGACAAGCGGAGAGTGCGTACATTTCGGATACGGGACTGTTACCCACTCTGGTCGACCCTTTCCTGAGTCGTTCTCCTATGCAGCACTTGTACTCCGTGACACATCTGATGCTGTGTCTCCTGGTCCCACTACCCCGCACCAGCAACGCCATCAGGCTTGGCACTGGCACGGTTTGGTCTCTACCCTTTTCGCTCGCCGCTACTCAGGGTGTCGCGGTTGCTTTCCTTTCCTCGGGGTACTGAGATGTTTCAATTCCCCCGGTTCCCTCCTGCTGCCCTATGTGTTCAGGCAGCGGTAACACTCCATGACGAGTGCTGGGTTTCCCCATTCGGACATCTGCGGATCGAGGCCTAGTAGACGGCTCCCCGCAGCTTTTCGCAGTCACTCACGTCCTTCATCGGTTCTTGGCGCCAAGGCATCCACCGTTGGCTCTTATTAGCTTGGAAAGAACAAGTTATCTATTCGAGATTTCTCTCAAGATGCTCGTGCTTGCTCTGCAGTTCTCAAGGAGCCACCTGAACAGCGGAACGGCTCGCGCCCGAAGGCTCGAGCAGCTCGACGCTGCGGCGTGAGGGAAATGACTCCCTCAAAACGGAAGAGAAGACGGTGGCCGGCGACACGCCGATCAGAGAGAGGGACCGAATCCCTGCGACCTCTGGTCGTTGTGGCGACAGCCCACCAGTGCACCAACAGGTGTGTCTCGTACTGGATGGAACAAATGTCCATCTTCAGTAGAGAGGCACTCCTTAGAAAGGAGGTGATCCAGCCGCACCTTCCGGTACGGCTACCTTGTTACGACTTCACCCCAATCACCGACCCCACCTTCGACGGCTCCCTCCTACAAGTAGGTTGGGCCACCGGCTTCGGGTGTTGCCGACTTTCGTGGTGTGACGGGCGGTGTGTACAAGGCCCGGGAACGTATTCACCCTGGCGTGCTGATCCAGGATTACTAGCAACTCCGGCTTCATGGAGTCGAGTTGCAGACTCCAATCCGAACTGAGACCGGCTTTGTGGGATTCGCTTACCCTCGCGGGATCGCAGCCCTCTGTACCGGCCATTGTAGCGTGTTTGCAGCCCTGGGCATAAGGGGCATGATGACTTGACGTCATCCCCACCTTCCTCCGAGTTGACCCCGGCAGTCTCCTACGAGTCCCCACCATTACGTGCTGGCAACATAGGATAAGGGTTGCGCTCGTTGCGGGACTTAACCCAACATCTCACGACACGAGCTGACGACAGCCATGCACCACCTGTGTACCGCCCCGAAGGACACCCTATCTCTAGAGCTTTTCGGTACATGTCAAACCCAGGTAAGGTTCTTCGCGTTGCATCGAATTAAGCAACACGCTCCGCTGCTTGTGCGGGCCCCCGTCAATTCCTTTGAGTTTTAGTCTTGCGACCGTACTCCCCAGGCGGGGCACTTAATGCGTTAGCGACGGCGCGGATCTCGTTGGTTGAGACCCACACCTAGTGCCCAACGTTTACGGCATGGACTACCAGGGTATCTAATCCTGTTTGCTACCCATGCTTTCGCTCCTCAGCGTCAGTTACGGCCCAGAGCGGCGCCTTCGCCGCTGGTGTTCCTCCTGATATCTGCGCATTTCACCGCTACACCAGGAATTCCCCGCTCCCCTACCGCACTCTAGTCACAGCAGTATCGGGTGGCCTCTCTGGGTTGAGCCCAGAGTTTTCACACCCGACTTACCGAACCGCCTACGAGCTCTTTACGCCCAATAAATCCGGATAACGCTTGGTGCCTACGTGTCACCGCGGCTGCTGGCACGTAGTTGGCCGCACCTTCTTCTGTAGGTACCGTCATTTTCTTCCCTACTGAAAGCGGTTTACAACCCTAGGGCCTTCTTCCCGCACGCGGCGTTGCTGCATCAGGCTTTCGCCCATTGTGCAAGATTCCCCACTGCTGCCTCCCGTAGGAGTCTGGGCCGTGTCTCAGTCCCAGTGTGGCTGATCATCCTCTCAGACCAGCTACCCGTCGATGCCTTGGTGAGCCGTTACCTCTCCAACTAGCTGATAGGCCGCGAGACCCTCTCAATCCGATAAATCTTTCGTCACTCCAACATGTGATGGTGTGACGGCATCCGGTATTAGCAGTCGTTTCCAACTGTTATCCCAGAGACTGAGGCAGGTTTCTCACGTGTTATGCACCCGTTCGCCACTAGATCTTCCCCAAACAAGTTTGGTTGGACCTCGTTCGACTTGCATGTGTTAAGCACGCCGCCAGCGTTCATCCTGAGCCAGGATCAAACTCTCCAACAAAAACGTGGCCGACCGTTGGATCGGCAACGAGTAGTCAGCGAGTGCACCGTCCGAGCCGGGAAGGCTCGTGTGGACGGTACGCCTTAGCTGATTTGGCCGAACCTGCACCGTACAAAGGTGGAGGACGGCCGGTATCCGTGTTGCTGCCGGCAGGGTGTGCCGACAGCGAAATTGACAGACAGTTCTGCAAGGTCACCCGAAGGCGGCCCGACGAACTGCCCGCACTGGCGTTCTGTCTTCTCTTCCGTTTTCAAGGAGCCGAAGCTCAGGCACGCACCGGCCCGTCAGCTTTCACTGGGGTTTGGCGTTGGTGCCAGGTCGCCTTTCCGGAGGAGTAAATCCTTCCGTGAGGCGGAGAACAATACTAACCGCTCGTGCTTTGAGGCACAACCCGACTCCGGGAGAAATTTCCCTGAGGTGTACTCAGGATGAAATCTCGAGGAGATGGTGCGTCTTCTTGCCCTTGCGAAGAAGAACATACCGGCCCTGGAGGCGTTCCCACTCCGTCGGCACGGAGTTCTCGTCGATCGTGACGCCGTTCACGTAGTACGAGCCCTGGGCGAGGTTGCGCCGGGCGTCGCCGTTGGAGCTCGCCAGGCCGGTCGCGACGAGCGTCACCACCAGATCGCCGAGGCCCGCGGCGTCGACACTCGATGACGGGATCTCGGCCGACAACGCCTCGAGCGCCGATGCCGACGCGGCGACCGGATCAGCGGAAAACAGCAGGTCAGCGGCCTCGGTGGCCGCGTGCGCCGCGTCCGCGCCGTGCACCAGAGTCACCATCTCGTCGGCGAGCTCGCGTTGGGCCAGCCGGTGTTGGGGCGCCTCGGCGTGCCGTGTCACGAGTGCGCGCAGTTCGTCCACGGGTCGGAGCGAAAACGTGAGCAGTTGCGCCTCGATGTCGTCATCGGCAATCTGCATCCAGTGCTGTCGGAACTGGTACGGGCTGGTCTTTTCGGCGTCGAGCCACACCCGAGCCCCCGTGGTCTTGCCGAGCTTCGACCCATCTGAGGCGGTCAGCAGCGGCCACGAGAAGGCATGCACATGTTTTCCGGTCTTGCGCCTGATCAGGTCGACGCCGGCGATGATGTTGCCCCACTGGTCCGATCCCCCGATCTGGATGGTGCAGCCGAGGTTGTCGTGCAGCCACAGGTAGTCGTTCGCCTGCAGCAGCATGTAGCTGAATTCCGTGAACGAGATGCCGTGCTCGGAATTGATGCGCATCTTGATGCTCTCGCGGGCGAGCATCTGGTTCACCGTGACGTGCTTGCCCACGTCACGCAGGAACTCGAGCACAGAGATCGGCTGCGTCCAGGTGCGATTGTCGACCAGTTCACCGCGGCCTCGTCCCGCCTCGCTTCTCACCGATTCCTGAGGCACCGATTCCTGAGGCACCGATTCCTGAGGGCCCAGATCGACGATCCGGCCGAGCTGCTCCTTGATGCAGGCGACGTTGTGGTCCAACACGTTGTCGTCGAGGAGGTTCCGCTCCTCCGAACGACCGCTCGGGTCGCCCACCATGCCCGTCGCACCGCCGGCCAGGGCGATCGGACGATGGCCGGCATCCTGGAAGCGGCGCAGCGTGACGAGCCCGATCAGATTGCCCACGTGGAGACTGTCGGCCGTCGGATCGCACCCGTAGTAGATCCCGACGGGACCGGCGGCGACGTGGGCCCGTAGGAACTCCCGATCGGTCGAATCATGGATGAGGTTGCGCGCCTCGAGATCTGCAATCAGGTCGAACTCGATCGAAGCCATACGGACAGGCAGAGTACTCTCGCCCGGTGGAACCGCTACGGGGCGATTCGGCTGGCGAACTCGTCGATCCGCTCGATCGCTCGCTCGCCCAGCAGTTCGTCAACTTCGCATCGACGGCGGCCCGCCGCGCACCGCTGTATTCGGCCCTCGCCACGGGAATCGCCGGCGAACCGTCGCTGTTCCGGCTGATCCTTCACGCTCCCACGGAGCAACAGCAGCCGGTACTGCTGTTCGCCTGCACCCACCATTTGGTCCTCGACGAACCGCGCAGCGAACTTGCGCAGTGGTACCCGAACCTCACCACCGACCCCCGCCTCCCCGACGACCCGGAGCTCATGCCCACGTTCCGGCGCTTCGTCGAGGCACGAGTGACCGAGCTGACGTGGCTGCTGTCCACCCGGACGACCCAGACCAACGAGGTCGGCCGCTGCGGTCTGTTCCTGCCGGTGTTCGGCATGCTCGCCGCCGAGGTCGGGACACTCGGCCACATCGACATCGGCACGAGCGGTGGCTTGAACCTTCTCCTCGATCGGTACGAGTACCGGTATCGGGGCGAGAACGAGGCGGTCGCGGCGGCCTCCGTCGTCGGTGGCCCGTCGACCGTGGTGCTCGAGGTGTCCACACGTGGTGCGTTGCCCGTTCCGGCCTCGATGCCCGTGATCGGTGCGCGCCTGGGGATCGACCGGCAACCGGTCGATGTCACCGACCCCATCGAGTCGCGCTGGCTCGAAGCGTGCGTCTGGCCCGACCAGGCCGACCGCTTCCACCGACTCCGTGCCGCGATCGCGCTGGCCACGGTGGCCCAGCCGAGGGTGCGGTCGGGCGATGCGATCGCCGGCCTGCACGCGGCCGTGGCGGAGGTCGGGACCCGATGCCATCCCGTCGTGACGAACTCCTGGGTGCTGAACTACCTCACCGCGACCCAGCGCATCGCCTACCTCAACGGGCTCGACGCGATCGGCGCGCGACGCGATCTGAGCTGGATCGTCGCCGAGTCGCCTGTCCTCGTCCCGGAGATCCCGGTCGACGACGATCTCGCCGGCACCGACGTGACCGCGATGACGCTGGTCCGCTGGCGTGGCGGGACTCGGACGTGCAAGACCGTTGCCGTCTGCCATCCGCACGGGTACTGGATCCACTGGCGCTGACGCTCACTAGGGGACACGGAACCGCCACGGGGTGTCGACGCCCTTGGTGATCCCGATCCGTGGCCCGATGAGAGGCGAGCGGGGCGGTGGGGTGCCGTCGTCGACGAGCGAGACGGGACCCGAGCCGCAGAGGTCGACGCCGTTGTGGGCGAGCGTGAGTCCGAGCGCCTGGCACAACTTGCCGGGGCCATCGGCGAGTCCCGTCGACCGGCCACGTCGACGGCGCATCTCGTCGACGCCCGCAACGGGCACGAGCGCCCGAATCAGCACCGCCGCCCCGTGACCGGGCCGGCCGGTGACGATGTTGGCGCAGGTGTGGATGCCGTACGACCGGTAGCAGTACAGGTGTCCCGGCGGACCGAACATCACCGAGTTGCGGAGCGTCTCGCCTCGATACGTGTGGGAGGCCGGATCGTCCGCGGTGTACGCCTCCACCTCGACGATCCGCCCGACACACGCACCGTGCACGAGCAGCTTGTTGAGCAGCATCGGCGCCACCTCGGGTGCCTCGCCCTGCAGCGCCCCGCGATCGAACGTCACCCGCCGCACCGTACCCAACCCGTGGCGATGGCGATGTAGGGGCCCTGGCGCACGACAACTACATCGCCCGGACGTGCCAACCCGTCGCGATGGCGATGTAGGGGCCCTGGCGCACCACAACTACATCGCCCGGCGGGCGCGCCGGTCGGGCGGGGTCAGAGGCCGAGCCGCGTGCGCTCGTCGGCGAGGAGACGACGGTACGACTCGACTTGGTCGTGGAGTGCCTCGGGTCCTGCCGCGCCGGGCGAGGTTCGCATCCGGACGCCGACGCCGGGCCGGACGAGCGCGGCGGCATCCGGCCCGAGGACGGGATCGGCGGCGACCAGATCGCTGAGCGAGGCCTGACCCGCCAACGCCGCCCGCACGTCCGCGCCGACCACGGCGTGGGCCTCGCGGAACGGCATGCCCGAACGGACGAGGAACTCGGCGAGGTCGGTGGCCGCCGTGGTCTGCTCGTCGGCCGCGGCCTGCATGGCTTCGGGGACGAACGTGGCCGTCGCGATCATGCCCGTGAGCGCGGCGACGGCGAGCGTGACCTGCTCCACCGAGTCGAACAGCGGCTCCTTGTCCTCCTGCAGGTCGCGGTTGTAGGCGAGCGGCAGCCCCTTCAACGTCGCGAGGAGGCCCGTGAGGTTCCCGATGAGCCGTCCGGCCTTGCCGCGGGCCAGCTCGGCGATGTCGGGGTTCTTCTTCTGCGGGAGCATCGACGATCCGGTGGCATACGCGTCGTCGAGCCGGGCGAAGCCGAACTCGGCCGAAGTCCACAGCACCCACTCCTCGCCGATACGCGACAGGTGGACGCCGATCAGCGCGAGGTCGAACACGGCCTCGGCGACGAAATCCCGGTCGCCGACGGCGTCGAGACTGTTGTCGAACGCTCGCGAGAATCCGAGATCGGCGGCGTTGCCGGCTGGGTCGATCGGCAGCGACGAACCGGCCAGCGCACCCGCGCCGAGCGGCGAGACGTCGAGGCGCCGCAGCGTGTCGAGCAGCCGGTCGACGTCACGACCGAGCGCCCAGCCGTGAGCGAGGAGGTGGTGGGCGAGCAATACGGGCTGCGCCCGCTGCAAGTGTGTGTATCCGGGGAGGTACACGCCTTCCGACTCGAGCCCCCGGGCGAGCAGGGTCTCCTGGAGGCCGACGAGGCCAGCGGCGACGGTGACCAGCTCGCGCTTGCACCACAGGCGAAGGTCGGTGGCCACCTGGTCGTTGCGGCTGCGGGCGGTGTGGAGCTTGCCTCCGGCGGGCCCGGCGAGTTCGGTGACGCGGCGCTCGACGGCGGTGTGGATGTCCTCGTCGGATTCCACGAAGACGAACACGTCCCGTTCCATCTCGTCGGCGACCCGGTCGAGCGCGGCCAGCACGTTCTCGCTCTCGTCGGTGGACAACAGCCCGACGCGGGCAAGGCCGCGCACGTGGGCCCGCGATCCGGCGATGTCGTCACGCCACATGATCCGATCGAAGGGGAGGCTGACCGTGTAGGCCATCAATGCCTGCGCCGGTCCGCCGGCGAATCGGCCGTGCCAGAGCGTCTTGCCCCCTGACGTCTCTGGTGCGGGCGGCTCGGGCGCCGGAGTGGGCGTGGTGGGTGGAGTGGGCGGGATGGTCGAGTCGTCCATGTCAGTCGACGCCAGCCAGTTCCTTGAGTTGTTCGGCCAGTGCCGATCCGTCGACCGAGGCCGACACGCACATGAGCGTGTCGTCGCCGGCGACGGTGCCGAGCAGGCCGTCGATCCGGCTGCGATCGAGGGCCGAGGCAACCACGTGGGCGCATCCGGGCGGGGTGCGCAGGATGACGATGTTGCCCGAGCAGGCAACGTCGGCCACCCACTCCCCCATCACCCGGCGCAGTTGATCGACCGGGGCGATGCGATCGGGTGCGAACTCAGGGATCGCGTACACCGTGTTCCCGCTCGGCACCCGCACCTTCACTGCGCCGATGTCGTCGAGATCACGCGACACGGTGGCCTGCGTCGCCTCGATGCCCTGTTCGACGAGCAGTGCGATCAGTTGCGGTTGGTTGGTCACCTCGTGATCGCCGATGAGTCGTGAGATGGTGGCCTGCCGTTGGACCTTGGTGGTCATGGTCGAACCCCGAGGACGAATGCGAAGGCACCGCGGGCGGCGTGCATCCGATTGTGTCCCTGTTGGAACACGACCGATTGCGGTCCGTCGATCACCTCGGCGGCCACTTCGAAGCCGCGGTAGGCAGGCAGGCAGTGCATGAAGATCGCTCCCGAGGCGGCGAGCGCCATCATGTCGGCGTCGACGGTGTAGCCCTCGAACTGCTTCCGGCGCTGTTCCTTCTCCGCTTCCTGACCCATCGACACCCACGTGTCGGTGTGGACCGCGTCGGCGCCCCGGACGGCGTCGGCCGCACGATGTGACTGCTCGATGTCGCCCTCGCCGATCAGCCGCAGCCGTTCCAGCTCGGTGTCGTCCGCGGCGAACCCCGGCGGGGACGCCAGCCGCACCCGGGCGCCGAGCAACAAGCTGACCTCGGCGAGCGAGCGGGAGACGTTGTTGTAATCGCCGACGTACGCCACCGTCCGGCCGGCGAGCGGGCCCAGCACCTGGGTCATCGTCAGGGCGTCGGCGAACGCCTGCAGCGGGTGCGACCAGTCGGACAGCAGGTTCACGATCGGGGTGTCGACGACGGCCACCATCCGCTCGAGGGTGTCGTGGGAGAACACGCGTGCCGCGATCACGTCGTGATAGCCGGCGAGGATCTTCGCCACGTCCTCGACCGGCTCGCGGGTGTCGAAACCGACCTCCTCGCCCCGTGTGTAGATCGGGTGCCCTCCGAGCTGGACGACGGCCATCTCGGTGGAGTGGCGGGTTCGGTTGGAGGGCTTCTCGAAGATCAGCGCCGCACCCGACCCGTCGAGCGGGCGGCCGAGCGATGCGATCGGCGCGGTCGCCAACGCCAGGATCTGCTCGATCTCGCCGGCCTCGAAGTCGGCGATGGTCAACAGGTGGCGGCTCACGTCGTCGCCCCGTCCGACACCCCTGCGAGCGCCAGGGCCAGCTCGTCGGCGATCAGGGCGAGCGCCTCGTCGATCTCCTCGTCGGACACCGTGAGCGGCGGCACGAAGCGCAGCGTCGACGCGTTGACGGCGTTGGTGATCAGGCCCCGATGGAGGAGCTGCTGATACACGGCCTTCGCGTCGATGCCGTCGGCAAGTTGGGCACCGAGCATCAGGCCCTGGCCGCGCACGTCGACGACACCATCGAGGGCGCGCAGGCCGTCGGCGAGTCGACGACCCTGCCGCTCGGCGAGCCCCGGCACGTCGAGGCGGCGCATCTCCGACAGGGTGGCGACGACCGCTGCGGTGGCGATGGCGGTACCGGAGTACGTGCTGCCATGGTCGCCGGGTTCGAACACCGCCGCCACATCGGTGCGGGCCCAACACGCGCCGACCGGCATGCCGTTGCCCATCGCCTTGGCCAGCGTGACCACGTCGGGCTGCACGCCGGCATGCTCGAACCCGAACCACCGACCCGTCCGGCCGAACCCCGTCTGGATCTCGTCGATCATCAGCAGGGCGCCGACCTCGTCGCACAGCGCACGAATGCCCTGCAGGTACTCGGCGGTGGCGGGGTTGACGCCCCCTTCTCCCTGCACCGGCTCGATCAGCACCGCCGCGACCGATCCGTCGACAGCGGCGCGCATCGCGTCGAGCTCGCCCCACGCGACGTGGCGGAAGCCCTCGGGCATCGGCTGGAACGGTTCGTGTTTCGTGGGCTGACCGGTGGCCGCCAACGCGGCAAGCGTCCGCCCGTGGAAGCTGCCGAGGGCACTGACCACCGTGTGGCGGCCGCGTCCTCCGTGCTTGCGGGCGAGCTTGATCGCGCACTCGACCGACTCGGCTCCCGAGTTGGTGAAGAAGATCTGCCCCTGCCGGCCAGAGGCTGCCGCCAACTGCTCGTTCACCATCGTCGCCGCCTTCGCGGCCACCGGATTGGTGAAGAAGTTCGACACGTGGAGCAGTCGGTGCGCCTGGTCGCTGATCGCGTCGGCCACCACCGGGTTGGCGTGACCGAGCGAGACCACCGCGATGCCGGCGAGGAAATCGAGATAACGCTTGCCGTGCACGTCCCACAGCTCGGTGCCCTGTCCGCGTTCGAACATGATCTCCGGCGCGCCGAACACCGGCATGAACGGACAGTGGTCGAGCGACTGGAGATCGAAGTCGTGGTTGGTCGTGGCGGTGCTCATGTGCTTGCTCCGGTCCCGTCGGGCACGCCGACGACCATCGTGCCGATACCGGCGTCGGTGAACACTTCGAGCAGCAACACGTGCTCGATCCTGCCGTCGAGGATGTGGGCGCGCCGCACGCCGTTGCGCACGGCCTGCGTGCAACTCGTGACCTTCGGGATCATGCCGCCGGCGATCGTGCCATCGGCGACGAGCGCGTCGAGTTCATCGGCGGTGGTCTGGCGAATGAGGCTGGCCGGGTCGGCGACGTCGCGCCGCAGGCCCTCGATGTCGGTGAGATAGACGAGCTTCTCGGCACCGAGTGCCTCGGCGATCGCGCCGGCCACGGTGTCGGCATTGATGTTGTACGACTGACCGAGGACGTCGCTGCCGATCGTGGCGATCACCGGGATGAACTCGTCCTCGATCAGGCCGAGGATGACCTCCGGGTTGATCTTGGTGACGTCGCCGACGAAGCCGAGCTGCGGGTCTCTCGCCACGGCCCGGATCAGACCGGCGTCGATGCCGCTCAGCCCGACGGCGTACCGCCCGTGGATGTTGATCGCCGCCACGAGCTGGGGGTTGACCTGGCCTTTCAGCACCATCGTGGCGATGTGGACGGTCTCGGCGTCGGTGACGCGCAGGCCATCGACGAACGTGGTCTCCTTGCCGAGGCGCTCCATCAACTCGGAGATCTGTGGTCCGCCGCCGTGCACCACGACCGGGCGCATCCCGACGAGTCGCATCAGCACGATGTCCTCGGCGAACGACGCGAGCGCATCGTGGTCGGAGGTGCCGGCGAGTGCGTTGCCGCCGTACTTCACCACGACCGTCTTGCCGGCGAAGCGGCGGATGTAGGGCAGGGCCTCGACGAGCGTCGCGGCCTTCAAGGCGGCGGGTGCGGTCGAGTTGCCTGTCGTCGAGGTCGAGGTCGACGTCCGCGTGAGCGGTCACGGGGCGAGGCCGATCGACGACAAGCCGGCGGTCTCGTCGAGGCCGAGCGCGACGTTCGCCGCCTGCAGAGCGCCACCCGACGCGCCCTTCGTGAGGTTGTCGATGGCGCACATGGCGACGACCGTGCCGGTGCGCTCGTCGAAGCGGGCGCTGATGTGCGCCGCATTCGAACCGAGCACCGATTTGGTCGCCGGCGGCTTGGCGGTGACGGCCACGAACGGCTCGTCGACGGCGAAGTCGTGCAGGGCGGCGGCGATCGCCTCGGCGCTGCACCCGGCAGTCGGACGGGCGTAACACGTGGCGAGCAGGCCGCGGCTCATCGGGATGAGGTGCGGGGTGAAGATCAGCTGGGCACCGATCTCCTGTTCCATCTCGGGCGTGTGGCGGTGATCGATCAGGCCGTAGGCGAATGCGTTGGAGTCGATGTTGGTGAACACGTTCGTGTCGGTCGGGGCGCGTCCCGCCCCGGTGATGCCGGTGACGGTGTTGACGACGATCCCCGTCGGTTCGACGAGGCCGGCGGCGACGAGGGGCCGGAGCGCCAGGGTGGCCGCGGTGACGTGGCAGCCGGGTGTGGCGACGAGCCGTGCCTCCTTCAGCTCCGTCCGATGCAGTTCGGGCAGGCCGAACACCGCTTCGGCGAGCAGTTCGGGTTGCGTGTGTTCGAAGCCGTAGAACGTGGGATAGGCCGAGGCGTCCTTCAGCCGGTAGGCCGCCGACAGGTCGACGACGCAGCCGACCGACCCGACGAGCTGCGGCGCGAGCGCCATCGACGCCTCGTGCGGCAGCCCGAGGAACGCGACGTCGAGCCCATCGGCCATCGCCGGGTCGAACGCCTCGAAGACGAGATCTGGGTAGGCGACCTCGAGCGACGGGTAGACGTCGGCGGCGCGGCGGCCGGCCATCGAGTCACCTGTGGCGACGACGACATCCATCCTCGGATGACCGGCGACGAGGCGGAGCAGCTCCGCTCCCGTGTACCCGGAGGCACCGATGATCCCGACTCGCAGTGACGACATCTGCATGAGCATACAGAGTCACGTATGTTCATGCAAGCCGCCGACCCGGCTCGGTGTCTGGGCTCCGTGTCCCGCGTTTGTGCCATCGATCCGATCGGGCAGACTGGACGCATGTTTCCGGGGGTGCTGCCGACGAAGGGCCGTCTGCTCGTCGCCACGCCCCCACTGGAGGATCCACATTTCGACCGCACCGTCGTGTTCGTCCTCGAACACCACGACGACGGCGCGATCGGCGTGGTCATCAACCGCCCGTCGATCGAGAGCCTCGACGAGCCGCTCGATCGTTGGATCGACCTGCAGAGTGCACCGTCGGCGGTGTTCTCGGGCGGGCCGGTCGAGGAGAACGCGTTGATCGCGCTCGCCGAGACGACGGTGGCGATGGTCGAGGGCGACGAACACCTCTCCCCCATCCTCGGCACGATCGCGTCGGCCGACCTCTCCGCCGATCCGGCCCTCGTGGCCGGTGAGGTCCGCGGGGTCCGGGTGTTCCGGGGCTACGCCGGGTGGGGGCCGGGTCAGCTCGAGGGTGAGATCGAAGCCGGTGCCTGGCTCGTGCTCGACTCCGAGCCGGGCGACATCTTCTCGAGCGAACCCGACGAGCTCTGGCGGACGGTGTTGCGGCGTCAACCGGGTCGTCTGGCGTGGCTCGCCGATGCTCCGGACGACCTCAGTTCGAACTGAGGGCGGCGATCGCGTCCGCGGCCCGCGCCACGGGTACGAGCAGATGGTCGTGGTGGTAGCCGGCGAGCACGTTGCAGGCGATGTCACGTTCGGCGAGCCGGGCGCTCACCGCCGCGGTCAACCCGACCGCCTCCAGGCTCGACTGGATCGACAGCGTGAGCCATGCGAACTCCATCACCACGGGCAGTCCGGCGCGCTGCGCCGACTCGCGGGGAACGACGAGGGTGGTCAGTTCGCCCTCCACCACCATGGCATGGGCTGCGGCGAGCAGGCCCTGCGTGGGGACCGCGACGGCGACGTAGGTGAAGATGCCGGGACGTCGACGCACGGACAAGGTGGCGAGCATCGCGGCGAGGTCGGTCTCGCCGGAGGCACCCGAGGTCGATCCGTCGGTGGGCGAACTCACCGGTTCAGCTTCGCAGGTCTGCACCCAGCTTTGTCGCCGCGGCCTCGACCCCGCGCCGCACGCCGGCGATGTCGCCGTCGGTGAGGTTCCGGTCCTGCGCCTGCAACCGCAACCGGTAGGCGAGCGAGCGGGTGCCGTCGGGCACTCGATCCCCGCGGTACACGTCGAACAGGGTGGCCTCGACGAGGAGGTTGCCGGCGCCTTGGCGGATCGCCTTGTCGACCCGCTCGGCCGGGACGGTTTCGGGCACGACGAACGCGAGGTCGAGATCGCTCGACGGGTACCGGCTGGTCGCCTTCCACTGGGTCGGCTTCGGCTCGCGATCGAGCACCTGATCGAGGTCGATCTCGAGGATCGCGATCCGCTCGGTCACGTCGAATCGAGCGAGGACCGCCGGATGGACCTCACCCACACCGCCGAGCGGGTCGCGTCCGGCCTGGAGAACGGCCGACCGCGTCGGATGCATGCCGTCGGGAACCCTCGATTGATCGATGCGCGCTCCGGCGCCGAGCGCCGCGGCGAGTTCGCGCCACACCGCGATCGCGTCCGGTGCCTCGGCTCCGGCAAGGACCACCGCCAACGATTCGTACTCGTTCGGCAGTTCGCCGTCGCCAGGCGGGTAGACGTGGCCGATCTCGAACAGCCGCACACCGCTGCGCCGATGCGACTCGTTGTAGGCGACCGCCTGCAGCAGGCCAGGTCGCAGCGACGTGCGCAGCACGCTCTCGTCGGACACGAGCGGGTTCGTCACCCGGAGCGCATCGGCGGGCAGACCGGCGCGTTGCAGCGTGTCTGGACCGAGGAACGGATTCGGCATCGCCTCGGAGATCCCGAGGCCGAGCAGCACCTCGCGGACCAGACGGCGACGCTGTTGGCGCACGCTGAGGCCTCCGTGGACGACCGATTTCGGCACGGTCTTGCCGAGCCGCTCGTACCCGTAGTGACGGGCGACCTCTTCGATCACGTCGATCTCGGCGGTCGAGTCGGGGCGCCAGGTCGGCAGGGCCACCGTGCGGACGTCGCCCGTGCCGGTGACGGTGTAGCCGATCGGGTCGAGCAACGGCGGGAGATCGTCGGCCGCGAGGTCGGTACCGAGGATCCGGTTGACTTCACTGATGCGCACATCGGCCGAACGCTGCTCGGCGGGCAGCGACTCGGCGTCGGGCGTCCGCGGCACCGGCGTGCACCGTCAGCGCGGGACACGTTTCGCTGAGCAGCTCCGCGAAGCGGGCGATCGCCAGTGGCATCCCGTACGGATCGACACCGCGCTCGAACCTCGCCGACGCCTCCGAGCGCAGGCCGTGGCGGGCGACGGTCCGCCCGATCCCGATCGGCTCGAACCATGCCACCTCGAGCGCGACGACGCTGGTGTCGTCGCCGATCTCGGTGTCGAGGCCGCCCATCACGCCGGCGAGCCCGCCGATCGGGACGATCCTCCCCGTCGCAGACCAACAGGTCGGCCTCGGTGAGCACGCGTTCCTGACCATCGAGCGTCGTGATCCGCTCGCCATCGTCCGCGGTGCGGACGCGGAAGCCGCCGGCGAGCGTGGTGAGGTCGTAGGCGTGGTTCGGCTGGTCGAGTTCGAGCATCACATAGTTGCTCACGTCGACGACGTTGTTGATCGGTCGCATCCCGGCGGCCGTCAGCCGGCGCGCCATCCAGTCGGGCGAGGCGGTGACCTCGACGCCCGAAATGACCGTCGCCGTGAATCGCCCGCAACGCGTCCCGTCGACGATGTCGACGCTGATCGGGCGTTGGTCGCCGGCGACCCACGTTGCCGCCGTGCGGCGGGCGGAACTCCACGCCGAGCTTGGCCGCGAGGTCACGGGCGATGCCCACGTAGCCCCAACAGTCGGGACGGTTCCGGGTGACGTCGGCATCGATCAGCACATCCGGACGCAGGCCGAGCGCCTCGCCGTACGGCACGCCCAGCGGGGTGCCAGCGGGGAGGATGGCGATCCCGGAATGGTCGTCGCCGAGTCCGAGCTCGCGGGACGAGCACAGCATGCCTTCGGAGTCGATGCCGAGAATGCCCCGCCGTTCGATCGTTCGACCGTCCGGCATCGTGGTGCCGAGCGTGGCGAGGGGCACGATGTCGTCGGGCTGCATGTTGAACGCGCCGCACCACACGTGGCGTTCGGCTCCGTCGCCCGCATCGACGTAGACACGTTGCACCTTGGCCGCGCCGGGATGTTGCTCGAGGCGCACGACCCGAGCCGTGACGACGCCGTCGACCGACGCACCGAGCTGCTCGATCGTGCCGACCTCGAGGCCGAGGGACGTCAGCGCGCCGGCGACCCGTTGCACCGCAGCCGGATCCCCCGGATCGCCGAAGTCCCCGTACTCGTTGAGCCATGACAGGAGGATCTTCATCAGAACTGCTCCAGGAAGCGGACGTCGTTGGTGAACATCTCACGGATGTCCTCGACTCCGTGACGTTCCTTGGACATCCGGTCGATACCGAAACCGAACGCGAAACCGCTCCACTCCTCGGGGTCGAGCCCGCCGGCCCGCAACACGTTCGGGTGAACCATCCCGCACCCACCGAGCTCGATCCAGTCGCCGTTCGGGCGTTGGATGTCGAACTCGGCCGACGGCTCGGTGAACGGGAAATAACTCGGCCTCAGGCGGGACGTGAAGCCGGGCCCGAAGAACGCCCTCGTGAACGCCTCGATCGTGCCGGCCAGGTCGGCCATCGTGATGTCACGGTCGACGACGAGACCTTCGATCTGGTGGAACACCGGCATGTGCGTGGCATCGGGCGTGTCGCGCCGGAACACCCGCCCCGGCGCGACGATGTAGATCGGCGGTTCGGTGGTGAGCATGGTGCGGATCTGCACCGGCGAGGTGTGGGTGCGCAGCAGCGTCGTGCCGGTGCGGCCGTCCGGCGTGACGTGGTCGACGAACAGGGTGTCGAACTCGCCGCGGGCGGGGTGCCCGTCACCCATGTTGAGGGCCTCGAAGTTGTGCCAGTCGGTCTCGACCTCGGGGCCTTCGGCCACCTGGAACCCGAGCCCGATGAACGTGTCCTCGAGCCGCTCCCAGGCCTGCGTCACGAGATGCGCGTGGCCGCGGGTCGGGCGGCCGGAGAACTCGGTCAGGTCGAGGCGCTCCGCGGCGATCCGCTCGTCGAGCGCCGCCGAACCGACGGTTGCGCGCCGATCCTCGAGCGCCGCGGCGACGGCGGACATGGCGTCGTTGATGGCCTGGCCGGCAGCCTTCTTCTCGTCGATCGAATCGAGCGAGCCGAGGCGTGTCTTGAGTTGGGCGAGCTGGCCCTTCTTGCCGGCGAGCCGGGCGGTCAATTCGCTGACCGCGTCGAGGCTCGACGCCGTGTCGATCTCAGCGAGAGCGGCGTCTCGGGCGGCGGTGATGTCGGAGAGCACGTGGTGGCCTTTCGGAACGTGGAGTGGCGTGCGGGAACGAAATCCCCGGACGAACTCAGAACATGGCGCAGGAGCGAATGATCGCCGACGTGTGGAACGCCATCCCCCGGTTCACCCGGGGCACGAAAATCGCTGCGACTGCGGCTTCACGGCAACCGATCCTACCCGTTCGTTCCGTCGACGACCGTGCCCGATACGGTGCGGTCATGCGGCTCGACGAGATCGGTCAGATCGACGGCTGGCGGTGCTGGCTGTGCGACGAACCGGTCGATCCGACCATGTCGGTCAACGACCCGCGTGGGCCGAGCATCGACAGCCGCACGACGGAACGCAAGGCCAAGGCGAAGGGGACCGGCAAGGGCAAGGGGAAAGGAACGGGGCAGGAACGCCTCGCCCACAGGGCGTGCAACACGGGCAAGGGCGCGATCGAACCGGTGATTCCGTGGCCGGACGAGCTGTTCGTCGCCGACGCCGCCGTCATCATCCCGATGGTCGACCGGTTGCAGCGCAAGGGTGGACGCGAGGTCGTCGCCCGTTGTCCCGACCAGGCCGACGCCGATGCCGCCGCGGCGTGGCTCGTCGATCGCGTCTCACGCCTCGAGCCGGAACTCGACGTCACGTCGGAGATCGAGACCGGTGGCGGCCAGTACCTCGTGATCCTGCGGGCCTGACCACGCCTGTCCTCGCCGTTCGAGCCGACCATCGGTTCGCACTACGGTCGGCCCACGTGCGACGCGGAGCGTCGGACGTGCCCCCGGAACCGAAGGAGACCACCAGCGATGTCCATGTCGTCACCGCCGCCACCACCCCCTCCACCGGTCTCGCCGCCACCGCCACCTGGCGCGTTCCCGCCCGTCCCACCACCACGAGGGCCCGGTGCATCCGCCGGCTCGCCATATGCGGCGCGCCTCGCCATCGACTACCCGGCACAGCTGAGTCGCCTGACAACGGCGTTCCGGCTCATCCTGATCATCCCGATCGCGATCATCCTCGGCATCCTGAACAACCGCAGTTCGACCGCCGTGAGGACGGAGAACGGGACCTGGGTGACATCGACGGGCGCCAGCATCCTCGGTGCCCTCTTCTTCGCGACCGTCCTCATGCTCGTCTTCCGCGCCCGTTACCCCAAGTGGTGGTTCGACTTCGCCTACGAACTCACACGCTTCACGACACGGGTCGGCGCCTACCTGGCCCTGATCACCGACGAGTATCCCTCGACGGTCGACCAGCAGCGCATCCACCTCGACATCGACTACCCGGACGACGTCGAGCGTGACCTGAATCGCGTTCCTGCCGCTCGTCAAGTGGTTCCTCGCGATCCCGCACTTCATCGTGCTGTTCTTCCTCGCGATCGGCGCGCTCTTCGCGGTCGATCGCCGCTTGGTTCGCGATCCTGTTCACCGGTCAGTACCCGAAGGGCCTGTTCGACTACGTGGTCGGCGTCGGGCGGTGGGGCTTGCGCGTCTACGCCTATGCCTTCCTGCTCGTCACCGACCGCTACCCGCCGTTCTCGCTCTCCTGATCGCGCTGCCGCGCCGCCTCGAAGGCCAGCACCGTCGCGGCCATCGCCACATTCAGCGATTCGCTGCGCCCCTGGTGTTCGATGGTGATCCACGACGTCACCGGACCGACGATGTCATTCCATTCGTCGGGCAGGCCCGCGGCTTCGTTCCCCATCACGAGCGCGACGCGCCCCGTGAGATCGACGCGGGTGCTCGACACGACCGTGCGTCCGGGTGCTGCGTGGCTGCTCGTCCCCACGAGGGTCAATCCAGCGGTGGCCACGTCGTCGATCGTCGCCGAGATCACGGGCACGTGGAACAGGGCTCCGGCCGACGAGCGCACGACCTTCGGGCTGAAGGGGTCGACCGACCCAGGCGTGAGCACGACCGCGTCGACACCGGCGGCTTCGGCCGAGCGGATGATCGTGCCCAGGTTCCCGGGATCGGCGATCCGATCGAGCACCATCACGAGACCGGCCGTCGCCAGCGTCGCCTCGACGTCTCGGTCGACCATCCGCACGATCGCGATCGGTGGTTGCGGAGTCTCGGTCGACGCGACACGTTCGAACACACCAGGAGCGAGCTCGATGACCGCGCCAACTGAAGGGAGGAATGCGTCACTTCCCTCCGGGACGAACTGTGCCTCGACGATCCATCCGGCAGCCACGGCCTCGGCGACCAGCACACGACCTTCGACGACGAAGCGACCGTCGTCGTGACGCGAACTGCGGCGCCCGATGAGGCGCCGCAGTTGCTGAACTCGTGGATTGTTGATCGCCAGCGCAGTCATCCTGCGCCAGTCTGCCCGATCTGGGCGAGTCGGATCAGAGCGCTGCTTTGGCGCTCTCGACCAGCTTGGTGAACGCAGCGGCGTCGGTGACGGCCAGATCGGCGAGGATCTTGCGGTCGACTTCGATACCGGCGGCGCTCAGCCCGGCGATGAACCGGCTGTAGCTCATGTCGTTCAGACGGCAGGCTGCGTTGATCCGTTGGATCCACAGCCGGCGCATCTCACCCTTGCGGGCACGACGGTCGCGGAAGGCATAGTTGCCCGACCGCATCACTTGTTCGTTGGCGGCCCGGAACGAACGGCTCTTGTTGCCGTAATAGCCCTTGGCCTTGGTCAGTACTTTCTTGTGGCGCTTCTTCGACGCCACACCACGCTTCACACGTGCCATGTCGAATCCTCCTCGGGAGTCTCAGTCGGGTCGAACCCGGTTGATGGTTGTCTCAGCGCTCGGCGAGGAGGCGCTTGATCTTCTTCACGTCGGTCGGATGCACGTCGCGATCGCCGGCAAGGCGGCGCGTGCGGGTCGACGACTTCTTCTCGAACAGGTGCTGACGCATGGCCTGCTCGCGGCGCAGCTGGCCGCTACCCGTTTTCTTGAACCGCTTCTTGGCGGTCTTCGACGTCTTCATTTTCGGCATCGGTTGCTCCTTCTACTTCCTGATCCGCCGCAACCACCTGGCCGTCGACGTGCTGGCCGTCGTCTTGCAGGCCGTCGTCTTGATGGCCGTCGTCTAGCTGGCCATCTTCTAGCTGGGTGGCTTCGGCGGCTGCCTTCTTCATCGCCTCTTGGGCCTTCTTGTCGGGTGACAGCACCATCGACATCGCCCGTCCTTCGAGACGGGCTTGCGTGTCGACCTTGGCTGCCGGGCCCACCGCGTCGAGTACGTCGTCGAGGATCTTCGACCCCAGTTCGGGGTGTGCCATCTCTCGACCACGGAACTGCAGCGTGATCTTGACCTTGTGACCTTCTTCGATGAATCGGATGACATTGCGTGTCTTGGTGTCGAAGTCGCCCCGGCCGATCTTCGGCCGGTACTTCACTTCCTTCACCGACACGTTGGTCGACTTCTTCCGCGCTTCCTTGGCCTTCTGACCCTCTTCGTACTTGAACTTGCCGTAATCCATGATCCGGCACACGGGAGGGTTGGCGTTGGGCGCCACTTCCACGAGATCGAGTTCGAGGCCTCGGGCCATCCGCAGGGCATCAGGGACCGCCTTGATTCCGAGTTGGTCGCCGGTCGGTCCGATGAGACGGACTTCACGGGATCGGATGCGGTCGTTGATGCGATGTTGATCGCCACGCTGTTCTGGTCGCGGTGCTATGACTGCTCACTCCTGTGCAATGGGCCTCCCCATGTGTCTGATGTATTGGCGCTCGACGCGAACCGCACGCGGAGCGACCGACACATCGCATCATCGGCTGTGCCGACGGTGCAGAGTGGCTGTCTCAGCCTTGTGACCCGAACGCACGATTCGACACGTCGCGAGACGCATCGGGTGGTGGCCGGGTGGGGGTCTCCCCCACTTCGCCTCAGTTGTTGTTCGGTAGGGTACCGCACGTGACCGATGAAACCTCTGAGCAGGACTTCGACCATGACGACATCGACGACCTGGACGACGACCCGGACGACGACAGCGATTTCGACGAGGCGCTCGCTGCCGAGTTCGGCAGCGGGTTCGTGCAACTCGACGACGACGTCGATGACCACACCCTGGACGACGACACCCTGGACGACGACACGGCGGACGCCATCGAGGCAGCACAGCGGGAGATGGCCGAGGCGCGGGCGCGACTCGCCGTGGTGCCAGCCGAGGTGGTGGTCATCAACCACGTGATGGGGCTGTACGAACTGGGGGCCATCCACCTGTCGGCCACCCCACCCGATCTCGTCCAGGCGGCCCTGGCGATCGACGCCGTGGCCTGCCTCGTCGACGGCCTCGGCGACCGGCTCGGGGACGAGGCGCCCACCATGCGTGACGCCCTGAACAACATCCGGCTGGCTTTCGTCCAGATCAAGGGCGCAACGGCCGAGTCGGTCGACTGAACCGACCCGACGGGGCGTTGCGGACGCGCCCGTCGCGCACGTCGACGCCCTCGGCTCGCAGCAGCGCCGTCTGCTCCCGCACGTCATGGGCCCGGAGCTGGCCCGACACGTTGACCACCCGCCACCACGGCACTTCGGCGTCCGTGGTCGCCAGGATCCGGCCGACGAGGCGCGACAGCTTCGGATAGCCGGCCGTGTCGGCGACATCGCCGTAGGTCGTCACCTCCCCCTCGTGCAGCGCGCGAAGCACGTCGAGGATCCGCCGCTCCCGCTCGTCCGCGTCATCAACCCGATCCACTTGCAGCCGGTTCATTCCGGACCCGTCCCGAACGAACCGGGTCACCGGGTCCTGATGTCAGCGGCTTCGTAGCGGCCGAGCTTGGGCAGCAGCGCGAAGTCGACCCCGGTGCCGACGGCGATGTCGCGGCTGCCGTCGGCGATCTCGATGCAATGGAACGGGTAGCCCGTACCGTCGGCGCCGGCCACCTCGCCGAGTCCGGACTGCACGTCGAACCGCACGACCGTGCCCTCGATCCGGCCGTTCACGGCACGATCTTGGAGATCGGCAGTTCGAGCAGATCGGTGGCGCCGGCCTCGATGATCTCGGGGATGATCAGGTTGATCGACCGCTTCTCGACGACGGTTTCGACCGCATAACCGCCGTTGGCGAGCAGGGAGATCGTCGGCGACTTCATCGACGGCAGCACGGCGAGGAGGCGATCACGATTCTCCTCGGACACGTTGAGCTTGAGCAACACGCGGCCCCGGGCGTCGAGCACACCGTTGAGGAGCGTCATCACCTGGTCCATCGCCCGGCGCTTGTCGGGGTCGGCTGCCGATTCGGCGTTGGCGACGACCTCGGTGTAGCTCGTGAGGATCGTGTCGATCACCTTGAGTCCGGCGGCCCGCAGGGCGCGGCCGGTCTCGGTGATCTCCACGACGCAGTCGGCGATGTCGGGGATCTTCGCCTCGGTCGCGCCGTACGACAGACGCACGTCGGCCTGGACGCCGTGCTTGGCGAAGAAGCGCTTGGTCAGCTCGGGATACTCCGACTGCACGCGAACGCCGTCAGGCAGGTCGGCGACCGACGTGGCCGACGAGTCGCCGGCGACGGCGACGACGAGCCGGATCGGCCGGCTGGTGGCCTTGGAGTACTTCAGCTCGCCGAGGCTGACGACGTTGCTGCCGGTCTCCTCGATCCAGTCGCGCCCGGTGATGCCGAAGTCGAACAGCCCCTCCTGCACGTACGTGGCGATCTCCTGCGGCCGCAGGATGCGGACCGAGTCGATGCGAGGGTCGTCGATCGTGCCCTGGTAGTCGACCGACGACGACCGGGTGACCGGCAGGTCGGCGGCCTCGAACAGTTCGAGGGTCGCCTTCTCGAGCGAACCCTTGGGGAGCACCAGTCTGAGCACGACGGCTCAGGCTATCCCTCACCCCCTCCGACCCTCGGTCCTCGTTTGCGTCGGGATTTCTGAGGGCTGGGCCTCAGAAATCCCGACGCAAACGGGAATTGACGGCGGATCAGTGGGAGGTGTCGGTGTCGTGGAGGAGGCGGAGGGCGTGGGGGATCACGTCGAGCACCGCGTCGAGCTGTTCGACACAGCCCTTCGGTGCTGCCGGGCGTGTTGGCGATGATCGCCATCCCGCGGATGCCGACCACGCCACGCGACAGGCGACCGAGCGGGCTGCACAGACGCATCGCCTCGGCGAGCCCAGGCGCCTCGCGCTCGATCACCGCGCGGGTGCCTTCGGGCGTCTGGTCACGCGGGGCGAACCCGGTGCCGCCGGTCGAGACGATCAGGCCGGCGAAGCCGTCGGCCATCTCGCGCAGCACACTCGCGACGAGATCGGCACCGTCTGCGGTGACCCGCTGGTCGACCACGTCGAACCCCGCCGCGGTGAGGTGGGCGACGAGCGCCCGCCCACTGGCGTCGTCACGCACCCCGTGGGCAACCCCGTCGCTGACCGTCAACACCTTCGCCTGCTGCGGCGCACCGGGCGTGTGGTCGTGGCTCATGCCGACCGACGGTACCGAAGGAGCACCATGCCGTCGGTGTCGGCGTCGTGGGGCAGCACCCGCCATCCCGGACCGAACGGCCGCCAGGTACCGATGGCCGGCTCGCGGTCGTCGATCTCGAAGCCGGCGGGTACCGGATGATCGATCGACTCGGCGGCGGTGATCGTGCAGACGCTGTAGATCAGGCGCCCGCCGGGGCGGACCAACTCCGCCGCCGACGACAGCAGGCGTCGTTGGAGCTCCGCCAGCTCGACGATGTCGTCCGCCGTGATCCGCCAGCGGGCGTCGGCGCGCCGGCGCAGAGCACCCAGGCCCGAGCAGGGCGCGTCGAGCAACACGGCATCGAATCGCGCCGGCCGGAACGGTGGTGCCGTGCCGTCGGCCACGACGATCGGGATCGGCAGGTCGAGCGTCGCCGCGTTCTCACGGACCAGGCGGGCCCGGCCGGGACGATGGTCGCCGGCGATCACCGCCGCGCCATCACCACCGCTGGCGCCCGCGAGGGCCGTCGCCTTGCCGCCCGGAGCCGCGCACATGTCGAAGATCAGCTCGCCGGCCCGGGCCTCGACGTTGGCGGCCACCCATTGCGACGATTCGTCCTGGGTGTAGCCGTCGGCCCGGTGAGTCACGACCGGCGCCTCGTTCATCCGCGCCAGCGCAGCCTCCCACTCGCCGGACAGTTCGGCACGGAACGTGTCGACGATCCAGTCGGGATAGCTCAGCCGCGCACCGTCGGAGGGCCACACCTGCTCGTCCACGGAGAGTCGTGACACCTTGCGCAGCACGGCATTGACCAGACCGCGAGTGCGCTTCGGGGCGAGCCCGACGGTCTCGCCGACGGCCGCGTGCGGAGGTACTCCGGCGTACGCCAGCTGATAAGCGCCCAGCCGCAACACCGATCGGGTCACCGCATCGGGCGGCGAGGCGACGAATCGATCGACGAGGGAGTCGCACGCGCGGCGCATCCGGGTCGTGCCGTAGACGAGTTCGGTCGCGAACTTGCGATCGAGCTCGCCGAGTTGCGATTGCTGCAGCGCCGGGCCGAGCGCGAGGTTGGCGTATGCGCCCTCGTCCTCGATCCGCCGGAGCACCGCGAGCGCCACCTGCCGTGCGTTCTGCGTGCGCTCCGCCGACCGTGTCGGCCGCGGTGCCGACGAACCTCGGCGATCCGGTCGCGTCACGGCGCGCCGAACAGTTCCGTCGGACCGGGCCGGGCGCCGTTGCGCCACGCGTCGAACGTCATCACCGGTCGGCCTTCGGGCTGGACGAGCGTCGGCACGATGCGACCGTCGACGAGGTCGGCGGCGCGGATCTTCAGCCGCTTCGACCGGAACGTCGTCCACGCTCCGCCGACTCGGATGAGCCGATGGATGTCGACGACCGGGACCGCCCAATCGATCTCGAAGTCGCCGGCGGAGAACTTCTGGGCGTACGTCACCTCGCCCTCCTGCGGGTGCGCGCCGCCGATCCACTCGGCGACCGGCGTGGCGAGCGTCTCGACGAGCAGTTCCGCTCCGGCGGCGACCAGATCGGCCCGCAACTCGTCGGCCGTGACCGTGTCGCTGATCGGGACGTGACGAACCGCATACACGCCACCGGTGTCGAGGCCCTCCTCGACGCGCATCACGCACACCCCGGTCAGGTCGTCGCCCGCCAGAATCGCCCGCTCGACGGGGGCAGCGCCGCGCCAGCGCGGCAGGAGCGAGAAGTGGAGGTTGACCATCGGCAACGCGGCAAGGACATGGGGCTTGATGATCTGCCCGAACGCCACGACCACACCGAGCTCTGCTCCCTGCTCGGCCGCGGCGATGGCGTCGTCGACCTGGTGCGTCACCGTCAGCCCCAGTTCGAGCGCGGCCGCCTTCACCGGGCTCGGCGTCGTCGCTCCCCCGCGTCCGCGACGCTTGTCGGCACGGGTCACGACGAGCACCACCTCGTGACCGGCTTCGACGAGCGCCCGCAACGGTGGCACCGCCATGTCGGGCGTGCCGAGGTACACGAGTTTCACGGCGAACCGTCAGCTCAGACGAAGGCGTCGACGCATCGGTTGCCGTGCGGCCTGCGCGGCGGCTTCGTCCTCGATCCGCCGATACTCCCGCAACGCTTCCTTGCGCTGGTCGGGCGTCATCCGGTCGAACATGAGCACGCCTTTGAGATGGTCGATCTCGTGCTGGAACATGCGGGCCTCCAGCTCGTCGGCCTCGATCTCGATGATGTTGCCGTCGAGGTCGACGCCACGGACGAGCACGGTCTTCGGCCGCAGCATCTCGACGTACAGGCCCGGAATCGACAGACAGCCCTCGTCGTACACCCACTCGCCGTCGGACTCGACGACCTCGGGGTTGATGATCGCCAGCGGTTCGTCGCCGAGATCCCACACCACGACCTGCTTCTGCACGCCGATCTGCGGGGCGGCGAGGGCGAGACCGTTGCCCGAGTCGACGAGCGTGTCGAACATGTCGTCGACGAGTCGGATGATCTTGCCGTCGACGTCGGTCACGAGCGCCGCCTGTGTCTTGAGGACCGGATCGCCGAAGGTGCGGATCTTGTGCGACATCCCTGACAGGCTACGGCCGTGATCCCCCAGGACGACGACGGCCGCAGCGACGATGGCGCCAGCGGCGACGATGGCACGACCGAGCCCGGGCCCGGCCGCGGTGCGGGGCAGTACTTCGCCGACGACCCGGCCGTCGGGTCCGATCCGGTCACGATCGACGTCAGCCTGCCCGATACCGCGTTCACGCTGCGCACGGATCGCGGCGTGTTCGCACGTGGTCAACTCGACGCCGGCACATCGCTGCTGCTGCGCGCCGACCCACCGCTCGTGTCGGCCGGCGATGTGCTCGACCTCGGCTGCGGCGCCGGCCCGATCGCGCTGACGATGGCGCGCCGCTCGCCCGCCGCGACCGTGTGGGCGATCGACGTCAATACACGCGCCCTCGAACTGTGCCGGGCGAACGCGGCCGCGAACGGGATCACCAACATCCGTCCCGTCACGCCCGACGAAGTGCCCCCTCATCTGCAGTTCGGTTCGATCTGGTCGAACCCACCGATCCGCATCGGAAAGGCGGCGCTCCACGAACTCCTCCTGCGCTGGCTCCCGAGGCTCGAGCCGGCCGGCACCGCGACACTCGTGGTGCAGAAACACCTCGGCGCCGACTCGCTTCAGCGTTGGTTGACCGCGCAGGGCTTCCCCACCGAGCGGATCGGCTCGAAGGCCGGCTACCGGCTGCTGTCAGTCCGTCGCTGAGCAGCAGACCTCGAGTTCCATACCGTCGACATCGCGGAAGAACAGCGACCATTCGTCACCGAGCTGCTGGATGTCGCCCACGTCGGCGCCCGCGGCGATCAACCGTTCCCGGGTCTGCTCCAGCGTGATCAGCGAGTCGACGGCGAGCGCGAAGTGGTCGATCGCGCCGCGATGGCCCTGCCGGCGTTGCTCGCCGATGATCTCGTCCGCCGACACCTCGAACACGTTCAGCGCCGCGCCACCACCGAGGTCGAGGATGAACATCCGGGGGTGGTCGTCCCGAGCCTCCATCCGGTAGCTGACCACCGCGCCGAACGCCTCGGCGTAGAAAGCGGCATGGCGGTCACAGTCGGTGGTGAGTGTCGCCACGTGGTTGAAGCCCCTTGTGATCGGTGTGGGGGTGATCGGCGTGGGCGTGATCGGCATGACATCTCCCGTCGTCGGTTCCGTTCCAACGTACGCGACCCAGGGCGAGGCCGATGACGGCGGCCGGGTTCGTTCAGAGGGAGGAAGCGAGAAGTTCGAGTTCGGCGGCGACGCGGCCGGCGAGCAACGCGTGGCGATCGACGCCCGTCTCGTTGACGATCGGCTGCAGGTCGAGCGGATCGCCGAGTTCGTACTCGTAGTCGAACTGCTCGGCCGTGAAGTCGAGGAACGTCCCGTCATCCAGCTCGTTCCAGCAGTGCATGTCGACCTGCTGGCCGTCGTGGAGGACCCACGCGAGTCGCACGTGGCCGCCGAGGTAGTCACGGACCGCCAGCGACGTGACGGCGCACTGGCCCATGCTCGGGTTCTCCGGCGTCCAGGTGTCGGGGCAGTCGGTGGTGTCGACCCACCACGAGCGGGAAATCGCTGTGCGCAGTGTGTCGAGGTCGATGTCCACCAGCGGGACAGGATAAGGAGCGCTGTGACAGATATGACACGGCCATCAGTCACATTTTCGTCGCCTCACACGCGGGCCGGATCGACCTCGATCCGCAGACGCGATCCGGGAGGACGCTCCGCCGCATTGAGCGTCGCTCCGAGTTCCATCCAGTCCGGGCCGCGCACGAGCGTCGACTCTCCGGTCCGGCCCACCTCGAGCCCCGCCGCCCCGAGGGCGCCCGCGAACTCGTCGGTGCCCTCGCCCGTCACCCGCGCCAGCGCGCCGAACGGCGGCAGCGACAGCAACTCGCGACGCCGGCGATCGACGTCGGAGACGATCGACGGGTCGCCGGAACGGGTCGCCCGGATCACCTCGTGGGCGGGCGTGAACGTCTGGATCATCACCTCCGGTGCGATGCGCCCGGCCCGCACGATCAATGCCAGGGCGTGCTCGGCCGACCGGAACCGCGGGGCCAACATCTCGGAGTCGAACTCGAGGAACGCCACCACGTCGGCGGACGAGACTCGGTGGAGCACCGCCTCGGTTCCGACGAGAATGTCCGCCGGGGTCTGTCCCCGCCGGACATTCTCGTCGGTCGATCCGGTGATCTGCTGCACCGGACGGTTCGCCGCCGCCTCGAGCTCCTCGCGCAACCGGGTGACGCCGGGGCGCAGGTTGGCGAACGCTGAGCGGCCGCACTCCTGGCACACCGGTGGACGCTGGGTACCGCAGCGGCGACACACCAGGCGGCCGTCGTCGGCCAGTCCGACCGCCGCGTCGCAGGTCTCGCACCGCACGAGGGCGCGGCAGTTCCGGCAGGCCAGCACCCGTGCTCGACCGGTGATGTTGCTCACGCACACCACACGCGCCGCGGGGTCACGGAGGCGGTCGATCAGCGCCGACGTGACGAGCGAGCGCTTCCAGGGGTCTTCGTCGGTGCGGTCGACCACGGTGACCCGCGGCCAGCCGGCACGCTCGCGGCGCGCCTCGGGATGGACCACGCCGCGCTCCCCTGCGGCGTCGACCACCGCGGTCAGGGTCGGAACGGGCGACACGAGGACGGCCGGAACTCCGGCACGCCGGCATCGTTCGAGTACCACGTCACGGGCGTGCCACGTCGGCGAACGTTCCTCCTGGAGCGCTTCGTCGTGCTCGTCGAGCACGATCGCCGCGGCGAGCCCGGCACACGGAGCCCACGCTGCCGAGCGCGACCCGATGACCACGTCGACGCCCGCCTTGGCGCGCGCCCAGTCGTGCGGAACGATGGCCACGGTCACCCCGGCGCGCGACAGACGCGTCGCGAGGAACGCCACCTGGGATTGCGACGGGGCGATGGCGAGGACCGACCCGCCGCGGCTCGCGGCGAACCGGACGGCCGACAACAGGGCCGGCATCTGATCCGCCCGCGGTGGCAGCCGCAGCACGCCTCCGCCGCCTTCGAGGATTGCGGTGGTGGCGGGAGACGTCGGTCCGACCGTGCCGCGCACGGTTCGTGATTCGAGCGGCAACCCGACCACGGCGCGGTCGGGCGAAGCCGTGACGAGGAACGGGCGCAGCCGCCGCGCGGCCCAACGCACCGACGCCCACGCGGCGAGTTCGATCAGCTCGGCCGACGGACCCGCTCCCGTGACCTTCACAATCGGTTTGAGGACAATCGGCCTGAGGCGGTCGATGTCGACACCGTCGGCGACCTCGTCGGCGAGTTCGATGACCCATCCCCCGACGCGACGACCGTGGAGGTCGACACGAACGATCGTGCCGACCTCCACGGTCGCGCGGAGTTCATCGGGAACGAGGTAGTCGAACGCCCGGTCGAGCCCCGACACGTCGGGGAGGACCCGGGCGATCAACGAGGTGGCTCAGGCGCCGACGGCGACCATGAAGTCGTCGAGGCGACCGAGCTCTTCCCACGGGAAGCCGGGCCGGCCGAAGTGGCCGTAGGCCGCGGTCGCACGGTAGATCGGACGCTTCAGGTCGAGGTCGCGCACGATGGCGCCGGGACGCAGGTCGAACGTCGAGCGCACCGCCGCCTCGATGATCGCGGGGTCGACCTTGGCGGTACCGAACGTCTCGACGAGGATGCTCATCGGATGCGCCATGCCGATGGCGTACGCCAGCTGGATCTCACACCGGTCGGCGGCACCGCTGGCCACGACATGCTTGGCGACCCAGCGGCCGGCGTAGGCGGCCGAACGGTCGACCTTGCTCGGGTCCTTGCCGGAGAACGCACCGCCACCGTGACGGCCCATGCCGCCGTAGGTGTCGACGATGATCTTGCGGCCCGTGAGGCCGCAGTCGGCGTACGGTCCGCCGCGCACGAAGTTGCCGGTCGGGTTGACGTAGATCTCGTAGTCGTCATCAGCGAATTGCTCGGGGATGATCGGCCGGATGACCTGATCGATCAGGTCGGGGCGGATGACCGAGTCGCGGTCGACGCCTTCCTGGTGCTGGGTGCTGATGAGCACGCCCTTGAGCGCGACCGCCTTGCCGTCCTCGTACTGGTACGTGACCTGGGTCTTGCCGTCGGGCCGCAGGTACGGGACCTGGCCCGACTTGCGCACCTCGGCGAGCCGCTCGGACAGGCGGTGCGCCGTCCAGATCGGCAGCGGCATCAGGTCGGCCGTCTCGTTGCAGGCGTAGCCGAACATCATGCCCTGGTCGCCGGCACCCTGCGCGTTGAGCTGATCCTCGCCGGACAGACCCGTCCGGACTTCTTCGCTGACGTTCACGCCCTGGGCGATGTCGGGACTCTGCTCGTCGATCGACACGATCACGCCGCACGTGTTGCCGTCGAAACCGTAGAGAGCGTTGTCGTAGCCGATGTCGTTGATCGTCTCGCGGGCGATCTTGGGGATCTCGATGTACGCGTCGGTCGTGATCTCGCCGGCGATGACGCAGAGGCCCGTGGTGAGCATGGTCTCGCACGCCACTCGGGCGTTGGGGTCTTCGGCCAGGATCGCGTCGAGCACCGCATCGGAGACCTGGTCGGCCATCTTGTCGGGGTGGCCCTCGGTGACGCTCTCTGAGGTGAAGGTGTACGTGGTCATGTGGTGTTGTCCGATGTCCTGTCAGGGTCGTGTGCGTATGGCGACGATGGCGTCGATGACGGCCCGTGCGACATCTCGCTTGTCGGCGAGGTCGATCTCGACAGGCTCCGCGTCGGGCCGCAACAGCGTAACCGCATTGGTGTCGTGTTCGAAGCCCACCCCGGGCTTGGCTACGTCGTTGGCGACGAGCAGATCGAGGCGCTTGGCGACGAGCTTGGCGGTGGCGTTGGCGACGAGATCGTCGGTCTCGGCGGCGAAGCCGACGAGCACCTGACCGTCGCGTTTGCGGGCGCCGAGGCCGGCGAGGATGTCGGGCGTCGGCTCGAGCACGATCTGCGGGGCGCCGTCGCGCTTCTTGAGCTTGCCGTCGGCCACGCTTGCCGGGCGGAAGTCGGCCACGGCTGCAGCCATCACGATCACGTCGTGATCGTCGGCCGCCTGCTGCATCTCCACTTCCATCTCGGCCGCGGTCTCGACGCGCCGGACCGTCGCACCAGGAGGGACGGGCAGCGCGACGGTCGACACGATCGTGACCTCGGCACCCCGTGCCGCCGCCTCCGCGGCGACGGCGTAGCCCTGCTTGCCGGAGCTGCGATTGGCGATCACCCGGACAGCGTCGATGGGCTCGCGGGTGCCGCCGGCCGACACCACCAAGCGGACGCCCACGAGATCACGCGGCCCGAGTACCCGTTCGGCCTCGGCGACGATCAACGCCGGATCGGCCAGCCTTCCGGCCCCGAGGTCCCCGCCCGCGAGGCGCCCGACCGCAGGCTCGACGATGTGGACGCCCCGTTGGCGCAACACCGCGATGTTGTCGACGACGGCAGGGTGCTCCCACATCTCGGTGTGCATGGCGGGGCAGATCACGACCGGTGCGCGAGTGGCGATGAGCGTGTTGGTGAGCAGGTCGGTCGACAGACCCATCCGGTAGGCGGCGATGATGCGCGCGGTCGCGGGAGCCACGACGACGAGGTCGGCGCCCTGGCCGATCTTGGTGTGCGGGATGGGGGTGGTCGGATTGTCCCAGAGTTCGGTCTGCACCGGCTCGGAAGCGAGCGCGCTGAGCGTGGTGCGGCCGATGAAGCGTTCGGCGCCGGCCGTCATGATCGGCACGACGTGCGCCCCGGCATCGACGAGACGGCGCGACACCTCGATGGCCTTGTAGGCGGCGATGCCGCCGGTCACTCCGAGAACGATGCGCTTGCCGGCGAGTGCACTCGTCATGCGACGGCTCGGTTCAGCTGACGGCGGTCAGGCGTTGTCGGAATCGGGAGCGAGGATGCCCTCGCCGGCGGCGTCGGCCATCGCCTGTGCTTCGGCCTCGGGGTCGAACTCCGGCTCCACGGGAGCCTCGGTCCAGACGATCTTGTGCTGGCGCGATCTCCTCGAAACCGATCGACAGCGGTTTGCGCGACACCGACGACACCTGCGGCGGGATCATGTGTCCGAGGCCGTCACCGAGCTGGTTGAAGTACGAGTTGATGTTGCGCGCCCTGCGGGCAGCGAGCGTGACCAGGGAGAACTTCGAGTCGACCGTCCCGAGCAGACGCTCGATCGGCGGATTGATCATCGTGTCGTGGTCCATGGCCATAGTGGCTGCAGCCTACCCGGCGCGGGCTGATTTGATGATCGCCAACATCTCGTCGACGGTCGTGTCGAGATCGTCGTTGACCACGACGCAGTCGGCGAGTTCACGTCCGATGGGCTCTTCCACCTCGGCCTTCTTCAGCCGCGCCAACACCTTGTCGTTGGGATCGCCACGCCCGCGGAGCCGCCGTTCCTGTTCGTCGCGCGACGGCGGGAGCACGAAGATCAACAGGGCGTCGGGATACAGGGCCTTCACCTGCTGGGCACCGTCGACCTCGATCTCGAGGACGACGTCGAGCGCCACGCGGGCTTCCGGGGTCGGACTGCCGTAGTAGTGGCCGAGGAATTCGGTCCACTCCAGGAAGCCGCCGTCCTTGACGCGGCGTTCGAAGGTTGCCGTGTCGGTGAACACATAGGCGTCGTCCGGCTCGGACGGCCGCTGTTCGCGAGTTGTCCACGAACGGCTGAGCCACAGGTTCGGATCGCGCTGGACGAGCCGCTCGACGATGGTTCCCTTGCCGACCCCACCCGGCCCGGAGACGACGATGATCACGCAGCGTCAGCCGAGTTGATCGAGCAGTTTCAGCTTCTGCTGGGCACCGAGGCCCTGCACCCGCCGGTTGTCGGCGATCTCGACGTCTTCCATGATCTTGCGAGCCTTGACCTTGCCCACGCCGGGCAGTGACTCGAGCAGCGACACGACCTTCAGCTTGCCGACGTTCGTATCCTCGGACGCGAGTGCCTCGGACAGTGTCATCGAGCCCATCTTGAGACGAGCCTTGATCTCGGCGCGGGCGGCACGAGCTTCGGCCGCCTTGGCCAGCGCTGCGGTGCGCTGCTCGGGGGTCAACGGTGGGGGTGTTGCCATGCGGTCACGCTAGCGCGCCGATCTCATCGATGACGCGAATGCCCTGCTCATGCATCCACTCCAGCAATTCGCGCTGCACATCGGCGGTGGCCGACGGGTTGGCGAACGACGCGGTGCCGACCTGGACCGCGGACGCGCCGGCGAGCAGTAACTCGGCGGCATCCCATCCCGACGCCACGCCGCCGACGCCGATGATGGGGAGATCCGGCAGGGCCTCGTGCACGTCGTGGACCGCACGGACCGCGATCGGATGGATGGCCCGTCCCGACAACCCGCCGCCACCGGCCGCGAGCGACGGACGGAGCGTCTCGCGGTCGTACGCGAACCCGAGCATCGTGTTGACGCACGTGACCGCCTCGGCACCCGCGGTGGCCACGGCCTCGGCGACCTCGACGATCCGGTCGGTGTTGGCGCTCAGCTTCGCCCAGCGGGGCCGGCCACACGGGGCCGTCGCCTCGATGACCCTGGCGGACAATGCCGGGTCGTGGGCGAAGATCGACCGGCGACCCTCGAGGTTGGGGCACGACAGGTTGACCTCGACGGCGACGACCTCGGTGGGCGCGGCGGCGAGCAGTTCGGCGGCGGCGCGGTAGTCGTCGATCGAGCGGCCCCAGATGCTCGCCACCACGGTGGCTCCGCTCGCCACGAGGTCGGGCACGACGTGGTCGAGCCAGTGTTCGATGCCGGGCCCCTGCAACCCGACGGCGTTGAGCATGCCCTGTGCCGTCGGATGCAACCGGGGCGGCGGGTTGCCGTCCCACGCGAAACGCGGCGAGCGACTTGGTCACGACCGCGCCGATTGACGCGAGGTCGAACGCGCCGGCCAGCTCCACGCCGTAGCCGGCAGTTCCCGACGCCGTCATGACCGGCGACGACAACTCGACCGTGCCGATCCGGGCCGTCAGGTCGACGGAGGGGTCACCCGCCCCCGACAGCCGACGCCGGGCGAGCCTCACGTCGTCCGGCCGAGCGCGTGATATTCCTGCAGCGGTCGCACCGTGACCGACTCGCCTTCGCGTTCGGCCATCCCCTCCGCGGCGGCGAGGGCGGCATCGATCGTGGTGACACAGCTGACCCGGTGCAGGCTCGCGGCCTTGCGGATCTGCTCGCCGTCGCTGCGGCCGATCCGACCGTGTGGGGTGTTGACGACGAAGCTGATCTTGCCGTCGGCGATCAGGTCGACGGCGGTCACCCCGGCGCCGTCCTGCACTTTGGCGACCACCTGATCGACCGGCGCGTCGAACCGTGCGAGGTACGCCGCCGTCCCCTCGGTGGCCGCAATGCCCAGGCCGAGCGCCCGGAGCCGCTGGGCCACCACCAGCCCGGCGGGCTTGTCGGGGTCGGCCAGCGAGAGGAACACCGTGCCGTCGGTCGGCAAGATCGTTCCCGCCGCGAGTTCGGCCTTGTAGAACGCACGACCGAACGTGTCGGCGATCCCCATCACCTCGCCCGTCGAGCGCATCTCCGGTCCGAGGGCCGGATCGACCTCGGGGAACCGGTTGAACGGCATCACGGCTTCCTTGACGGCGATGTGGCCGCCGACCGGCGACACCAGCAGGCCCTCCCGCCGCAGTTCGTCGAGCGTCGCGCCGAGCATCACCCGGGTGGCCACCTTCGCCAGGGGCACGCCGGTCGCCTTGGCCACGAACGGCACGGTGCGGCTCGCCCGCGGATTGGCCTCGATCACGTAGACCGTCGTGCCGACGACCGCGTACTGGACGTTGATCAGCCCGATCACCTCGAGCCGCTTGGCGATCGTGGACGTGTAGGCATGGATCACTTCGACCACCCACGACGGCAGCGTCGGCGGCGGGATCGCGGAGGCCGAGTCGCCCGAGTGGACGCCGGCCTCCTCGACGTGCTCCATGACCCCGCCGATCAGCACCTCGCCGGTGGCGTCGCGGATGGCGTCGACGTCGACCTCGGTGGCGTCGGCGAGGAACCGGTCGATCAACACCGGACGTTCGGCCGACAGCCCGCCTTCCTTGCCGAGGCTGCCGAACCCGGCGAGCTCCTCCATCGCCCGAGCGAGATGGTTCCGGTCGTGGACGATCTGCATCGCCCGACCGCCGAGCACGTAGCTGGGGCGCATGAGCACCGGGAAGCCGATTTCGTCGGTGATGGCGAGCGCCTGTTCCAGATCGGTCGCCGTTCCGCCGGGAGGCTGCGGGATGGCCAGTTCGTCGCAGATCTCGTTCCACCGCTGCCGGTCTTCGGCGGCGTCGATCGAGTCGGGTGACGTGCCCGCGACCAGCTCGGCGAGGGATCAGGCCGGCGAGCTTCAGCGGGGTCTGCCCGCCGAGCGAAACGATCACCCGATAGGGGCGCTCGGCCGCGAGGACGTTCAGCACGTCCTCGGTGGTGAGCGGTTCGAAGTAGAGCCGGTCGGACGTGTCGTAGTCGGTCGACACGGTCTCGGGGTTGCAGTTGACCATCACCGTCTCGAAGCCGGCATCGCGAAGCGTGAACGAAGCGTGGACGCAGCAGTAGTCGAACTCGATGCCCTGTCCGATCCGGTTCGGGCCGGACCCGAGGATCACGACCTTCTGGCGATCGCTGTCGCGGACCTCGCTCTCGTCCTCGTACGTCGAGTAGTGATACGGCGTCTCGGCGGCGAACTCGGCGGCGCACGTGTCGACCGTCTTGTACGTGGGGATCACGCCGGCCGCTTCACGGGCAGTCCGCACGTCGCCCTCGTCGACACTCCACAGATACGCCAGCTGGACGTCGGAGAAACCGAGCCGCTTCGCCCGGCGCCAGTTGCGGCGCGACATCGTGGCGGGTTGCTCGTCGGCGAGCGCGTGCCGCTCCTCGACGATCAGCGAGATCTGGTCGAGGAACCACGGGTCGATCCTGGTCACCGCGTGCACGACCTCGATGCTGAGGCCGCGCCGCAGAAGCTCGCCGACCTGCAACAGCCGGTCGGGGGTGGCGATCGCCGACGCGGCGAGCAGATCGTCGTCGCCGAGCGCGTCGAACTGCGTTTCAGACGGGTCGCAGTTGAGGCCGGCCCGGCCCTGTTCAAGCGAGCGCAATGCCTTCTGGAGGCTCTCGGGGAACGTGCGGCCGATCGCCATGACCTCGCCGACCGACTGCATCTGGGTGCCGAGCACCCCGGTGGTGCCGGGCAGTTTCTCGAAGGCCCAGCGGGGGATCTTGGTGACCACGTAGTCGATCACCGGCTCGAACGCGGCCGGTGTCGATCGCTCGGCGGTGGCCGTGATGTCGTTGGGGATCTCGTCGAGGGTGTAGCCGACGGCGAGCCGGGCGGCGATCTTGGCGATCGGGAAGCCGGTCGCTTTCGACGCCAGCGCCGACGACCGCGAGACGCGCGGGTTCATCTCGATCACGACCTGGCGACCGGTCTGCGGGTCGACGGCGAACTGCACGTTCGAGCCGCCGGTCTCCACACCGACACGGCGGATGCAGGCGATCGATGCATCACGCATTTGCTGGTACTCGACGTCGGAGAGCGTCTGGATCGGGGCGACGGTGATCGAGTCACCGGTGTGCACGCCCATCGGGTCGATGTTCTCGATGCCGCAGATGATCACGCAGTTGTCCGCGTGGTCACGCATCACCTCGAGCTCGTACTCCTTCCAGCCGGCGATCGACTCCTCGACGAGGATCTCGTTGATCGGGCTGGCGGTGAGCCCGGTGGAGGCGAGGCGGGTGAACTCCTCGGGCGTGGCCGCGATGCCGGTCCCCCGGCCGCCGAGGATGTAGGCGGGACGGATGATCACCGGCAGTCCGATGCCCTCGACGATCGCCTCGGCCTCCTCGAGCGAACGGGCTGTGCCAGACCTCGGCACCTCGAGGCCGATCTCGATCATCGCCTCCTTGAACAGCGCCCGGTCCTCGGCCGTGGCAATGGCCTCGGCGTTGGCGCCGATCATCTCCGGCGTACCGGGCACTCCGATCAGGCCCCGCTCGAACAGTTCCATGGCGATGTTCAGGCCGGTCTGCCCGCCGAGGGTCGGCAGCACCGCGTCGGGGCGCTCGCGCTCGATGATCGCCGCCAACACCTCCCAGGTGAGCGGCTCGATGTACGTGGCATCGGCGAAATCGGGATCGGTCATGATCGTCGCCGGGTTCGAGTTGGCGAGAACGACGCGGTAACCCTCTTCCTTCAACACCCGGCACGCCTGGGTGCCGGAGTAGTCGAACTCGCAGGCCTGCCCGATCACGATCGGGCCCGAACCGATGATCAGGATCGAGTGGATGTCGTTGCGCCTCGGCATCAGCGAGCCCCGTTCCGGGTCATCATCTCGGCGAACTGGTCGAACAGGTAGCTCGCGTCGCTGGGTCCGGGGTTCGCCTCGGGGTGGTGCTGCACGCTGAAGGCCAACTCCCCCGTCACCTGCAGCCCCTCGCACACGCCGTCGTTCAAGTTGACATGGGTCATCGTGGCCCGATCGCCGAACGACCCGGCGTCGACGGCGAAGTTGTGGTTCTGGCTCGTGATCTCGACCCGGCCACTGGCGAGGTTCTGCACCGGGTGGTTTCCCCCGTGGTGGCCGAACGGCATCTTCACCGTGTCGGCACCGATCGCCCGCGCCAGCAACTGATGTCCGAGGCAGATCCCGAAGATGGGAACCTGCCCGAGCAGGGCGGTGATCGCCTCGACCTGGGGGTCACACATGGCCGGATCGCCCGGGCCGTTGCTCAGGAAGATGCCGTCGGGGTCGAGCGCCAGGATGTCGGCCGCGGAGGTCGCGGCCGGGACCACCTCGACCGTGCCGAGATGGGCGAGATGGCGGCCGATGTTGCGCTTCATCCCGTAGTCGATGGCGACGATCCGCCGCCGGCTGGCCGGGTCGTCCCCTCCGCTCGACATGGGGCCGGTCGAACGAGCGGCGACCGTGTACCGCTCGGGCGTGGTCACGGTGCTGACCAGGTCGACGCCGTCGGTGCCCGGCTCGCGCCGCGCCGCGTCGAGGAGTGTGGTTTCGGTCTCCGACCCGAACGCGCGCCGGGATCGCACCCGTGTCGCGGATGAGCCGCGTGAGGCGGCGCGTGTCGATGCCGGCGATGCCCGGCACTCCCCTGCTGGACAGCATCGCTTCGAGACCGCCTTCGGCTCGATGGTTGCTGTGCCGGCGGGCGAGCTCGCGGATCACGATGCCCCGGCAGAACGTGCCGCGGGACTCGTCGTCGGTGGGATTCACGCCGTAGTTGCCGAGGTGGGCGGTCGTGAAGGTGATGATCTGGCCCGCGTAGCTCGGATCGGTGATCACCTCCTGGTAGCCGCTCATCACGGTGTTGAAGACGACCTCGCCCGTGGCGATCGCCGCCTCGGCACCGATGAGTTCGCCCTCGAACACGCTCCCGTCGGCGAGTACCAGGGCGCCCTCCCGAATCGTCTCACGGCTCATCGAGCGAACCTCAGGGAAGAGAACGGTTGCATGATCATCCAATCTACCGCATGTTCATGCGATCCAATGAAGGGGTTCGTGACGAGCGGGCTCATCGAGTGGCCGTTCCGTCGCGCACGACGAGCACGCCGTCGTAGATCGTGTGGCGGACCTTGCCGCGCAGCGGCGTGCCGACGAACGGGGTGTTGCGGCTCTTGCTCGCCAAGCGGGCGGGCACCACCTCCCACTCGAGATCCGGATCGAACACGGTGAGGTTCGCCGGCTCCCCGACCTCGATGGGCCGGCCATGGCGGTCGGCCACCCCGGCGATCGCCGCCGGCTTCCACGACAGGGCGGCGACGATGTCGGCGAGCGGCATGTCGAGGTGGGCGATCGACACGCCGAGCGACGTCTCGAGACCGAGCATCCCGGGAGGTGCCTGGTCGAGCGGCTGCTCCTTCGTCTCGCGGGCATGCGGTGCATGGTCGGTGGCGATCGCATCGATCGTGCCGTCGGCGAGCCCCGCCCGTACCGCGTCGACGTCGGCACGAGTGCGCAGCGGCGGGTTGACCTTGAACGTCGCGTCGTACCCCGCGAGGAGTTCGTCGGTGAGGCTGATGTGGTGCGGTGTCGCCTCGGCGGTCACCGGGAGGCCATCGGCCTTGGCCCGGCGGACGAGTTCGACGCTCCCTGCGGTCGACAGGTGCAGGAAGTGCGCTCGGGCGCCCGTGAGCCGTACGAGCTCGATGTCACGGTGCACCATGAGCTCCTCCGCCAGCGACGGCCATCCCGGAAGGCCGAGCCGGCTGCAGCACGCCCCTTCGTGCATCACGGCACCCTCGGTCAGGCGGGCGACCTCACAGTGCTGGGCGAGCGTGATGCCGAGCCCGCCGGCGTACTCGAACGCCCGGCGCATGAGGAGCGGGTCCTGCACGCCATTGCCGTCGTCGGTGAAGATGCGCACGCCGATCGCGGCCAGTTCGGCGAAGGGGGCGAGTTGGGTCCCGTTCCGGCCGACCGTGATCGCGGCAGCGGGAAGCACCTCGCACAGTCCGGCCCGGGCGGCCTGCTGCCGGACGAAGTCGACCACTTCCACGCAGTCCTGCGTGGGATCGGTGTTCGGCATCGCCACCACCGCGGTGAAGCCGCCGAGTGCGGCGGCTCGGCTGCCGGTCTCGATCGTCTCGGCCTCCTCCTTGCCGGGCTCGCGGAGGTGCGTGTGCAGATCGACGAACCCGGGGCTGACGACGCACCCGAGCGTCGATCACGTCGTCGCCGTCAGCGGCCGCGAGACCGTCGCCGACCTCGGCGATGCGGCCGTCGACGACGCGCACGTCACCCGATCGTTCACCGGTCTGGTCGAGCAGCCGGCCACCGGTGATCAGGATGCGCCCGTGTTCGGTTGCCGTGTCGCTGGTCATGTCGTCGCCTTCTCGTCGCTCATCGACGACCGTTCGCCGCCGAGGAGGTCGAACAGCACCGCCATCCGCACGGCGATGCCGTTGGTCACCTGCTGGGTGATCACCGCGCCCGGCAGTTCCGCCGGGTCGACCGTGATCTCCACGCCGCGGTTCATCGGCCCCGGATGCATCACGAGCGCGTGCGGTGCGAGCCGAGCCGCTCGATCGGCGGTGAGGCCGAAGCGCATCGTGTACTCGCGCAGGCTCGGCACGAGCGCCTCCCCCATCCGTTCCTGCTGCATGCGCAGGAGATAGAGCACGTCGACGTCACCGATCAGTTCGTCGAGCGCCTCGGTCGAGGGCAGGTCGATCACCGGCGGGAGCAGCGTGCGCGGGGCCACGAGGGTCACGTCGGCACCGAGCATCGTGAGGGCCGTCGGCCGTACTCCGAGCCACCCGGCTGTGCTTGATGTCGCCGACGATCGCCACGCGGAGCCCGTCGAACCCGGCGGTCCGGTTCAGCGCGACGCGGATCGTGTAGGCGTCGAGCAGCGCCTGGGTGGGGTGGGCGTGCCAGCCGTCGCCGGCGTTGATCACGCTGGCCGTCGTCCATCCGTCGACCAGCAGCGGTGCACCGCTCGACTTGTGCCGTACGACGAACGCATCGACGCCCATCGCGGCGATCGTCTCGATCGTGTCGCGCAGGCTCTCGCCCTTGTTGACGCTGGACTGGCCGACGGCGAACGTCATCGTGTCGGCCGACAGCCGCTTGGCCGCCGTCTCGAAGCTGAGACGTGTGCGGGTCGAGTCCTCGAAGAACACGTTGCAGACGGTCTTGCCGCGCAGCGCCGGCACCTTCGGATTCGGGCGGCGGTTGACCTCGGCCATGTGATCCGCGAGGTCGAGGATGCGCTGGATGCCGGAGGTGCCGAGGTCCTCGACGGTGCAGGAGCGAAGCGGTCACGAGATCACCACCCCGTCGACGGTGGCCGACACCGACTCGGTCGAGCTGGTGGGCAGGTTCTTGCCGACGAAGTCGGGCCGGATCGGCAGTTCCCGGTGACCCCGATCGACGAGGACGGCGAGCTGGACGGCCCGCGGGCGTCCGTAGTCGCCGATGGCGTCGAGGGCGGCGCGGACGGTACGGCCGGTGTACAGCACGTCGTCGACGAGCACCACGGTGATGCCGTTCACGTCGAAGCGGAGGTCGCTCACCGCGGCCGGCGAAACCGGGCGGAGCCCGATGTCGTCGCGGTACAGGCTGGCGTCGACCGACCCGACGGGCACGGCAGCCGCCGAGGTGTCGATCCGGGCGATCGCCTCGCCGAGCGCCTCGGCGAGCCACACACCACCGAGTTGGATGCCGATCAGCGCCACACGGTCGGTGCCGTGGTTGCGCTCGATGATCTCGTGCGCCATCCGGGTGATCGCGCGTCGCACGTCGTCGGGCCCCAAGACCTGCTTGGCACCCGGCGGCGTGCTGGTTTCGGGGCCAGCAGCCATGTTCGTCCTCTCCGTGCGGGCCTCTCGGGACCCGCTTCACGGTCGGGAGGCAAGGTAGCAGGAACTACGGTGACGCGGGTGCACGATCTCGTGATTCGTGGTGGATTTCTGGTCGACGGCACCGGCGCGCCGGGGCGTCCAGCCGACGTCGCCGTCGATGACGGAACGATCGCCGAGGTCGCCGAGGCCGGGTCGATCGAGCGGCAGGCGGCCTCGACCACGATCGACGCCGACGGGCTCCTTGTCACCCCTGGCTGGGTCGACGTCCACACGCACTACGACGGTCAGGCGTCGTGGGACCCGTTCCTCACCCCGTCGTCGTGGCACGGCGTCACCACGGTGGTGATGGGCAACTGCGGCGTCGGCTTCGCTCCGGCGGCCCGGGACCGTCACGAGTGGCTGATCGAGTTGATGGAGGGCGTGGAGGACATCCCGGGTACGGCGTTGACCGAGGGAATGACGTGGGAGTGGGAATCGTTCGAGGAGTACCTCGACGCCCTCGACGCACGGCACTACGCGATCGACGTCGGCACCCAGGTGGCGCACGGCCCCGTGCGCGGCTACGTGATGGGCGAGCGCGGCGCAGCGAACGAACCGGCCACCGCCGCCGACATCGAGGCGATGGCCGCGATCGTCGAACGCGGGCTGCGCGCCGGCGCGTTGGGCTTTTCGACCTCGCGGACACCGATCCACCGGTCGAAGTCGGGCGAGCTCGTGCCGGGAACGAATGCCGCGGCCGACGAGCTGTACGGGATCGCGGATGCGCTCCGCCGCGCCGGGCACGGCGTGTTCCAGTTCGCACCCGACCACGTCGAGGTGCCGACCGGCGAGTGGCCGTGGATGCGCGAGCTCGCCCGCCGGACCGGCCGCACGGTGAGCGTCAACCTGAACCAACCGAACAGCGCGCCCGACCTGTGGCGTGACGTGCTGGGCCTGCTCGACGACGCGGCCGCCGACGGCATACCAATCGTCGCCCAGGTGGCCGGACGCCTGGTCGGCCTGCTGATGTGCCTCGAGGGCAGCTTCAACCCGCTCGCCTTCCACCCGGCGTTCCGGTCGTACGTCGACCGGCCCCTCGACGAACAGGTGGCCGCGCTCCGATCGCCGGACCTGAGGCGGGCGTTGGAGACCGAGCCGGACGACGGTGGACTGTTTCGCACGGTCGTGCTCGACAAGCTCGATCAGTGGTGGGCGGTGGCCGATGGCGACATCGACTACGAGCCGGATGCCGACGCCTCGATCGGCGCGGTCGCCGCGGCGCACCGGTCAGGATCCGATCGGGCTGGTGATCGACCAGCTGCTCGCCCACGACGGGCACGGGATGATCCTCACGCCGTTCTTCAACTACGCGTACGGCAACCTCGACTTCACGTACGAGGCGCACCTGCATCCCGGTACCCGGATGGGGTTGGCCGACGCCGGCGCCCATTGCGGCGTCATCTGTGACGGCGGGACACCGACGTTCATGCTGACCCACTGGACCCGTGACCGCACGCGTGGCCCGAAGCTGCCGCTCGAACACGTCATCCACCGCCAGACCCGTCAGACCGCCGAGCTGTACGGAATCGGCGACCGTGGGACGGTGGCACCCGGCATGCGGGCCGACCTGAACGTGATCGATTACGAACACCTCACGTTCGGCGCGCCCCGCATGGTGCACGATCTGCCGGCCGGCGCCCGCCGGTTGGTGCAGAAGGCGAGCGGCTACGTCGCCACGTTCGTCAACGGCGTGCAAACCGTCGACCACGACGAGTTCACCGGCGCGCTCCCCGGCCGCCTCCTCCGCGGCCCTCGCTGAGTTCGGTTCGTTTGAGGCCGGGCCAGAACGAGCCGGCCGGACGCCGCCGGTTCACACGGACGTTCGGCCGACCTCGATCGTCGCGTAGGACTCGATGTGAGGCCGAACCAATCAGAGCGGTGGGAGTTCGACGTCCGGGGTCGCGTTGGTAGAGGAGCCAATAATCGTTGGAGTCGACCAGGTCGAAGGCGGGGGCGATCGAGGCCCAATCGGCCTGGAGCTGGGGGTCCTGGGCGGTCGGGATCATCACGTACTCGACCCGATCGGAGCGTTCCTCCAGACGTGACCCTTCGATCGACGTGTCGGGCCCGTACAGCACCACTCGGAACGGAGTCGGGAACTGGTAGATCTCCTCCCGATACGCGAGGTGCGGCGTGATCCGGTAGTTGGCCGACACGACGGCGTCAGCAGGGATCTCGGCCATCAGCTCCCGGGCGGCGACGGCATCGGCACCGTTCGGGTCGCCGTAGAACAGCGGCTGGTTGCCCCACGGGACGGGCGCCCAGAGGGACGCCGTGATCATCGTGACGACGCCCAGCACCAGCACCGCGATCGCCCGGAGTGGGACGACGTGTCCCGACCACTCGACCGCTCGCGCACGGCCCCGATCGCGTACACCGTGCCGATCGACAACGCCGGCACGGCGATCAGGCTGTAGTGGTACTCGATCTGGTGCTGGTACCAGAACGTGCTGAGGATGTTGGTGAACAGCACCAGCGCACTGATGGCGGCGACGCTCGGCAGTCGGAGGAACAGGAAGGCGAACGGCGCCGTCATCTGCCAGAGGTACCAGGGCCGTTCCTCACTCGACAGGTAGTCGCTCAGCTGCGTGGGGTTCGTCACCGCCGTGTCGATGACCCCTCGGGGACCACCGAACGGGATCCGCCAACCGTTGCGGGTGGGCACACCGATGAGGCTGCGCATCACGAGGTACATGGCGGTGATCATGAAGGCGACGCTGCCGACGATGGTCAGGACGCCGATGCGCCGATCGCGCTTGATCGCCACCCAGATCCCGAGTGGCACGATCACCAATGACGCGTCCTCCTTCACGAGGAGCGACAGCACCACGAACACGACGTACAGCCGCCACTTCGATTCGAGCGCGGCGTAGATCGCGACGCCGACGAACACGCCGAGAAACGCGTCGGGATGGAAGTTCTCGAGGTTGGTCCAGCCCACCGCCGGGTGGAGCAGGTACGTCGCGGCGCCGACGATCGCGAACCACTCCGACCCGAGCCGTCGGCGGCCGTAGAGGAACACCGGGATGGCGCCGGCGCCGATCGCCAACGACTGGGCGAAGAACATGATCCCCGCGCCAGGGAACACCCAGTAGAACGGAACGAGGAACAGCAAAATGAACGACGTGTGATCGCCGAACACGTTGCGGCCCATCAGGGTGCTGAACGGGGCCTGGAACCTCGACAGCAGCCACATCCCCTGGTCGTACAGCGCCGAGTCGTAGCTCGAGGTGCCGAGCGCATGATGGATGTCGAGCGAGCGCTTCGTGAAGTACCACGTGTAGATCGCGACCGCACCGAGGACGATCAGCAGCGGCACGCTCGGACGCCGCCACGCCAACCTCCGACCGGCAACCGCGCCGTCGACTACCGGTTCGTCGAGAATGTCCGCCGGGGTCTGACCCCGGCGGACATTCTCCACGGTCGACTCGGACATCGCCGTCTATGTTCGCAGGTCGCCGACCAGGGCCGACAGCACTCCGTTCACGAAACGACCGCTGTCGTCGGTGGAGAACCGCTTGGCGAGTTCGACCGCCTCGTCGAGCACGACGGCCACGGGCACGTCGCGCCGTTCGGCCAACTCGAACGACGCGATCCGCAGCACGTTGAGATCGATCACCGGCATGCGTTCCAGCGTCCAGCCCTTGGCCCGCGCCGCGATCGGCGGCGTCGAGCCGCTCGCGGTGTTCGCCGACACCGGCCACCAACTCCACGGTGAGGGCGTCGGGTTCGAGGACCTGCAGGGCGAGCGCGTCGGCCGGTGCGATCCCCTTCGATTCCGCCTCGTACAGCAGGTAGAGGGCGCGTTCGCGCGCGTCGGAACGATCGTCGGGGCGCGGCAGCGAGGGCATCGGATCGGCGGCGATCAGACGCGGGTGATGTAGTCGCCGGTGCGGGTGTCGACCTTGACCTTGTCGCCGATCTCGACGAACAGCGGCACCTGGATCACCTTGCCGGTCTCGAGCGTCGCCGGCTTGCGGGCGCCGGACACGCGGTCGCCCTGCACGCCCGGTTCGGTCTGGGCGATCGTGAGTTCGACCGAGGCCGCGATCTCGACGCCGATGATCTCACCCTGGTAGATGGCGATCTGGGCGACCATCTGTTCGGTGAGGTAGTCGGCGGCATCGCCGAGCGCCGCTTGCGGCACGTGCATCTGGTCGTAGGTGCTCGTGTTCATGAACACGTAGTCACCGCCGTCCTTGTAGAGGAACTGCATGTCCTGGCGATCGACGATCGCCTGCTCGACCTTGATGCCGGCGTTGAACGTCTTGTCGATCACCGCGCCGTTGCGGACGTTGCGGATCTTGGTGCGCACGAATGCGCCGCCCTTGCCGGGCTTGACGTGCTGGAACTCGACGACCTGGAACAGGCCGTTGTCGAGTTCGAGGGTGATCCCGTTCTTCAAGTCGTTGACGGAGATCTGTGGCATGTATCGGTCCCTCTGAATGGGTGAATGGGGAATTGGGTGGATCAGTTGAACGGTCGCTCGGGCGCGTGCGTGAGGCGGCGCGAACCGTGCTCGGTGACGACGAGGAGGTCCTCGATCCGGAATCCACCGAAACCGACACGATAGAGGCCGGGTTCGACGGTCACCACGTTGCCGGCGGCGATGGGATCGTCGGACGCCAACGAGTGGAACGGTCGTTCGTGGATCTCGAGGCCGACGCCGTGTCCGGTGCCGTGGAGATACCAGTCGCCGTAGCCGGCCCGGGCGAACACGTCGCGGCTCGCCCGATCGACCTCGCGGGCCGCGGTGCCGTCGGCGACCGCGTCGATCCCGGCGTGCTGCGACTGCGACACCAGTTCGTAGAGCTCGCGCTGCTGCTCGGTCGGCTCGCCGATCACGTACGACCGGGTCATGTCGGAGTGGTAGCCGTCGACGAGGGCGCCGACGTCGATGATCACGGTGTCGCCCTCGACGATCCGCCGGTCGGTCGGTTCGTGGTGCGGGCGGGCGCCGTGCTCGGGCCCGGCCGCCACGATCGTCTCGTAGCTGCGATCGTCGGCGCCATAGCGGCGCATCCGGTACTCCAGTTCGTTGCGGATGTCGGCCTCGGTGACCGGCGAGTCGACCGTCGCGAAGAGCATCGGCTCGACCTCGGCCAGCGCGGCATCGGCGGCGGCGGCCGCGGCCGCGATCCGGGCGATCTCGGCGTCGTCCTTGACGAGCCGATGCTCCTTGACCGCGGACGCGATCGGCACGAGGGCGATGTCGTTGGCGAACCGGGTCCAGTCCGACCAGGACGTGGCCGTGGGGTCGAGGCCCACCCGCGCCGCCGATCGCACGGCCTCCACGAGCCGCTCCTCGAGCCGGACACGCGAGGTCTCGGCGATCACGCGGGCGCCGCTCGCGGCGGTCTCGGCGCGGGCGCGGTCGCCGTAGCGCCCGTCGGTACCGAGGATCAGGTCATCGGCGGTGACCACCGCCCAACCGTTCGATCCGCTGAACCCGGTCAGCCAGCGGACGTCGATCAGGTCGGTGTAGACGAACGCATCGCACGCGGCACCTGGCACGGCGAGGGCGGAACGCACGGCATCGACTCGAGAGCCGTGCTCGATCGGCGGGAGCAGGGTTCGGTCGAAGGCGGGCGCGATGGTCACGTGCTGTTCCGATCGGTCCTGTTGCGTTGGAGAAGGGTCCGTTCGAGAAGGGTCCGTTCGAGCACGGTGCGCACGACGCCGGCGTCGACGTCGTTGACCACCTCAACCCCGGACGGGCCGTCGAGCACGAACGTCAACCCGTCGAGTGCCTTCTTGTCACGCCACATCAATGCGACGAGTTCGTCGGCGTCGAGCCCGGGCGGCGGGACGATCATCAGGTCGTACTCGCCCGCCACGATCCGGCGATGCTCGTCGACCCGGGCCTGATCGATACGGCCGAGCTCGTGGGCCAGCTCGGCCGCGAAGATCAACCCGACGGCCACCGCCTCGCCGTGCGCGAGGTCGTGGTCGCGTGGCGGTCTCCAAGGCGTGGGCCAACGTGTGTCCGTAGTTGAGCAGCGCCCGCCGACCGCCCTCGCGTTCGTCGGAGGCGACCACCTCGGCCTTGATCTCGATGCAGCGGGCGATCCGATCGCCGAGTTCCATCGCGAGAAGGTCGTCACCGGTGAGGAAGTGGTACTTGGCCATCTCGCCGAGCCCGCAGCGCATCTCGCGGGCCGGCAGCGTGTCGAGGGCGTCGAGATCGCAGATCACCCCCGACGGTTGCCAATACGCGCCGACGAGGTTCTTGCCCTCCGGGAGATTGACGGCGGTCTTGCCGCCGATGGCCGCATCGATCATTCCGAGCAGCGTGGTGGCGACGTGGACCACCGGCGTCCCGCGGTGCCAGCTGGCGGCGGCGAACCCGGCCACGTCGGTGACGAGGCCGCCGCCGACGCCGATCACCACGTCGTGGCGGGTGAGACCCTGGCGGGCGAACCCACGGGTCAGCGTCTCGATCGTGGCCAACGACTTCGACTGTTCGGTCGCACCGATCTCGTACACCGCGACGTCGAGGTCGGCCAGGTCTGGCTGGAGCGTAATCCCCGGTTGGGTCACCACGGCGGCGCGGCGCGCCGACGAGGGCACGAGCGAACGCAACTCGCCGATCGCCCCGCGGCGCACGACGACGTCGTACGGCGGATCGAGGGGAACGGTCACGCGTGGCATCGGAGCACCGCCTGCGCCACGTCGTTCGCCGAGCGGTTGTCGACCGACACGATGGCGCTCGCGACCTCGCGGTAGAGCGATCCGCGGTCGATGAACATCCTGCGCAGTGTGCCCTCCGGGTCGTCGTCGAGCAAGGGCCGGTGGCCGCCGTGGCGCGCCCGTTGCACCAGGACGTCGACATCGGCCTGCAACCACACGACGTACGCGCCGGACGAGGCGAGGGCGGTGCGATTCCCTTCGCGGACCACGATCCCGCCGCCCGAGGCGATGACGCTCGGCGCCGGCGCGTCCAACGCCTCGGCGAGCACGTCGGCCTCGAGCCCGGTACGCCGGCTCGCCATCGGTCGTCCAGATCTCCCGCACGCTGCGCCCGGTCGCTCCTTCCACCAGGTCGTCGGTGTCGACAACGGGCGACCGAGCTTGGCCGCGAGCACCCGGCCCACGGACGACTTGCCGGCACCCATCATTCCGACCAACACGATGTGCCGGTCGGTCGTGTGCCGTCGGTGTGCCGGTCGCGGTTGCCACCGGTGTGATCACGGCAGGGTGGCGCGGAAGGCGGCGGCGTTGCGCACGAATTCGTCGACCGAGTCGCCGCCGAACTTGCGTTGGGCCTCGGCCGCCACGCACGAGCGCGACCATCGTCTCGGCCACCACACCCATCGCCGGCACCGCGGTGACGTCGGTGCGTTCCTTGAACGACACGGCCGGTTCCTTGGTCGCGGTGTCGACCGTTTCCAGCGTCGGCTTGTTGAGCGTCGCCAGCGGCTTCATCGCCGCCCGCACGACGAGCAGCTCGCCGGTCGAGATGCCGCCCTCGGTGCCACCGGCGAGCGTGCTGCCACGGCGGTACTCGTTGGCGTCGGCGTCCCAGCGGATCGGGTCGTGGGCCACACTCCCCCGGCGGCCGGCGACCTCGAACCCGTCGCCGATCTCGACGCCCTTCACGGCCTGGATGCTCATGACGGCCTGGGCCAGGAGTGCGTCGAGCTTGCGGTCCCAGTGCACGTGGCTGCCGAGGCCGACCGGGATGCCGAAGCCGAGCACCTCGACCACGCCACCGAGCGAGTCGCCGTCCTTCGAGGCCGCCTTGATCTCGGCGATCATCGCCTCGCTTGCGTCGAGGTCGAAGCAGCGCACCTGGTTCTCGTCGACCCGATCGAGCTGCTCCGGTGTGGGGCGCGGCGCATCGGCGGGAACGGTGGCAGCGCCCATCTGGATGACGTGCGAGATGATCTCGATGCCGAGCGTCTTGAGGAGCAGTTTGGCCACTGCACCGGCGGCGACACGGGCCGCCGTCTCACGGGCGCTGGCCCGTTCGAGCACGTCACGGGCATCGGTGAACCCGTACTTCTGCATCCCCGCCAGGTCGGCGTGGCCCGGCCGGACCTGGGTGAGCGGATCCTTGGTGGCGCCGGGCGCGGGGCTCATCTCCTCGTGCCACTTGTCGCTGCGGAACCACTCGCTGTTCTTGATCTCGATGGCGATCGGTGAGCCGAGCGTGCGGCCGTGACGCACCCCGCCGACCAGGGTCAGCTCGTCCTGCTCGAAACGCTGCCGCGGGCCGCGGCCGTATCCGAGCCGTCGCCGGGCCATCTCGGCCTGGATGTCCTCGACGGTGACCTCGAGCCCGGCGGGGAGCCCCTCGATCACCACGACGAGGGCCTGGCCGTGTGATTCGCCGGCGGTCAGGTAACGAAGCATCGGTTCGAGGCTATCCGTCGCCCCTGCTCACCCCGCCGCCGGTTCTCCCCGATGCGATGAGCGAACGGTCCAAGTGTCGGACCGTTCGCTCATCGGAGGGTCGTTGTCCCCCAGCGCGGTGAGCGAAGGGCCCACCCCCCGGTCCGTTCGCTCATCGCAACGTGGGTTCAGCGGGCGAGGAGTGCGGACTCGGCGGCGGCGCGCATCACGGCCACGTCCGGCAGGGTGCCGAGCCAGCGCTGCTGCTGCAGCGCGGCCTGATGGATCAGCATGCCGAGACCGTCGACGGTGCGGGCCCCCACCTCGTCGGCGGCGGCCAGCCAGGCGGTGCGCAGCGGGTGGTACACGAGATCGACCACGACCTGCTCGGGGTGCAACAGGGCCGGGTCGCACGGCAGGTCGTCGACGTCGGCGCCGATGGGCACGACCCCCATCCCCACGCTCGTCGCGTTGACGACGATGTCGGCGCGAGTGATGTCGCTGACGATGCCGACCGATGCGGCGGTGGCCAACTGGGCGGCGTTTTCGGCGTTGTCAGCGGAACGGTTGAGCACCGTGATGTCGCTCGTGCCGGCGCGCCCGAGGGCGTCGATCACCGAGCGGGCCGCGCCGCCGGCGCCGATCACGGCGATCCGCGCCGCAGCGACGTCGATGCCGATCTCGGCGAGCGAGGCGACGAACCCCGCGCCGTCGGTGCTGGAGCCGACCAACTCCTCGCCGTCCCAGCTCACCGTGTTGACCGAGCGCAGCGTCCGCGCCGCCGGTTCCAATCGGTCGACGGCGTCGGCGACGGCGGTCTTGTGCGGCATGGTGACCGACATCCCCGCGATCCCCAACACGCGCATCGCCTCCACTGCCTCGCCTCCTCGGCCGTCCGCCACGTCGAGCGCGGCGTACGACCAGTCGATCCCCGCCGCAGCGAACGCGGCCCGATGGATGACCGGCGACAGGCTGTGGGCGACGGGCGATCCGATCAGGACGGCGAGGCCGCCCAATGCGCCGGCGACCGGCGTCATCGCAGGGGCCGGGTCACAGGAGCCCGGCTTCTCGCGCCTTCTCCACGTTGGCGTCGTGCTGCTCGCTCGTGGAGGCGAACACGTGACTCCCGTCCTCGTTCCCCAGCACGTAATACAGGTAGAAGCAGCTACTCGGATCGGGCAGATCGACGCAGATCGGGTCGCCCATCGACGGGTTCGGCGCCGGGTGCAATGCCGCCTGGATCGCCGCCCGGCCGGGATTGGCGATCGGCGTCGGCGGCAGGCCGACGTTCTCATACGTGTTGTACGGGCCCGGGACCTGCCGGAGTTCGGAGAACGGCAGGGTCGGGTCGAGACCGGCCTGGGTCGCGCCGTAGTAGACCGTCGCGTCGATCGCCAGCGGCATCTGGAAGAACAGCCGGTTGTAGATGACGCGGGCGATCTTGGCGCGGTCAGCTTCGACGCCGGCCTCACGTTCGATCATCGACGCGATGATCAGGATCTCGTACGGCGACCGCCCGACGGCCGCCGCAGCGTTGACGATGTCCTCCTGTTCGCCGACCCGCTCCATCAGGGCGATCATGCGCTCGATGACCTGACCCTCGCTCTCCGCGTTCGACACCTGGTACGTGTCGGGGAACAGCATCCCTTCGAGCGAGGTCACCTCGGGCGGCTGGAACGACGACCGGATCGACTGGTCGGTCGCCGCGGTGATGAAGTCGGTCGCCGTCATTCGATCGACGGTCACGTCGAGCCGCTCGGCCATCTTGGCGACGGTGAAACCCTCGGGGAAAGTGACCTTGGTGTACGTCTGTCCCGGTGGCGTCCGCAGGCGTCCGAGCACGTTGCCCATGTGATCGTCGGGCCGGATCTCGTAGTAGCCGGGGATGATCTCGAGACCGCCATTGCGTTCGACGTACCACTCGAACACGCCGACGTCGCTGATCAGCCCCTGGTCGTAGAGACGTTGGGCGATCGAATCGACGTCGTCGGTCTCGGCGACGGTGAAGCTCTGCACGTCACCGGCGACACCGGCCGGATTCATCTTGCCGAGGTACCACCAGCCGACGGCTCCGGCGATCATGACCATGACGATGCCGAGCACCATCGCCGTGTACACGATCCACTTCAGCGGACGCGTCTGCCGGCGAAGGCGCTCGACCGTGCCCGTCTGATCGGTCGCGTCCCACGGGTCGGTCGGCCAGTCGAGCGCCGGGTGCGCGTCGGGATCGACCTGCGCCTCGGGCAGCAGAGGATCGAGTTCCTGCTTCACGTCGTTCCACTCGAGTCGGGCCTGCCCAGGTCAGACAAGGCGGAGTCGGCCCGGGTCGCGCTGCGCCAGGTCGAGCTGCGATGGTCGAGCCAGGCCTGCAGGATCACGGCAGCGGCGACCTTGTCGACCACCTTGCGGCGGGCGGGGGCGTTGAGGCCGGCCTCGAGCATGCCGCGTTCGGCGGTCACCGTGGTGAACCGCTCGTCATACATCTCCACCGGCACGCCGACCACGCTAGCGAGGTGACCGGCCTCGGTCGAGGCAGCCTTCGCCGCCGGGCCCATCGTGCCGTCGAGCGACAACGGCAACCCGACCACCACCACCTCGGCCTCCTGGTCGCGCACGAGCCGGGCGATCTCGGTGTGGTCGTGGCGCTTCGACTTCGACCGGTGGACGGTGGTGAGCGGCGACGCGATCGTGCCCGACATGTCGCTGACCGCGATGCCGATGCGCTTCGAGCCGAGATCGACGCCGAGGGCGCGGACGCCCGGCGCGCGTCCGGACCCGACCCCCTGGCGCGCGGCCGTCTGGTGCGTTGTTGGGCTCACGAATGGTCGGCCGCGGCGATGGCGGCGAGCCGCAGCGCCTCGGGGATGCCGCTCGGGTCCTTGCCGCCGGCCGTGGCGATGTCACCCTTGCCTCCGCCACCGCCGCCGACGGCGCGGGCCGCATCCTGGATCAGCGCCGACGCGGGACGCGTGCTGCCGGGGGCGACCGCGGCGACGAGCGCGACGCCGCCGGTGGTGGTCTCTCCGCCGATCACGACGACGCGCATCCCTGGCTGCTGGCGCACGGCGACGGCGAGGTCACGCAGGTCGCCCGGCGTGAGACCGTCGACCTGGGTGATGACGACGCCGTCGTTGGCGATCGCTGCAAGTTCGGACGCTCGCCCAACGGCGAGTTGCCCGCGCAGTGATTTGATCTCGTCGTTGAGCGACCTGATCTCGTCGAGGCGCCGCTGCACACCGTCGAGGAGATCGTCGGCCGGGGCGCCGACGAGCCGGGCCGTGTCGGCGATCAACGCCTCGTCACGCTGGAGCAGGGCCACGCTGGCCTCACCGGTGATCGCTTCGATGCGCCGGAGGTTGGAGCCGATCGACGACTCGTTGACGATCTTGATCGTGCCGATGTCGCCGGTGGCCTTGACGTGGGTGCCGCCGCACAACTCGATCGACGAACCCGCCTCGAGCACGCGCACGATGTCGCCGTACTTGTCGCCGAAGAAGGCGATCGCGCCAAGCGCCTCGGCCTCGTCCTTGGTCGTCTCGAAGATGCGCGTCGGCGTGTTGCGCAGCGTCTCGGCGTTCGCCAGCCGCTCGATCTCGGCGATCTGCTCGGTGCTGACGGCCTCGTAGTGCGAGAAGTCGAACCGCAGACGGTCCGGGCCGACCATCGAGCCGGCCTGCTTGACGTGGTCGCCCAATACTTCTCGGAGCGCGTGGTGCAAGAGGTGGGTGCCGGTGTGGTTGCGCCGGATGGCGTCGCGGCGGGCGACGTCGATCGACGCCGTGGCGATCTGGCCCGTCGTGATCGTGCCCTCGGTGATGCGGGCGACGTGGCGGCGCAGGTTGGGCAGTGCGTACGTGGTGTCGAGCACCTCGGCGCGGCCCGTCTCGGTCGTGATGGTGCCGGTGTCGCCGATCTGACCGCCCGACTCGGCGTAGAACGGGGTGCGCTCCAGGAAGATCTCGACGGTGGCCGAACCCTGCGGGCCGGACTCGTTCCCAGACTCGATCCCAGCGTCGTTCCCGGACTCGATCACGGCGAGCACCCGGCTGTCGGCGGTGTTCGCCGAGTACCCGACGAACTCGGTCGTGCCGAACTGCTCCATCACGTCCCGGTAGACGTCGAGCGTCGAGGCGTCGGCCGCGCCCTTGTGAGCCGCCTTCGCCCGGTCCCGTTGGGCCGTCATGTCGGCGTCGAACCCCGCCTGGTCGACCGCCACGCCGCGCTCGCCGGCGATCTCCTGGGTGAGTTCGAGGGGGAACCCGTACGTGTCGTGCAGGAGGAAGGCCGTCGAGCCGGACAGCTCGCCGCCGTCGATGCCCGCACCGTTCTCCAGTTCGCCGTCGAGGATCGACAGCCCGTTCTTCAGTGTCTGGCGGAACCGCTCCTCCTCCTTGCCGATGACGTTGACGATGAAGTCGCGGTTCTTGACCACGTCGGGATAGGCGTTGCCCATCAGGTCGGTGGCCACCTCGACCAGGCGCGGCATCACCAACTTCTCCGTGCCGAGCAGGTACGCGTAGCGCACGGCGCGACGGATGATGCGCCGCAGCACGTAGCCGCGCGCCTCGTTCGACGGGAACACGCCGTCGTTCACGAGCATCGCCGACGAGCGGGCATGCTCGGCGAGCACGCGCATGGCGAAGCTGTCGCGGTCGTCGTAGTCGCCGACGATGTACGACTTGCCGGTGATCGAGCACGCTTCGTCGAGGAGCGGCTGCATCAGGTCGGTCTCCCACACCGAGTCGACGCCCTGGACGAGGGCGAGGATGCGCTCCAACCCGGCTCCGGTGTCGATCGACGGCTTCGGCAGCGGCGTCCTGGTGCCGTCGGCGGCCTGGTCGAATTGCATGAACACCAGGTTCCAGAACTCCATGAAGCGGTCGCCGGCCGGGTCGCCGAGCGGACCACCCTCGGGTCCGAACGCCGGGCCGCGGTCGATGTGCAGTTCGCTGCACGGCCCGCACGGCCCGGTGTCGCCCATCTGCCAGTAGTTGTCCTTGTCACCGAGCCGCTGGATGCGTTCCATCGGCACGCCGACGATCTCGTGCCAGATGGCCTCGGCCTCGTCGTCGGACTCGTGGACGGTCACCCAGATCCGGTCGCCATCGAAGCCCCAGCCACCGCTCGACGGATCGCCGGTGACGAGGTCCCAGCTCCACGGAATGGCCGATTCCTTGAAGTAGTCACCGAAGCTGAAGTTGCCGAGCATCTCGAAGAACACGAGGTGGCGCTTGGTGCGGCCGACGTCGTCGAGGTCGTTGTGCTTGCCACCGGCGCGGGCGCACTTCTGCGAGCTGACGGCCCGCTTGTACGGCGGCTGCTCGTCGCCGACGAAGTACGACTTGAACGGCACCATGCCGGCGACGTTGAACAGCACGGTCGGATCGTGCGGGATGAGACTCGCCGACGGCACAGGCGTGTGGCCCTTGGCCGTGAAGAAATCCCGGAACGAGTCACGGAGTTCGTCCGCGCTCATCGACTTCATCGTGCCCAGCGAAGGGTTGGTCGGCGAATCCGTGCTCGTCATATCCCGATCGAGCCTACCGACGGCGGTCCGTCCGTTCAGCGGGCGTTCCAGCCGGCGCACGCCGCGACGACGCCGTATCGTCTCGCCGATGAGCGACGACTGTTCCCATCTCGACACGGTCACCGTCGACGGCGCCAACAGCGACGGATGCGAGGACTGCCTGGCCATCGGATCGCACTGGCTGCACCTGCGGCGCTGCACGTCCTGCGGACACATCGGGTGCTGCGACAGCTCGCCGAACCGCCACGCGACGGCCCACTTCCGATCGACCTCGCACCCGATCGTCCAGAGCTTCGAGCCCGGCGAGGAGTGGCTGTGGTGTTACGTCGACGAGATCGCCTTCGAACTCGACACCGACGTGCCCAGCCCCGCCCACCACTGACCCGACCGACCGAACACCAGTGAGCAACGACCAGGCCTTCCCGACGCTGTCCGACGAGATGATCGACATCGCTCGGCGCTACGGCACCGAATCGACCATCGTGGCCGGTGAATACGCCTTCGTCGAGGGCCAGCTGTCGTACGACCTCGTGGTGGTCGTCGACGGCAGCTTCTCGATCCTGGCCCACGACCGAGCGGCCAACGGCGCCGAACGCGTCGTCACCACGCACGGAACGGGACGGTTCCTCGGCGAATTGAGCATCCTCACCGGTGAACGGACGACGCTGGCGGCACGTGCTGATCGCGACTCGGTGGTGATCCGGATCGACCCGGCGGCGTTGCGCCGCCTCATGGCTGCCGAGACCGACCTGTCCGACATCCTGTTCGCGGCGTTCGTGGCACGACGCGAGGTGCTCCGCGGCGGTGCCGACGACACGGCGATCCGCATCATCGGCTCGCGCTACTCGGCGTCCGCGTTGGCGCTGCGCTCGTTCGCCCGTCGTCGCCGCCTCGCCCACACGTTCATCGATCTCGACGACGCTGGCATCGACGACATCGACGTCCTGCTCGACGAGCCTCGAGCTCCGCCGCGGGACACGCCGGTGGTGATCACGCCGACGGCCGTGTTGCGGAATCCGAGTGTCGGCGTCCTCGCCGAGCACCTGGGCGTCACGTATCGGGCCGTCGCCGGCAAGGTCTACGACGTGGTGGTGGTCGGATCCGGCCCGGGTGGCCTCGCCGCGGCGGTGTACGGAGCGTCCGAGGGCCTCGACACGCTCGTCCTCGACGCCGTCGGGTCGGGCGGCCAGGCAGGAACGAGTTCGCGCATCGAGAACTTCTTCGGCTTCCCCGCCGGGGTGTCGGGCGGCGAACTCGTCGAGCAGGGAGCCCTGCAGGCCACTCGACTCGGAGCGACGATCAACGCACCGTGCACCGTCGTCGGGCTCCACCTGGCCGGCGACGGCTTCGCCGTGACCCTCGGCGACGGCATCGACATTCCCTGCCGCGCCGTGGTGATCGCCACCGGCGTCCAGTACCGCCAGCTGCCGCTCGACCGTCTCGCCGAGTTCGAAGGCGCCGGCGTGTACTACGCGGCGACTGATCTGGAAGCGCGGGTCTGCGCCGGTCAGCCCGTCACCGTGGTCGGCGGCGGGAACTCGGCCGGCCAGGCGGCCATCTACCTGGCGCAAGGTGGCAGCAACGTGACGATCGTGATCCGCGGCGACGACCTCGCCGCATCGATGTCGAACTACCTGATCGACCGGATCGAGGCCGCCCCGAACATCGCCGTACTGTCCCGCACGCAGGTCGTGGAACTGCACGGCGAGCGCTCGTTGACCGACATCACGATCGAATCGAATGGCGGCGCCGGCGGGAAGGGGGCGGGCACGACCCGACGGCACGTGCCGTGCTTCGGAATGTTCTCCTTCATCGGCGCCGCGCCGTTCACGGATTGGCTCGCCACGGTGGTCGAACTCGACGACCACGGGTTCGTCGTGACGGATCGCGACGTCACCACGGTCGCCTGCACCGGCGTCGAACTGCTCCCGTACGAGACGTCGCAGCCGGGTGTGTTTGCCGTCGGCGACGTCCGCCACGGCTCGATGAAGCGCGTCGCCGCGGCGGTCGGCGAGGGCTCGAGCGCGATCCGCTCGGTCCACGAACACCTCGCTCGGACCCGCCTGACCCACTAGGTTCGCCCGCCGTGGCGACTCCTCCCGACATCCACGAGTGGATCAGCTTCGACGAGGTCGACGAGCAACGCACCTGGGTCTTCGACGCCACCTATCTGCGGTCGAACTACACGTGCATCTTCGGCTGCGGCTGCCAGGGGATCCTCGACGAGCCGGCGCCGGAACTCGGCCTCGGGTGCTGCAGCTTCGGCGCCCATCTTGTGGACGACGACGACCGGAAGAACCTCGCCGCCCATGTGGCTCGCCTCCGACCACGCCAGATGCAGTTCCACTCCCGCGCCTTCACGAAGCAGGGCACGAGCAGGAAGAAGGGATACCTGCAGCCGGGTGACCCCGACGCTGACGGCAACCCCACGACGCTCACCCGCCTCGTCGAACACGACGGCGCCGAGGCCTGCATCTTCCTCAACCGGCCCGGATTCGCGGGAGGCGCCGGCTGCGCACTGCACATCGCCGCGCTGGAAGCCGGCGAGCGGCCGCTCGACTGGAAGCCGTCCGTGTGCTGGCAGGTCCCGATCCGGCTGGAGCATTCGACCGACGAGTCAGGCCACCTCACCTCGCGGCTGCGCGAGTGGAAGCGGCGCGATTGGGGGGAGGGCGGAGCCGACTTCGGTTGGTGGTGCACCGACACGCCCGACGCGTTCGTCGGCGCCGAACCGCTGTACGTCAGCGCCAAGGACGACATCATTGAACTCGTCGGCGCGCGGGTGTACGACCAGATGGTCGAGCTGCTGGAACGTCCGGGCTGGGTGCCGTTGCCCCACCCCGTGCGGCGACAACCGTCACCCTGATCAGGCGTCGTGGTCAGGCGTCGTGGTCAGGCGTCGCGATCAGGCGGGGTGATCAGTCGTCGGGGGTCTCGTCGTCGTCGTCGAAGGTGACGCCGTATTTCTCCGCGAGCGCGGCATATTCGTCATCCTCGGACTCCACTGGCACCGAGCGGTCACCGAACCCGAGATCGAACGCCCCAGGACCCGACTGCTTCAGTTTTCTCGCCTCTTCGAAACGGCGATGACGACCCTTCTTCACGACAGGGCTCCCACACTAGAAATCTGACATTGACGACGAATTGTACCGGTCCACCCCGGGATTACACGGATGCCACGGACCCTCCGACACCCCAAACTCGTTTGCGTCGGGATTTCCGAGGACTGGTCCTCAAATATTCTGACGCAAACGACGGGTGGAGCGGCAAACGACGATCTCACGACGTCTCGCGACGTCCTCACCCGGCGACGGGGATGAGGCGGAGGCGACCCTGGCCGTCGAACGTCAGTCCGGCCTCGCCGGAGACCAGCCGTCGAATACCGTCGCCGAGCAGTTCGGCGCGCCAACCCTTGCCGAGCCGGGCATCGTCGTCACCGCGCAGGAACGCCACGAGGTCGGCCCGAGTGGCGAGCAATGCCGTGTCGACCTGTTCATCGCGGGCGAGTTGGCTGACCCATGCCGAGATCAGCGCCACCGCCGGGCGCAGGGTGCGTTCGAGGTCGTCGGCCGTCGCCGGCACGGGAGGAGGCGGCGCCTCCTTGCCCTCGCGCACCGCCGCCAGGATCTCCTCGGCGATGGCACCTTTGGCGTGCCGGTCGTCGACACCACGCGACTGGCTCAACTCACGCAGCGAGCCCGGAGCGCGTTGGGCGATCCCGAGCACGGCGAGGTCGGGTAGCACCTGGCGCACCGGGATGTCGACGCGCATCGCCCGCCGTTCCCGCCAGGCGGCAAGCGAACGGGCGACCCCGCGGGCACTGGGCCGCAAGGTGCGGGAGTCCTTCAACCGGAGCCACGCCTCGTCGGGCGCGGCCCCACTCACCGGCTTCGTGCGGAGTTCCTCGCACGCTTCGTCGACCCATGCGGTACGGCCGGCCACGGCGAGCTTGGCAGCCAGCAGGTCGTGCACTTCGAGCAGGAACTCGACGTCGACCGCGGCGTACTGCATCTGGTCGTCGGACAACGGCCGGCGGAGCCAGTCGGTGAGCCGGTCGCCCTTGGGCGGCGACACCCCGATCTCGCCCTGGAGCAGCGACACCAGCGATGGCGTTCCGTAACCGGCGAAGCCGGCGGCGATCTGCGTGTCGAACATCCGCGCCGGGATCGCCCCAGCCGAATGGGTCAGGACGTCGAGGTCCTGCTGTGCGGCGTGGATCACGCAGAGCACGTCGGACGTCAGCAACGGCGCGAGTGCATGCACGTCGACCGACAACGGATCGACGAGCGCCACCTGCTGGCCGAGCGACTCGTCGAGCCAAGCGAACTGGACCAGCGCCAGCTTCGGGAAGTACGTGCGTTCGCGGTGGAACTCGGTGTCGAGTGCGTAGCGGGGACAGGCGAGCAGCGTGTCGACCAGCTGATCGAGTTCGTCCTGGCGGTCGATCCAGCGGTACGCGATCCGCTCGGGATGCGGGTTGGAGCTCATGCGCTGCAGGATTCGACGGGGTCGACGCCCACGTCAGCCGTCATTGTGTCCTTCGATGACATCGAAGCCGGCCTGCTCCCAGGCGAGCATCCCGCCGACAACGTTGACCACCTCGAGCTCGCTGGCAGCAGCGAACTCACAGGCGCGGGCGCTGCGTCCACCCGCCTTGCAGATCACGTAGGTCGGCACCCCGTCGAAAGCGGCGAGCTGGTCGGGCACGGTGGCCAACGGCACGTGCACCGCCCACGGAATGTGGGAGGTGGACCACTCATCGGGCTCACGGACGTCGACGATTCGCACCTCGGGGCCGAGCGCGGCCAGGTCCTCGACGGTGATCTCTCCATATGGCACGGTGCCAGGCTACTGATCGAGATCGTCCAGCGTGTTGATGTTGCGGACCGCCTGCATCGACACCCGGACGTCCTCGGTGTCGAGTTCGTCGAGCACGCCGAGGATCGACCGCGTGCCGCGATCGAACGCGGCTCGGACCCGGTCGGCCGCGCCCGTCGACCAGACCGCGCACAGTGGCTGCGGTCGGCTCGAGCGCCCCACGACGACGTCGACGCCCGCCACGGCGGCACGAGCGACGAGGGGGCCGAGATCGGCGGCGGTGAGAAACGGCATGTCGCACGACACGACGACCACGCAGTCGGCGGTGTGAGCAAAGAGATCGAGCGCGGTGACGACGCCTCCCAACGGACCCTCGCCCGGAGCCATGTCGGCGACGACGTCGGCTCCGAGGGGGTCGAGCAGGTCCGGATCACCGCCGACGAACACGACCGGATCACACCCCGCGAGGCGGAGCGTGCTGACCATCCGGGCACCCATCGCGACACCGTCGACCACGACCAACGCCTTGTCGCGTCCCATCCGCGAGCTCGCGCCGCCGCTCAACACGGCTCCCGCCAGACGCACGACGTCAGCGTTCAGGGATGCCCGACGGGTCGAGTTGCAGCAGGAAGACCTGACAACGCTCGGCCTCGTCGTGCTCGCCGATCGCCGCCGCCATGTCACCGAGACCGCGGAGCGCCCGGAGGAAACCCCGGTTGGTCGGCTCGGCCCAGCGCACGTAGCCGCTCCCCCGCCACCCGTTCGCGCGGAGTGCGTCGAGGCCCCGGTGGTAGCCGACCCGGTAGCAGGCGTACCGCTCGATCGTGTCGCGTCCGAGATCGCCGAGCTCCGCCCAGGCGTCGAGGAACCGGGGCGACCGGGCCGCGACCGCGGCCACCGCGGCTCGCCGTTCCTCCTCGACCGTCGCCAGGGCCGCCGCCAGGGCGTCGGCATCGCTGGCCGACGGCGGTGGCAGGACCGTGCTCGGCAACCCGTGTGACATGTGGATCGGCTGGTCGCTCACGACCGGCATCGTACCCAGCAGGTCGCGGACGGGCGCCGGACCAGGCCATCTCGGACCAGCCCATCCCGTTAGGGTGCGGCCGTGCTCGGACTCGACCTCGACTTCGATCAGGCGAAGAACGTCGCGCTGCTCGCGGCCGTGGCGTGCGTGATCGGCGCCGTGGCGGCGATCTGGATCTTCAAGTCGATCGTGCAGAAGGTGCTCGTCGCGTTGCTGCTCCTGCTCCTCGGGTACGCCGCCTGGTCGCAGCGCGAGGCATTGCAGGACTGCGCCTCGAAGGTCCAGGCGAACATCGAGATCGTCACCGGCGCGACCGATCCGACCGCGCCGGTCGACACGACCGTGCCGAACGACGTGGCGACCGATGTTGCGGCACTCGACACGTCGTGCACGTTCTTCGGCATCGACGTCCCGATCCCGTGACGTCACGGCCGGACGCCGACCCTGCTGGATACCCGCCCGCCGGCCGGCTGCCGACATGGGTGTCGAGCGATCGACGCTCGTCAGCATCACCGGCGCGAAGGCCGTGGCGAACACGGCGTTGCGATGGATCCCGCCGTTCCTGCCGACGCTGGAGGCCGCGTTCGGCGCCACGACCACGCAGCTCACCACGATCCTCGGCGCCAGCGAGTTCGCGGGCCTGTCGACGTTGGCCGTCGGCGACCATCTCGATCGCGGCCGCGAGCGGCCGTCATGGTCGCCTCGCTGGGCCTCGTGACGATGTCGTCCCTCATCGCCCTGACCGGATCGATCGTGTCGTTCGCCGTGGCCTTCGTGATCCTCGTGGTGGGTGTCGCAACTACACCGTCGCCGGCCACGCCTGGATCAGTCACCGGGTCGTCTATCGATGGCGGGCGCGGGCGATCGGCATCTTCGAGGTCTCGTGGGCGCTGGCGATGCTCCTCGGCGCTCCGGCCGTCGCCCTGCTCATCAACCGGTTCGGCTGGCGCGGCCCGTTCGTCGCACTGGCGGTGGTTCGTTGATCGCTGCTTTCGTCGTCGCCCTCGTGCTCCCGTCGTCGGCGCCACGGTCCACCGCGAGCGACGCCGACCTCCACCCGGACGGCGCCCTCAGCGATCTCCGCCGCCGGCCCTCGATGACCGTGCGGGCGTGGCTCGTCGTGAGCGGGTCGGCACTGCTCGCGCTCGCCGGCATCTCGGTGTTCGTGATCTCCGGAAGCTGGCTCAGTGACTCCTTCGACGTCTCGACGAGCGGCATCGGCGTGGTGGCGATGGGATTCGGCGCCGTCGAACTCACCGCGAGCACGAGCATCGCCGCGTTCGCCGACCGGCTCGGCAAGGTGCGCAGCACGCTCGCCGGGATCTGCACCCTCCTTGTCGGAGTCGGCGTCATCAGCATCGCCGGCGACCGGTTGGTGGTCGGCGTCGCAGGGCTCCTCGTGTTCCTTCTCGGCTTCGAGTTCGCGTTCGTCACGTCGTTGTCGCTCACCAGCGAAGCCATGCCGGAGGCGCGCGGTGCGACGCTCGCCATCAGCAATGCCGTCGGGACGCTCGCCCGGGGCGGCGGCGTCATCGTCAGCGGGGTGCTCTACGGAGCGTTCGGGATCGCCGGGAGCGCGGTGTTGTCGACATGCGCGGCCGCGGGATCACTCGTCGTGCTACCTCCTCAGTCGGCGCCAGCGCGCTCGGCGCACTGAACGTCGGGTCACTCCCGATGACGTCACTCCCGATGAAGGCGGCGAGCGCGGCCGCCACTGCATCCGCGTGCGTGTTGGGCCCGAAGTGGCCGGCGTCGGCGATCTCGGCGAGGCGGCAGCCGGGCAGCAGGGCGGGGAGCGCCTCGAAGGCAGTTCGGTGATGGTCGTGGGCCCGCTCACCGCACAGGGCGAGTACGGGCTGCGTGATCCGGTCACCGTCCCAGGGCGCGTTGGCGCGGAGGTCGGCCAACTCGCCGACCATCGCCGCGCCTTCGGCCCGCCGTGCGGAGCGGGACGACGGCGGGAGCCGCTCCCACTTCTCGTCGCCGACCAGCCGGCGCATGAATGCCTCCGCCGCATCGGCCGGATCGGATGCACCGAGCGCGGTCCCACCGGCGGTCTGCTCGGGCCACCAGGGCATCCACGACATCGGGGTCTCGTAGATCGCGACTCGTTCGACGAGTTCCGGCCGGCGCTGCGCCAGCCCGAGCGCCACGTTGCCCCCCAGACTGTGACCGAACGCGAGGCACACGCCGTCGCCCCCCGTCGTGTGCTCCACCAGCGCGGCGAGATCCTCGATGTGCGCGTCGATCGTGAACGGTGGGCCGGCGCCGGTCGATCGTCCGTACCCGCGGCGGTCGTAGCGGATCACCCGGAACCGATCGGACAACCGGCGGCTGAGGCGGAGGAGACCGGCCGACCGGTCCATCGCCCCGTGGACGAGCACGATCGGCGGAGCGTCGATCGGCCCACTGGCCTCGGACCAGATCGTCATCAATCGACGTGCACGATCCGCAGCACGTCGGTGGCCGCACCGGCGACCGGATCGACGCGTTCCGGGGTGGCCGCGTCGTCCCCGTCCGGCCGGTGGCGGCGTCCCGCCTGGGGTGCTCCCGCCAGGACGAGCACCGTGTCGCCGTGGGCGATGAGGGCATGGTCGAGCGCGGTCTCCACGGCGAACCAGACCATCTCGTCGGTCGATGCGTACGTGTCGACCTCGAGAGGATCGACGCCCCAGATGAGCGCCATCGAGCGGACGATCGACGGGTCCGGTGACAACCCGATCATGCGAGCCTCGGGTCGGAACCGGGCCATCGCCCGGGCGGTGCGGCCGGACCGGGTGCAGCACAGGATCGCCGAGGCGCCGGTATCGGTGGATGCCTGCCAGGCCGCGTGCGTCGCCGCGCCGGTGATCCGGTCGACGGCCGACATCGACGCATGATCGTGACGTCGCTGCTCGCGGCCGAGGCGGGATGCCCACTGGCGATAGCTCGCCTCGCTCTCGGCACGCTCGGCGACGCGGCCCATGGTGAGCACCACGCCGACGGGGTCACGACCGATCGCCGTCTCCCCGGACAGCATCACGGCATCGGTGCCGTCGAACACCGCGTTGGCGATGTCGCTGACCTCGGCCCGCGTCGGCGACGGCGCGGAGATCATCGATTCGAGCATCTGCGTCGCGGTGATCACTGGCACCCCCAACTCGACGCAGTGCCGCACGACCCGCTTCTGGAGGTGCGGCACGTCCTCGATCGGGCAGTCGATGCCGAGGTCGCCCCGCGCGACCATCACTGCGTCGGACGCGGCGACGACCTCGGTGAGGTTCGTGATCGCCGTGTGCGTCTCGATCTTGGCGACCAACTGGGCGCGGGTGCCGACGACGGCGCGCACCTCGTCGACGTCACTGCCCTTGCGAACGAACGACACCGCGATGTACTCCACACCAGCCACCGCCATCTGTTCGGCGAGTTCGAGATCCTCAGCGGTCGGCGTCGTGAGGCGGAGTGTCTCCGACGACAGGTGGACCCCGGGCTGGCCGTTGGCGTGTCCACCCGTCTCGATCCTCGCCCGCGCGCCACGCTCGTCGAGTTCGACCACGGTCATCGAGATCGCTCCGTCACCGAGTTGCACGCGGCTGCCGACCGACAGATCGTGCAGCAGCGTCTCGTACGGGATCTGGATCAGGCCCGCATCGCTCGGGCCGTGGCCGGGCCGGAGCACGAGCAGGCTCCCGCCCACGAGTTCCACGCCGCCGTCCGGGAAGTGCCCGGTGCGGATCTTCGGGCCGGGCAGGTCGGCGAGCACGGCGACCGCTCGGCCGGCCTCGGCCGCGACGGTGCGCACCCGCGCCAGCCGGGCGAGGTGTTCGTCCACCGCTCCGTGGCTGAGGTTGAGCCGGATGACGTCGACACCCGCATCGATCAACCCACGGAGGACGTCCGGGCCGTCGCAGGCCGGCCCGAGCGTGGCCACGATCTTCGTGCGCCGGCTCATATCTGCTTGTCTATCCCACAGTGGAACTGCTGCTGATCAGACACGCCCTGCCGATCAGGCGAGAGCTCGAAGCCGGCATTGCCGACCCCGAACTCTCCGAATCGGGACATCGTCAGGCCGCTCATCTCGCTCAGTATCTCTCATCCGAACGCATCGATGCCGTGTACTCCAGCCCCTTGACCCGCGCCCAGGAGACCGCACGCCCCGTCGCCGCTGGTCAGGGCCTCGAGGTCCGAACCGAGCCCGGGCTCGCCGAGTGGGATCAGAACAGCCCCGAGTACATCCCCATCGAGGAATTGAAGGCGGCGAACGACCCCCGCTGGCAGGCGCTGATCGACGGTCACTGGGACTCCGACGAGGACGAGGAGACGTTCCGCCGACGAACCATCGAAGCCATCGAGTCGATCATCGTCCGCCATCCGGGCGAGCGGATCGCCGCCGCCTGCCACGGCGGGGTGATCAATCTGTACCTCGGCCACATCCTCGGCCTTCCGGCCGGCACCCGCGGCTTCTTCTATCCGAACTACACATCGATCAACCGGGTCGCCGGGGCATCGAGCGGTGAACGTTCGATCGTCACCATCAACGAGACGAGCCATCTGCGCGGCACCGGCCTGCCGATGGGCGTGTTCCAGCAGGCATCGCAGTGAGCGACCAACCCCTCGCCGGTATCGCCGTCGGCGATCTGATCGACTTCCTCGACTCGTCTCCGTCGCCCTGGCACGCGGTCGAGTCGACGATCGAACGGTTGCCCGGTTTCGTCCGTATCGACGAGGCCGACGACTGGACCGAACTGCCGAGTGCCGGGTACGTCGTCCGCGACGCGGCACCTGATCGCCTGGCGCCTTCCCGACGGACCGATCGAGCCCGGCCTGCCACTGCGCATCGTGGGAGCCCACACCGACTCGCCGTGCCTGCGGGTGAAGCCGCGACCCGACAGCGGAGTCCTCGGCTGGAAACAACTGGGTGTCGAGGTGTACGGCGGCATCCTCAACAACTCCTGGCTCGACCGTGACCTCGGCATCGCCGGCCGCGTGACGGCCGCCGACGGATCGAATGTCCTCGTCAACGTCGCCGAGGCGGTGGCCCGGGTGCCCCAGCTCGCCGTGCACCTCGACCGCGAGGTCAACGCCAACGGGCTCGTGCTCGACGCGCAGCAACATCTCACCCCGGTGTGGGGCGTCGGGTCGCCGGGGATCGGCGAGTTCGCCGCGTGGATCGGCGAGCGCGCCGGGCTCGATACGGCGCCCACGTGGTGGGAGCTGTCGCTGTACGACGTACAGGGCGCGTCGCTGCTCGGCGCCGACCGGTCGCTGCTCGCGTCCGGGCGCCTCGACAACCAGGTGTCGTGCTGGGCGGCCGCCAGCAGCCTCGCCGCCAGCGCGCCGACCGGGCACATCGCCATGATCGTCCTGAACGATCACGAGGAGGTCGGGTCGTCGAGCCGCACCGGCGCGGCCGGCCCGTTCCTCGATCACGTGATCGAACGGATGGTCGAGGCGCTCGGTGGCGGCGCGGCCGACCGCCTGCGGGCACTGTCGCAATCGGCATGCGTGTCGTCCGACAACGCCCACGCGGTGCATCCCAACTACCCGGAGCGTCACGAGCCGGGCCATCGCCCGGTCGCCAACGGCGGCCCGGCGATCAAGGTCAACTCGAACCAGCGGTACGCCACGTCGGCGGCGACGGCGGCCCTGTTCCAGCAGGCGTGCGAACGCGCCGAACGTCCCGTGGCAGGTGTTCGTGTCGCGCAACAACATGCCGTGCGGTTCGACGATCGGACCGATCACCTCGACCCGGCTCGGCATCGCCACGGTCGACGTCGGGGTGCCGCAGCTGTCGATGCACTCGGCCCGCGAACTGTGCGGCGCCGACGACCCCGTCCACCTCGCCACCGCCCTCACCCACTTCCTGACCTGAGCCCTTCCTTGCGATGAGCGAACGGACCGGGGGTGGGCCGTTCGCTCATCGCAAGGATCGGTTGGCCTCAACCGGCCCGTTCGAACGGCTGGGGGCGCGATGACTCGAGCATGTGGTATCGATCGAGGAGCGTGGCGATCGACCGATCGAACGCGGTCGTGTAATCGTGTGCGCTCATCCGGCTGACCGACCATCCGAGCGCCGCCGCGGCATCGTCACGTCGTCGGTCAGCGGCTCGGCCCGCCGTCTCCTGCGTGCGTCGGATGCACGTCGATCTCGATGGCCCAATGCAGCCTTGGCACGGCGAGGTCGAACCGTGCCTGGCCGTAGGGCGGAATGTCGACTGCGAACTGGCGGACGAGACCATGAACGCCCGCGACGCTCGAGCGCCTCTCCGACACGCACTTCCGGATGTGATTCGGCCGCACCACCCGTCAGCCTGCCCTCCACGAGCCGGACGAACGTCGATGCCCACGGTCGGCGCGGCGACAGCCACTCGCTCGCCACGTCGAGCATGTCCTGCGCCGTGCACCCGCCATCGTGCATCGCCTGTTCGATCACGGACCGCAGGTCGCGCGGCGTCAAGTGGCGGGAGAGATCGAACGCGGTCCGGGCTCGAGTGGTGACCCGAATGCCGTCGCCACGAGTGATGACATCATCGTCGCGGATCGCGGCGGTTCGATAGGTCACGACCCACGGTGCGATCGCCGGTTGACTGGCCGGTGGGCCGATGACGTGGACCCGTCGGTCCCGAGGGATTCGCCGGTACTCCCACATGCGGCCAGCGGTGGGGCCGGCGACGGTCACGGCCGGTCGAGCCAGGCAGACCGCCGCGCAGCGCCCGAGCTCGTCGAGTTCCACGCTCGGCGTCCGATAGGCGCCCCGCAGCACACTGATCAACGAGCCGTCGGCCTCGAGCCGCTTGATCTGCCGAGGGCTGAGCCCGGCGGCAACCAGCTGGTCAACCCCTGCGACACCGTGCTGGGTGGCGAAGAGCCGGTGCGCCTCCCGCGTCAGTCGTGCCATCGTCTCCTCCGTTCCGAACTCCTCGGTCACGGACGAGTGGGCGACGAGATGGCGCCATCGGAAAACCGACCGACACCAGCCTTGCGATGAGCGAACGGACCGAGGGGTGGACCGCTCGCTCATCGCCGGCGGGACCGAAGCCGTTGCCATGAGCGAACGGACCGAGGGGTGGGCCGCTCGCTCATCGCAAGGATGATCAGGTGGTGGCGCGGGTTTCGGCTTCGGTGAAGAGGCGTTGGAGTTCGGACGAGAGTTCGGCGGTGACCGCGGCGATGGAGGCCACGGGCGACCCGGCCGGATCGCAGGCGCTCGACGTGGATCGGTGCGCCGATGATCACGTGCACCTTGGACGGGTGGATCATCTTGGCGTGGCGCGGCATCACCCGGGCCGACCCGCCGATGCCGATCGGCACGATCGGCACGCCGGCCCGGGCGGCCACGTAGGACGCACCGTCGAACAACGGTTGCACGATCGGTCCGTCCTTGCGCTCACCCTCGGGGAACAGGACCAACGGCTCGCCACCCTCGAGCGCCGTGATGCATCGCTTGAGCGCTTCGCGATCTGCTTTGCCACGGGCGACCGGGAACGCACCGAGCGTCGAGGCGAGCCAGCCGGCCCGCTTGTTCTCCCACACCTCCTGCTTGCCCATGAACCGGATCCGGCGACGCGTCACACAGGCGGTGATCGGGGTGTCGACATAGCTGCGATGCACCGGGGCCAGGATGTAGGCCCCTGAGGTCGGCAGGTTCTCCTGTCCCTCGATCGTCACCCGGGTCAGGATGCGTGTGATGCCGCAGATGACGAATCCGGAACACCGTGTAGATGAAGTGGTCCCAACGGGAATCACCGGCCCAACGGGCGTCGGCGCCGCTCACGGCACCATCGCCAGCAGGTGCTCGACCACTTCGTCGATCGTCAGGCCACTCGTGTCGACGATCACCGCGTCGGATGTGGCGTGCAGCGGGCTGTCGGTGCGCGTCGAGTCCTTCCGGTCGCGCTCGATGATCGACGCCTCGACCTCGTCGACGTGCCCGCCGATCTCGGCGACCCTCCGCTCGGCGCGCACGCGTGGTGTCGCGGTGATGTACAGCTTCAGTGCGGCGTCCGGGAACACGACCGAACCGATGTCGCGTCCTTCGACGACCCCTCCCCCACGCTCGGCCACCCACTCCCGCTGGCGGCGGACCAGTTCGGCGCGCACGCGGCTGTTGGCGGCGACCGCGCTGACGGCGGAGGTGACCTCCCGCCCACGGATCTCGACCGTGGCGTCGATGCCGTCGACGCGTCACCCCGTCGTCGTCGACCACGAGGTCGAGCCCCTCGGACACCTCGGCGACATCGTCCGCGTCGGACGGGTCGAGCCCGCGCCGGAGGGCGGCGAACGTGACCGCCCGGTACATCGCGCCGGTGTCGAGGTACTCGAGGCCGAGCCGATCGGCGAGCGCGCGGCCGACCGTGCTCTTGCCGGCTCCGGCGGGGCCGTCGATCGCGATCACGACCGGCACGTTCTGGACAGGCTGGGTGCGCGGCAGCTGCGGCGTCACCAGGACACCCCGAGCGGACGACCTTCCTCGTACCCGGCGGTGCTCTGCACGCCGACGACCGCCCGCTCGTGGAACTCGGCGACGGTCGCGGCACCGGCGTACGTGCACGACGATCGCAGCCCGGCGACGATCTGGTCGATGATGTCCTCGACGCTCGGACGGTCCGGATCGAGATACATCCGCGACGTGCTGATGCCCTCCTCGAACAGTTCCTTGCGGGCCCGCGCGAATCCGTCGTCGGTGCGGGTCCGGTCCTTCACCGCACGGTTCGACGCCATCCCGAAGCTCTCCTTGTAGAGCCGCCCCTCGGGATCGCGCAGCGTGTCGGCCGCCGACTCGTACGTGCCCGCCAACCACGACCCGAACATCACGCTCGCCGCGCCGCCCGCCAGTGCCAGCGCGACGTCGCGCGGGAACCGAACGCCCCCGTCGGCCCAGATGTGCCGACCGAGCCGCGTCGCCTCGTCGGCGCACTCCACCACCGCCGAGAACTGCGGCCGACCGACGCCGGTCATCATCCGGGTCGTGCACATCGCGCCCGGGCCGACGCCCACCTTGACGATGTCGGCACCCGCTTCGATCAGCTGACGCGTGCCCTCGGCGGTGACGACATTGCCGGCGACGATCTTCACGTCGGGCAGCGCGGCGCGGACGCTCTCGATCGCACCGAGCGTGCGGGTCTGGTGCCCGTGCGCGGTGTCGATGACGAGCACGTCAGCGCCGAAGGCGACCAACGCCTTGGCCCGAAGGGCAGGATCGCCGTTGATCCCGACCGCGGCGCCGATCAGCAGCCGTCCGCTGGCGTCCACGGCCGGTCGGTAGATCGTCGAGCGCAGTGCGCCCTTGCGGGTGATCACGCCGATCAACCGGCCGTCGTCGTCGAGGATGGGGGCTACCCGCAGTCGCTTCTCGCCGAGTTGCTCGAATGCCGCGGCCGGATCGACATCGGGGGCCAGACGGTGCAGGTTGGTGGCCATCACGTTGCCGAGCTGGGCGAACCGATCGACGCCCTCGGCGTCCTTCTCGGTGAACAATCCGACCGGGCGGCCGTCTTCGACGACGACGACCACGCCGTGCGCCCGCTTGTGGATCAGCGACAGTGCGTCGCCGATCGTGGCGTCGGGCGCCAGCGTGATCGGTGTCTCGAAGACCGTGTGGCAGCCCTTCACGTATTCGATGACGCGGCCCACCACGTCGACCGGGATGTCCTGGGGCAGGATGGCGATCCCGCCACGGCGGGCGACGGTCTCGGCCATGCGCCGACCCGCGACCGCGGTCATGTTGGACACCACCAGGGGGATCGTCGTGCCGACGCCGTCAGGCGTGGTGAGGTCGACGTTCATCCGTGACGGGACGTCGGACAGGCTCGGCACCATGAACACGTCGCTGTAGGTGAGGTCGTAGCCGACGTCGGGATGGAGGAGTCTCATCGTGCTGGTCGCAATCTTCTCATCGGTTGCTTGATCGTCGGAATCGTTTTCGCCTTCGTGCGCCCCGTTCGGGCGACGACAGGCTACGGCCTAGCCTGTCGGCTCGATGACCAGTTCAGCGCCTCCCGTCGTCCTCGTCCACGGTTGGGGAGGCTCGTTCGAGTCGACCTGGCAGCGCAACGGGTTCACCGCATTGCTCGACGACGCCGGCCTCGAGGTGATCGGCGTCGACCTGCTCGGCCACGGCGATGCCCCGAAGCCGCACGATCCCGACGCGTACGACGACCTGACCACCCGGATCGTCGACGTACTCCCCGACCGTCCCGTCGACGCGATCGGCTTCTCGCTCGGTGCGATGACGCTGCTGCGGCTGGCGATGGCCCAGCCCGGGCGGTTCAACCGTCTCGTGCTGGCCGGGGTGGGCGCCAACGTGCTCGACCCCGACCGGTCACGATCGGACGTGATCGCCGCCGGGCTCCAACAGGTCGCGGCCGGCGAGGATCCGGCGGAACTCGACAACGTGGTGCGCCTGTTCGTCCAGTACGCCCAGCAACCGGGCAACGATCTCCAGGCCCTGAGCGCCATCATGAGCCGGCCACCGACGCCACCACCGAGCAAGGCGGACCTCGCCGCCGTCACGTGCGACGTGCTCGTGGTCGTCGGCGACCGCGACTTCGCCCACCCGGGCGACGAGCTCGCCGCGGCGTTCCCGAACGGCCGCTGCCTGACGCTGCGCAACGTCGACCACTTCGCCACGCCCGACTCGTTCGGGTTCTTCGACGCCGCGCTCGAGTTCCTCGACGCGATCTGACGGTGCTCACCCCGACGCACCGACGTCGACCGCGCAGTCGCGGCGATCGAACGCGGCGGTCTGGTCGCGATCCCGACCGAGACGGTGTACGGGCTCGCCGCCGACGCGACGAACCCGGCCGCCGTCCGCCGGATCTTCGCCATCAAGGGTCGCCCGGCGGGGCATCCGCTGATCGTCCACCTCGCCGACGGCACCCAGCTCGACGACTGGACGCGCGACGTACCGCCCGCCGCCCGAGCGCTCGTCGCGCTCGCCTGGCCTGGCCCGCTCACCGTCCTGCTCCCCCGCTCCGATCTCGTGCTCGCCGACGTCACCGGCGGTCGTACCTCGGTCGGGCTGCGGGTCCCGGCGCACCCGCTCACCCTCGAACTGATCAGCCGCACCCGTCCACTCGCCGCGCCGTCGGCGAACCGGTTCGGCAGTGTCAGCCCGACGACGGCGGCGCACGTGATCGCCGACCTGGGCGACCGGCTCGATCCCGACCTCGACGTGATCCTCGACGGTGGGGCCTGCCCGATCGGCGTGGAGAGCACGATCGTCGACTTCTGCATCGACCCGCCGCAGATCCTGCGGGCGGGTGGGGTACCGAAGGAACAGGTCGAGGCACTGCTCGGACGCGACCTCGCCGACGCCTCGGGCCCGTCCCGGGCGAGCGGCATGCTCGAATCGCACTACGCACCGAGCTGTCCGGTGCTCCTCGTCGACACCCGTGCGCAAGCCGACGCCGAGTCGCTCGCCCGCCCCGGTTCCGTCGTGCTCGACTTGACCGACGACATCGCCGAGTACGCCAGGACGCTCTACTCGTCGTTGCGTGCGGCCGACGACGACGCCGCGTCGTGCGTGATCGCCGTGCTCCCACCCGCGGCGGGGCTCGGCCACGCGATCCGCGACCGTCTCGTCAAGGCGGCGGCGCCGCGTCGCTGAGCGCCGTCCAGTCGAGACGGTTCAGCACGTCGACCCACACGTCACGGACCCGTTCGACCGGAGCGACCGGCGACTCGGCCCACGCCGCGACCGTCAAGCTCACGGTCGAGGCGCCCGCGTCGGGCACCACGTCGAATCGGCACCAACACTCGAACGGATCGGTCATGTGCACGTCGAGGCGGTACGGCGGGTCGTCGTCGATCACCTCGCCGAGCCAACCGGCGGCAACGAGCATCGCCTCGAACGTCTCGACCGGCAGCGCCTCCACCGTGAACGAGGGAATGTCGTATTGCGGCACCGACCCGACCGCCGCGTCGTCGATCGTTCCGCCGGTGTCGTCAACGGGAGGTTCGGCGTTGTCGACGTCGTCGCTCGGCCCCTCGAGCGCGTGCAGCGCCCGCGCCGCCGCGGCGTTGATCGACGCCATGGCGGCGTTGTCGCCGCCGGCGTCCGGATGGACCTGCCGTGCCAGTCGACGGCGGGCGGCCCGGACGTCGTCGGCGTCGGCGTCCGGGCCGAGTCCGAGCGCACGCAGGTCGTCGTCGTCACGCGCCATCGGACGATCCGCGGAGCGCGGCGTAGCGATCGCGCAGGTCACCGGGATCGAGTCCGTCCTCGATCGGCGTTCCCCCGCCGAGCCCCCAGCGCTCCTGGATCGTGGCCGCGTCGACCTGTTCGAGCACCGCCGCCGCCTGCACGGCAGCGCCGGTGGCCACGGCCTGCTCGGCGTCGCTCACCACGATCGGCAGGTCGACGAGACCGGCGAGGACGCGGCGGAAGGCGACGCTGCGGGCCAACCCGCCGACCAGCACGATCCGGCCGTCGACCGCGGCGTGGCACCGCAGGGCGTCGAACGCATCGACGAGCCCGCAGGCCACGCCGTCGACCGCGGCGCGGGCGAAGGCCTCGCGTGACACGTCGGTGCGCAGCCCACTGATCACGCCGGTGGCCGTCGGTCGGTTCGGAGTGCGTTCGCCGTCGAAGTACGGCAGCAGGGTGGGGGCCGAGGCGCCGTCCGCGGCGAGCGCCAATCGGTCGAATTCGTCGTGGTCCACCCCGAGCAGCCGGGTGACGGCATCGATGACCTTGGCCGCGTTCAGCGTGCAGACCAGTGGGAGGAACTGTCCGGTGGCGTCGGCAAATCCGGCCACTTCGCCGGAGGGATCGGACGCGGCCGCGGGCGAGACGGCGTAGGCAGTGCCCGACGTGCCGGCCGAAATCACGGCGTCACCGGTGCGCAGACCGACACCGAGCGCCGCCGCCATGTTGTCGCCGGTGCCCGGTGCGACGACGGCCGCCACGGTACGTGCCGACCTGTTCGTACGGTCCGACGACCGCGGGGAGGACCCCGTTCCAGTCGCGATCCCGCGTCGATCAACGCGAGGACTTCGTCGACGTAGGCCCCCGTCGCCGGCGACCAGTAGCCCGTGCCGGAAGCGTCGCCACGATCGGTCGTGAACCGGCCGGTCATCTTGAACGTGACGTAGTCGTGCGGCAGGACGATGTGGGCGATGCGCGCCCATGCGTCCGGATGCGAACGGTGCAACCAGGACAGCTTCGTCACGGTGAGTGAGGCCACCGGCACGCTGCCCACCGCGGCCACCCAGGCGGCCCGCCCGGCGTCGCCACCACCGAACTGCTTGATCAACCAGTCGGCGTCGGGAGCCGATTCGGTGTCGTTCCAGAGCTTCGCGGGATGGACCGACCGATCGTCGGCGTCGAGCGCGACCATGCCGTGCTGCTGGCCACCCACGCCGATCGCCGCGATCGTGGCGTCTCCGGCGACCGCCGCGGCCGCCTGCTGCTCGGCCATCGCGAGGGCGGCCTCGAAGGCGGCCCACCACGACTCGGGCGGCTGCTCGCTCACCGGTGGGGTGACTGCCGGATGCGGCGCCGATCCGAGCGCCGACGACGCGGCCGGTCGCGAGATCGCGGATCTCGATCTTGGTGGACTGGGTCGACGAATCGACGCCCGCGACGAGGGTCATGGTGCGGACGTTAGACCCACGTCGGCGCCTGACCCCAGGCGTCGTCGAAGGTGACGTCACCGACCGGCTTGCGCCGCAACGGGCCGTGGTGTCCGGCCGGCACACCGAGCGTGATGCAGGCCGACAGCGCGGCGGACGGCGGAATCGACAGGAGCTCGCGGAGCTCGGCTTCGACGTCGAGGTGCCACATCGTGAGCGCCCCGCCGTACCCGAGCGCCCGCGCCGCGAGGAGCAGGTTCTGGCAGGCCGGGTAGACCGAGGCGCCCTCGTAGGGCGATGGCGCCCGATACCGGTCGAGGCACACGAGCACGATCACCGGGACGTCCTCGAAGCCGTCGACGAACGCCTGCATCGAGTCGGCGAAGGGTGACGGTCGATAGCCGTCATGACGTCGCTTGGCCTCCCAACCCGACCGGAACGAGTTGCCGAGAAGGGCGCGGGCGCGCCGTGCGTTCGGACCGTCGCGCAGCACGAGGAACCGGAACGGTTGGCGGTTCGAACCCGATGGTGCGTACCCGGCGTGACGCAGGATCTCGGCGAGATCGGCGTCCGGGATCGGGTCGGCGGTGTAGCGGCGGATCGCCCGCGTGGTGGCCAGCCCGTCGAGCAGGCCGACGGGATCGGCCGGTACTCGAGACCCCACCGGCGCTCGGGACTCCGGCGGCACGGTGCGGTCAGCGCCCGGTGAACTCGGGCGTCCGCTTCTCCATGAACGCCGTGACGCCCTCGGTGAAGTCGTCGGTCCGGAGCAGGGGCAGCAGCTGGAGGAACACGTGATGCACGTTCTGCTCGAACGTCTCGGTCTCGGCGGCGCGCATCATGCGCTTGATCGCCCGGACGGCCAACGGGGCGTTGGCGGCGATCTCGGCGGCCATTTCACCGGCCCGCTTCGCCAGCTCCCCGGCAGCGACGACCTGGTTGACCAGACCGAGTTCGAGGGCCTCGTCCGCCGTGAGTGTCCGCCCGGTGAACGCGATCTCCGCGGCCTTGGCATATCCGACGATCCGCGGCAGCAGCCATGTTCCACCGCTCTCCGGGAGGATGCCCCGCTTGGCGAAACCAGGGTTGAGCTTGGCGCTTTCGGCCGCGATACGGATGTCGCAGCCGAGCGCCAGATCGAGGCCGTAGCCGGCGGCTCCACCGTTCAGCGCACACACGGTCGGTGTGTCGATGTTGTGCAGGACGATCGGCGGCGCGTCGCGCAGCTCGAACTCACCGGTGAACGACTGCGGTCCACCGAGGTTCCCCAACCCACCCTTCGGGCCGGCCATCTGCGCCTGGAGATCGAGACCGGCACAGAAGGCGCGCCCCTCACCGGTGAGCACGATGCACCGCGCCGCCGGATCGCGATCCGCCTCGAGCAACCGGGCCGAAATCTCCTGCAGCATGACGCCCGAGATCGTGTTCATCCGCTCGGGAGCGTTGAGGGTGATGGTGGCGACGTGGTCGGCCACGTCGTAGAGCACTTCGGTCACAGCGGACCCCTTGGATGTCGTCGGGCGGTGGAACGGAAATTGTGTTCGGCGCGGTTCACGCGGCCGAAACGGTAGTGCCTGGCAGATGCGCCCGACGAGGCGTACACTTGTCAGACCTTATGAGCACCGGCATCCCGCCGGCGCCCCAACAAGGGGGAGAACCCACAACTATGCAGAAATCACGCGTGATGCGCGTTGGTGCACTGCTGGTCGCGCTGTCCTTCACTGCCGCTGCCTGCGGTAGTGACGACGACGCGTCCGACAGCGCAACAGCCGACACCGAGGCGACCGCCGACAGCGCGGCCCCGGAAGGCACCGAAGCACCGGCAGGCACCGAGGCGACGGAAGGCACCGAGGCACCGGCAGGCACCGAAGCGACGGAAGGCACCGACGCGCCGACCGGCACCGAGGCTGCGGCCGAGGGCGAAACGGTGCAGGCGGCCCCGACGTGCACCGGTGAGAGCGACGGAACGCTGAACATCGCGACCGTCCTCCCCGAGACCGGCAGCCTGGCGTTCCTCGGACCGCCCGAGTTCGCCGGTGCCGAACTCGCCGTCCAGGAGATCAACGAGGCCGGCGGAGTGCTCGGTCAGGACGTCGCTCTCGACCAAGGCGACTCGGGCGACACCTCGACCGACATCGCCAACCAGACCGTCGACCGCCAGCTCGCCGCCGGCGACGACGCGTTCATCGGCGCCGCGTCGTCTGGCGTGTCGTTCACGTTCATCGACAAGCTCATCGAGAACTGCAAGATCCACTTCAGCCCGGCGAACACGTCGCCGGACTTCACCGACTACGCCGACGACGACCTGTACTTCCGTACCGCTCCGTCCGACGTGCTGCAGGGACGCGTGCTCGCCGATCTCATGATCGAAGAGGGCGTCACCACCGCCAGCTTCATGGCGTTGCAGGACCCGTACGGTGAAGGCCTGCTCCAGTACTCGACCGAGCCGTTCGCGGACCAGGGCGGCGAGATCGTCGACGAGTTCACGTACGACCCGCAGGCCGCCGAGTTCTCGGCCGAGGTCGACCGCGCCGTGTCGGGTGATCCCGAAGCGCTCGTGATCATCGGCTTCGAGGAGACCTCGAAGATCCTCACGTCGCTGTTCGAGGCCGGGTACACGCCGGACTCGGGCAAGAAGATCTACCTGGTCGACGGCAACGTCGGAAACGCACTCGGCGAGCAGATGCCCGCCGGTTCGATGGAAGGCATCCGGGGCACGCTGCCCGCCGCTGAGATCACCGACGACTTCCAGGAGCGCCTCCTGACCGTCGATCCGGATCTCATCGACTTCAGCTACGGCCCGGAGACCTACGACGCGGTGGTCATCGTGGCACTCGCCGCGGCGATCGCCGGCACCGACGATCCTGCTGCCATCGCAGCTGAGATCAACGGCGTCACCCGTGACGGCGAGAAGTGCACCACCTTTGCCGATTGCATCGCCCTGATCGATGCCGGCACCGACATCGACTACGACGGTCCTTCGGGCCCGCAGACGTTCGGTCCCGAAGGGGAACCGACCGAGGCGAGCTTCAAGATCCTCACGTACGATGCGGAGAACAAGGTCGAGGCTGGCGTCGCGACCGAATTCCGTTTCGCCCAGATCTGATCACTCAGACCTGAACGGACGTCCGGAGACGGGGGCCGCCCACGGGCGGCCCCCGTTTCGCGTCCCGCTCGCCGGTTCGCGACACCTCAGTCGTTGACGAACTGCTGGATCACGTTGCGGCAATGCGGTTCGTCGAGGAAGGCCTGCTTGAACTCGGACCGCTCGAACGTGAAGATCTCGGGCTCGGACACCGACATGACCTTCTCGATCGTGTTGAACCAGATGCCGACCTCGCCCTGCACATCGTCGTCGGGGATCTCCGCCGGCAGGTCGGCCCACGCGGCCGACTGGCTGTCGAGTTCGGCGCGCGCAGTCGGCGGCGCCCTGGTGCAGTTGCCGGCGCAACTCGTCGGTCTCCGACAGCTCCGGAAGGTCGAGCGAGTCGATCCGGGCTTCCCAGGCGTCGACCGCGTCGCTCGCCTCGGCGATTCCGGCAACGAGCTGCTGCGGCCGCTCGTCGGCCGGAATCGACAAGATCCCGGCGACCGAGTCGTTGACGATGTCGACGAGGCCGTTGTCGAAGCCGCGGAGCGCGTCGCATGTCGCGAGCGCGAACGCCACGTCAGTGGACGAGCCGGTGGCGGCCTCATCGTCGCTCGAGACCGGAGTCGACGTCTCGGTCGTGCCGTCGCTGCTGCACGACGCGACCGCGGCGACGATGGCGATCACGCCGAGCGAACTCGACCAGACCGAGGTCCTCACGACCGGGAGCGCGGGACGCGTCAGGCGATGTCGCCGACGACCAGTTCGGGCGCGACGTTCGTGTAGTTCGCCACGTCGGCCATGATCTCGGCACCATGGTTGGCCAAGGCCGCGTCGAGCGTCGCCTGGCTGTCGACGATCGCCCAGCCGATGGCGGCGTACGGGCCGGATTTCGCCGTCGAAGCACCCCAGCTCTGACAGCCTTCGCCGAGCGCCGAGGCGAACATCGGCATGTGCTTGGAGTTGTAGTACTCCATGTCGAAGGTGGAGTCGTCGGTCTTGGGATAGAGGATGTGCACGGAGATCATGGGCACGTTCTAGCATCCGCGAACGCGCCGGGAACCAGCGAGCGAGTGCCGGCCGTCAGCGGGCCTTGGCAAGCGTGCCGAGGTAGAGCTCGATCACCTTCGGGTCGTGCAGCAGCTCCTCGCCGGTGCCCGTGTAGGCGTTGCGTCCCTGGTCGAGGACGTAACCGCGGTCGCAGATCGACAGACAGCGCGCCGCGTTCTGTTCGACCATGATGATCGAGACGCCGGTCGAATTGACCTGCTTGACGCGATCGAACACCTGGTCCTGCAGCACCGGGGAGAGGCCGGCGCTCGGCTCGTCGAGCAGGAGCACCGACGGTTCCATCATGAGGGCCCGGCCCATCGCCAACATCTGGCGTTCACCGCCCGACAGCGAGCCGGCACGCTGGTCGATCCGCTCACCCAACCGGGGGAAGATGCCAACGACCGTGTCGATCATCGCCGACACACCCGACTTGCGCAGGTAGCCGCCCATCTCGAGGTTCTCGCGGACCGTCAACGACGGGAAGACGTTGTTGATCTGTGGGACGTAGCCGATCCCGCGCGCGACGAGGAAGTTCGCCTTCTTCCCGGTGACATCCTCGCCTCGATACCAGACGACTCCCTCGGTCACCTTGATCAGCCCGAACAACGCCTTGAGCATCGTCGATTTCCCGGCTCCGTTCGGCCCGATGACGCCGATCAGTTCGCCCTGCGTCAACTCGAGGTTGGCGCCGTTGAGGATGTTCACGCCCGGGACGTACCCGGCGATCACGTTGTCGACATGGATCAAGAGCTCAGCCATCGGTCGCCTCCGGTTCCCCGCCAGGTTCTTGGACGTGGCCAGATTCTTGAACATGGTCGGGATCGTGCTCCTGCTCGACCGACTTCGCGGATCTCCTCGGTGAAGGCGGCGTGCGACGAACCAAGGTAGGCGTCGACGACCGCCGCGTTCTCTCCGATCGAGCGAGGCGGGCCCTCGGCGATCACCAGGCCCTCCGCCATCACGACAACCCAGTCGGAGATGTCCTGCACGACGTCCATGTCGTGCTCGACGAACAAGACGGTGATGCCCTCGGAGCGCAGGCGCTTCACGTGGCCGAGCAGTGACTGCGTGAGCGCCGGGTTGACGCCCGCCATCGGCTCGTCGAGCATGATCATCCGCGGCTTCGCCATCATGGCCCGCGCCATCTCGAGCAGCTTGCGCTGGCCGCCCGACAGCGCCCCGGCGAACTCGTCCTGCATGTGGGTCATGTTGAACTCGTCGAGCACCTCGAGCGAGCGCCGTTTGATCTCGGCCTCCTGCGCGCTTCCATCCGTTGAGCAACCCACGCAACATCGACTCGCCCGACTGCAGTTGGGCGGCCAGCATCATGTTGTCGAGCACCGACATCTTGGCCAGCACCTTGGTGAGCTGGAACGTGCGCACCATTCCCCGCGCGGCCAGTTCGTGCGAACGGACTCCCGTGGTGTCCTCACCGTCGAAGAGGACGCGGCCCTCGTCGGGCGAGTCGAAGTTCGTCAGCAGGTTGAAGAACGTGGTCTTTCCCGCACCGTTCGGGCCGATCAACGCGGTGATCGCGCCACGCTGGATCTCCATGTGGTCGACCGCGACCGCGCGCAGGCCCCCGAACGAGCGGGCGACACTGTCGGCCACCAGGATGGCGTCGGGTTTGGCGACACCGGGAAGGTTGTCGACCTGGTCGAACATCCCGATCGCCGGATTGGGCCAGTCCTGCTTGAGACCGCCCGCGCCGCCGCCACCGGACGTCCGGCCCAACTCGGCCTCGGGACCCGTTAGCGGCGCGCCGTCATTTTCGGACATCGATCGCGATCTCTCTCTTGTCACCCAGGATCCCCTGTGGTCGGAAGATCATCAAGAGCATCAGCGTCAGACCGACCACCATGAACCGCACGGGGCCGACCTGGGACCGCTGCATGATCGAGTCGGGCATGATGTCGTTGTCGATCAGCTCGATCAGGATGTTCTCGCCGAACGACAGGATCACCCAGAACAGCATCGAACCGAGCACCGGCCCCCACACCCGCGCCAGCCCGCCGAGGATCGCCGCGGTCAGCGCGAAGAACGTCTGCTGCGTGGCGTAGTTGTCGGGCTGTACCGAGTTCTGCTGCATGGCGTAGAAGATGCCCGCCACGGTTCCGAACGTGCCGCCGAGGATCAGCGACTGCATCTTGAACCGGAACACGTTCTTGCCGAGCGCGGTGGCGGCGTCCTCGTCCTCGCGGATCGACTTGAGCACTCGGCCCCACGGACAGTTGACGAGTTTCCACATGAGCAGGACCGACAGCAGCACCAGGCTCCAGCCGACGGCGAGCTCCCAGACGTCGGCGCCGCTGAACTCGAGGTTGATGCGGTCGAACAGCCGGAATCCGTAGGTCCCCGCGTTGTCGAGCGGGTTCCAGTCCTGGAAGCTGTTGGCGAAGCCGTTGATGCCGTTCGACCCACCCGTGATGTCGCTGAGGGTGGCCGCGCGCACGATCAGGCGGATGATCTCACCGACCGCGATGGTCACGATGGCGAGGTAGTCGGCGCGCAGGCGCAGCGTCGGAACGCCGAGAATCAGGCCGAGCAGCACGCCGGCCGCGAGACCGACGATGATGCCGACCCACAACGGGGCGCCGAGGGTGTCGGTCGTGATGCCGACGCCGTAGGCACCGGCCGCCATGAACGCGATCTGGCCGAAGTTGAGCAGGCCGGTGTAGCCGAAGTGCAGGTTGAGGCCGATGGCCGCCAGGGCGAAGATGATCGCCTGCTGCGAGACTCCGGACCGCAACGCGTTGGAGATGATCGAATTCCAGTCCACAGCTAACCGATGCGTTCCGATCGTCCGAAGATGCCCTGAGGTCTGATCAACAGGATCGCGATCATCGCCAGCAGCGCTCCGACGTTCTTCAACTCCGGAGCGACGACCAGCGTCGCGATGAACGTGAAGATGCCGATCACGAGGCTGCCGGCCATCGCGCCGTAGTCGGTGCCGAGCCCGCCGAGCGTCACGGCGGCGAAGACGAGGAGCAGCAGCTGCTGTCCCATCAGCCAGTTGATCTGGCTGTTCAGCCCGAAGAACACCGCACCGACGGTGACGAGACCACCACCCACGAACCAGACCGACGTGATGACCCGATCGACGTCGATGCCGGTCGACGCGGCGAGGTCGTTGCTGTCGGCCACCGCCCGCATCGCCTTGCCGAGCTTCGTCACCCGCAGGGCCACCGCGGTGCCGACGAGCATCGTCGTGCACACGACGATGATCGAGCAGTTCCTTCGGCAGCACATCGATCGGACCGGCCGAGAACAGGGTTTCGGTCTGCACGGCGTACTGCTCGTACGGGCGGGAGCGCTCGCCGAACAGGAACAGGAACAAGAAGCGCAGGAAGAGCGCGAGGCCGATCGAGATGATCATCATCGCGGTGAGACCGGTGCCGCGCTTGCGCAACGGTCGCCACAACCCGAGATCGAGCGCGGCACTCCCGAGGCCGCCGAAGAACAGCGCGAGCAGGCCCGCGATGATCAGGTTGAGACCGAGGATCGAGTTGAAGAAGAAGGCGGCGAGCGCCCCGAACACGATCAGCTCCGACTGCGCGAAGTTGACGAGGCCCGTCGTGCCGTAGATCAGCGAGAACCCGATCGCGCACATGCCGATGATCAGTCCGAAGATGATCCCTTCGTACAGCAGTCGAATGCCACGAGTGAGCAAACTGTCGCTCTCCTTGCCCCGGGCGGCCGAAGCGGCACCGCCCTCGGCGAGGTTGAACAGCACCCGGCTGGTCTCGCCGGCGCGCGCCTCGATCGGCAGCTGTTGCCGGTCGGCACGCACCAGCTCGACGCCTTCGGGCAGCGTGTCGACCTGCAGCTCCACGGCGTATGTCCCGGGACCGGGAAGGGCGACCAACACGAAACCGGTCTCGTCGGAGGTGCCGCGGCCGACCTCCTCGCCGACCGACTCGATGACGCGGTTCTCGACCACCGCCTCGTACACCACGATCTCGGCACCCTCGACCGGGATCTTCTCGGCCGTGTCGTCATCAGGTGTCGCCAGCAGCGTCGTTTGGACCGCTTCACCGGACTGCGCCGAGACCGCACCACCCCCGAGGTCGAACAACCCCGGGGCAAGTGTGGCGACAGCGAAAGCGCACACGATCAAGAACAGGGACCGTCGCCCACCTCTCTGCTGTGACATTGGCGACGTACTTTAGGCGGTCCCGGGAATGCTCGCGGCAATTCCACGAACACCGCGGTCACGGATCGCCGGTTCCATCGAGGTCGCCGCCGGCAACGTGCGACACGATCGATCCGACGAGCATCACGGTCACCACCCACAGGGCAGTGGCGCCGGCGATGTGCGCGCCCACGAGCATCTCCGGCACACCGTTGAAGTACTGGAGATAGCCGATGCCGCCCTGGAGGATCGCCACGAACATCCACGTGGACAACAGCGAGCCGACCCGGTCACGTTGCGACGCCCGCCGGCGCAACAGCAACACCAACCCGAGGCCCGAGGCGACCGCTGCCAGCACCGCCGACGCTGTGAATGCGGGCGACCGTCGAGATGTCGAACCCCCATCGCCGTACGTCCTCGTCGCCGGCGTGCGGACCGGTGCCAGTGACGACGGTGCCGGTGACGAGCGCGGCCAACGTGAGCGCGCCGAGCAGCCAGGCGGTCCGCCGGACGGCCACCGGAGCCGGGGCCGGTGCCGGTACGTCACCGGCGCGTCGGTACCGCGACGACGGCGAACGTGATCGAGCCCATCGCGAGCAGGAAGTGCGATTGGACGAGCGCCGGGTGCAGTTCGGTGCGCACGGCGATGCCCCCGACGACCCCGTTGCCGAGCACGGTCGCCAGCACGCCGAGCGACGGTCCGACGAGGCCACGGCGGCGAGGTCGGACCCGGAACGACCCGATCGCCATCGCCAGCGTCGGGATACCGATGAACCCACTCAGCAGGCGGTTGACCTGTTCGATCGCCGTGTGTTCGCTCGACACGTCGACGAACGACTGCGCGTTGCAGTTCGGCCAGTCGTCACAGCCCAGGCCGCTTCCCGTCAGCCGGACGATGCCACCGGCCACGACGAGCAGACACAGCCCTGCGGCGGTGACGATTCCGATCTGCCTGAACCGGTGAGGGCTCAGCGTCCAGCGATGCGTGCGATCCATGTTGCGTCGAGGATATGGCTAGGTTCGTCCGGGTGCTGAGCTCGTTCGACGACTTCCCCGTCCACCAGACGTCGCTGCCGATCGCGCAGACCGCCTCGACCGACATCAACCACTACGACCGGTACTTCTTCAACGGGTACAGCCGCGATTCGCGCCTGTACTTCGCCGCGGCCATGGGGCTGTACCCGAACCGGCACATCGCCGACGCGGCGTTCAGCGTCGTCATCGACGGTGGCCGCGTCGACGGACGCCAGATCAACGTCCATGCGTCCCGCCGGGCGCCGACCGACCGGGCCGACGCGAACGAGGTCGGACCCATCAAGGTGGAGGTGCTCGAGCCGCTGCACGCCCTGCGGGTGAGCGTCGACGCGCCCGAGCACGGGATCCGCGCCGAGCTCACCTTCGTGCGGCGGTCGGCGCCGATCGAGGAACCGCACTTCCACCACCAGGTCGGCGTCCGCGTGATGTTCGACTACACCCGGCTCACCCAGTTCGGCGGCTGGGAGGGCTGGATCGAGATCGACGGGGAGCTGACCGACCTCGAACCCGGTGAGACGTGGGGATCGCGCGACCGCTCCTGGGGTGTGCGGCCCGTCGGCGAACGGGGGCCCGCCGGTGCACCGGTCGCCGACCCGCAGTTCTTCTGGCTCTGGGCGCCGGTCAACTTCCCGACGTTCTCCACGCACTTCGACGTCAACGAGTTGTTCGACGGCAGGCGGTGGCACGAGACCGCGGTCATCGCCCCGGTCGACAGCGGCGACGGCCCCCTGCCCGAGGCCATGCGGGCGGTCGACTACCGCATCGCGTGGACGCCCGGCACCAGATATGCGGAAGCGTTCGAGATCGACCTGGTGCCATGGGTCGGCGAACCGTCGACCGTACGGCTCGAACCGCTCTTCGACTTCCAGATGCTCGGCATCGGCTACGGGCATCCCGAGTGGGCGCACGGTGTCTGGAAGGGCGAACTGGCCGTCGGCGGCGATCGGTGGGATCTCCCGGTGGCCAATCCGACCGCCCCCGAACACGGTCACATCCAGGCCATCGTGCGCGGCGACGACGTCTGGAGCCCTCGGTGAGCATGAGGGAATCGGCATCCTCGAGCAGCTGGCGATCGGGCGCCACGTCCCGACCGGCCTCGAAGGCATCTACGACGGCTGGCAGCCCCGCTAGCGGGAACGCCGACCCGTCACGTGTGGCGGATGCTCATGCCACCATCGACGGGGATCGCCACGCCGTTCACGAACGACGCGCTCGGCAGGCAGAGGTTGAGCGTCATGTGGGCGACTTCCTCGGGGTCGCCGTACCGGCGCAGCGGTACCCGTCGCCGCGCGTAGGTGGCCTTCGCCTCCGGATCGATCCCGGCGGTCATGCCGGTGTGGATCGGGCCGGGGCAGATGCAGTTCACCGTGATGCCCGTGCGTCCCAACTCGACCGCCATGCTCTTGGTCAGCCCGACGACGCCCGCCTTCGTCGCGGCGTACGCCGCGAGCCCGGCCGTCGTCACGATCGCCTCCGTCGACGCGATGTTGACGATGCGCCCGGCACCCGCCTCGATCATGTGCGGCACCGCGAGGCGGATCAGCCTGGAGTGCGCGGTGAGGTTCACGTCGAGCGTGCGCGCCCAGTTCGACTCGAACTCGCCCTCGTCCTGGAACGCGGAGGTGATCAAGGAGATGCCGGCGTTGTTGATCACGATGTCGAGCCGCCCCGCCCATCCGAGCGGTCCGCTCCACCAGGTCGTGCAATGCGTCGGGATCGGCGACGTCACAGGTGACGCCGAGCGCCGCATCGGGGCCGTGGATCTCGACGATCTCGTCGACGACGGTGGCGACCCGCTCCGCCCCAAGGTCGGCGACGACGACCCGCGCTCCCTCGTCGGCGAAGAGCCGAGCGGTCGCCCGGCCCATCCCGCTCGCCGCCCCCGTGACGATCGCGACGTGCCCGACGATCGATCGGGACAGGCTCGAGAGCCGGGCCGGGGCGTCGGGAACATCACCGGATGTTCCGGCACCGGCGGTCACGGCCGCACCTCGTAGAACGCGTTGATCGCGTGATCGATGTCGAGTCGATGGAACTGCCCGAATCCGGCAGCGGCGGCCATCTCCTCGGCCCGGCTCGCCGGGAGACCGAGCGTCCCGAGACCGGCTCCGTCGGGCTCCGACATCGCCGACGACATGCAGGCGAGCACGCTGATGCCGTACATCAACGGCGCCATCGGGTTCTTGGCGACGTTCTCGGCGAGCGAGTCTCGCGCCTTGATGTCGACGAGCAGCCAACTGCCGTGGTCGTCGAGCGCCGCCCTGATCGTGTGCATCATCTGCTGCGGATGGGTCATGTCGTGGATGCAATCGAACGTCGTGACGAACTCGAACCGGCCGTCGTCGGGAATCGGTTCGTTGCGCGGATCGACGAAGCGCACGTTGCCGAGGCCGGCGTCGATCCGTTTGGACTCAGCCCGGTCGAGCGCGTAGCGCGAGATGTCGTAGCCGACGAACCGGCTGTTCGGGAACGCGGCGGCCATCATCATCGCCGCTCCCCCGGCGCCGCAGCCGATGTCGGCAACGTCGATGCCGGCGGAGAGCGCCTCGACGACACCGTCGAGCGCCGGCAGTACATCGCTCACCAGGTGATGTCGGTTCCACGGTTCGAAGCTCCGTTCGATGCCGACCGCGCCTTCGGGTCCGTGGCTGTCGTAGTCGTGCCCGAGTCCCGTCCGGAAGCTCTCCGGCATCGCATCGAGAGCGGCCATGGTCTGCGGGAATTGGTGGAACATCCCCATGCCGAACGCCTCGTGGTCGGGCGAGGCGAGCACGGCCACCGCCTCTGGTGTGAGCGAGAACCGTTCACCTCCGGCCTCGTGTGCGTTTCCGGCGTCGGCGACGATCAGCTTCGCCGCCACCTGGTTGTAGGCCCATTCGCGCACCCACCGTGCGTCGAGGTCGCACCGCGCCGCCAGTTCGTCGGCGGTGAGGGATTCGCCGGCGGTCGCCAGGGCGGCGTACAGACCCAACCGATCGCCGAGGTGGATCATCCCTGCGGTCACTGCGCCGCTCAACTGCGTGAACACGTTGAACGAGTAGAGCTTGAGACGATCGGGATCAACGGCGAGGTCGGTCATGGGTCCGACGGTAGACGTCGCCCGTCACCCCGTTGCGATCGGCGCCCCTACCGCGTGCGATCGTCGAGCGCCAGGTGCTCGACGTCGCTCAGCTTCGACAAGCAGAACGTGTACCCGTCGTGCAGCGGCATCGCCTCGAGGCGGCTGATCGAGGCATGGCCGAGCACGAAGCGATCCCATTCCCAGGGGGTCGCCTGCAGGCCGAGCAGATGACCGATGGTGACGGAGTTGGTGCCCGCGTGAGCGACGAGCAGGATCCGCGCGCCCGGTTCCTCGATCTGCCAGATCGGCAGATCGACCTCGCTGCGCACCACACCGCGCGTCGGCCAGGAACGCCGCCGCCCCGCTGCGGATGCGGGCCACGAACTCGCGCACCGACTCGCCGCCGTCGAGGCCCGACCAGCGTTCCTCGGCCGGTCGGCCGCGCAGCTCGGCGTACGCGTCGGCGGCCTTCTCCGCCGGTGTGCCGTGCCACTTGGGGTCGCGGATCTCCTCCAACCAGGGGTCGATCTCCTCGTCGCGTCCGAGCCGGGCGAGCAGCGGTCCGGCCGTCTGCCGGGCGCGCACGAGGGGTGACACGAGCACCTCGTCGAACATTTCCTTCGACAGCAGCTGGGCGAGTTGCTCGGCCTGGGCATTTCCCCGGTCGGTGAGCGGTGGGTCGACGACGTTCAGTCCGCCGCGAACCCATTCCGGTTCCCCATGGCGCACGAGCACGATCTCCATCGTCCCGATCGTACGGACCGTCGACGGCGGCCCACCACACAGTTCTGGGCACACAGTTCTGGGCACACAGTTCTGGGCACACAGTTCCGGCCACACGGTTCCGGGAGTCCGACCCCCGATAGCTTGCCCGCATGTCAGATCCGGCGTACCAGCCAGGCTGGTACCCGGACCCGATGCAACGGTTCGAGTTCCGGTTCCACAACGGGACGGTCTGGACCGCCGACGTCTCGTCGAACGGCGTTCGCTACGTCGACCCGCTCGGCATCGATCCCGGCCCCATCGATCCGAGCCGGGCGGGCGGAACCTCCGCTCGTGCGGGTGCTGCCCGATCGGGTCTCGCCGTCGCCTCGATGACCCTCGGCATCATCGCTGTCACCATTTCGTGGCTGCCGTTCATCGTCGCCCTCGGAGCGATCTGCGCCGTGCTCGCCATCGTGTTCGGAGCCGTCTCGCTCCGTCGAGCACGCGACGGATCGCAGCGCAGCAGCCGGGCGCGAGGCTTCGCCATCGTCGGACTCACCACAGGGTCGCTCGCCGTCGCCCTGTGCGTGGTCGGGGTGACGCTTTCGGTGGCCGTCCTGCGGGCGGTCGACCGCGTTCGACAACCCCGCCGAGAACGAGGTCACTGTCACCGCGTGCGAACTCGACGGGACGGTCGCCACCATGACCGGAACGATCATCAACCGCTCGACTCAGGTGGCCTCGTTCGACATCCAGGTGAGCTTCACCCGGCCGGGCACCGACAACGTGCACCGACGGGCACGAGTGGCCGTCAACGACGTCGACGCCGGCGCGGCGGTCGAGTTCGAGGTGTTCCGCAAGGTGCTGCTCGACGACGTGGACTGCCACGTCACCGACGTCACGGGGCCGCTGCCCTTCGGCCTCGATCTCGATTGAGCGTTCAGACCGACGTTGCCGAGACCCAGGCGTCGTACAGGCGGCGGTACGGACCGTCGTTCGTGATCAGCTCGTCGTGGTGACCGTCCTCGCACGAGGCGGCCGTGCTCGAACACGAGCACGCGGTCGGCCCGCGCCGCCGTCGAGAGGCGGTGGGCGATGGCGATCGTGGTGCGTGACGCGGCGAGCCGCTCGAGGGCACGGGCGACGCGGACCTCGGTCAGCGCATCGACCGACGAGGTCGCCTCGTCGAGGATCAGCACGTCCGGGCCGGCGAGACCGGCACGCAACAGGGCGACGAGCTGACGTTCGCCCGCTGACAACTGATCGCCACGCTCGCCGACGCTCGTGGCGAGGCCTTCGGACAACGACTCGATCCAGTCGCCGCACGCCGAGCTCGTCGACGACGCGTTCGACGTCGCGCCCGTGTCGAGTGTTCGACCGCGAAGCGCGATGTTGGCGCTCACCGAATCGTCGAAGAGGAACGGCTCCTGCGACACCACGACGAGCCGCCGTCGCAGCTCGGCCCGATCGACCCGTTTGAGCGGCACGCCGCCGAGTTCGATGGTGCCGATCGTCGGGTCGGCGAAGCGGGCGATCAGGCGGCCGAGCGTGGTCTTGCCCGAGCCGGTCGAACCGACGATCGCCACCTGCTGGCCGGCCGGGATCGTGACGTCGATGTTCTTGAGCACCGCCGAGTCGGAACCTGTCCGGTCGCGGCTGGGGTACGAGAACGTCACCTCGCGGATGTCGATGCGCAGCTTGCCGGCGGGCAGCGGCGATCGGGTCGTCCGGCGGCGGCGGACCGATCGGGAGGTCGAGCACCGACAGCACGCGGCGCAGGCCGGCCACGGCGTTCTGGGTCTGGTCGAGCACCTCGGTGAACTCGGCGATCGGCTCGAGGAACCGGTACGTGAGGAAGATGAAGCCGACCAGCGCGCCCGCCGTGAGACTGCTCGACGGTCCCATCCACACGCCCACGAGCACGATGGCGGAGATCGTGAACGCGGAGAAGATCTCGCCCGAGGGGAACAGGAAGGCGCCGATGAGCGACGCCCGGATCTGCGCCCGCGTCTTGACCTCGACCGCGTCCTGCACTCGCTGTTCGAGCACCTCACCGGCGTCGTACGCCCGGACGGTGGGCGTGCCCGACACGACTTCGGCGATGGCGCCGAGCATGTCGCCGTTGGCGTGGCGCGCCCCGTCGTAGGCCCGCACCAATCGCGATTGCACGGCGCGCAGCACGAACGCCAACGGCATCGACACGGCGAACGCGATCAGGCGAGCTGCCAGCTGTAGGCGAGCATCACGGCGGCGACGATCAGCATCAGCGTGCCGTCGAGCAGCCAGGCGAGCCCGCCCCATTGGAAGAACTGGGCCAACGCCTCGATGTCGCTCGTCACCCGCGACACGAGTCCGCCGCGTCGTTCGTCGTTGTGGGTCGCCAGGCTCAGCTGATGGATGTGGCCGATCAGCCGCGCCCGCAGGTCGTAGAGGGCTCGCTCGCTGCGCTCGCCGAGGCGCACGCGACGCCTGGCGGAGCGAGAAGCCCGACACGATCACGGCGACCGCTCCGATCACGGCCATCTTGAGGATCAGGTCGAACTGCACGTCGCCGGTTTCCTCGTCGACGCCCTTGTCGATCGCCTGCTGGATCAGGATCGGCACGACCACGCGACCGGCGGCACCGACCGCGGCGAACAGCCATGTGACGCCGAGGCCCTCGCGGAGGATCGGCGCCGTCTCGAGCCCGCGGCCGATGATCCGCGCCGCGGAGTCCTGGCTCGCCGGCGCAATCGTGCCGGCCCGGGCGATGAGGGTCGGGTCGATCGTGCTCACGACAACACCTCGCCGAACATCGGGGTCGTCGCGAACGGCTCGTCCGCGCCGGCGGGCACCGTCGCCATGCCGTCGGAACGGTCGGACTCGAACGCCTCGACGAGCTCGCGGTACGCAGGCACCGACGTCATCAGTTCGTCGTGCGTGCCGTGCGCAGCGACCTTGCCGGCGGCGACGTAGATCACATCGTCGGCCAACGCGATCGTCGACGGACGCGAGGCGATCAACAGCACGGAGGTCTCCGTGAGCCCGTGGCGCAGGTTGCTCAGCACCGTCGACTCGGTCGCCGGATCGAGTGCCGACGTCGTGTCGTCGAGCACGAGCAGGCTCGGGGTGCGGACGAGCGCCCGGGCCAGTGCGACGTCGCTGGCGCTGGCCGCCGCTCAGGCTGACGCCACGTTCGCCGACCACGGTGTCGAGGGCGTGCGGCAACTTGCGCACGAAGTCGGACGCGGCGGCCATCTCGAGCGCCGCCCACAGCTCACCGTCGGAGAACTCGCCACCCATTCTGACGTTGTCGGCGACGCTGCCACCGAGCAGGAAGGCCTCCTGGAACACGACCGAGCGGTTGCCCGGCGCGAGCTGCACCCGGCCGGTGGTCGGAGCGATCAGGCCGGCGACGAGCATTGCCAGCGTCGATTTGCCCGACCCGGTCGGGCCGACCAGCGCCGTGACCGAACCGGCGGGTACGACGAGGTCGATCGAGTCGAGCGCCGGGAACTCCTCGCCGAGGTGCACGTACGACACACCGTGCAGTTCGACACCGATACCGGGCGAGGCGAGCGCGATCGAGTCGGCCGGGTCCGCTTCGAGCGGCTCCTCGGCCACCGTGCGGACCCGCGTCCAGGCGGCGATCGATCGGGGCAGTTCCGACAACGCGTAACCGATGAGCCGCAGCGGCAGGACGAGCAGGGTGAAGAGGAAGATGGCACTCGAGAACTCGCCGACCGACAGGTCGTTCGTCCGGATCCGCGCCGCGCCGATCACCACGAGCAGGATGTTGGCGAGCGACGGGATCACGTCGAGGAGCCCCTCGAACCAGCTGCGGATCCGGATGGCCTTGAGCCGCTCAGCCCGCACCCGCTCGGCGAGGCCGGCGAGCCGATCGGTCTCGCGTTCCTCGGCGCCATACGACTTGACGAGCTGCACGCCTTCGAAGCTCTCGTGGACGCCGGCCGAGAACTCACCGAGCTGGTCCTGCGCCCGCGTGTAGTGCGCCGACACGGCGCCGTTCGTAGATGACGTTCGTGATGATCAGCGTCGGGAAGAGCACGATCGCCACCACCCCGAGCGCGATGTCGATCGAGAACAGCCAGATCGTCGACACGAAGATCATGATGACCGTCGAGGTGGCGAACGGGATCGGGCCGAGGACGGCGACCGATGCCTTCGGCGTCGACGCCGGCGCGCTGGACGAGGTCGCCGTCGGGGCGCCGGGCGTGCCAGCTGAGCGGCTGCCTGACGAAGCGACCGACCACCTCGTTCGTGTAGCGTCTGGGCGACCCGCCACTGGACGATCCCGGCAAAGCGACCGGCGCACGACGACGCCGATCGCACGGAGGATGCCGATGCCGATCACCATCGCGATGCCCGCGATCACGGAGCTGGCCGCCACCGCTGCCGTCCTCGAAGCGCGGCAGGATCACATGATCGATCACCCAGCCGATCGCGAAGCTGGAGGCGATCGTGCAGATCGCGAACACGGCGGCGCCACCGACGGCGATGAAGAACGGCTTCGGGTGGACGCGGATCAGCGACGCGATGAAACCGACGTTGCGCCGGAGGTGGCCCCGTTCGGGCGCGGCGGCGCCGTCGCGGTGTGATCTCCGTGTCCATCCCGACGTTTCTACCAGCGCGATCGGCGCCATAGCGTCGTCGATTGTGACGATGCCGTCGGACCTGCTCGCCGAGCCCGCCGCCGAACCGCGGCTCGGCATGGAAGGTCCACCCGATCCGCCGGGCGTTGTTCGTCCTGATGCTGCTGCTGTTCGCGCTGTTCTGGATCTGGGCGCTGTTCTTCGCCTCCAAGACGGCGGTCAACAAGGTCGAGGACCGAGCGTGGGCCGCCCGTGCCGAACAGATCTGTGCCGCCGTCGATCCCGAGTTGCGGGCGCTCGAAACGCAGGTGTCGAACGACCTCGTGGTCCGCGCCGGCCTCGTCCGCGAGTCGACCGACCTGTTGTCCGCAGATGCTCGACGACGTCGTCGCCGTCCTGCCGACCGACGCGAAGGGCCAGGCGATCGTCCCCGAATGGGAGGCCGACTACCGCATCCTGCTGGCCGACCGGTACCGGTACGCCGACATGCTCGCGTCGGGCAAGGACGGACCGTTCACCGAGACCGCCGTCGAGCGAGTGCCGGTGACCGAACGCATCGAGACGTTCGCCGGCGACAACGAGATGCCGAGCTGCGCCCCACCCCGCGGCTCGGTCCTCTGACCGGCCGCCACTCTCATTGCGATGAGCGAACGGCCCGAGGGGTGGGCCGTTCCCTCATCGCAACGGCGGGGTCAGGGCAGTCTTCTTGATGACGCGGGCCGGGACGCCGGCGGCCACGCAGTTGTCCGGCAACTCACCGGTGACCACGCTGTTCGCGCCGACCACCACGTGCCGGCCGATCGTCGCCCCCGGCAGCACGACGGTGCCGTGGCCGAGCCACGAACCGCTCCCGATCGACACCGGGCGCTCGGGCATCACCTGCCGCGAGATGGGCAGATCGAGATCGGCGTACCCGTGGTTCTGATCGGTGATGTACACGTGGTGACCCGTCCACACGTCGTCGCCGATCACGATCTCGAGATGCCCGACGATGCCTGACCCTTGCCGAACAGGCACCGGTCACCGACGACTGATCACCGATGTCCGACACCATCTGCTGGCCCGGCACCATCCCGGCCGACAGGGTCATCTGCGGCCCGAACATCGTGTTGTCGCCGATCGAGATGTACTGCTCGTTGAACAAGGCGTTCGGCGGGAAGCAGATCACGCTGCCGTCGCCGAATCGACCGAACCGGCGCGCCCGACGCGAGTGCGGGCCGATCGCTCCGAGTTCGATCGCCGCGGCCCAGCCGGCCTGCACGATCTCGCCGGCCGCGCGCTTGGCGACCGTGCGCACTCGGTGCAGGACGGTGTCGGGCTGCCGGGGACGTTCGAGCACGTCGCGCACCGTAGAACGTCGCACGACTGCTCGCCACCTAGTCTCGCGGCGATGACGCCGACCCCGGGACTGCTGCCGTTCGGGTCGATCACCGACGTCGAGGGGATTCGCGTCGGGCACCATCAACGCGTCGGGCGCGGGTGGCAGACCGGCACGACCGTGGTGTTCGCACCGGACGGGGCGACGCCCGGCGTCGATGTCCGAGGCGGCGGGCCCGGGCACGCGGGAGACCGACGCCCTCGCACCGCACAACCTGATCGAACAGATCCACGCCGTCTGCCTCACGGGCGGCAGCGCCTACGGCTTGGCCGCCGCCGACGGGGTGATGGCCTGGCTCGAGGAACGCCGCCTCGGCTTCACCGTCGGTCCCCCGGGGTCCGACCCGCCCAACGTCGTGCCCGTCGTGCCGGCCGCGGTGATCTTCGATCTCGGGCGCGGCGGCAACTTCGCGCACCGCCCCGACGCCGGCTTCGGCCGGCGCGCCGTCGCCAACGCCCGCCGTGCCCAGGCCCGGTGGGGATCGGTCGGCGCCGGGACCGGGCGCGGCGGCGGGCGGTCTGCAGGGCGGCGTCGGCACCGCCAGCACCACCGTGCCGCCTGCTCCGGCCGGATGACGAACTCCCACACCGATCCAGTGCCGTCGAAGTGGTCGTCGGGGCGCTGGCGGTCGTCAACGCCAACGGCTCGCCGATCGATCGCCGCACCGGACTTCCCTGGGAGCCGCTCGGACTCGCTCGACGACCGATCGGCGGTCGAGCGACGCGGGCTGCTCGAGGTCCTCGACGCAGCGCGACCTCCAAGCCTCAACACGACGATCGGCGTCGTGGCCACGTCGGCTCGACTGACCAAGGCCGAGGCCGGCAAGGTCGCATCCGTCGCGCACGACGGCCTGGCCAGGGCCGTCCGCCCCGCCCACTCGATGGTCGACGGCGACACGATCTTCGGGCTGGCGACCGGTGAGGTCGATCTCACATCGGCGCCATCGCGACTCCACGCCGCCGCGACCCGCAACGCCGAGCTGAACCTCCTGCTCGTCGCCGCGGCCGAGGTGTTCGCCGCTGCCTGCACCCACGCGATCCTCAGTGCCACCTCGATCGGCGACCGGCCGAGCTATCTCGACCTCTGCCCCACCGTCAGGATTTGATGAACGTGCCACTCCGGACCCGTCGCGACCCCGTCGGCGATGACCGCCTGGTCGCGCTCGACGCACCGGCCGGTGAGACCATCGCCCTCGTGCCCACGATGGGCGCGCTGCACCGAGGCCATCTCGCGCTCATCGAACACGCCAGGACCGTCGCCGACCGCGTCGTCGTGTCGATCTTCGTCAATCCGCTCCAGTTCGACCGGCCGGACGACTTCGAGCACTACCCGCGTCCCATCGACGCCGACGTGGCGGTCTGCGCTGACAACGGGGTCGACGCGGTCTACGCGCCCACTGCCGCGGTCATGTACCCGGCGGGTTTCCAGACGACGGTGCGGATCGGTGCGCTCGCCCGGGTGATGGAAGGCGCCTCACGCCCGGGCCACTTCGACGGTGTCGCCACCGTGGTGACCAAACTGTTCACGGCGGTGCGGCCCGAGATGGCGGTGTTCGGCGAGAAGGACTTCCAGCAGCTGGCGATCGTGCGCCGGTTGAGCGCCGACCTCGACCTGGGCGTGGAAGTGATCGGCCGCCCGACCGTGCGGGAGACCGGACGGTCTCGCCCTGTCGAGCCGCAACACCCGGCTCGACGAGGCACATCGGCGAGCTGCCATCGCCGTACCCCGCGGCGCTCGAGGCCGCGGTCCGCAGCGCCGCCGGCGGTGAGCGGCGAGCCAGCACGGTCATCGACGCCGCACTCCGGGTTCTCGCCGACGAACCGCTGACGGTCGTCGACTACGTGGCGGTGTTCGACACCGACGATCTCTCACCGGTGCACGACCTCGACGCGCATCCCCACCATCGAGTGCGCATCGCGGCCGCCGCCCATTTCGGTGACGTGCGACTGATCGACAACTGCGCTCTGTTCCCGTCCTGAGCCTTCCCGCCCTGAAACGGGCGCGGACGCATCGGCGTCCTCGAGGCGATCGGCGACGCCCGTCAACACGATCAGCAGCACGACGCCGTTGAAGATCGCGTGGGCGACGATCGTCGGGCCGATCCTGCGCAGGAGGAACGCTGCTGCCCCGAACGTGATGCCGACGCCCGACAGCACCAACACGAGGCCGACATTGCCGCGGCCACGCACCGGGTCGAGGTGCGCGCACCCGAACAGAACACCCTGGAGGACGATCGCCAACACGGCCGGCGTCGTGCTCCGCAGCCCGCGCAGCACGACGCCACGGAACACCATCTCCTCGACGATCGGCGCCGCGATGACGGCGGTGATCACGATCGACACGACGTACGTGCGATCCGTCTGGAGGTCGGTGATGCCGTCGGTGTTGTTGGAGATCGGCACCCCGAGCCCCACGATGACGGCGGCGATCACGATCTGTGCGCCGAGCGCCGCCAACCAGATCACCGGGCCCCAGCCGAGATCGGCCCAGCGCGGTGCGAGGCCGATGTCGGTCCGCAATGAATCGCTCCCCCAGTGCCGGCTGACGTACCGGCACCACATCACCGACGGTCCGTAGCCGAGGAGGGCGAGGATCAGGACGTAGACGACGAGCGGCCAGTCGAAGTCGACGAGCGCTTCGAGCACGAATTTCGAAGCGATCAGGGAGATCGTCAGCACCCCGATGGCGCCGACGGCGGCGCGCACGGGCAACGTCGGCGCCGGCGGCCGCGGCGGTGCGAATGCCGGTGAAGCGCTGACCACCGGTGGCCGGAATGTCGCCGGGTCAGGCGGCGGCAGGGCGGTCATCGGTGAAGGGTGGTGTCGTCGACGCGCGCCACGTACCGCACGGTGAACACGCTGTCGCCCGACAGGATCGCGCCGCGCCCGAGCAGGCGGCCGCCCTGCCAGTTGGCGAGGCCGAGCTCCGGTCGATCGAGTGCGTACTGCCCGTCGACCCAACGGGTGAATCCGTTGCCGGTGAAGGGAGTGTCGAGCGCTTCGTAGCACCGTTCGAACTCCGCACGGTCGGCGGTGATCACCGACGTGATGAAGCGGGGGCTGTAGCGATTGCACAGCGTGACGGCGTCGGCGACGATCCGGCGTCACGACGAGCGTGAGCTCGGGCGACCGCTCCCACTCCCACTCGGTGGCCAGTCGCGGACTCGTCGATCGTCGAGGCGAACGGCTCGTCGCTCGGACCGCCAGCCCGCTCGACGACGACGCGCCGCTCGAAGCAGTCCGCCGGCAGCAAGGTGTTCGGAACCCGCAACGACGTGCAGCCGCACGTCGACGCCGAGACCGGCCGCCACGTCGGCGCAGCGCATCGAGGAACACCGGGATCATCGTCGGCCCGCGATCTGCGGGATGGCGCAGACGTTGAGCGTGTTGCACACCTTGCGGTCGAGCGAATTGACGACGGCGTCGCGCACGGCGCGCCGACTCGGCCGCCTCGCCGACGATCATCCAGGCGCCACCGGTCCCGTGCAGGCTCACCGGCGTACCGGCCTGGGCGGCCACGGCACCAAGCTCGGCGACCGCTGCGCCCGGAGCCGCGGGCCACGGCCAGCGCCAGACGGCGGTCGTCGAACAGCGCATGGCCGCCCGACCGGGCCGGCTCGTCGATCAACTGCACCGTGCCCGCCGGCAGCCCGGCGGCGTCGAGCGCCGGGGCGAGCGCGTGCTCGACGATCGCCCGTGCGGTGCCGAGGGCATCGGACCCGATCCGGAACACGACCGTGTTGCCCGACCGGACGACGCCGCACGCGTCGGCGAACACGTTGGGCCGACCCTCGAACACGAACCCGACGACGCCGACCGGCGCGCGGCGTGTCCTCCACCGTCCATCCGTCGTGACCGATCGCCGAGTCGACCGCGCCACGACCGCCGGGTTGGTCACGCCAGACCTGCAGGCCACTGATCATGTCGGCGCGCATCCGGTCGGTCAGCTCGAGGCGGGTCGTCGATCGACCGGCGCGCCGCGGCGCGCTGCACGTCGACGGCGTTCGCCGCGGCGATCGGCGCGAACGTCGTGTCGTCGGCCAACCGCGCGGCGAAGGCCTCGAAGAAGGCCGACGATCGCGTCGTCGCTGCACCGCGCCAGCTCGGAGAAGCCTCGGTCGCCGCACTGATCGCACCGTCGACGACGCCGGCGATCCGCGACGGGATGTGCACGAGCGCACCCGTCGCCTGGACGACGACGAGACGATCACCGGGTCGGAACGCCTCGGCCAGTTCGGCGTCCGACGGAGACGACGCGGTTGCCGCCGAACACGATCGGCTGGCCCGGGGACAGGCGCGTCGAGCGCGCCGACGATCGCTCACGGTGCGGCCGTGACGATCAGGACGGTTCGGTGCCAGGATGGGCGAGATGAATCGCAGTTGTCGCTCCCGATGTCCCCCACCTCGCCGCGTCTCGCACCCGTCGTGGTCGTGCTCATCAGCGAAAGGGTAGGCCGATGACCGAAAGCAGCCTCTACTTCCGCCAGTTGCTCTCCGGCCGCGACTTCGCGCACGGCGACCCGTTGGCCGCGCAGATGGTGAACTTCGTGTACGCCATCGGTGACCGGGCCACCGGCGAGTGCCTGCTCGTCGATCCCGCCTACGCGGTCGACGATCTGATCGACGTGGTCGGCTGCCGACGACATGACCGTGAGCGGCGTCCTCGTCACGCACTACCACCCCGATCACGTCGGTGGAGAGATGGGGAACCAGACCATCGAGGGCATCGCGGCCCTCCTGCAGCGCGTCGACTGTCCGCTCCACCTCCAGCGCGCCGAGTCGGAGTGGGTGTCGAAGACGACAGGCGTCGATGCCTCCCATTTCGTCGAGCACGACTCGGGTGACGTCGTGCGGGTCGGCAACATCGACGTGTCGCTGGTGCACACACCGGGCCACACACCGGGCAGCCAGTGCTTCTTCGTCGATGGCCGGCTCGTCGCCGGTGACACCTTGTTCCTCGAGGGGTGCGGACGCACCGATCTGCCCGGCTCGGACTCGAGGCAGATGGCCGAGAGCCTGCGCCGGCTCGCCGAGGTGCCCGACGACACGATCCTCTATCCCGGGCCACCGCTACTCGGCGGCGAGCAGCGCCACCATGGAAGCTGGTGAAGGAGTTCAACTCGATCTTCGACGGCCTGCTCTGAGGCCGTCAGCAGGCCGTCGAGGGCCGTCAGATCAGCAGTCGGCCTTGGCGGGGATGATGATCTTCTGTCCCGGGATGAACTGGCTGTAGGCGGGATTGTTCGCGTTCGCCGCGTTCAGCGCGTCGAGTGTCACGTCGTACTTCTTGGCGACGCTGATCGGGATGTCGCCCGCTTCGACGACGTGTTCGCCGGGGGCGCAATTGTCGCCGGCATCGGGGATCGTCGACGCCGGTGCGGTCGACTCGGGGGTAGCCGCTGCTTCGCCCTCCGTGGCGGGCGCCGCGGCGGCCGTCGTCTCGGGCGTTGCCGCCGCCACGGTGCCGCCCGGTGGGATCTTGATCACGGTGCCGGGGAACGGGAACTCGTTGACGCTCCCCCACTCGTTGAACGCGACGAGCTCGTCGACCGTGACGCCGAACTGTTGGGCGACCTTGAGCGGGTAGTCACCGCTCTGGACCGTGTAGTCCTGGGCGGCGGTGGAGACACCTCCGGCGGCGACGGTCGTCTCCGGTGCCACCGTGGTCTCGGGCGGCCGCACGACGAACGCCGTCGAACCCTCGCTCAGATCGATCGTCGACTCCGTAGCGCCCTCATCGGACGCCGAGCCGCACGCCGCGAGCAGGATCATCCCGACCGCGACCGGCCCGGCGACGGCTGCGAGGCGACGTCCGGCGCGACGAGACGGACGATGAGCAAACACTGGAGACATGCGACACAGCGTAGGCCCTGCTAGCGCACCCGAAACGTCAGGTCAAGTCCCCCGCCCGACGTCACACCCACGTTCGCACCAAACCAACCGAGCGATGGCGATGTCGGGTCGATGGCGCCCCACAACTACATCACCCTGGATGGGTGGAGCGCGGTCAGGGCATGAGGGCCCGGTCGGTCGGACGGACCGGGGACGGCAGGCGGGTCTCACCCATCAGGAACGCGTCGACGCCGGCGGCGCAGGCGCGGCCTTCGGCGATGGCCCACACGATGAGGCTCTGACCGCGACCCATGTCACCGGCGACGAAGATGCCCCGCTGCGAACTCATGTAGCGATCATCACGAGCGACGTTGCCGCGGGGGTCGTAGGCGACCTCGAGGGCGTCGAGCCACGTGCCGTGCTCCGGCCCGAGGAAGCCCATCGCGAGGAACACGAAGTCGGCGGGGATCTCCTGTTCGGTCCCTTCGACCTTCGTGAACCGACCGTCGATCAGCTCGACCTCGTGCAGCACCAGGGCCCGGACCCAGCCGTAGCCGTCGTCGACGAAGCGCTCGGTGTTGACGCTGAAGAGGCGGTCGCCGCCCTCCTCGTGGGCGGACGTGATCTTGTACACCATCGCGAACTGCGGCCACGGATTCCCCTCCGCCCGCGACTCGGGCGAACGCGGCAGGATCTCGAGCTGCGTGACCGACGCCGCACCCTGCCGATGGGCCGTGCCCAGGCAGTCGGCCCCGGTGTCGCCGCCGCCGATGATGACGACATGCTTGCCGTGGACATCGATCGGCGAGTGCTCGATGTCGCCGAGCTGCACCCGGTTGGCGTGCGGGAGGTACTCCATCGCCTGATGGATCCCACCGAGCTCGCGGCCGGGGATCGGCAGGTCGCGCCAATCGGTGGCCCCGCAGGCGAGGACGATCGCGTCGTGCGAAGCGCGGAGCACTTCGATGTCGACCGTGTCGCCGACCACCGCGTTGGTGCGGAACTCGGTGCCCTCCGCCTCCATCTGCTCCAGCCGGCGATCGATGTGGCGCTTCTCCATCTTGAACTCGGGGATGCCGTAACGCAGCAGGCCACCGATGCGATCGGCCCGTTCGAGCACCACCACGTCATGGCCCGCCCGCGTGAGCTGCTGTGCCGCGGCGAGCCCGGCGGGCCCGCTGCCGATCACGGCGACGCGCTTGCCGGTGCGCAACGACGGCACGTGGGGCACGACCCAGCCCTCGTCCCAGGCGCGGTCGATGATCTCGACCTCGACCTGCTTGATCGCCACCGGGTCCTGGTTGATCCCGAGCACGCAAGCCGACTCGCACGGTGCCGGACAGAGCCGGCCCGTGAATTCGGGGAAGTTGTTCGTGGCGTGGAGACGCTCGATCGCATCCTGCCAGTGGTCCCGGTAGACGAGGTCGTTCCAATCGGGGATCAGGTTGCCGAGCGGGCAGCCGTTGTTGCAGAACGGGATGCCGCAATCCATGCAGCGGCCCGCCTGGTGGTTGAGTTCGTCGCGATCGAACGGCTCGTACACCTCACGCCAGTCGCGGAGGCGCACCGGCACCGGCCGTCGCGCCGGCGTCGCCCGCGACCACTCCAGAAACCCTGTCGGCTTGCCCATCAGTTCTGTCCTTCCGTCACGCGCGAGCTGCTTGCATGATGCGGTCGACCGTCTGCTCCTCGTCGAGGCCCTCGGCCTCGGCCAAGGCGATCACGTTCAGGACCCGCTTGTAGTCCGTCGGCATCACCTTGCGGAACCGGCCCACTTCGGTGTCCCAGCCCGACAGCACCCGCTCGGCCACCGCCGAGCCGGTGAGGTCCCGATGTTGTGTGATCGTGGTTCGCAGGAACTCCCGGTCGACGTCGTCGAGGTCCTCCAGCGTCACCATCTCGTAGTTCACGAGGCTGGCGAACTCGTCGTCGACGTCGTAGACGTAGGCGATGCCACCCGACATGCCGGCACCGAAGTTCCGACCGGTCGTGCCGAGCACGACGACTCGTCCACCGGTCATGTACTCGCACCCGTGGTCGCCGACGCCTTCGCTGACAGCGGTCGCACCGGAGTTGCGCACGCAGAACCGCTCGCCGACCCGGCCACGGAGGAAGATCTCACCGCCCGTTGCGCCGTACGCGATGACGTTGCCGGCGATGACATTCTCCTCGGCGACGAACGTTGCGAACGGGTGCGGCTGGACGATCAGTCGGCCGCCCGACAGGCCCTTGCCGAGATAGTCGTTGGCGTCGCCGACGAGTCGCATCTGGATGCCGGCCGGCACGAAGGCACCGAAGCTCTGTCCGGCCGACCCCGTGAGTGTGATGTCGATCGTCCCCTCCGGGAGACCGGCGCCACCCCACCGCTTGGTGATCTCGTGCCCGAGCAGCGTGCCGACCGTACGGTTGACGTTGCGGATCGGCAGGTCGATCGTGACGCGCTGGGCGTCGTTGATCGCCGGTCGTGCCAGTTCGATGAACGTCTGGTCGAGCGCCACGTCGAGCCCGTGGTCCTGCTCGATGCTCTGCGTGAACGTCTGGCCGTACGGATTCTCGGGCACCCGCAGGATCGGGCTGATGTCGAGCCCCGACGCCTTCCAGTGGTCGATCGCGCCCTTGGTGTCGAGGCATTCCACGTGCCCGATCAGCTCGGCGAGCGTCCGGAACCCGAGCTCGGCCATGATCTCGCGCACCTCCTCGGCGACGTACTCGAAGAAGTTGACGACGAACTCCGGCTTGCCGTTGAAGCGCGCCCGGAGCTCGGGGTTCTGGGTGGCGACGCCGACCGGGCAGGTGTCGAGGTGGCAGACGCGCATCATGATGCAGCCCGACACGACGAGCGGCGCCGTGGCGAAGCCGTACTCCTCGGCACCGAGCAGGGCGGCCACGACGACGTCGCGGCCGGTCTTCATCTGGCCGTCGGTCTGCACGACGATGCGGTCCCGCAGACCGTTGAGCAGCAGGGTCTGTTGCGTCTCGGCCAGCCCGAGCTCCCAGGGGCCACCGGCATGCTTCAGTGATGTGAGCGGGCTGGCGCCGGTGCCACCGTCGTGGCCCGAGATGAGCACCACGTCGGCCTTTGCTTTCGACACGCCGGCCGCCACGGTGCCGACACCCGACTCGGCGACGAGCTTGACGTGCACCCGGGCCGCGGGGTTGGCGTTCTTCAGGTCGTGGATGAGCTGCTTGAGGTCTTCGATCGAATAGATGTCGTGGTGCGGCGGCGGACTGATCAGGCCGACGCCGGGGGTGGAGTGCCGGGTCGCGGCGATCCAGGGATAGACCTTGTGGCCAGGCAGCTGGCCACCCTCACCCGGCTTGGCGCCCTGGGCCATCTTGATCTGCAGGTCGTCGGCGTTGGTCAGGTACTCCGCTGTCACGCCGAAGCGCCCCGAGGCCACCTGCTTGATCGCCGACCGGCGACGCGGATCGTGCAACCGCTCGACGTCCTCGCCGCCCTCGCCGGTGTTCGACTTGCCACCGATCTGGTTCATCGCGATGGCCAGCGTCTCGTGCGCCTCCATCGAGATCGACCCGTAGCTCATGGCGCCCGTGGAGAACCGGGCGATGATCGACCCGATCGGCTCGACCTCGTCGATCGGCACTGGCGTCCGATCGGAGTTGAACTCGAACAGCCCGCGCAGCGTCATCAACTTGCGCGACTGGTCGTCGACCGACGCCGTGTACTCCTTGAAGATGTCGTACCGCTTCGCCCGCGTCGAGTGCTGCAGCTTGTACACGGTGTCGGGGTTGAACAGGTGCGGCTCACCCTCGCGCCGCCACTGGTACTCGCCGCCGAGTTCGAGCCGGCGATGGGCCCGCTCCTCGGGGCGGGTCGGATTGGCCATGCGATGGCGAGCGGCGACCTCGGCGGCGATCTCGGAGAGCCCGATGCCGCCGAGCTGCGACACGGTGCCGGTGAAGTACTGGTCGACGACGTCGGCGCCCAGCCCGATCGCCTCGAAGATCTGGGCCCCGGTGTACGACGCCACCGTCGAGACCCCCATCTTCGACATCACCTTGAGCACACCCTTGCCACATGCCTTGATGTAGTTGCGCACCGCCTTGATCGGGTCCATGTTGCCGAGGCCGTGCATGCCCTCGGTGATGAGGTCCTCGACCGATTCGAACGCGAGGTACGGGTTGATCGCACCGGCGCCGTACCCGATCAACAGAGCCATGTGGTGCACTTCGCGGGCGTCGCCGGTCTCGATGATCAGCCCGGCCATCGTGCGCTGCTTGGTGCGCACGAGGTGATGGTGGACAGCGGCGGTGAGCAGGAGCGACGGGATCGGGGCCTCGACCGTGTCGGCGTTCCGGTCGGACAGCACGATGATCCGGGCGCCCTGCTCGATGGCCTCGGACGCCTTCGCACAGATGTCGTCGAGGGCCGCCCGCAGTCCGGCGGCGCCGTCGCTGACCCGGAACAGGCCGGAGATCACGACCGCCCGCAACCCGGGGCGGTCGCCGTCGTCGTCGATGTGGATGATCTTCGCCAGCTCGTCGTTGTCGATGATCGGGAACGGCAGGATCAGCTGGCGACAACTCGCAGGGCCGGGTTCGAGCAGGTTCGCCTCGGGGCCGACGGTCGAGCCGACCGCGGTGACCACTTCTTCGCGGATCGCGTCGAGCGGCGGGTTCGTCACCTGGGCGAACAGCTGCTTGAAGTAGTCGAACAGCAGACGCGGCCGCTCTGACAGCACGGCGAGCGGTGTGTCGGTGCCCATCGACCCGAGCGCCTCCATGCCGTTGAGCGCCATCGGCGTGATGAGGATCTTCAACTCCTCGTGGGTGTAGCCGAACATCTGCTGGCGTCGCAGCACGCTGTCGTGGCTGAACACCACGTGCTCGCGGCCGGGGAGGTCACGCAGGTTGACAATTCCAGCTTCGAGCCACTGCCCGTACGGGAACTGTGCGGCGAGGGTCGATTTGATCTCCTCGTCGCTGACCACGCGGCCTTCGCGCGTGTCGATGAGGAACATCTTGCCGGGTTGCAGCCGCCCCTTCGAGACGACCTTCGACGGCTCGACGTCGATCACGCCCACCTCGGAAGCCATCACGACCAGGTCGTCGTCGGTGATCCAGTAGCGACTCGGCCGCAGTCCGTTGCGGTCGAGGACCGCGCCGATCACCTCGCCGTCGGTGAAGGCGACGCTCGCCGGACCGTCCCAGGGCTCCATCATCGAGGCATGGAACCGGTAGAAGTCGCGCTGCTCCTGCGACATCGTGGCGTGGTTCTCCCAGGCCTCCGGGATCATCATCAGCATGGCGTGATGGATGGGGTAGCCGCCGAGGTGCAGGAGTTCGAGCACCTCGTCGAACCGCGCCGTGTCGGAGGCGCCCGGCGTGCAGATCGGGTAGCAGTCCTCCAGCCCGGGGAGCAGGTCGCTGGCCAGCATCGCTTCACGGGCGCGCATCCAGTTCTCGTTGCCCTGGACCGTGTTGATCTCGCCGTTGTGGGCGACGAACCGGTAGGGGTGCGCGAGCGGCCACGACGGGAACGTGTTCGTCGAGAATCGCGAGTGCACGATGAGCAGCGCCGACTCGATGCGTTCGTCGGTCAGATCGGGGAAGAACACGCTCAACTGGGGGGTGGTGAGCATCCCCTTGTAGACGACTGTGCGGGACGACAACGACGCGAAGAACGTGTCGAGTTCGCCCGTCAGCTCACGACGCAGGCGCTTGCGAGCCACGTACGCCTTGCGATCGAGCTCGATACCGCTCGTACCGGCCGGATCACTCACGAACAGCTGCATGAACCGCGGCATGGCCGCGAGCGCGGTGGCGCCGAGGCATGTGGGATCGGTCGGGAGTTCCCGCCAACCCACGACCTCGAGGCCGCTGTCGGCCATCGTCGACTCGATCACGGCGATCGCCTTGTCGAAGGCGACGTCCTCGGTGGGCAGGAACCCCACGCCGGTGGCGTAGTGACCGGCGGCAGGGAGATCGAACTCGACGACGGCGCGATAGAGCGCGTCAGGGACCTGCAGCAGGATGCCGGCACCGTCGCCGGTGTCGGCCTCTGCGCCGGTCGCGCCGCGGTGCTCCAGGTTCGTCAGCGCCGTGAGGCCGGTGCGGACGAGTTCGTGGGAACGAACACCGTGCAGGTTGGCGACGAAGGAGACGCCGCACGAGTCGTGTTCGTAGCGGGGATCGTAGAGGCCGATCTTGCCCGGGGGCGTGCGCATGATCACATCCATCAGTGTCGAGTTGGGAACGATCCCCTGCGGTGCCGATCCGCCATCGTCGTCGATGAGCGGTCCGGGTCGGAGAGGGTCGCTCGAGACAACACTGGCCCAAGCGAGCGCCCATCATAGGCCACGCACGGTCGTTCCGGAAGCTCGTTCGCTCGTGATCGGTGGACGGACCGGGTGGTCTCGCCACCCGGCTCACGTCTGGCATCGTATTCACGGTCGTTGCCGGTATCGCCCGCGAACAACGACCGGTCTTGTCGACCAGCGGGGGTCGACCATGTGAAACATGGAGACGAAGGGGAGACGTGCAGACGAGTCACCAACACATCGCGATCGCGGCCGACGGCACGACGATCGAGTGGAGTCGCCGGGGTTCGGGAACGCCCGTCGTGCTCGTCCACGGCATCACCGAGTCCGCCGCCACGTTCGACCCGGTCGTTGAGCGGCTGCTCGCCCACGATCCGGGGATCGAGGTGATCACGCTCGACCTCCGGGGCCACGGCGCTTCCGGCACCGCCTCGACATACGACCTCGGCGCGATGGTCGGCGACGTGATCGCCGTGATCGACGCGGCGGGTCACCTCGACCACGCCACGGCACGCAGCGTCCACCTGGTGGGTCACTCCCTCGGTGGCGCGGTGGTGTCCGCGACCGGAGCCGCCTTACCGGTGGCGAGCGTGGTCGACATCGACCAGTCGCTCCAGTTGTCGGCGTTCAAGGAGCAACTCGTCGCTGCCGAGTCGGCACTGCGCGATCCCGATCAGTTCGGATCGGTGATCGAGGCGCTGTTCGACGCGATGAGCGGACCGCTGCTGAGCGACGCCGAGCGTGCCCGGGTGGGCTCCCTCCGGCGGCCCGCACAGGATGTGGTACTCGGAGTGTGGGATCTCCTCCTCACCGCTCCCGAATCCGACATCGCGGCGACCGTCGACGCCTTGCTCGCCGGCTACGCCGATCGACCGACGCCGTACCTCGCCCTGTTCGGCAGCGATCCCGGGCCCGGGTACGCCGAGTGGCTGGCCGGACGCGTGCCGGGCGCACTCGTCGAGATCTGGGAGGACCACGGCCACTATCCCCACCTCGTCGACCCGGATCGATTCGTCGACCGCCTCGTGGCGATGTGGGCGGGCTCGACCGGTGGCTGATCCCGAACGTCGGGAGACGGCCCCGGACGATCTCGGCACCGGCGATGCGACCCCCGGCGTGAAGGGCGAGCGTCGCTGGCCGATGGCGCTGGCCGTGCTCGTGGCAGCAGCGATGCAGCTCGCACTCCCCGACCGGCACGTGTTGAAGCCGGGTTTCCTGTTCCCGACGATCGAGGTGCTGCTGCTGGTCGTGCTGATGGTCGGCGACCCGGGACGCATCGATCGTCGCTCGCCGCTCCTGCGTCGCCTGACGTTGCTGCTCGTGGCCGCGATGAGCCTCGACAACCTGGCCGCGGTCGTCGAACTCGTCGGCGACATCGTCCGCGACGACAAGCAGGAGACCGGCACGATCCTGCTCGCCACCGGCGGCGCGATCTGGCTGACGAACATCATCGCGTTCAGCTTGTGGTACTGGTTGCTCGATCGCGGTGGGCCCGCCGAACGGGCCAACCAGGCCGGAATCGCTCCCGCCTTCGTGTTCAGCGAGATGCAGATGCCGGAGTTCGTGCGCGACGACTGGACGCCGGCGTACATCGACTACCTCTGGCTCGCGTTCACCAACGCCACTGCGTTCAGCCCGACCGACACGATGCCGGTCACCCACTGGGCGAAGATGTTGATGTTCCTCCAAGCAGCCACGTCGCTCGTGATCGCCGTGATGATCATCGCCCGTGCGGTGAACATCCTGAACTGACCCTCGAGGGCGGAATCGGCCGGCTCGGATCGGCTGGCGATCAGCCGATGTCGGCGAACACCGGCGGCCGGTTCTCGAAGCCGGCCTTGACCGCCTCGATCTGGTTGGCCGAGCCGATCTGCGCGCCGATCACCGATCGCTCGGCGGCGAACTGCTCGGCCGCGCCGGGCGTCGTCAGACGGTTGAACAGCGCCTTGCTGCCCCGCACGGCTCCCGGGCTACGGCCGGCGATCTCGACCGCCAGCTCCATCGCGTCGTCGTACGGGTTGTCGCTGAGCCTGGTGGCCAGCCCGAGTTCGTGGGCCTCGGTGCCCGAGAACACCCGTGCCGTGAACGTGAGTTCCTTGGCGACGTCGGGACGGACGAGCTGCGACAGGATGAACGTGCCCGTCATGTCGGGCACGAGTCCCCAGTGGACCTCGCGCACCGACAGCTTCGTGTCGGGATGGACGATGCGGATGTCGGCGCCGAGCGCGATCTGCAGACCGCCACCGAGGGCATGCCCGTGGACGGCGGCGATCACCGGTACCGGAAGCTCCTGCCACACCCAGCACACCTGCTGGCCGAGGTGGGTGATGCGACCGTCCTTCATCTCGCCGGGGTTGCCTTCGGCGCGCGCCGGACGTTCGGCCGGCGCGGCACCGTCGTCGCCGCCGGCCATGGCCTGGAACGACGAGAAGTCGAGCCCTGCACAGAACGACGGCCCGTCACCCGACAGCACCACGGCCCGCAGGCCGGCCTCCGACTTGAGCTGCTCGCCCGCCTCGGCGATCGCCTGGAACATCGCATTGTCGAGGGCATTGCGCTTGTCGGCGCGGTTGAAACGGACGTCCGCGACGCCGTCGGACAGGGAGATGAGCACGCGATCGGACATGCTGCGGATTCTTCCACTCACCCACCCGACCCGACGAACGGGGCCCGATCATCGTTTGCGTCAGGAAAAGTGTGGAGGGGGCCTCAGAAATCCCGACGCAAACGGGAATTCAGCAACCGGGATTCAGGTGGTGCGCCAGTTGACGAGGTCGCGATCGATGTCGGCGACGGTGCAACATCCGGTGAGTGCCATCGTGCGTTCGAACCCGTCCTGGAAGAACTCGAGGACGTGGTCGACGCCGCGTTCGCCGGCCGCGCCGAGCCCGTACAGGTAGGCCCGACCGATCGACACCGCGTCGGCGCCGAGCGCGATCGCCTTGAACACGTCACTCCCCCGCCGCACACCGCCGTCGCAGATGATCACCGCCTGGTCGCCGATCTCCTGGCGTACCGGCTCGACGAGCTCGACCGGCACCGGCGCGTCGTCGAGCTGGCGCCCGCCGTGGTTCGACAACCCGATCCCCTCGACCCCCAATGCCACCGCCTGCTTCGCGTCGGCGACGGTCTGGATGCCCTTCAGCACGATCGGCCCGTCCCACATGGTGCGCAACCAGTCGATGTCGGCCCACGACAGTGCCTGGTCGAACTGGCTGTTCACGTGGGCGGCGAGCGAGATCGGGTTCTTGCCGTCCTCCTGGTCGCCGTGCCCGACGACGTTGGCGAACATGATCGGGTCGTTGCGCAGGAAGTCCCACGTCCAGCCTGGGTGAATTGCACCGTCGATGATCGTCTCCAGGCCGATCTTCGGCGGGAGCGCGAACCCGCGGCGGACGTCGCGCTCTCGGCGGCCGAGCACCGCGGTGTCGACGGTGAGCCACAACGTCGTGTAACCGGCCGCCTTCGCCCGGCCGACGAGATCGGCGACGAGTCCCCGGTCGCGCCAGGTGTACACCTGGAACCATTTGTCGCCGTCGCTCACGGCAGCGACCTCTTCGATCGAGCGGGTGCCCATCGTCGACAGCGAGTACGGCAACCCGGCGCGGGCCGCGGCACGGGCGACGGCGAGCTCGCCCTGGGAGTGGGCGATGCGCGTGTACCCCGTCGGGGCGACGATCATCGGCATCGCCATCGTGCGCCCGAACAGGGTGGTCGTCGGATCGAGCGAACTCACGTCGCGCAGCACGCGGGGGCGGAACTCGATGCGACTGAAGCTGGCGGAGTTCTTCGCCAGCGACCGCTCGTCCTCGGCGGCACCGTCGATGTAGTCGAACACACCGCGCGGGAGGCGGCGCTTGGCGATCCGGCGGCACTCCTCGATCGACACCATCTTGCGCAACCGATGATCGACGGGGTTCAGACTGAACCTCCGGAAGCGAACCTGCGATCGGAAGTTCCTGATCATTCCCACGCTGGCCGAGCGTATCGACGCGCGTCTCGATCAGTCGACGATGCGCAGACCGCTCGGGGTCATCGACGGTTCGGCCTGAGGCAGCTCGACGACGAACTCCGTGCGGTGCGCCGGGAAGACGTGTTCGCTGACCAGCACGTTCGTGCCGTGCCGGTCGGTGGTGACCCGCTGGCACCGCAGCACCGGCGAGCCGAGCGGCACACCGAGCAGGCGGGCATCGTCCGCCTCGACGAGGTCGGCGGCGATGGTCTGCGTGGCGCCGCGCAGGCCGAGCTGCAGCAGCTCGTAGAACGGCCGCTTCTCCACGTCGTCGCGCGACAGGTTGGCCCCGAGCGCCGCCGGGCACCACACCGTGACCACGGCGAACGGTTCGCCGTCGGCCAGGTTGACCCGCTTCACCCGCAACACCTGGTCGACGTCGAGCAGCTTGCGGACGCGATCCGGTGCCGTCTCGAAGGCGAACTCCTCGACCTTGCGTTCCGACAGCTTGCCGCCGCCCTCGACCTGCGACTCGATCGTGCCGAGCGACTGCAGGCTCTGGCGCACCGGTTCGGTGGCCACGAACCAGCCGAAACCCTGACGGGCAGCGATCAACCCGTCCTCGCGCACGAGTTCGAGGGCTCGACGGATCGTCACTCGCGACGCGCCGAACTCGACCGACATCTCCGCCTCCGACGGGAGCAACGAACCGGCCGGAGACGTGCGCGCCCGCTCCCGCAGTTCGTCCGCGATCTCCTGGTAGCGGATCCGCCTCATCGCCGTCGGTTCGCTGACTGGGTTCCGTTGCCGGTGGTCACAACTTGTATTATAGTTGTCTACATGAGCGACGCCGTACATGCCACCGCCACCACGCCGATCTCCCTCGTCGAGAGCGTCTACGCCAGCCTCCCCGAGCGGGTCGCACTCGGCCGTGAACGCCTCGGTCGGCCGCTCACGCTGACCGAGAAGATCCTGGTCAACCACCTCGCCGACCCCGCCAACGAGGAGATCGGACGGGGCGTCAGCTACAACGACTTCCACCCCGATCGCGTCGCCATGCAGGATGCGACGGCCCAGATGGCGCTGCTCCAGTTCATGACCGCCGGGCTGCCGGAGGCGGCGGTTCCGTCGACGGTCCACTGCGACCACCTGATCCAGGCCAAGGTGGGCGCGACGATCGACCTCGGGGTGGCGATCGACACCAACAAGGAGGTCTACGACTTCCTGCGCTCGGTGTCGGCCAAGTACGGGATCGGGTTCTGGGGCCCCGGCTCGGGCATCATCCACCAGGTCGTGCTCGAGAACTACGCGTTCCCCGGCGGGATGATGATCGGCACCGACAGCCACACCCCGAACGCCGGCGGGCTCGGGATGATCGCCATCGGTGTCGGGGGCGCCGACGCGGTCGACGTGATGACCGGGTTCCCGTTCAACGTCCGGTGGCCGAAGGTGATCGGTGTCAAGCTCACCGGCACGCTCAGCGGCTGGTCGAGCCCGAAGGACGTCATCCTCGAAGTTGCCCGAGTGCTGACCGTCGAAGGTGGCACGGGCGCGATCGTCGAGTACTTCGGCCCCGGCGCCGATTCGATCTCGGCGACCGGCAAGGCGACGATCTGCAACATGGGCGCCGAGATCGGTGCCACCACGTCGCACTTCCCGTACGACCAGAACATGGCGCTCTACCTCAAGTCGACGGGCCACGAGGCGATCGCCGACGCCGCTGACAAGGTTGCCGAGGATCTGCGCGCCGACGACGGGGCGCTCTACGACCAGCTGATCGAGATCGACCTCGACGAACTGAAGCCGCTGATCAACGGCCCCCACTCCCCCGACCGCGCCCACAAGGTCGGCGCCGCTGGCGTGGGCGCGGCGGCCGAGGAGAACGGCTGGCCGCTCGAGCCGTCGGCTTGCCTCATCGGGTCGTGCACCAACTCGTCCTACGAGGACATCACCCGCGTTGCCTCGATCGCACGGCAGGCGAAGGCCGCCGGCCTCTCGGCGAAGTGCGAGCTGCTGATCACACCCGGGTCCGAGCAGGTCCGGGCGACCATCGAGCGTGACGGCTTGCTCGCCGATCTCGAGGCGATCGGCGCCACGGTGCTGGCCAACGCGTGCGGCCCGTGCATCGGCCAGTGGTCGCGTCCCGAGTCGGTCACCGGGGAGGCGAACACGATCGTCAACTCGTTCAACCGCAACTTCCCGAAGCGCAACGACGGCTCGGCGAAGACGCTGAGCTTCGTCACGTCACCCGACACCGTGTTGGCCATCGCGCTCGCCGGCCGGCTCGATTTCGACCCGACGACCGACACGATCACCGCTCCCGACGGCACGGAGATCACGCTCGAGCCACCGGTCGGTGAGATCCTCCCCGACGCCGGCTTCGATCCGGGCGAGAACACGTTCACCGCTCCCCCGGCCGACGGTTCGGCGATCACGGTCGAAGTGTCCCCGACCAGCGACCGGTTGCAGTTGCTCGACGCCTTCACCCCGTGGGACGGGAACGACTACGTCGAACTGCCGGTGCTCATGAAGGCCCAGGGCAAGTGCACCACCGACCACATCTCGGCGGCCGGCCCGTGGCTGAAGTACCGCGGCCATCTCGAGAACATCTCGGGCAACCTGTTCGCCGGTGCGGTCAACGCCTACACCGGCGAGGCCGGCACCGGCAAGGACGTCACCGACGGTGAGACCCGCGCCTACCCCGAGATCGCCCAGCGCTACCACGCCGCGGGCATCAAGTGGGTGGCGATCGGCGACCGCAACTACGGCGAGGGCTCGTCCCGCGAGCACGCCGCGATGGAGCCGCGCTTCCGCGGCGGGCTCGTCATCCTCGCCCGCTCGTTCGCCCGCATCCACGAGACGAATGCCAAGAAGCAGGGTCTGCTCCCGCTGACGTTCGCCGACGCCGCGACCTACGACTCGATCGGCGAGGACGACCGGATCAACGTCCTCGACCTCCCGCCGGTGCCGGGCCAGAACGTCCGCTGTCAGATCGTCAAGCCCGACGGCACCACGCTCGATTTCGAGGCCGTGCACACGTTCAGCCCCGAACAGGTCGAGTGGTTCAAGGCCGGCTCGGCGCTGAACATCGTCCGCCAGAAGGTCGCCGCCCAGTCCTGATCGCGCCGTGCGATGTCGATGTACCGGCGCCCGTGCCGGACATCGACATCGCCGCACGACATCGAAGGGCGAACGACGGCTCAGCCGGCGAGGATGGAGCCGGTCTCGAGGAGCGACTTGAGATCGCTGAGGATCCAGTCGTGCCCACCACCGGCGCCCTGGCTCTCACCGTCGCCGCGGACCATCGACGCGGTCGCCGGCGCACCCGTCACGTCGTGTTCGACCGTGAGGCGGCAGTAGCCGTCGAACTCCTCGATCTCGTAGGTGATCGTGGTCATCGGCTCGGCCGCCGTCGTCGGGTCCATCAGCAGTCGCCAGGTGGTGACCAGGCGATGCGGGGCGTCGACGTCGACCACCTCGCCGTCGACGATCACGTCGGGGCACGGGAAGCCCTGCGCCTCGGCGCCCGCCTTGAACTCGTCGTTCGGCACGATGCGCAGGGCGCCTCCCGGGCGCAGGTCATAGTGGGCGTAGCCGGTGTAGCCGTAGCGGTTCGTCCACTCCGGGTCGGTCAGTGCGGTCCAGATCGCTCCGGCGGTGGCCTTGATGTAGACGCGTGACACCTTGATTTCTCGAGTTGGGATGTCACGTGCCGCCGTGCTGGCGGTCGTTGCGCTGCCGATCGTGTCGGTGGTGCTCATGATGATTTCTCCAGTTGGTTCTTGAGGTCGACGAGCGCGCTGACGTCGCGCTCCCGGTACTTGTCGATCCAGCGGTCGTGCATCATCCGGATGGGCACCGGATTGAGGTAGTGGAGCTTCTCGCGCCCCGACCGCCGACTGACGACGAGGTTCGCCGTCTCGAGCACCTTGAGGTGTTTCATCACCCCGAAGCGCGTCATCGACAGCTCTGACTCCAGTTCGGTCAACGTACGTCCGTCGCGCGACGAACAGGAGGTCGAGCAGGAACCGACGGGTCGGATCGGCGAGCGCCTTGAAGGCACCGTCGAGTTCGTCGTCGTGTTCCATTCGTCGAACAATACGTGACCAAATGGTCACATGTCAAGAGTGGCGAACGCCGCGAACGGTGAACGTGCCGGCGCCCTCGATCTTCGGCGGGACCGCGGTGAACCGGAACCCCGTGGCCGGCAATTCCTGCAAGGCCGTGAGGTGTTCGATGATCGGGATGCCGGCTCGCAGGAGCGCCGTGTGCACCGGACGGTCGCCGCCGGCGGTGGAGTCGATGTTCAACGAGTCGATGCCGACGCAGGCGACGCCGGCGGCGACGAGCCGGTCGCGCGGCGGACTCGGTGAGGAACGGATGGCCGTGGAAGTAGGCGTCGGTTCCCCAGTGGTCGGCGTGGCCGGTGCGGATCGAGCACGGCATGGCCGGCGAGCCCGGCGAGTTCGGCGTCGGCGGAGGTCGATGGCCGCGATCGCCGATCCGGTCGAGGCACACGGCCGGAACGTCGGCGACCCGCTCGAGGGCCAGGCCGGTCAGGTCGTGGCCGTCGGCGAAGCGATGGAACGGCACGTCGAGATACGTCCCCGTGTTGGTGCACATCGTGACGAGCCCGATCTGGAACGTGATGCCCGGGCCGTACACCTGCTCGGCCGCCTCCCGGGTGAGATGGTCGGCGATCGTCGGCACGGGCAGGCCGGGATACGTGGTCATCCCGGCGGTGATGTCATGGCTGAGGTCGACGAACCGGCCAGACGTGGATGGTGTCATGCGACGATTGTCTAGCGTCGGCGCCATGGAACTGCGCGACGCGATTCGCACCAACGGCACCGTCCGGCGCTTCACGACCGATCCGGTCGACCGCTCGACCGTCCTGTCGATCCTCGACGACGCGCGGTTCGCATCGTCGGGCGGCAACCGCCAGCCGTGGAAGGTGGCCATCGTCGAGGATCGAGCGCTGCGTCGCGAGCTCGCCGGGATGATGCAGCCCGTGTGGGACGAGTACCTCGAACCGTTCGGCCGCGATTCCGCACCGTTCAACGCCGTCGACTGGAAGCGTCCGGCATCGATCACCTCGGGCAAGCCGAACGAACTGCTCGCCGGGATCGAGACCATCCCGGTCGTGTTGGCGGTCGCCGCCGACCTGCGCAAGGTCGCCCTGATGGACGGCGAACTCGACCGCCCGGCGATGACCGGCGGCGGGTCGATCTATCCGTTCTGCTGGAACCTGTTGCTGTCCGCCCGGGCCCACGGCTGGGCGGCGTGATGACCACGTTCCTCAGCCGTGTCGAGCCGGTGGCCGGTCCGCCGCTCGGTCTGCCCGCCGCACCACGCGCTGGTGGCCACGATCTTCCTCGGCGTGCCCGAGCACCAGCCGACCAAGCTGACGCGCAACCCCGTCGAATCGTTCACCACGATCAACCGCTTCGACGGCCCGCCCGTGTGACCCGACCCACCCAGCGATGAGCCAACGGTCCGAGGGGTGGACCGTTCGCTCATCGCAACGAACGGTTGACGACTCAGGGGGCGTCGATGGCGGCGCGGACTTCGGCGACGTACTCGCCGACCGCGTCGGGACCGCCCTCCATCAGCCGACGGACGACGCTGGCCCCCTGGATGACGCCGTCGGCGATGCGGGACGCCTGGTAGGCCTGCGCCGCGTCGGACACGCCGACACCGACCAGCACCGGCGTGTCGGTGATCGCCTTGAGCCGTCCGGCCAGCTTCGTCGCGGTCTCGGCGAGCGACGACCGCTCCCCCGTCACCCCGAGCAGGCCGACCGAGTACACGAAACCTCGACACCGAGCGGCCACCAGCGGGAGCCGCGCATCGGGCGCCGTCGGTGCGGCGAGCATGATCGTCTCGATGCCCGCCTCGTCGGCCGCCGCGCACCACGGCCCGGACTCCTCGAGCGGGAGGTCCGGCAGGATCGCCGCGCAGATGCCGGCACGTCGCAGGTCGGCGGCGAACCGCTCGACGCCGGCATGGTGCACGAGGTTGTAGTAGGTCATCACGCCGAGCGGGATGTCGACGTCGAGGCCCGGCACCTCGTCGAGGATCGACGGCGGGGACGGCGCCGGCGTCGAGGGCGGCCTGCGAGGCCTGTTGGATGACGGGCCCGTCCATCACCGGATCGGAGAACGGGATGCCGATCTCGATCGCGTCGGCGCCGTTCGCGGCGGCCGCCCGGATGGCGTCCTGCCAGCCCGGGATAGCCACCGGTGATGTACGGCACGAGCAGCTTGCGACCGTCGTCCCGCTTCGCCCGGAACTCGGTCTCCAACCGTCCGAGCGACACGCCGGTGCCGTGGTGTGGGTCGTGCTCATCCGATGATGTCCATCATCTGGGCGACGTCCTTGTCGCCCCGGCCCGACAGGTTCATCAACACGGTCTGACCCTGGAGCGACGCCGACTCGCGGGCGATCCAGGCCAGCGCGTGCGCCGATTCGAGGGCGGGGATGATCCCCTCGCTGCGCGCCATCAGCTGGAACGCCTCGATCACCTCGGCGTCGGTGACACACGGGTACTCCGCCCGCCCGATCGACGCGAGGTACGAATGCTCCGGGCCGACGCCCGGGTAGTCGAGCCCGGCCGAGATCGACTGCGCCTCCTCGACCTGGCCCACCTCGTCCTGCATCAGGTAGCTGCGCATGCCGTGGACGACGCCGGGGTTGCCTCGACTGACGGCGGCTCCGCCCGCTGGTTCGACACCGATCAACCGGGCGTCACCGTCGACGAAACCGGTGAAGATGCCCATCGCGTTCGAGCCGCCGCCGACGCACGCCACCACGACGTCAGGGTCGCCGCCGAGCAGGTCGCGGCACTGTTCGCGCGCCTCGTCGCCGATCACCCGGTGGAACTGGCGCACCATGTAGGGGTACGGGTGCGGCCCCATCACCGAGCCGAGGCAGTAGTGGCTGTTGCCGACCGTGGCCACCCAGTCGCGCATCGCCTCGTTGACCGCGTCCTTGAGCGTGCGGCTCCCGCTCTCGACCGCTTCCACCTCGGAGCCGAGCAGGCGCATCCGGAACACGTTGAGGGCCTGCCGGTCGACGTCGACCGCACCCATGTACACCTTGCACTCGAGTCCCATCAAGCGCCGCCGCGGTGGCGCTCGCCACGCCGTGCTGGCCGGCGCCGGTCTCGGCGACGATGCGGGTCTTGCCCATCCGCTTGGCGAGCAACGTCTGGCCGAGCACGTTGTTGATCTTGTGCGAGCCGGTGTGGTTGAGGTCCTCGCGCTTGAGCAGCAGGCGGATGCCGAGCCGGCGCCCGAGGTTGTGGCACTCGGTGAGGATCGACGGCCGCCCGGCGTACTCGACGAGGATGTTGCGCAGGTCGAGCCGGAACGCCGGATCGGCCCATGCGTCGAGGAACGCTTCCTCGAGTTCCAGGCAGGCCGGCATCAAGGTCTCGGGGACGAACCGCCCACCGAACTCGCCGAAACGGCCGGTCGAGTCGGGCGCCGCGAGCAACGAACCCTCGGGGAGGTCCTCGGCCGCTCCGAGGTCCCCATCCGCCGCTCACTCGACGTCCCAGTCGTACGGCATCGCGTCGTCGTCGCCGAGGTACTGCGCCGGCGGCGGCGGCGCGTGCGTTCTCGATGAACCGCTTCACCGCGAGCGCGTCCTTCTTGCCCGGCGAGCTCTCCACGCCGCACGCCACGTCGACTCCCCACGGTCGCACCTCGTCGATCGCCGCGGCCACGTTCTCCGGCGTGAGCCCACCCGCCAGGATCAGCTTCAAGGCGTCCGGCGCGTCGCCGACGAGCGACCAGTCGAAGACCTTGCCCGAGCCGGGTTCGGCGCCGTCGATCATGATCATGTCGGTGCCGTACCGATCCGCGCGAGGCAGGTTCGGATCGCCGGCGCTGAACGCCTTGATCACCCAGCGGAACTGCTTGCCCACCTCGATGCACTGCTCGGGTGTCTCGTTGCCGTGCAGCTGCACCGCCTTCACGCCCGACTTGTGTGCCAGCTCGACCACCCGCTGCGGGCAGCTCGTTGCGGAACACCCCGACGGTGAGGATCTCGGGTGGCAGTCGCCGGGTGATGTCGTAGGCCACCTGGGGAGCGATCTGGCGCGTCGACCCGGAGACGAAGTTGAAGCCGAGCGCATCGGCACCCATCGCCACCGACAGCAACGCGTCGTCTTCGTTGGTGATGCCGCAGATCTTGACGAACATGGAGGGCTCACCGTACCGGCCGCGTCGTCGCCGGAGCGGATTCGTTCGAGCGGCGGGTTCGCTGCCTATCGTTCGAGGCGGCATGGGACGACTCGACGACCTCGACCTGACGGCGCGGCTGGCCAACGACGAGTACACGAAGCGGCTCGAAGCGGCGCAGCAACAGTTCCTCGAACTGCGCCTCCATCTCGGTGGCCAGACCCGCGACGGGGCCATCGGGCCCAGGTCTCCTCGTCGTGGTCGAGGGGGTCGACGCGTCCGGCAAGGGTGGTGCGGTGCGGCGCATGGTCGAGCCGCTCGATCCCCGCCACTACTCGGTGTACGCGTACTCCAAACCGAACGAGCGTGAGTTCCGCCACCACTTCCTGTGGCGGTTCTGGAGCAAGATCCCCGGCCAGGGCGGGATGTGCGTGTTCGACCGGAGTTGGTACGGGCGCCTGCTCGTCGAGCGGGTCGAGGAGTTCGCCACCGTCGAACAGTGGATGCGCGCGTACGACGAGATCGTCGACTTCGAACGGAGCCTCGTCCACGAGGGAGTCATCCTCGTCAAGTTCTGGCTGCAGGTGAGCCAGGACGAACAGATGCGGCGGTTCGAGGACCGCAAGCAGGACCCGCTCAAGCAGCTGGAAGCTCAACGACGAGGACTGGCGCAACCGCGACAAGTGGCCGCAGTACGTCGATGCGATCGAGGACATGTTCGCCAAGACCGACCACGAGCTCGCTCCGTGGAACCTCGTGTCGGGCGAGCAGAAGAAGTGGGCGCCGGGTGGCGCTCCTCGAAACGCTCAACCAGCGCATCGTCGAGGGCCTGGCCCGCTGGGAGTGTCTCAACCGCCCCGGTCGCTGACGCCGCGTCGGCCGAGCTCGTCGCATCGGGCCGGGACCGGAGACTCGACGTGAACGGCCGGATAGCCGATCGGTCGGTCAGCCGATGAGCTCGGCGATGGTGGCGCGCAGGGTCGCCGCTCGTCACGAGGGTCTCGCCGACGAGGATCGCGTCGTAGCCGGCCGAGCGCAGCGCTCGGGCATCGGCGGCCCCGCGGACGCCGGACTCGGCGACCTTCACCGCACCGCTCGGGATGGCACCGGCCATCCGGACCGCTCGCTGCTGGTCGACCTCGAACGTGACGAGATCGCGCTGGTTGACGCCGATCAGCGTCGGCGTCGACGGCGAGCGCCCGTTCGAGTTCGGCTTCGTCGTGGATCTCGACGAGCGCATCGAGCCCGATGCCGACCGCCAGGTCGTGGAACCGTCGCAACTCGTCGTCGGAGAGTGCCGCGGCGATCAGCAACACCGCGTCGGCACCCATCAGCCGCGCGTCGATCACGTCGAGCTCGCACACCGTGAAGTCCTTGCGAATCACGGGCAGGCCGCACGCGTCGCGGGCCTGCTCGAGGTCGGCGACGGACCCGCCGAAGTGCGGCGTCGTCCGTGAGCACCGACAGACACGCCGCACCGCCCGCTTCGTACGTCGCGGCCAGCACGGCCGGGTCGAGCCCGATGTTCAGGTCACCCTTCGACGGCGACCGCCGTTTGATCTCGGCGATCACCGCCAGTCCGGGGCGGCCGGTCGAGCGCGGCCCGGAATCCCCGCGTCGGTCCGAGGCGCGAGGCGAGTTCGACGAGATCGTCGACGCGACGATCGTCGGCGGCGGCGCCGCGCCCGATGGTGGTCGAGAATGCGATCGAGGTAGGTGGCCGCCATCGGACTGCGTCCCCGCCGCATCAACCGCGCGTCGGCGGGTCAGCGGCCCTTGCCGCCGGCGACGGTGGTGAACACGGAGATCCGGACGGCCGGCGAGGAACGGCCCGATCGATCCGCCGAGCGCCTTCATCGCGTCGCTGCGTGCTGTGGCTGTCGAGCGCGGCCTGGTCGGCGTACTCCTCGTAGACCCACATCACGTCAGCCTCGGCCTGGTCCTCGAGCAGCGTGTACACGAGCGTGCCCGGCTCGGTTCTCGACGTGGGCCAGCATCGACCGCCATCCCGGCGACGACGTCGGCGCGCTTTCCGGGCTGGGCGGTGATCTTGGCGATGACAGCGATGGTGCTCATGGTCGCCGACGGTAGTCCGGAGGTGCGTCGACGGGCCGAGCCGTCAGAACCCGAGGCGCTCGGCGACCGTCGCCGACCAGGTCGGAGATCGGCACCCGGACCTGCTCGGTCGTGTCGCGATCGCGCACGGTGACCGCGTGGTCGTCGAGGGAGTCGAAGTCGACCGTGACCGCGAGCGGCGTGCCGATCTCGTCCTGGCGGCGGTAGCGCTTGCCGATGTTCTGCGTCTCGTCGTAGTCGACCATGTAGCGCTCGGCCAGCGTGGCGCGGATCTCCTGGGCGAGCGGCGTCAGCGTGTCCTTCTTCGACAGCGGCAGCACGGCCACCTTGTACGGGGCGAGGCGCGGATGGAGGCGCAACACGGTGCGCGTCTCGTCGTTGATGACGTCCTCGTCGTACGCGGCGAGCAGGAACGCGGCCATCGTGCGGGTCGCGCCGGCGGCCGGTTCGATCACGTAGGGCACGTAGCGTTCGTTGGTCTGCGGGTCGAAGTAGTCGAGACGCTCACCCGACTGGGCCGAGTGGGCCTTCAGGTCGAAGTCGGTGCGCTGGGCGATGCCTTCGAGCTCGTCGAAGCCCCACGGGAACTTGAACTCGACGTCGGACGTCCCGGCGGAATAGTGGGACAACTCGTCGGCGTCGTGCGGCCGGAGCTGGAGCATGTCGGCCGGGATGCCGAGGTCGACGTACCAGTTCATCCGGTGCTGGCACCAGTACTCGTACCACTGCGGCGCTCTCGGCGGGCGGCACGAAGAACTCCAGCTCCATCTGCTCGAACTCGCGGGTGCGGAAGATCCAGTTCTGGGGCGTGATCTCGTTGCGGAAGCTCTTGCCGACCTGGGCGATCCCGAACGGAGGCTTCTTGCGCGTGGTCTGCAGGACCTGTCCGAAGTTGGTGAACATCCCCTGCGCCGTCTCGGGCCGCAGGTACGCGTCGGCTCCGGTGCCCTCGACCGGCCCGGCCTGGGTCTTGAACATCAGGTTGAACGCGCGGGCTTCGGTGAAGCTGTTCTTGGCGCCGCAGTTCGGGACACGTGTTCGGGTCGTCGAGCTTGTCGAGCCGCCACCGCTGCTTGCAGTTCGTGCAGTCGACGAGCGGGTCGGAGAAGTTGGCGAGGTGGCCGGACGCCTCCCACACCTGCGGGGGGCTCAGGATCGCGGCGTCGATCAACACGACGTCGTCGCGTTGTTGGACCATCGATCGGACCCAGGCCTCCTTGACGTTGCGCAACAGCAGCGAACCGAGCGGGCCGTAGTCGTAGGTGGAGCGGAAGCCGCCGTAGATCTCCGCCGACTGGTAGACGAAGCCCCGGCGCTTGCAGAGGCTGACGATCTGGTCCAGGTCGGTGGCGGGCATAGGGCCGTCAGGCTAACGGCGCTCCCCCATCCACAGCCCGACCATTCCCGCCCCCTGCCCGTCATTCCCCGTTTGCGTCAGAAATTGCGGACCCGTGCCCCGAAATCCCGACGCAAACGAGGTCGCGCCGACTGGTCGGCGCAAACGGGTGGATCGGTGTCGGGTCAGTGGGATTCGAACATGGCCACGGTCTTGAGGCGGCGTTCGATGTGGAACTCGAGCGCCTTGGTCGCGAGCGACGACACCTCGTGCGTCGCCGGGGACGCCTCCTGCGACAACGCGGACGTGAGCCGGCCCCCGAGGATGTCGCGCAGCAGCACCAGTGCATCGGCGCTGATCGCCTGTCCCGACCGACACGTTCGACACAGCACCCCGCCCTCGTTGAGGTCGAACGCCACCAGGGCCACGTGCGGGTTCGCCCTCGCCGCAGCGGATGCAGCGATCGAGCTCGGGACGCATGCCCTCGTTCGCCAGCAGCTTCCAGTAGAACGCGGCGACGTTGAGCGGCGACGGACGCTCGGCGATCGTGCGCAGCACCCCGACCACCATCCGGTAGAGCTGCGGATTCGGCTCGCGTTCGAGCGACAGCTGGTCGACCGCCTCGATCACCGCGAGGCCCTGCGATGCGCGGTCGAGCGACGACAACATCGGCGAGAGCGGCTCGACCGCCTCGGCCTGGCTGACGATGTCGAGCTCGCGGCCCGCGATAGAGCAGCAGCTTCACGTGGCTCATCGGCTCCAGCCGGGCGCCGAACTTCGACTTCGTCTTGCGCACGCCCTTGGCGACGGCGCGCACCTTGCCGTTCTCGGCGGTGTGCAGGACGACGATCCGATCGGATTCGCGCAACTTGTACGTGCGCAGCACCACGCCGGTGTCGCGGTAGAGACCGCTCATCGGCACTGGGCCGATCGGGACGCGATCATTCGTCGAGGCCGCCGAAACGGCGCTCGCGCCGATCGAAGTCGGCGATCGCAGCCACCAGGTGATCGGCCTCGAGCTCGTCCCACCGCAGCGGGTGGAAGACGAGCTCGCCGTACGCCAGCTCCCACACAAGCGACGGCGGAAGTCGATTGGATTCACCGAGGATCACGATCAGATCGGGCTCGCAGTCGGCGGGGCTGTACAGCGCCTCGGTGATCGTCGCTTCGTTGACCGGCTCGTTCGCCGGAATGCGGGCGATCGCCTCGGCGAACCGCTGGCGACCGTCGCCGCACGGATCGATCAACACATGACACGAGCCGACATCGCGTTCCCACCGATCGAGGTCGATCGGATCCGGTCCGGGCTCGAACGCTCGCAGGCTGAGGAACGACGCACCGGCGCGATCGGCCACACCGCCGAGCGCATCGACCCGGTCGGCCCAACGCCGCTCGTCGAGTTCTGCCCACTCCCGCAAGGTGCCACCCACGACCATCACGTGGCGGAGGGTCTGGCGGGTGCTCGTCGAGTGCTCGGAGCTGGTCTCCGAGGACGGGGCGAGCGATGTGGCCATCGCCACCATTCTTCCACGCATGGCCCACCGATCAACGCCTGGCTAGCGTGCAGGGCGCGTGTCGTCCACCCCCGCTGCTCCTCATCGGTCCACGAGGCATCAGGTCACGTCGGCATCGGTCCACGTGGCGTGCATCATGGACGGCAACGGACGTTGGGCCGCTCGCCGCGGCCTGCCCCGCACGGACGGACACACCGAGGGTGAGGAGAACCTGGCCCGCCTCGTGCGGCTCGCCGTTCCCCGCGGCATCGGGTATCTCACCGTGTTCGGCTTCTCGACGGAGAACTGGCGCCGGCCGCGCCCTGAGGTCCGGCACATCATGGGTCTCCACGAGAAGCTGTTCGGACGGGTCGCCGAGCTCAACGAACTGAACGTCCGGATCCAATGGATCGGTCGGCCGTTCGATTCGCGGGAGGCGAAAACGCCGCGGTACGTCCAACGGGCGATCCGCAAGGCGATCGCCGACACGTCGAGCAACACCGGGATGGTCCTCACCGTGGCGTTCGACTACGGCGGGCGGGCCGAACTGGTCGATGCGGTCGAAGCGGCGCGTTCGGGGGGCGGCGATGTCACAACCGATTCGATCGAGGCCAATCTCTATCTTCCGGAGCTGCCGCCCGTCGACGTCCTGGTGCGCACGAGCGGCGAACACCGGGTGTCCAACTTCCTGTTGTGGCAGTCGGCCGGTGCGGCGATCTACTTCACCGACGCTCCGTGGCCCGAGTTCGACGCCGCCGAACTCGACGCCGCACTCGCGTTGGCCTGACCGGAATCGCGCCGACGGACGATCGTGAGATACGTTCGCGACTCCGCAGGCGACGTACAGCGCAGCCTGAATGTTGAGCAGGATCTTCACGTCGACCGAGTCGACCACGAGCCCCACCCCGATCGACCCGAGCAGTGCTCCGGCCGATGCCGTCGCGCCGAGGACTCCCTGCAGTCGACCGAGAATCGACGGCGGACAGATCCGTTGTGCGGTCGTATCCGCACCCACTTGCGAGGTGAGATTCGGGAATCCGCTCAATGCGAAGAGCAGCAGGAACACCCACAGCGCAGTGGTCACGGCGGTGATGTTGACGAACAGCAGCGCCACCGCACCCAGACCGGCGTAGCCCCACATCATGAGCTTGGTCGGGTCGACCCGCGCGGCGAGTCGACCGACAACCACGGCGGCCACAAGGCCGCCGAACGCGGCCATCCCCCTGATGATGCCGACCTGGGCCTCGTCGCCGCCGAGCACGTCGATCACGAAAGCGATGAACAACACCGGGAACATGGCGAACGTCAGGCTGGCGAGCGATTGGACACCGAGGTATCCCACCAACACCGGGTAGGACCGAATCTGCCGCCAACCCTCCCGGAATCCGCCGGAGGCATCATCGCCATCGCCATCGACACCACCATCGATCGAACGCAGGCTCCCCGTCGGCGTCGTGACGAAGTAGGTCATGGCTGCAACGGTGAGGAACGAGACGGCGTCGATCACAACCACCGTCGACAGGCCACCGAGCGCCACCGCGATCCCGCCGAGCGGCGACCCGATCAGACGGGCGATCGCTGACGCCGCAGTGTTGGCCGAGTTGGCCTGGACGAGTTGTTCGGTCGGCACGATGCGCGGTACCAGAGCGAACGACGCCGGATCGTTGACCAATTGGAGCACGCCTTGCAATCCGGCAACGATGAACACCGGCCAGATTCGGTCGGCCGTGACCGCGAGGAGCGGTGCGAGGGCCAGAGCCTGCAGCAGGTTCGATCCGATGACCGTCCGGCGGAGATCCCAACGATCGACCAGCGTGCCGCCGTACGGGCCGAGGAACACGCCGACAATCAGCTCCACGACGACGATCGCGGCGGTCGCCCGGCCCGACCCCGTCTCGGTGTAGACGAAGGCCGGCAGTGCTACCTGCAGGAGCCAGTCGCCGATGTTGTTGATCAAGCCACCAGCGAGAACGAGGCGGAAGTCGTGGTTCCGCCACACGGAGGTCGTCACGGAGCGACTCTTCCACGCCGGTGACGTGGCGATGAACGGCATTTTCATGGCATGCCGGGCCAGACTGCCCGGAATGAGCGAGGCGTCCGTGCCCGAATCAGCGCAACGACGGTCGGTCGCATCGCTCGCGCTCGCGCAGGTCACGAGTGCCCTTCCCGGCGCCGAAGCGCGGCTCGGTCAGGTGGAGATGGCCGAGCGTGTCACCGGGGCGATCGCGGCCGCATCGGCACCTGGTGATCCAGGCCGGGACCGGGACCGGCAAGACGTTGGCGTACCTCGTGCCGGCCATCGAGTCGGGTTCCACCGTGGTGGTGGCCACCGCCACCAAGGCACTCCAGGACCAACTGGCGCTGAAGGACCTCCCGTTCCTCGCCGAGCACCTCGGCGTCGACTTCGACTTCGCGGTGCTGAAGGGCCGGAGCAACTACGTCTGCCTGCAGCGCCTCCGCGAGATGTCGTCGCCCGATCAGGCGCAACTCGAACTCGACACGATGGCGCTCACCACGCAGGTCGAGATCAAGCGGATCGCGGAGTGGGTGGCCACCACCGACACCGGCGACCAGGCCGAGATGGAGTGGACGCCGACCGACAACGCCTGGCGGGCGGTGAGCGTCGGGAGCGACGAGTGTCCCGGCGCCGACCGTTGCCCCCTCGGCGATCCGTGCTTCGCCGAACAGGCCCGGCGGCGCGCCGCGGCGGCCGACGTGATCGTCGTGAACACGCATCTCTACGGGCTGGACGTGGCGAGCGGCGGCGCGATCCTGCCCGAGCACGACGTCGTCGTGTTCGACGAGGCCCACGTGCTCGAAGACGTGATGAGCGACACCGTCGGCGTCGAGATCGCGCCGGGACGGTTCACCGCCCTGGCCGGCGTGGTCCGGCGGATCGTCGAGGACCCGCAGCTGATCGGGTCGATCGCCGAGATCGCCGAGTCGCTGCGGGACGCCATCAGCGGGCTGGTCGGCCAACGCCTGACCATTCCCCTGCCCGACTCCGGTGCACGACGTGCTCACCGATGCCCGGCTCCGGCTGGGCTCGAGCGAGGAGGTGCTGGTCGGCATCTCGACCGACGTCGAGGACGCGAAGCAGCGCAAGCTGCGGGCCCAGACCCTGACGGGCCGGGCGATCGAGCAACTCGACGTCGCGATCGAGGGCCGGCAGGGCTACGTCGCATTCGTGTCGGGCTCGCCGGATTCGCCGCGTCTCGAGCTCGCGCCGCTCGACGTCGGACCGGCGATGGCCGAGGGCGTGTGGTCCAAGCGCACCGCGGTGCTGACCAGCGCGACCATCCCCTCGTCGCTGGCGACCCGCGTCGGGATCCCGGCGGACGCGGTCGACGTCGCCGACGTCGGCAGCCCGTTCGACTACGAGGCGAACTCGATGCTCTACTGCGCGATGCACATGCCGAACCCGAACAGCGAGGCGTTCCGGCCGGCGGTGCACGACGAACTCGAGGCGCTGATCACCGCCGGCGGGCGGGCGCACGCTGGCCCTGTTCACGAGTTGGCGGTCGATGGACGAGGCGGCCGAGGCACTTCGCGCCCGGGTGTCGTTCCCGATCCTCACCCAGCGCGACCTGCCGAAGCCGGCGCTCGTGAAGGCGTTCGCCGACAGCGCCGAGACCTGCCTGTTCGCCACCGCCGGCCTGTTCCAGGGGGTCGACGTGCCGGGCTCGACCCTGTCGCTCGTCGTGATCGACCGCATCCCGTTCCCCCGTCCCGACGATCCGTTGCTGTCGGCGCAGGCGGGAGCAACTCGGCTCGAATGCGTTCGCCGAGATCGACATCCCGCGGGCGTCGATGATGCTCGCCCAGGCGTGCGGGCGGCTGATCCGCAATGCCGACCGACCGTGGTGTCGTCGCCGTGATGGACCCGCGCCTCGGCACCGCCCGCTACCGGTGGGACATCGTCAAGGCCCTGCCACCGATGAAGCGCACGCGCCACCGCGCCGATGTCGAAGCGTTCCTCCGCGAGATCACCGCCGACCCGCCCTGACCGGCCACCGACGCTCCGCCCCGGCGGGCGATGGCGATGTAGGGCCAATACGACCCCACAACGACATCACTCCGCCCGCCGACGTCCAGCCGATGTAGATGTGGGGCGCCAATGGCCCAACATCGCCATCGCCTCGACGATGCGGGGTGGACGAGCGGTCAGGCGAGGGTGCCGACGTTGTTGAGTTCGGCGAAGGCCTGCTCGAGGCGGGTGACGAAGCTCTCCTCGCCGGCGCGCAGCCACACGCGTGGGTCGTACTGCTTCTTGTTCGGGGCGTCCGGTCCGTTCGGGTTGCCGAGCTGGCCCTGCAGGTAGTCGTGCTTGTCGGCCTCGTACCCGCGGATGCCGTCCCAGAACGCCCACTGCAGGTCGGTGTCGATGTTCATCTTGATCACGCCGTAGCTGATCGCCTCGGCGATCTCGGCCGCGGTCGAACCCGACCCGCCGTGGAACACGAAGTTGACCGGCTTGGCGTCGGTCGAGAACTTCTCGGCGATGTACGCCTGGGCGTCGCGCAGGATCGGCGGGGTGAGCTTCACGTTGCCCGGCTTGTACACGCCGTGCACGTTGCCGAACGCCGCGGCGATCGTGAAGTTCGGGCTGATCTCCGACAGCCGCTCGTAGGCGTAGGCCACCTCCTCGGGCTTGGAGTACAGGTCGGCGGGGTTGGCGTCGGAGTTGTCGACGCCGTCCTCCTCGCCGCCGGTGATGCCGAGCTCGATCTCGAGGGTCATGCCGATCTTCGCCATCCGCTGGAGGTACTCGACGCAGGTGTCGATGTTCTCCTCCATCGGCTCCTCCGACAGGTCGAGCATGTGCGAGCTGAACAGGGGCTCGCCGGTCTGCTCGAAGTGCTGCTCGCCGAGGTCGAGCAGGCCGGAGATCCAGCCGAGCTTCGGCTTCGGGCAGTGGTCGGTGTGGAGGATCACCCGGGCGCCGTAGGCCTCGGCCAGCGTGCGCACGTGCCGCGCCCCGGCCACCGAGCCGAGGATCGACGCCTGGTCGCCCGACACGGGATCGCCTTGCCGGCGACGAAGGCCGCGCCGCTGCTGGAGAACTGGATGATCACCGGACTGTTGAGCTTGCCGGCGGTCTCCATCACGGCATTCATCGTGTTCGTGCCGGTGCAGTTGGCGGCCGGGATGGCGAACTGCTCGGCCTTGGCGAAGGCGAACAGCTGGGCAACGGCGTCGCCGGTCAGCACGCCGGCAGGGAAGTCATTTCGGAGGTCGGTCACACCGCGAGTGTAGAAGTTCTGTGGGCTCGGGGCCCGAGCGCACCAGCGTTCTCGTGAACTTGTTGCGCACGCGGGTGTGCAACAAGTTCACGAGAACGACGAGGATCGGTACGGTTCGAGGGATGGGACAGATCGTCAGGACCGAGGTCGAGGACGGGATCGCGACCATCACGCTCGACTCGCAGCACAACCGCAATGCGCTGTCGCGCCAGCTGCTGATCGAGCTGCACGACGGTCTCGACCTCGCCGAGGAGCAGGGCGCCCGAGCGATCGTGTTGACCCATCTCGGTCCGGCCTTCTGTGCCGGCGCCGACCTCAAGGAGCGCGCCGAGGGGCCTCCCGACTCCCGCCCGATGGTCCACGCGCTCGAACGGCTGATGGACACCGACCGCCCGACGATCGCCGCCGTGAAGGGCGCCGTGCGCGCCGGCGGGATCGGGCTGATGGCCGCCTGCGACCTCGTGGTCGTGGACGACGTCGACGACGTTCGCCCTCACCGAAGTGCGCATCGGCGTCGCGGCCGCGATCATCTCCGTGCCGATCCTCCGGCGGGTCCCGGCGGGCAAGATCGCCGCGGCGATGCTCACCGGGGAACCGTTCGACGCGGCCGAAGCCCGATCGATCGGCCTCGTCACACATGTCGAGCGACGACGTCGACGCGACGGTCGCCGCAACTGTGCACGGGATCCGGGCGGGCGCACCCGCGCGCGGTCGCCGAGACGAAGCGGCTGCTGCGGCCGCGTGCCGACGCTCCCCGCGACGACGGCGTTCGAGGCGATGCGCGCGCTCGTCCGACGAGCTGTTCCAGGGCCCGGACGCCGCCAAGGGCATGGCCGCCTTCGCCGAGAAGCGCACCCCCGTCTGGGACTGACCCGTCGTGGCGACGACTTGGGCCGACCTCGAACGTCCGACCCGGAATCCGACCGAGTCAGAAGTCGTCCGGAAATCGTGCACTGAGCGAACGATTCCCGTGGCATTTTTCGGACGGGGTGGGGTGCTGGCGCGAAGCTCGCACGATGCCCGACAGTCGTCCATATCCCCTCCCCGACCGGCGTCGTGATCGCCGCCGACCACTGGACGGGTGAGGGAGCGCCCGTCGTGCTCGCGCACGGTGGGGGTCAGACCCGCCACTCGTGGGGCGGGACGGCGCAGGCGCTCGCCGACGCCGGGCACCGCGTGGTCTCGATGGATCTGCGCGGCCACGGCGACTCGACGTGGGCGCCCGACCACGACTACACGATGACGACGTTCCGCGACGATGCGCTCGCCGTCGCCGACTGGATCGGCGAACCGACCACGTGGGTCGGCGCGTCGCTCGGCGGGATGTCCGGGCTGCACGCGGTCGACGCACGACCCGACGCGTTCCGGGCGCTCGTGCTCGTCGACATCACCCCGCACCCCGCCAAACAGGGCGTCGACAAGATCCTCGGTTTCATGGGAGCGAACGCGCGAGAACGGGTTCGGCTCGCTCGACGAGGCCGCCGACGCGATCGCGGCGTACCAGCCACACCGCACGCGCCCGAAGGATCTGTCGGGCCTCGCCAAGAACCTCCGCCTCGGAGAGGACGGTCGCTGGCGTTGGCACTGGGACCCGGCGTTCCTCGACATCCGCACCGGCGGCACGAGCGAGCACGCCCGCGATGCCCATCACGACGAGCTCGCGGCCATGGCCGGCCGGTTGACGCTCCCCACGCTGTTGATCCGCGGCCGGCTGTCCGACCTGGTGACCGAGGAGCAGGCCGCGGAGTTCCTGCGGCTCGTGCCGCACGCCGAGTACGTCGACGTGGCCGGGGCCGGTCACATGATCGCCGGCGATCGCAACGACGTGTTCACCGACGCCGTCACGGCATTCCTCGACCGGTTGATCGCGCGGACGCGCGATGATGGGCCGATGCCCACCAGCCAGGATCTGCACGACCGCATCGCCGGTCAGAACGTCCCGAAGCGCTTCCTCGCCAACGTGGCTCGCAACGGGTCGACGACGGTGCTCGAATGGAAGGACCCGTCCGGCGCTTGGCAGGCCTCGAGTCTCGAGGAACTCGCCGCGCTGACCGCCCAACTCACCGCGGGGCTGCAGGACCTCGGCGTCGGTCATGGCGACACGGTCGTCTTGATGATCCGGAACCGTCCGGAGTTCCACGCCCTCGACCTCGCCGTGCTGTTCTGCGGTGCCACACCGGTGTCGATCTACAACTCGTCGGCCCCGGAACAGGTCGAGTACCTGGTGAACGACTGCAAGGCGAAGGTGGCGATCGTCGAGGACAGCGGGTTTCTCGAACGCTTCCTCAAGGTGCGGGCCTCGCTGCCCACGCTCGAACAGATCGTGCTGATCGAACCGTCGGATCTCGCCGGCGACGACGTCGTCCGGTACTCGGACCTCGCCGCATTCGAACCGGCCGATCTCGCCGCCGAAGCGGAGACCGCCACGCTGGACGATCTCGCCACGATCATCTACACGTCGGGCACGACCGGCCCGCCGAAGGGCGTGATGCTCAGCCACAGCAACGTGCTCTGGACCCTCGAATCGGTCGGCCAGATCATGCGCGACCAGACCTCGATCTCCGACTTCGCGGGGAAGCGGCACGTGTCGTACCTGCCGATGGCGCACATCATGGAGCGGCTGCTCGGGCACTACTACCTCGTCGACTTCGCCACGCTCGTGGCCTGCTGTCCCGAGACGTCGCAGATGGCTGCCGTCGCCCGCGACGTGCATCCGAACCTGTTCATCGGTGTGCCACGGGTGTGGGAGAAGCTCCATGCCGGCGTCAACGGCGCGCTCGCCGCCGATGCGGAGAAGAAGCAGGCGTTCGACGAGGCGATCGACGCGGCCTTGCCGATCACGGAGAAGATGACCCGTGGCACCGCCACCGACGAGGAACGGGCGACCTGGGCGTTCCTCGACGAGGTGGCGTTCAAGGGCGTCCGCGAGCTGCTCGGCCTCGACCAGACCGAGATCGCGATCACCGGTGCCGCGCCGATCCCGACCGAGATCCTCGCCTGGTTCCGGGCGATCGGGGTGCCGCTCACCGAGGGCTACGGCATGTCCGAGACGATGGCGGTGCTGACCTGGTCGGCGACACCGAAGCCAGGCTGTGTCGGCACCGCGGCGGCGGGCGTCGAGATGAAGATCGCCGAGGACGGCGAAGTCCTCGCTCGGGGCGGCAACATGTTCGTCGGCTACCTGGGCCAGCCGGAGAAGACGGCCGAGACGATCGGCGACGAAGGCTGGGTGCACACCGGCGACATCGGCGAGATCGACGCCGACGGGTATCTGAAAATCATCGACCGCAAGAAGGAACTCATCATCACCGCCGGCGGCAAGAACATCAGCCCGGCCAACCTCGAAGCGGAATTGAAGATGATCCCGTTGGTCGGCCAGGCGTGCGCCGTGGGCGAGAAGCGCCCCTTCGTCGCTGCACTGGTCGTGCTCGATCCCGACGCTTCGGCGTCATGGGCCGCGGCGCACGGGCTGAAAGGCGACGACGCCACCATGGCTTCGCTCGCCGACAATCCGGACGTGCAGGCGGAGATCGACGCCGGGCTGGTCGAGGTGATGGCCAAGTTCAACAGCGCCGAATCGGTGAAGAAGGTCAAGGTGCTCGGCGAGGAGTGGCTGCCCGACACCGATCTGCTCACCCCCACCTCGAAGCTGAAGCGGCGTGGCATCCTCACCCGGTTCGCCGCCGAGATCGATGAGCTCTACGCGAAGTAGCGCCTCAGGCGATCAGGCGGTAGCCGACGCCGCGGGCGGTGACGATCAGCGCCGGCTCGTCGGGCTGGTCCTCGACCTTCAGGCGGAGCCGGCGGACATGGGCATCGACGAGACGCGAATCGCCGAGGTACTCGTACCCCCACACACGTTCGAGCAGCTGATCCCTCGACAACACCGCACCGGCGTGATCGGCGAACTCGCACAGCAGCCGGAATTCGGTCTTGGTGAGGTTGAGTTCCTTGCCGCTCTTGTAGGCGAGGCCGAGTTCACGCCGCAACTCGATGTCACCGAACGAGCTGACCGATGCCAAGCGGCGCCGCACCGTGCAGGTGGACACGCCGCAAGAGCGCGCGGATCCGGGCGGCGAGTTCCTTCGGCACGACGGGCTTGGTGACGTAGTCGTCGGCGCCGGCCTCGAGCCCGGCGACCATGTCGTGGGTGTCGGTCTGGGCGGTGATGATGATGATCGGCACGATGCTCTTGGCCCGGATCTGCCGGCACACGTCGAACCCGGACATGTCGGGCAGACGGAGATCGAGCAGCACGAGGTCGGGCGCATGTTGCTCGAAGGCCGCCAGCCCGTCGGTGCCATTCGCCGCCTCGCGGACCGAATATCCCTCGTCCTCGAGGGCCAGCGACAGAGCGAGACGGATACCGTCGTCGTCCTCGATGAACAGCAGCGATTCCATGGATGCGCCCCATTGTGGCCGAATCGCCACCGCCGGGAGCGCATCAAGGCATCGCAGCGTCAACCAGCGATTCAGGGGCCGATGCGGCCGACCGCACAGCGCGGTCGCCGACCGCGGTTTGTTACCGAAATCGCACAATCCCATCGTGGCTCTGTCACACACGGTGATCATGATGAGAAGCGTTCACGCTGCCCCGGTGAGGTACCTTCCTCCCCCTGGTGCCTCACCGGCAGCGGGTGAACCTCCGGCATCTCACCACCTGGCGAAACCGTGGCGCGCCCGTCTCCTGCCACACTGTCGCCCGTGGCGATGCGTCGAACCCTCCGGCTCCGCACTCGTGTCACGTTGTTCTTCTCGTTCATCGCACTGCTCGCCGGCGTCGTCCTGGTCGGCGTCACCTACGGCTTCGCCCGCAACAACCTGATCAACGAACGCACGACCACGGCCCGGAACCAGGCGTTCGTCAACGCCGACGACGTGAGCGAGGTGTTGGCCAACGATCCCGACGGCATCGGCGACTTCTTCGACAACAACCTGCGCACGGAGACCGGCGGGTTCGCCAACCTCGCGTTGGACACCCCGGGGGCGCCGATCAACGAGATCACCGCGACCGACTTCACCCACCCGATCAACGACTTCCCGCAACGTCTGATCGATGCGGTCGGCGCGGGGCGCTCGGCCACCCAGTTCGTGACGATCGACGGCAGCGACTACATCGCCGTCGGCGTGGCGATCACCGCCCAGGAGACCGGCTACTTCGAGACGTTCCCGCTGGGCTCGACCGAACGGACGCTCAGGGCCGTGCTCACCGCCCTCACGCTCGGCGCGGCCGGCACCCTGGTCCTGGCGAGCCTGTTCGGACTCGCCACGAGCAGGCGACTGCTCCGACCGCTCAGCCAGGTCGCGGACGCCGCGGAGGAGATCGCGTCCGGAGGCCTCGACACGCGGCTCGCGCCCGAGTCCGACCCCGACCTCGACCGGCTCGCCGGCTCGTTCAACGAGATGGCCGACGCGGTGCAGACGAGGATCGAGCGTGAGGCCCGATTCGCATCCGACGTCAGCCATGAGTTGCGCTCACCGATCACCGCCCTCGCGGCCGCGGTCGAGGTACTCGACGCCCGCCGGGACGACATTCCGGAACGTACCCAGCAGGCGCTCGACGTCGTCGTCAGCCAGGTGCGGCGGTTCGACGACATGGTGATGGATCTGCTCGAGCTCTCCCGTCTCGACGCGGGCTCGCCCGACCTCAACGTCGAACAACTCGATCTCGTCGATCTCACGCGCCGCGTCGCCGCTCGCTACAACGCACCCGAGGTGCCGATCGACGTCGTCCCCTCGGCACCGACCCAGGTCGTGATCGACAAGGTGCGCTACGAACGTATCCTCGGCAACCTGATCGACAACGCCCACAACCACGGAGACGGCCCGGTGCGCATCGAGATCGCTCCCTGGCAGTCCGAGCAGGGCCAGTCCGAGCAGGGCCAGTCCGAGCCGGGAAGTCCGAGCAGGTGAAGTCCGAAGCCGGGAAGATCGAGATCGGGGAAACCGAGCGCGTCAGCATCGCGGTGGAGGACTGCGGCCCTGGCGTCGCGACGAGCGAACACGAGCGCATCTTCGAACGCTTCGCCCGTGGGAGCGCGGCCCGCAACCGGATCGGCACGGGACTCGGGCTCGCCCTCGTCGCCGAGCACTGCGCGGCGATGGGCGGACACGCTTGGGTCGAGGACCGACCCGGCGGCGGGGCCCGTTTCGTCGTCGAACTGCCGGCCGAGGTCGGTACGTGGGTGGAGTCGTGAGTCGCCGAACGTCGGCATCGGCGCCCGTGCTGGCGATCGTCGCGGCTGACGGGTGTGCTCGCGCTCGGGCTCGCAGCGTGCGGCATCCCCACCGGCGACGAAACGTTCAGCGAGATCCCCAGCGAAGAGGTGCCGTTCGGCCTCGACTCCCCATCGACCACCACGTCGACCACCACGACGACCACACCGATCGCGCCCGCCACGACCGAAGTGAGGTCGACCACGACGGTGGTGCCGCTCGAGGAGGTCGACATCTACTTCCTCTCACGGGGACGCCTGCAGCCGGTACCGGTCGCGCTCGACGACCGACTTCGCCCCCGATCAGGTGGTCGACGCGCTCGAGAAGGGTCCGCCGAACGGCGTCGGGCTCGACACGCACATCGAGCCGGGGTTGATCGTGTCGACCGAGGTCGCCGAAGGCGTCGTGACGGTCGATCTCGACCCGGAGATCTTCGGCAGGATCGCCGCGTCCGACCAGGCCGAGGCGATCGGCCAGATCGCGCTCACCATGATCGACAACGTCGACCGGGTCGGATCGGTGTTGTTCACCCTGGCCGGCGAGCCGACCCAGGTCAAGAAGGGCGACAGCCTGCTCACCGAACCCGGCGAGGCGGTGACGTTCGACGACTACGCCGCGCTCCTCACCACATCGACGCCCACGACGTCGACCACCGTGCCGGCCGAGACCGTCCCCGATCCTGCCGTGCCCGATCCCGCCGTGCCGGCCGACCCCGCCCTCACGACTGTCCCCGGCTGAGCGGCGCTCCCGCGGCTCAGTACCCGAGGCGCTCCACCCGTTCCGGGCGGCGCTGCCAGTCCTTGTCGACCTTCACCCGCAGCTCGAGGTACACGCCCTCCGGCATCTCCGCGCGCGCCAGCTCGCCGACCCGCTTGAGGATCTGGCCGCCCTTGCCGATCACCATGCCCTTCTGACTGTCGTGCTCGACGATGATGTCGACGCGGATCCGCGGCCACTCCCACTCGGTCACCTGCGTGGCGATCGAGTACGGGAGTTCGTCCCGTGTGACCGCCAGCAGTTGCTCGCGCACCAACTCGGCCACCCACCGCTCCTCGGGGAGATCGGACACCTCGTCGTCGGGGAAGTACTTCGGTCCGGGCGGCAGACGCGACCCGAGGTGATCGACGAGTGCACCGACTCCTTCGCCTGTCTTCGCCGAGACCGGGAAGTACTCCGATGCCTCGAGGACGCTCGCCGCCTGCAGCATCGCCATCACCTGCTTGCGGCTGGCGACGTCGGTCTTGTTCACGATCACCACCGAGTCGGGCATGTGGAGCTTCTCCGCCACCCACCGATCGCCCTTGCCGAACGGCGCGGTGGCATCGAGCACGAGACACGTCGCATCGACGTCACTGACGCTGCCGAGCGCCGTGGCGTTGACCCGCTCGCCCAGCGCCGACACCGGCTTGTGCAGGCCGGGCGTGTCGACGAACACGATCTGTTCGTCGGGTCGGGTGAGCACTCCCATGATGCGATGCCGCGTCGTCTGCGGCTTGTCGGACACGATGCTCACCTTGCGCCCGCAGATCGCGTTGACGAGCGACGACTTGCCGACGTTGGGTCGGCCGACGAACGTCACGAAGCCGGATCGGAAATCGTGCGTTTCGTCGGTCATGACCTCAGTTTGCCAAGCTCTCCCCCATGACTCGCACGATCAACGGAATCGACGAACTCAAGACGCTCGTCGGCGAACACCTCGGCTACTCGCCGTACGTCGAGATCACCCAGGCGCAGGTGAACACGTTCGCCGACGCGACGGGTGACCACCAGTGGATCCACATCGACGTCGAGCGGGCGAAGAGCGGGCCGTTCGGCGGTCCGATCGCCCACGGCTATCTCACGCTGTCGCTCGGGCCGATGCTGGCGCCGCAGATCTTCGTCGTGTCCGGCATCTCGATGGGAGTCAACTACGGGTGCGGCAAGGTCCGCTTCCCGTCGCCGGTGCCGGTCGGATCGCATCTCCGCCTCGGCGTGACACTGACGTCGGCCGAGGACGTCGCCGGTGGCGTGCAGGTCACGCAGGAGTTCGTGTTCGAGATCGAGGGCGCGAGCAAGCCGTCGTGCGTGGCGGAAGTCATCTTCCGCTACTACGCCTGAGCCGGGCTGACCGACTGACCCATCGGTCGATCCGTGACCGCGCCCATCCCCGAATTCAGTATTGCCGAGGTACTCGAGGCGATCGGCGACTCGCGTCCCGACGCGGAGTGTCTCGTGTTCGGCGACCGTCCGGCTGACCTGGGCCGATCTCACCGAACGCACCCGGCGGTTGGCGAACCACCTGCTCGACCGTGGCCTCGGCTGCCATGTCGAACGGTCCGAGCTCGCCAACCACGAGAGCGGGCAGGACCACCTGGCGATCTACCTGCACAACGGCAACGAGTACCTCGAGGCGATGCTCGGCTCGCTCAAGGCGCGGGTCGGGTCACTGAACGTCAACTACCGCTACGTCGCCGAGGAGCTGCAGTATCTGCTGGCCGACTCGAACGCCCGGGCCATCGTGGTGCACTCGCAGTTCGCGCCGACCCTGGCCGAGGTACTGCCGGCACTCCCCAACCTCGACGTGATCCTCCAGGTCCCCGACGGGTCGGGCAACGAACTGCTCCCCGGCGCCGTGTGGTACGAGGACGCGCTCGGCCGCGGCGTCGCCCGAGCGACCCGCCGTCGACTGGAGCCCCGACGACCTCTACATGCTCTACACCGGCGGCACCACCGGCATGCCCAAGGGCGTGATGTGGCGCAACGGTGACGCGATGGTCGAGTGCTTCGGCGGATCGAAGACCGCGGCGTCGATCGCCGACTTCGTCGCCGAGGCGCAAAACGGGATCGCGGGCGCTGATCGGGCCGCCGTTCATGCACGGCGCCGGGCCACTGGATCGCGTTCAACACCTTGCTCGGAGGCGGAACGGTCTTCGTCCAGTCGGTGCCCGAACGATCTCGACCCGGTCGACATGTGGTCGCTGGTCGAGCGCGAGAAGCTCAACTTCATGCTGATCGTGGGCGACGCCTTTGCCCGCCCGTTGCTCGACGAACTCGACCGCAACAGCTACGACTTGGCGTCGCTGACGGTGGTGCTGTCCGGTGGTGCGCCGTTGTCGGCCCATCTGAAGGACGAACTGCTCGCCCATCTCCCGACGTTGATGATCGTCGACGGTCTGGGATCGTCAGAGGCCGGCGGCCAGGTGTCGCACGTCTCGGTCGGTGGGAGCGCCACGACCGGTTCGTTCGAGATCGCGCCAGGCAACGTCGTGCTGTCGGCCGACCTCGACCGGGTGCTCGAACAGGGCGACGAGGAGATCGGCTGGCTCGCCAAGGAGGGCCGGCTCGCGCTCGGGTATCTCGGCGACGCGGCGAAGAGCGCACGCACGTATCCCGTGGTGGACGGCGTGCGCTACGCCGTTCCCGGCGACCGCGCCCGCCTGCTCGACGGCGGTATCGTGGAGCTGCACGGCCGTGACGCCGTCACGATCAACTCGGGCGGCGAGAAGATCTTCGCCGAGGAGGTCGAATCGGCCATCAAGGCGCACCCGGCCGTGTACGACTGCGTCGTGGCCGGACGGCCGAGCGAGCGCTGGGGCAACGAGGTCGTCGCCATCGTCCGGATCCGTGCCGGCTACGACGTCGACGACGCCGAACTCCGCCAGGAGGCCGAGCGCCACATCGCCCGCTACAAGTTGCCCAAGTCGATCGTGTACGTCGACGAGGTGCTGCGCTCGCCGAGCGGCAAGGCCGACTACCGATGGGCCAAGCAGGTCGCCGCAGCGTCGGCCTAACCTCCACGACGTGACGAAGACCGACACCGTCGCCCGTGCCTGACCCGCTGGGCTCTGCGGACCGAGAATGTCCGCCGGGGTCTGTCCCCGGGCGGACATTCTCGGGTCGAAGCGAGTGGGACACCGACGAGTTGCTCGAGGGCGACGCCAAGGTGGCTGCGGTGCGGCACATGTTCGACGCGATCGCGCCGAAGTACGACCGGCTGAACCGGATCATCTCGTTCCGCCTCGACGTCCGCTGGCGCAAGCGGGCCGTTCGCGACCTTGCCCTCCCTGCCGGGCAGCCGCGTGCTCGATCTGGCGAGTGGCACGGGCGACCTCTGCATCGATCTCGCCCGCACGGGTGTCCGTCCGATCTCGATCGACCTGAGCTTCGGCATGCTCTCGGCCGACCGGTCGGGTGCACCGCGCGTGCAGGCCGACATCCTGCGCCTGCCCGTTCCGGACTCTCGGTCGACGGCGTCACGTGCGGGTTCGCGCTCCGCAATCTGGCCGACCTGCCGACGTTCTTCGCCGAACTGGCGCGGGTGGTGCGACCGGGCGGGCGGATCGCGCCTGCTCGACGTCAGCACCCCGCCCAACCCGGTCATCCGCACCGGGAACAACATCTACTTCGGCCACGTCGTGCCACGGATCGGTGCGGCCCTCTCCGACGGCCCGGCCTACCGCTATCTGCCCAAGAGCGTGGCCTATCTGCCGTCGCCCGACGAGATGGTGGCCATGCTCGCCGCGGCCGGCTTCGCGGCCGTGCGCCACACCCAGCTGAGCGGGGGCCTCACCCAACTCCTCGTCGCCACCCGCTCGGTCTCCGTCCGACTGAGGGACATGTACGCGATCACCCGGAGTCGTCGACGAGGTGCTCGACGCGGCAACCGCGGCCAAGCTCGACCTGAACGACATCGCCCGCGGCGACGGCACGCTCTTCGTGCGCGACGGCGTCGGGGTTCGCCGGGCCGCGGGGCGGCCGCGCGTGTCGCTGCCGACGCCGCGTCCGACCGGCTCGCCGGTTGCGAACACGACTCGACGGTGGAGTCGCACGGACCGATCGCCATCGGCGTCGTGCCGTTCCGGCCGGGAACCGCATGTGATCTGCTCGTCCCCGAGGTGGTCGTGCGCAAGTCAGGGCGTGAGCCCGACCACGATCACCGTGGTGGGGTCCGACCGCGGCGCATGCCCACCGACTCCTCTCCGACGCGATCGCGTGGCTCGGCTCGGACGAGTCCACGAACCCGCCGACGCCGACCGCCGGACGCTTCACGATCGATCCGCGGTGCCGATCGAGCAGTATCTCGCCGCGGTGGCGACGGCCCGCGACTCGGTCCGCGCGGGCGATCTCGTCAAGGCGGTGATCGCTCGGCCGATCACCGTCAGCTCCGACCAGCCGATCGACGTCCACGCGGTCCTGCGCCGCCTCCGCGCCAGCTTCGGGTCGAGCTACCGCTACTCGATCGACGGTCTGATCGGCGCCTCACCCGAACTGCTCATCGAGGTCGACGGCGACATCGTCCGATCGCACCCCCTCGCCGGGACCGCTCCGCGCACCGGCGACGCCACGAACGACGCCGTGCTCGCCGCCGAGCTCATCGCCAGCACCAAGAACCAGATCGAGCATCGGGTCGTGATCGACGTCGTCCACGACACGCTGCTGCCGTGGTCGAGCTACCTCGACTGGGAGCCCGAACCCTCGATCGTGACCGTCGCCAACGTGCAGCACCTCGGAACCCGCATGGAGGGCCGGCTCTCGCAGCCCGGCCCGTCGGTGATCGAGCTGGTGCGGGCGCTGTCGCCGACCCCCGCGCTCGGCGGCGCTCCCCGCGACGAGGCGGTGGCGCTGATCGAGCGGGTGGAGGGTTTCGACCGTGGACGCTACGGCGGCGCCGTCGGTTGGGTCGACGCCCGGGGGAACGGCACGTGGGCCGTGGCCATTCGCTGCGCCGAACTCTCCGACGATCGCCGGTCCGCCGCGGCTGGTAGCGGGCGGGGGCATCGTCGCCGACAGCGATCCGCTGTCGGAGCTCGCCGAGACCCAGGCCAAGTTCCAGGCGATGCTCAGCGCGATCGTCCGCCCCTAGCCACCGGCAGCGCTCAGGTGTCGAGGGCGGCGGCGACGGCGGCGTGCAGGCGATCGTGGACCACGACGTTGTGCTGCCGGTCGGACGGCACCCGGGCCACCCACGGGCCCGGACGGGCGAGGAGGGCCGCCAGATCGGCCGCCGTCGTGACCGTGGCGGTCGGGAGGTCGTGGGCGGCGGCGAGCGCGAGCACGTCGACGCCGAGCGGCGTGCCGAACAGCTGCTCGAACCGCTCGTGCTCGAGTGCGGTGGCCTGCGGGAGGAAGGAGAAGATGCCCCCGCCGTCGTTGTCGACCACGACGACCCGGAGGTCGACGTTCCGGGCCGTCAGGTGCAGCAGGGCGTTCGAGTCGTGGACGAACGCCAGATCGCCGAGCAGGACGACCGACGGCCGCCGTCGAGGGCGCGGCCGAGCGCCGTCGAGACGACCCCGTCGATCCCGTTGGCGCCCCGGTTGGCGTACGCCACGGCCGATCGCCCACCGAACCACTCCAGGTCACGCACCGGCATCGACGACGCAACCGTGAGCATGGCACCGTCCGGGAGGGCGGCCGCCACGGCTCGGGCGACGGCCGGCTCGGTGAGTTCCACCTCGCCGGCCAGCGCCGCCTCGATCGTCGCGTCGGCCAGCAGCATCGGCGGCCGACCACGCTTCGGTCCAGTCCGTCGCGCCGGACTCGCCGCCGATTCGCGGTCGCGGCGAGGAGGTCGGCCATCGAACACACGCCGTGACGTTGTGGTCGGGGTCGATCACGCCCGGCCCGCCGACCTGGATCAGCGGGGCCCGGGTGGCGACCGCCCATTGTGCGAGCACCTTCGAGCTCGCCGGTCGTCCGAGGCGGACGATGACGTCGGGGCGATGGTCAGCGGCAAAGCCCGAGTGGCGGAGCAGGCCGTCGGCGTACGCCACACTGCCCTCGAGGTGGCGCATCGCCGACATCGGATCGGCGAGGATCGGCCATCCGGTGGCACGGTGGAGCGCGGCGACGTCGTCGGCGCCGACGCCGCTGCGCCCACCGGCCAGGATCACGCCTCGTTCGGCACGGACGACAGCAGGCACCGGGGCAGTCGAACGCGACGCGCCGGCGGAGGGCATCTGCCACGGTGTCGGTTCGGGCAGCGCCGACGCCGTGCCCATGAGCGGCTCCCGGAACGGCAGGTTGAGCTGCACCGGACCGGTGGCCGCGTTCAGCCACGCGTCGCGGGCCAGGTCGCGCCAGAGACTGCGCTCGGCGTGGTCGGCGACCCCGGCGTCGCGGGACCAGCGGACGTGTCGCCCGTACAGATCGATCTGGTCGATCGTCTGCGGCGCCCCGACCCCGCGCAGCTCCTCGGGCCGGTCCGCCGTGACGACGAGCATCGGGATCTCCGACAGCCCGGCCTCGACGACGGCGGGGAAGAAGTTCGCCGCCGCGGTGCCGCTCGTGCACAGCAGGAGCGCCGGCACGCCGCCGATGCCGAGGCCGAGTGCGACGAATCCGGCGACCCGCTCGTCGTGCACCACATGGGTGCGCAGCTCGGCACGATCGGTGATCGCCAGGGCCAGCGGCGTCGACCGGGAACCCGGTGCGATGACCGCATGCGCGATGCCGAGGCGGATCCACTCGTCGACGAGCGTGGCACAGAACGTCGCCTGCACGTCCTGCGGCAGGGGGCTCGTGTCACCGACCATGGTGACGTGACGATACGGGCCTACGGTGGTGATCGTGGAGACCAGCAGCCCCGACCCAGCCCGTCCCGCAACCAGTCCGGCAGACCGGCCCGTCGTCACGATCGACATCTACTCCGACGTCGTCTGTCCCTGGTGCTACATCGGCAAGCGCAAGTTCGAAGCGGGGCTCGATCTGCTCGCCGACGAGGATCTCGGTGTCGACTTCGACGTGACCTATCGGCCGTTCCAGCTCGACCCGACCGCGGCGCCGGGCGCCGCGCAGCCGGTGATCGAGACCTACGCGAAGAAGTTCGGCGGGCCCGAGCGGGCGGCCGAGATCCTCCGGACGGTCACCGAGCGGGCCGCGGAGGCGGGGATCGAATTCCACATGGACCGGGCGCTGCGCGCCAACACCCTGCTCGCCCACCGTCTGCTGTGGCTCGCCGATCAGCCCGGGTCACCGGTCGCCCAGGCCGACCTCAAGGAGCGTCTGCTGCAGGCCTACTTCACCGACGGGTTCGAACATCGGCGACCCCGAAGTGCTCGCCCGCTGTTCTGCCGAGATCGGGTTCGATCGGGATGCGGTCATCGAATTCCTCGAGTCCATCGGCGGGACCGCCGAGGTCGCCGCGGAGCTCGCCGAGGGCCATGACGAAGGCATCACGGCGGTGCCGACGTTCGTGTTCGACGGCCGCTGGGCGGTACCCGGGGCGCAGGAGCCCGAGACCTATGCCCAAGTGCTCCGCAAGATCGCGACCCGAGCGACCGCCGACAGCGACGCCTGAACCGGTACATGTCCGAGCCAGCTCCGCACCGGATCATCCTCGCCCACGGTTTCACCCAGACCGCGGCGTCGTGGGAGACGTTCGCCGGTCTGCTCGCCGCTCGGCTGCCGACCGCCACCGTGCGCGCCGTGGATCTGCCCGGGCACGGGAGTGCCGAGGCGTTACAGGCCGACCTGTGGGCGAGCGCCGACCACCTCGTGCACCACGGCGGTCGAGCGACCTACGTCGGCTACTCGATGGGCGGACGAGTGGCGCTGCACGCCGCACTCGCCCATCCGGAGTTCGTCGATCGGTTGATCCTCGTCGGGGCGACCGCCGGGATCGATGACGACGACGAGCGGCTCGCCCGGCGTGCGTCGGACGAGGCGCTGGCGACGCGCATCGAAACGGTCGGTGTCGAGGCATTCATCGACGAATGGCTGGCCAATCCGTTGTTCGCGGGGTTGACGCCGGCGACGGACCTGCGTGCCGACCGCCTCCGGAACACGGCGGCAGGCCTGGCCTCGAGCCTCCGCTCGACCGGTACCGGCACGCAGGAACCGCTGTGGGAACGCCTGGCGACGATCGATGTGCCGACGCTGATCCTCGCCGGAGCCGACGACGCGAAGTTCAGCGAGATCGGACGGCGCCTCGCGCGACACGATTCCCGGCGCCCGCTTCGAGCAGATCGACGGCGCCGGCCACAGCGTCCACCTCGAACGTCCCGCCGCCACCGCCGACGTCATTGCGAACTGGCTCACTCAGGAGCCGAGGATGAGGCCGATCGAGGCGAGGAGGGCGTAGGCGAGCTGCACTCGACCGGTGCCGCCGAGGACGCCGATGAGGTCACGTCCCGAGGCGCCGCGCAGCACGGCCTTGCTCGGGACGATCGCGAGCGGGGCGGCAAGGAGGGCGAGCAACACCGGCGACGCGCCAGAAGGCGGCCACGATGACCACGATGAACGCGACGTCACGAGCACGACGTAGAGCCAGCGTGTGCGCCGATCGCCGAGGCGGACGGCGAGCGTCATCTTGCCCACCTCGCGATCGGTCGGGATGTCGCGGAGGTTGTTCACCACGAGCAGCGCACAGGCGAGCGCTCCGGCCCCGCAGCCCATCACCACCGAGAGCGCGGTCACGCTCTCGATCGCCGCGAACGTCGTGCCGGCCGTGGCGACCAGCCCGAAGAACACGAAGACGAAGACCTCGCCGAGGCCCAGATAACCGTACGGATGGGATCCACCCGTGTAGAACCAACCGGCGGCGATGCAGGCCGCGCCGACGAGGATCAACCACGGCGACGTGTCGATGGCGATCGCCAGTCCGGCGAGTCCGGCGAGCGCGAACGTGAGGAGTGCCGCGCGTTTCACGGCGGCCGGGCTCGCCAGGCCGCCGGCGACGAGCCGCTGCGGTCCGACCCGGACATCGTCGGTACCGCGTACCCCGTCGCTGTAGTCGTTGGCGTAGTTCACCCCGACCTGCAGGGCCAGGCTGACGAACAGGGCGCAGACCACTCGCCACCACACGACGTCGCCGGCCCCAACTGCACACGACGCGCCGAGCGCGACCGGAACGATGGCCGCTGGCAACGTGCGGGGGCGGGCTCCGATGATCCAGCGATGCATGAGTGCGCCATGATGGGCCGCATGACCGAGCTGTGGCAACTGGGAGCACTCGAACTGGCAAGGCAGATCGCCGCCAAGGATGTGTCGAGCCGCGAGGTCGTCGAGGCGCATCTGGCCCGCGTGGTCGAGGTGAACAAGGACGTGAACGCCATCGTCCGCGCTGTTGACCGACGAGGCCCTGGCTGCCGCCGACCGCGCCGACAAGGCCGTGGCGAACGACGACGGTGCTCGGCCCGCTGCACGGTGTGCCGTGTTCGGTGAAGGAGAACATCGACGTCGAGGGGATCCCGACCACCAACGGGGTGCCGGTCTTCGCCGACTCCATCGCGCCGATGTGATGCCCCGACCGTCGAGCGGATGCGCGCGGCCGGGGCGATCCCGTTCGCCCGGACGAACCTGCCCGACTTCGGTCTCCGCGTCCACACCGACTCGTCGCTCCACGGGCTCACCCGCAACCCGTGGAACCCGCACGTGACGGCCGGCGGGTCGAGCGGTGGCGAAGCATCGGCGATCGCATCGGGGATGAGCCCCATCGGCCTCGGCAACGACATCGGTGGGTCGCTGCGCAACCCCGCCCACTGTTGCGGTATCGCCTCCCTGAAGCCGACGCTGGGCGTGATCCCGATGGCCTCGGCGATCCCCCCGGAGGACGGGCTGCTGTCGTCGCAACTGATGCTGGTGGAAGGGCCCGATGGCTCGCTGTGTCGCCGACGTCCGGGCCGGACTCGAGGTCCTTGCGGGCCAACACTGGCGCGACCCGCGCAGCGTCACCGCCGTGCTCACCGACGCCGAACCCGGCGAGCGATTGAAGATCGCCGTGCTTGCCCGAACCACCGGGAGGTCCGACCGATGCAGGCATCGCCGCCGCGATCCGCGGCGTCGGCGACCGACTCGTCGGACGCGGGCCACGACGTCGTCGAGATCACCCCGCCCGAGTACGAACGAGCAGGCGAGTTGTGGACGCAGATCCTGATCGGCGACATCCGCGCCCAGCACGATCTGTTGGCCACGGTGATGGGCGAGGACGGCCTGGCGCTCATCGCCGCCTTCGAAGCCGAGGTCGAGCCGACGGAATTTCCGAGCGTTCTGCTCCTCCACGCCGAGCGATACCGGATCATGCGGCTGTGGTCGGAGTTCTTCCGGGAGCACCCGATCCTGCTCGCCCCGACGTGGGCGCTGCCGGCGTTCGCCCACGGCGCCGACATCGCGACGGGCGACGACGCGATGCTGCTCGCCGATTGGATACGCCCGGTGACGCACGCCAATGTCCTCGGCCTGCCGGCGGCGGTCACCCCCGCCGGAATGGCCGACGGGCTGCCCGTCGGCGTGCAGGTGATGGGCGACCGGTTCAGCGGACCTGCGTTGCCTCGACCGTCGCCGCCGAGATCGAGCAGTTCGTCGGCGTGCTGACACCGATCGACCCGGTCACGGACTGAACGGTGGCCGGCCGGCTCGTCGCGCTCGATCAGCCGGGCGGACCGGAGTTCGTCGACGCGCTCCGGCGGATCTGGGACGCCGGTGACGCCGCGTTCCCGGTCGACCAACGGCTGCCCGCCGCGGCGCGCGCGACGATCGGCAGTGCGATGGGCGTGGGCGACGACGTCGACGTCGGCGATGCCCTCGTCGTCGCGACGAGCGGCTCGACCGGGGCACCGAAGGGCGTCGTGTTGACCCACGATGCCATCGCCGCGTCGGCCGAGGCCACCAGCCGACGGCTCGACGTCACCAGCCGACGATCATTGGCTGGCGTGCCTGCCGCTCTCCCACGTCGGCGGCCTCTCCGTGGTCACCCGGGCGCTGCACACCGGCACCCGCCTGACCGTCCTGCCCGGTTTCGATGCCGACGCGGTGAGCCAGGTCGTGGAGGGTCGGAGCGACCCTCGTCTCGCTCGTCGCGACCGCTCTGCGACGGATCGACCCGGCGATCTTCCGCACGATCGTGCTCGGGGGGAGCCGCCCGCCCGCCGATCGACCTCCGAACACCGTCACGACGTACGGCATGACCGAGACCGGCAGCGGTGTCGTCTACGACGGCGTGCCGCTCGACGGTGTGGAGGTCAGGATCGACGACGGCGCCGAGGTGTGGCTGCGCGGGCCGATGTTGATGCGCTGCTATCGCGACGGGTCGCGTCCGTTCGATGCCGACGGTTGGCTGCCGACGGGCGACCTCGGCCGCTGGCTCGACGACGGCCGGTTGCACGTCGACGGCCGCCGCGGCGACCTGATCATCACGGGCGGCGAGAACGTGTGGCCGGAAGCGGTCGAGGCGATCCTCACGTCGCATCCCGCGGTGGCCGACGCGATGGTGCACGGCGTCGACGACGACGAGTGGGGTCAGGTGGTCGAGGCGGTGATCGTGCCGCGGCGGAACGGCGCCGACGCTGGAGACGATCCGGGCGTACGTGAAGGAGTCACACCCGGCGTTCCTGGCACCCCGGTCGATCCGGATCGTCGACGCGCTCCCCCGCACCTCCCTCGGCAAACTCCGCCGCCACGCGAACACTCACGCCGAATGCGTGAACATTGTCGCGCACGCTGCGCCGCAACATTGATCACGAACGTTCGGAAGTTCAGGCGCTGGGCGCGACGCCGGCGCCGCCGTCGATCACGTAGGTCTCGCCGGTGATCCAGCTCGCCTGATCGCTGGCGAGGAACACCGCGAGGTTGGCGATGTCCTGCGGCTCGCCGAGGCGCTTCATCGGCAGCCGAGCTGCCAGCGTCTCTCCGAAGTTCTCGACGAGGAACGCCGCGAAGTCCGTCTGCACGAGTCCCGGCGCGATGCCGACGACACGCGTCGGGCCGAGCTCGTTGGCCAGCTGACGCGTCAGATGGATGAGCGCCGCCTTGGTGAGGTTGTAGATGCCGAGCCCCGCCTCGGCGCGCAGCCCGCCGACCGACGCGATGTTGATGATCGTGCCCGGCCGCTCCTCGAACGCGTGCTTCCAGGCGGCCTGGCTCCAGAACAGCGGGGCCTTGAGATTCACCTGGAACGTCTTGTCGTACCTGCCGGCGTCGACACCGAGCGTCGCCCCGAAGTACGGATTCGTCGCCGCGTTGTTGACCAGGATGTCCAAGCCGCCGAAGCGTTCGATGGTGGCCGTGACCGCCCGTTCGCCCGCGTCATCGTCGCCGGCGTTGCACGCGAACACGTCGACCTCACCGGTCATCTCGGCCGCCGCCGCCTCGAGCTGATCCTGCTTGCGGCTGTTGAGCATCACCTTCGCTCCGGATGCCGCGAGCGTGGCGGCGATCGCCTTGCCGATGCCCTTCGATGCGCCGCTGACGAGTGCGACCTTGCCGTCCAGAGTGATCTCCATGGGCGGCGACGCTAGTGATCAGCCGTGCGTCAGGCGGAACCCGGCAGGCGGCGGACCGTGCCAGTGCAGTGCGGCGAGCAGCTCGAGTTCGCGGCCCCGCATGATCTCGGCCTCGTCGGGCTCGGCATGATCGTGACCGAGCACGTGCAGGATGCCGTGCACGACGAGGAGGGCGATCTCGTCGTCGAACGTGCCCGCATGGTCGGCGTACTGGGCGAACGCCACGTCGGGGCAGATCACGACGTCACCGAGCAGGGCCGGCACACCCGGGATGGAATCGCCGTCGTCGAGCGGGAACGACAGCACGTCGGTCGGCCCGTCCTTGTCCATGTGCTCGGCATTGAGCTCGGCGATGTCGTCGAGGTCGACGAACGTGACGGTGAGTTCGCCGCTCGCGCCCTGCGCATCCAGCACCGCCTCGGCGAGCGCCCCCCACCGATCGACGTCGACCGGCGGGGCTTGACCACCGTCTGATCGTTCGTCGGCACACACCACCGACGCGGGACCCGTCACGTGGGTGTGGGCGACTGCTTCTCGTACGCCGCCACGATGTCGGCGACGATCCTGTGCCGCACCACATCGGCGCCCGTCAGCTTGACGAAGGCGAGGCCGTCGATGCCGGTGAGCGTGCGTTCGAGACCGGCGAGACCACTCTTGCCGTTGGCGACGTCGACCTGCGTGGTGTCGCCGGTGACGACGACCCGCGAGTTGAAGCCGATCCGGGTGAGGAACATCTTCATCTGCTCGGGCGTGGTGTTCTGGGCCTCGTCGAGGATGATGAAGCTGTCGTTGAGCGTGCGGCCGCGCATGAACGCGAGCGGCGCGACCTCGACGATCTGGCGTTCGAGCAGCCGGGCCACGCCATCGGGATCGAGCATGTCGTAGAGGGCGTCGTAGAGCGGACGCAGGTACGGATCGATCTTGGCCATCAGGTCGCCGGGGAGGAAGCCGAGACGCTCCCCCGCCTCGACCGCCGGGCGGGTGAGGATGATCCGCTGCACCTGCTTGTTCTGCAGCGCCTGGACCGCCATCGCCACAGCGAGCCACGACTTGCCGGTACCGGCCGGGCCGAGGCCGAACGTGATGACGTTCTGCGAGATCGTGTCGATGTAGCGCTTCTGGCCGGCGGTCTTCGGCTTGACCTGGCGACCCTTGACACCGCGCAGCACCTGATGCGTGAGGATCTCGCTCGGCTTCTCACTCGCCTGCACCATCGTGAAGACCCGGTCGAGCGTGTTGTCGTCGAGCTGCTGGCCGCTCTGCAGCAGCGCGATCAACTCTTCGAACAGTTCGGCGACCGACGGTGATCGCCGGCGGGTCATCACCGCCGATGCGTACCTCGTTGCCGCGCACGCTGATCTGCGTGGTCGGGAACTGTTGCTCGACCCGCCGCAGCACGTGGTCCCGCGGACCGAGGAGCGCCGTGGTGAGGTGAGCGCCGGGAACGACCACGGTCGTGGTCGCGGGTGAGGTGCGGGCAGGACTCGTCATCGGTCGAGCGCCCAGCGTAGTGGGCGCGTGTCGGCCCGTGGCCTCAATTTCGGATCAGCCCCGATCCGACCAGCCCCAATTCGGTCAGTCGGCGACATCGACTTTGGCAGCGACGTTGGTCGGCGTCACCCGCACCACCATTTCCGGCGGCACGGCGTTGCGTCGTCCGTAGGCCTCCGCCTGGTCGTCGCCCATGTATCGGGCCGCGATCCGCGTTCCCCATGCGAGCAACTCGTCGGCGTCGGTCGACGTCGTGGTGGTTCCGTTGATCGTCACGAATGCGAAGGGCGGTCGCTCGTCGTCGAAACAGATCGCGACACGCCCGTCACGCAGGATCGACTTTCCCTTGATCGTCTCGGCGGAGGTCATGAACACGAGGCGCGCATCGTCGCCATCGCCGTCGACATCGACCCAGACCGGCGCGACGTGTGGTGAACCGTCCAGCCGCGTCACGGCGAGCTTTCCCGTCCGAGCGGGACTCGCCCGCACGAATTCCTGCCACCATCCGTCAGGTGCGGCCGTGTATCCCACGTGGCCCACAACACGCGCCGGTCACGTATCCATTCCGGGCCCCGTCCGTTCCCCGGGCACCGACCCGTTCCGTCACGACTCCTGGTGCCACAGCGCTCGGTAGTAGCGGATCCGGTCCTCGTCCGGCTCGATGCCATACGCGTCGAACAGCTCGGCCTGGTGCCCCTCACCGAAGTTCCAGTCGAGGCTCAACGAAGCGATCGCCAGATCGGCCCAGCGGTCGCCCACCCCGAGGTCGCCAAGGTCGACGTGTCCGGTCCACTCGCCGTCCGCCCCGATCAGGGTGTTCGGCGCGCAGGCGTCACCGTGCGCCAGCACCGGGTCGTCGATCGGTGGCCGCGGCCCGAGCGAGGCGGGGGCGCGTCCGACCCAGGATTCCGTCCGACCATGGCACTCGGAACGTCGTCGATCGGCACCGCATGCACCGCTCGCAGCCCGGTCGCGATCGCGTGGATCGCCTCAGATCGCCGGGCCCGCCACGTGTCGCCGACGGCGGAGCCACCGGGGATGGCCACCGTCACCAGCCATTGAGCATCGTCGTCCGACCCGAACGAGACGACGGGCGGCACCGGATGACGATGCGCCAGCCAGTCGAGCCGGTCGCGCTCGCGCTGGAGATCGATCCCCGAGCTGCGCGGGTTCCACTTGACGAACTCGTCGGCGAATCGGAACGTCAGTCCCCCCGACTCGTTGCGCCACGCCAACTCGATAGCCCGGCCCGCCGCGAGTTCCACGACCACGTCGGGAACGGGGTCGTCCCCGAGACGGTGGAAGTCGGCGAGTCGGGAGAAGTCGCGGTCGGTCATCAGAGCGAATACCGGAGCAGGACGGCACCGCTCAGGGGTCGGTTGGAGGCGACGCCGGGAATTGAACCCGGGTACACGGCTTTGCAGGCCGTTGCATGAGCCACTCTGCCACGTCGCCGAGGCTCTGCGAGGATATCGGCGGTGCCGGCCAATCACCGGCCGATTTCGGGATCCGCTGCGTACCACTGGGCGAGTCGGCGCAGCCCTTCCTCGATCGTCACGGTCGGCGCCCAGCCCAGGTCGCGCGCGGCGGGCCGGGGGTCGAACCAATGGGCGGTCCCCAACTGCTCGGCGAGGAACCGGGTGAGCGGCGGTTCGTCGGGCCGGCGCAGCACGGGCCAGACCCGCTCGACGACGGACCCGACCGTCGTTGCCGCAGCGAGCGGCACGTCACGCGGTGCGAACTCGACGCCGGCGGCAGCACAGATGCCGGCGATCAGGTCACGGATCGGCCGCGGTTCACCGTTGGCGATGACGTACGCGCGGCCGGCGCATGCCGCATCCGGGCGCACCGAATCGAGCGCCGCCGACGAGCGCGCTCACGGCGTTGTCGATGTAGGTGGTGTCGACCAGGGCGTGGCCGCGGTCGACCAGCGCGAGCCGCCCCGCCCGTGCCCGTTCGACGATGCGCCCGACCAACTGCGTGTCGCCGGGACCCCACACGAGGTGCGGTCGGAGCGCCACCACCGCCATCTCCGCCGACGTCGCCGCCAGCGCCTCGTTCTCGGCGATGGCCTTCGACTCGGCGTAGTACGCCCGCCGCCGGCCGAGTACCGGCGGATCCGCCCCCGCACCGATGAGTGCGCCTCCACCGTGCGCCACCGACGGCGACGACACGTGGACGAACCGACCGATGCCGGCCCGCCGCGCCGCCGCCAGCACGTTGGCGGTGCCATCGACGTTCACCGATCGGTACTCCTCCCAGCCGCCGACCACGCCGACCTTGGCGGCGAGGTGGACCACGGCGTCGCAGCCGGCCGCCGCCGCATCGATGGCGCCGGCGTCGCGCACGTCGCCGAGCACCTCGAGCACGGCACGCTCGCTGCTCGGTACTCCCGATGCGTGGCGCTGGAAGCACACCACCGAATCGCCGCGACGCGTCAGTGTCTGGGCGAGCTCGCGGCCGATGAGACTCGACGCACCGGTGATGAGGACCCTCATCGGGACCGGCTTCGTGGCGTCGGGAGCGACCGGCTCACTTCGGCGGCCGGGCGCGACGCCCGGCCAACACCGCCGCCGCCCAGGCGGCCACGGCGGCGCGATCGATCTTGGCATTGTGGCGGATGTCGACGGGCAGATGAGGCAGCGTCAGCACCGCCGCGACCGGGCGGTCGACCAGACGTCGGACCTCGTCGGTCGTCACCGTGCTCGCCAGACCCGGCTCCGACGCCGGGTCCTCGAGGACGACCACCAGCTGCTGGACACCGACCGGGCCGATGCCGACCGCCGCCGAACGAGCGACAGGCAGCCCGCGCTCGACCACGCGCTCGATGGGGACCGGCGTGATCGGGCCGGACTCGCTGTGGACGACGTGGACGGTGCGGCCTTCGACCCACAGCCGTCCGGCGTCGTCGAGATGGCCGACGTCGCCCGAACGGTGCCAGACCACATCCCCGTCGAACAGACGCGCCCGCTGTTGCGTGTCCCACAGGTCGAGGTAGCCCTCGGACACCCACGGCGCGGACACGAGGATCTCGCTGCTGCCGTCGATCTGCACGCGCGCGCCTTCGACCGGCTGTCCGACGCATACTCCCCCGGTGGGGTCATCGAGCAGGGCCGCGTCGATCCCGGGAAGGTCGATGTCGGTGACCGGCAGCGCCTCCGTCATGCCGTACGGCGTGCGCAGCGATGCCGAAGAGGCCAGGTCGGCGACGGCGCGCAGTGTCTCCGGCGGCACCGGCGCACCGGCGGAGAACACGATCCGGAGCCGGGCGAGCCCGGGCCAGGTGGCACGCGCCGAAGCGGTCCCCACGACGTTGGCCAGCGCCGACGGGGATCCGAAAGCCAGAGTGGCACCGATACGGACGCAGGCGTCCTCGAGCATCGCTGCCGTCAGCTCCGCCGGCTTCGTGACGTCGCACGCCGGCAGGCACGTCGGGATGCCGAGCGCCGGCCCGTAGAGCGCGAACGGCGCGAAGGCCGCGACGAGGCGATCGTCGGCCGTGATGCCGTAGGTCCGGGCCAGCGCGTCGCGCTGTGCGGCGAGTTGGCGGTGGCGGTACACCACGCCCTTCGCCGGGCCGGTTGCGCCGGAGGTGAACAGGATCGCCACCACCTCGTCCGCCGAAGGTTCCGCGGGGAGCGAGGAGGTTCCGACCGGCGCCGCCGCGTTGACCAACTCCTCGATGTCGATGGCGGTCGCCCGCGGGGCCCATCGGAGAGTCCGCGCCGCGAGCCGTGCCCGTCGAGGGCCGATCACCCAGCTCGGACGCGCGCCCTTGATCGCCGCCCCGAGGCCACGCACGCCGAGGCCACGATCGGCCACCACCGTGACCCCGCCGGCGCGCCACACGCCGTAGACGGCAGCGACGAGGTCGATCCCCGGCGGCGTGATCATCGCCACCCGATCGCCCCGCTCCAGTCCGCGGCGAAGCAGGTCGGCGGCGATCGCATCGATCCGCTGGGCGAGCTCGGCGAAGGTCAGCTCGTCTCCCGTGGCCATGTCGACGAACGCCACGGCGTCGTCGCCGGCCCGCTCCCGCACACCCGCCCCCAACCCCCGAAAATCCACGTTTGCGTCCGGATTTTCGGGGCCCTGGCCTCCGAAATCCTGACGCAAACGCCGGTTGGGGTTGGAGTTGGGGTTGGGGTTGGCGATGACCTCGGAGATGAAGTGGTCGGCGACGGTCGCCACGGTCGTTTCGCCGGCGGAGGCTTCGGCCATCACGAGATGGTTGGCGTTCGGGAAGCGGTGCAGCACGGTGTTCGGCAGCCGCGCCGCGAGGTCAGCGGCGAAGTCGTCGTTGAACACCGGGTCGCGCGACCCCCACGCCAACAGCACCGGGACGGTGATCTCGCCGAGCCGACCGGCGACCGCGGCGATGGCTCGTTCGGACGGGTGGCCGGGCTGGAGCGGGATGTCGCCGACGAAGTCGGCGATCGCCACTCGCGACTGCGCCGTCTTGTACGGCGCCCGGAGCGCCGAACGATCGACCGCCGACAGCCGATCGCCCGACAGGCGGATCGTGCCCTCGACGAACGTCGGCGTGCCGTGACAGACGAGCTCGAGCATCCCGGCGGAGGCGGCGAGGCGGATGATCGCCGGGGCGGACCGGCCCTCCGGAACGGCGATCCCGGTGTTGCACAGGATCATCCCGGTGAGTCGTTCGACGTGGTCGACGGCCCAGCCCATGGCGATCGCGCCACCCCAGTCGTGGGCGGCGAGGAACAACGGGAGCTCACCGCTGATGTCGAGTGCTCCGATCACGTCGTCGAGGTCGGCCACCCTGGTGGCGAAGCGGCGCTGTGGGGTGCGCTCGCTGTAGCCCATCCCGAGCTGATCGACGGCGATCACCCGATGGGTCGCGCCGAACCGTCGCAGGAACGACGCCCACGCGTAACCCCACGTCGGATTGCCGTGGACGCACACGATGGTCGCCACCGGGTCGGGCGGGCGCAGTGTCGAGCACGTGCCAGCGTCGCGAGACGCCGTCATGGTCGACGACATCGATGAATCGCGACCAGCGCGGATCGAGGTCCCACGCCTTCCACTGCGTCGTGGTCGGCGGTATCGGTGCCCACCCGGGAACGGGGGTTCCAGCGATACGCGCCCGCGTCACCAGACGATTTCGGTGATGCTCGTGTTCAGTCCCGAGCCGATGCCCATGCAGAGCACACGCTCGCCGGCCTCGATCTGATCAGTTACGCCGGCGAGCGTGATCGGGATCGCGGCGGGCCCGACGTTGCCGTACTTCGGGAACGTCAACGGCACCCGGGCCGGGTCGATGCCGAGTCGCTCGGTGATCAGCTTCGTGTGGACCTGACTGACCTGATGGATGATGTACCAGTCCATGCCGACTTCCCAGTCGAAGTCGTGTCCCGAGTGCTTCCAGGCCGCCTCGGCCAGGTCGAGTCCGGCCACGAGCAGGCCGTGCGTGTCGGTCTCCATGCGATCGAGATCGCCGACGCACAGCTTGTTGTGCTGGGTGCCCGAGCGGGCGATGCCGCCGACGAGTCGATGGGCCTCGGGGTGCTGGTCCATCCGCCCGATGACCGCCGCCGCGGCGCCCGAACCGAGCGTGAGCGAGGCGAACTCGGCGAACACGTCGCCGGCTTCCGCGGTCGGCTCCTGCAGCCGGGCGATCGTGGTCTCCTGGGTGTAGCGGCTGCCCTCGCCGTCGACGATCAGGGCGTAGTCGATCTGCCCGGAGTCGATCGCGGCGGCCGCGATCTGCATGCCGTTCATGAACCCGAGACAGGCGTTGCCGACGTCGAAGTTGAGGCAGCTCGTCGGCAGGTCGAGGCGATGGTGCACCGCACAGGCGACCGACGGCTCGAGGTGGTGCTTGCACACCGACGTGGAGATGAGCATGCCGATCCGCTCGGGGTCGATGCCCGACGCATCGATCGCCGCGCGCCCGGCCATCGCCGCGGCCTCGTCGAACACGACGTCGCGGGGCCACCACCGACGCTCCTCGATTCCCGCCAAGCTCCGTCAAGATGCCAGGCTTGAGACCGGTGCGCTCGTAGGTGTCCGCGAGCTGCTCGTCGATCCAGGCGGAGGTGACGACCTCGGGCGCCTCGACCGCGTTGACCGTGAGCATGCCCACGTTGCGGTGGGTCAGTACGGAGTTGACGGTCATCATGTTCCTTTCAACGGCCAAGAGTGGTGATCCTACGCCACCTCGCGCGATCTCCCCTGGTCGCCCTCGACCGCTCGGCCTGCTCAGAGCCGGTAGACGGTGGCCGCCGTTCCGCGGAACATCTGGTCGCGTTCGGATGCGGAATACGGACCCGCGATCAGCTTGAGCCCGTTCCACAACGTGCGATACGACAACGAGAACCGATCGACCGGGAAGTTCGACTCGAACATGCATCGTTCCGGCCCAAACGCCTCGATCGTGTGCACGTAGTACCGCGCCTGCGCGGCGACGAACTGCCGCGAGGTCGGCGGACGCTCTGCCGTGTTCCACCCGAACCCGTTGTCCGGCATCGCCAGACCTCCGAGCTTGGCGAACACGTTCGGGCACGCCGCGATGTCGGTGATGTCGGTGAGCCACCGCTCGAAGATTTCCTCGCGCTCGTTGGCGTACGGCCCCACGCCGAGTGGGGTGCCGAAATGGTCGAGCACGATGATGGTGTCGGGTACCGCTCGGGCGAGTTCGACGAACTCCTGGTTCTGATAGTGGTAGTGCCAGGTGTCGTACGTCAGGCCGCGTTCGCCGAGCTGTCGCACACCGGCCTGGAACGACTCATCCAGGTACAGGCCCGCCGGTGCCCGCCCCGCGATCGTCAGGACCTCCGGATGCAGCGCATGCGACCCCGCGTGACGGATCCCGCGCAAGCGACCGTCGGCCGCGTGGGCGTGGGCGGCGAGCGCTTCGTCGAGATGGTCGGAATCGGTGAGGTCGACGTGCGCGACGATCCCGCCCATCACCTGGCGGTCGGACGATTCGGCAGTGGTCGCGACGAACACGGTCTCACCGACCGGTCGCAGGTGCTCGGGCCCATCGCTGCGGTAGTTCGCATGGCACTCGATGAAGACCGTGTCGATGATGTTGTGCCCCGACGCGAGGTCGGCCTCGAGCTCAGCCAACCCGTACGGCAGCGCACCGTCCCTCGGCCAGAGGTGGTGGTGCGGATCGATGATCGCCACGTCGGGGTCGATCACGTCCTCGACCACCGATGCCAACCACTCCTCGGATCCAGGCTCCATCGCTGCTCCTCGCCTCCTCGTCACCGACCGCCGTCGTCAGTGCGGCGAAGATCAGCGATCCTGCCACGTGCAGATGCAGGCCTCGTTACCGTCCGCGTCCGCGAGCACCCAGAACGACCGGGCGAACTCGTCGGTGACGAGCCTGCCGCCGGCGGCGACCACCTCGGCAACACGCTGCTCGGCTTTGTCGTGCGGCACCGACACGTCGATGTGGAACCGGTTGCGGTCGATCCGCGGTTCGTCCATCTGCTGGAACCAGATCGCCGGTCCGATCCGCAACGGATCGACGAGCGCACCGTCCTGTTCGCGGTAGCCGAGCGCGGCGGCCCAGAACGGCCGGATCTGATCGGCATCCATCGTGTCGATCGCGATCTCCACCCCCTGCGGCACCGACGAGGCAGGCGACGCGCCGATCCCCGCCGCCAGCACGGACACCTCCCGGGCGAGCGCGACGTCGAGGTCGGTCAGCCCTCCGGTGGCGTGAGTGGTGACCATCACACGCACCCGGTCGGGATAGCGGATGTCGACGTCCGGGTGATGCTGCATCCCTTCGGCCGCATCGGCGATGCCGACGCTCAGCGCGGCGGCCGCGGGGAACGACCCGCACGCGAAGTCGGCCACGATTCCCCCGAGGACCACACGCCAGTCGGCCACACCGTCGAGCGCGTCGAAGTCCGCGGCGGTGATCTCGGTGTACTCCATGTCGCCGCGCTCGGGAGTCAGTTCGCGGTCGGGTGGATCTGCTGGTCGTGCTCGAACGCCCCGCTCAGGACGCGAACGACCAACTGTCCGTTCGCGAGTCCTGCCTCGAGACCGGATCCGTAGCCGACGGGGACGTCGACCTCGCGTTCGTAGCCGCCGTACTCCCACTCGTGGATCGCGTAGTCGCGGGGCCGGCGCTGCGGAGCTCGGCGCAGATCCGAACCGCACCCTCCGTCAACTCGACGGTGACGTCGCGGTCGGTGACGGCCGGCACCGGCGCCACGATCACGAAGGCGCCCGGAGCTTCATAGGCGTTCACGGGCACCCGCTGCGGGGCCATCGAACGGGCGGTCTCCGCGGTGGTGGCCCTGACTTCCTCCGCACTGGGTCGATTCGTGCTCATGGCGCCCACGGTAGGCGCGACGCCAATGGCTGTCGACCCCCGGCTGGTCGGCCTCACCCGATCGTCTCCGCGACCTCCCACAGGTGCTCGTCGGGATCCACGAGATCACCGAGGGCTACCGGGTTCGCCCTGGCGGCCCTCGATGATCCGACGTCGCTCGCCGACCGCGCCTCTGACCGGCCGGCGGATCGACTACTTCACCACCACATCAGTGCGCATCCACGGATGGATCAGGCAGAGGAAGTGGTGCGTGCCCCTGGCCAGGCCCGACACCTCGACGGTCCCACCGAGCGGCGCAATCAAGCCGCCGGGGAAATTCGCCGGGTTGTCACACTCCGGCACCGGCGTGAGGCCGAGTGGGATGTTGAGTTCCTCCACGCAGCCACCCCCGTACGCCGCCACTTCGGTGAACGAGTGGGCTTCGCCTCCCTTGTTGATCACGCGGATCGACTCGCCCCGCTCGATCGACGAGCCGCTGGCCTGGAACCGCCAGTGGTCGTCGCCGAAGTCGACCGGATTGAGGTCCTCGGCGAACTCGGCGAATGTGGTCGTGCCGTTGCCGACGCAGGTGCCTGGCCCGACGGCGGCGTTGAAACTGGCCGGTTCGCAGCGGTCCTCCACCCGGACCTCGTTGCCCGATTTGGAGGCGCCCGCCGAGTACGGCGCGAGTGTGAGTGCGGCGAGCCCCAGTCCGGCCGCAACGATCTTCTTGTACATGTCAATCCCCTTTGGTTAGGCAGCGAGCGAGCGCAGCCCCCAGCGAGAATTGTCGTACTCCGCAGTGGTTTTCGTCCGTCCGCATGGCAACTCAAATTGCGGGGTCATGTGTAGTCGCGTGGCCCCCCAAAATCAAGCATGAAATCCCGATCGCTCACACGAGGAACTGCACGACGACGATCTTGGCGATCATCGCGGCGGGGAACGCCAGCGCGTACGCCATGTTCACCCGCTCGTCGCCGTGGGTCCGCTCGACGGCGTAGGCGAGCGCGGCGGGTTGCGTCTCGACGCCCGCGAAGAGGCCTGCCGTGGCGACGTGATCCCTGCGCAGCACCACCTCGATGACGAGCGGCACCAGCAGCGCGAACGCGAGCGCACAGATCGCTCCTCCGGCCATCAGCTGCAGCCCCGTCCGCGTACCGACGGCATCGGCGAACGTCGACCCCGAGCCGAGGCCGGCCGCCGCCAGGAACACGAGTACACCGATCTGACGCAGGACGAGGTTTGCGCCGTGCGGCAGCTGGAAGGTGATCGGTCCGACCCGCGAGGTGACGCCGAGGATCAGACCGACGATCAGCGGACCGCCGCCGGCACCGAGCGAGAGCTCGCCGCCACCCGGCAGGGGCAGGGTCACCGCGCCCAGCGCGAGGCCGGCGGCCATGCCGATCGCCAACCCGGCGGCGTCGACTTCGGACAGACCGCGCTCGGAATCGCCGAGCACACGAGCGACGTGGCCGATTGCGTCGGCCGGCCCGACGACCCGTACCCGGTCGCCGAGCGCGAGCACGGTGTTGTCGTCCGCGACGAGGTCGTCGTCGCCGCGCCGGACACGGGTCACCGACACACCGAACCGATCGACGAGATCGAGGTCGACGAGCCGCTTACCGGCGAGTTTCCGGTTCGACACGAGGATCCGCCGGAAGTCGAGCGTCGAGCGGTCGAGCGGCAGATGCCGGTCGCTGCGCTCGCCGACGTCGACGCAGAATCGCTCCACCTCGTCAGGGGGCCCGACCACCACCAACGAATCACCACGCACCGGAAGGTGGTCGTCGACCGCGACCGACACCACGCCGTCGTGACCGATCCGGCTGAACCCGACCTCGTAGCGTTCACGCAACTCACCCAACGTGGGCAGACCAGTCGAGCTGACCGTGACCGTCCAGTTGACGAGATCGGCCGCCTTGGGCGGGGGCAGGGGCGGCTCGAGCGACGTCGGAAGATGGAGCCGGCGGCCGATCAGGAGTGTGAGCACGAGCAGCATCGACACCACCGCCGCCGGATAAGCGAGGGAGTACGCGACCACGGGGTCGCCCTGGTCGACCGCCTCGACCGCCGCTTGCAACGAGGGCGTGTTCGTCGAACTGCCGGCGAACAGTCCCGCCCTTTCGGCAGCCGTGAAGCCGAATCCCGCCGCGACCACGCTGACGATGACGGCCAGGACGCCGACGAGCGCGACGGTGACGGCGACCGTGACGATGCCGCCTCGTCGAAGCCCGGCGAAGAACGTCGGCCCGGCGGCGAGACCGATGGTGTAGGTGAACAGCACGAGCCCGAGTTCGCGGAGGATGGAGAGCCCGCCGACGTCACTCAAGGACTCGTCGACAGCGCCGACGGCGAGACCGACGAAGAGCGCGGCGGCCGGCCCGATCGACACTCCCCGGATCCGGACGGCTCCGATGGCGGCGCCGATGCCGACGACCAGGAACGCGAGCAGCACCGGATCGTCGGCGAGGAAGTCGATCACCGGGCCGAGCGTAGGAGAGGCGATCGAACGGCGCGCGGTTACAACCCGCGCGACACTGGGTAGCAGCCGTGGCGTGAACACGGCCACAAGGCCGCTGGTACGGACCGACGAAAGGGAGAGACATGAAGCCGAAGGTGAATGCGTGGAAGACCAGCCGAAGGATCGCCGCCTGCGTCGCCGTGGGTGTGCTCGCCGTGTCGTGCGGCTCTGACGACGACACGGACTCGGCGTCGGACACGTCGGCGTCGGACACGTCCGCATCGGCCACCGTCGACACGGCCACCGTCGATACAGAGAGTTCGGCCACCGAACCCACCACGGCGGATGAACCCGACTCGACCGAGGCATCGGACTCCACATCCGACACCAACGGAGATCCGTGCGCCGACCGCGACGAATTGCTGGACTCGATCGACGCGCTGCGTGACGTGGACGTCATCGCCGACGGAACGGATGAAGTCACGGCCGCCATCGAGACCATCGGCGACGACCTCGCGGCGGTGCGGGAGTCGGCGGGTGACGACATTCGGCCAGAGGTGGACGCCGTGCGGAGCGCTGCTCGACGATGTCCAGGCCGCGGTCAGCGAGGGAGGAACGGACGACCTCGCGGGGACCGCTGACGCCGTGTCGACACTCGTGACGGCCACGTCTGATCTGTTCGATGAACTGAATGCCGGCCCGTGCGCGGAGTCCGCTCCCGCCACCACGTAAATCCGAGTCCACTCTCGTCGGCGCTCATGGTCAGCAGGCCATGGGCGCTGTGACACTCAGGCTTGCACGCTCGCGGCACATCGGAATCCGATGTGGCACGTGGACGTATCAATGGCCTGTGGTTGGCGGGCGGCGGGCCGAAATCGGAGGCAGTAGTTCGGGGCGCACAGGTGCGAGCCGCCCTTGATGACCTTGCGACCGATCGCCTCGCCGGCCGCCGCCGAGCCCACGCCAGTGTGACGATCGACGGTGGGACCACAACAACCGTGAACGGTTCGATGCCGGTCCTGCCACCAGTCGGTGGTCCATTCCCACACGTTGCCGGCCATGTCGACCAACCCGTATCCGTTGGCCGGGAACGAACCGACCGGTGAAGTCGACTCGTACCCATCGAGGACCAGGTTCTGCCAGGGAAACTCGCCCTGCCACGTGTTGGCCATCTGCCGGCCCTCCGGATAGGCCTCATCGCCCCAGCAGTACGATGCCGATTCCAGCCCGCCACGCGCCGCCCGTTCCCACTCGACTTCCGACGGCAACCGCACACCTCGCCATTCAGCGAAGGCCTCGGCATCTTCGTAGGCGACCTGCACCACCGGGTGATCGTCAAGACCGGCGAGACCCGAGCCGGGCCCCCGCGGCGTCCGCCAACTGGCACCCGGCACGTACGCCCACCACTGCGTGAAATCGTGCAGCGAAACGCGACGGTCCGGTTGATCGAACACCAATCCGCCAGGATGGAGGAGTTCGGGAAGTGCGTCCGGGTAGTCCGCCGGATCGAGCGGACGCTCCCCCTTCGTCACATAGCCCGTTTCGGCGACGAAGTCCGCAAACGCGGCGTTCGTGACGGGATGCGAGTCGATCCAGAAGTCCTCCACGACGCGCGTGGACGGGTTGCTCCTCGGGATAGAACCCGGTCGCCCCCATCACGAACTCGCCACCTGGGACGAGCACCATGCCGGTCACGTCAGACGGCGAACTGGTGCTCGGCGTCGTCGTCGCGAAAGCGCGCCACCCACGTCGACGAGAGTTGATCAGCCTGGCGCCGCATCGGCCGACGATCACGATCCGGTTCAGGCGGATCGACACCCAACTCGTCCAGCACTCTCCCGACTGTCGCCGCCCGAGCATCGATGAAGTCTTCGTAGATCACGCGTATCGGCTTGCGGCCGGTGGCGTGAAACCAGTCCTCCCACTTCGCATCCCAGCGGTGGAGTGCCCCGACGAGGTACTTGATCGCCCGGTAGTCGTACTCCGCCGGCTGCTGCAGCTGCTCGTCGGCTTCATCGCGCCACTGCTGGGTCTGGATCGCCTTCCACAACGACACGGCCTGGGCCACCTTGTCGCGTCGGCGGACGAAGATGATTCGCAGGTTCGGGAAGACCACGTCGAGCGCTTCGTTGAAGGTTGGCTCGGCGAGGCCGGGCAATTCGCGCACACGATCACGGAAGTCGTCGAAGTAGTTCCACATCATCTTCGCCCCGAAGACTCCGTTCGCCGTCGTGCCTCGTTGCAATGCGTAGTGAAACCACCCCTCGAAGTCGCCGGGTTGCTCCGGCTCCCCCGGCTCCAACGCGGCGAGGCGGTCGGCGATGTCGGCGACGCTCGGGTCCTCGAAGTATTGGCGAGGTTGGCGCGGTCGGCCGGTCGAGCGCAACGTCTCGAAGAACTCGTCCGGGACACCGGCGACGTCGGTGCCCTTGAGGAGTTCGCAGAGCAGCGTGCTGCCGCTGCGCTGGGTCGCGCAGACCAGATACGACAGGCCGGTCGCTCGAGGAATTGATCGATCCATGTAATTCAGACGTTATCAGTCATCATTTTGCGGCGTAGGGTGTCCGGTTGCTATGGCAGGTCCCAACATCGTCTACCTGCACTCGCACGACACCGGCCGCTACGTCCAGCCGTATGGCTACGCAGTGCCGACACCGAACATCCAGCACCTCGCCGACCAGGGCGTGCTGTTCCGCCAGGCATTCAGCGCGGCGCCGGTGTGTTCCGGGTCGCGTGCCGCGCTGCTCACCGGGCAATGCCCACACGTCAGCGGCATGCTCGGCCTGGCCCACCGCGGCTACCGGCTCCGCCATCCCGAACGACACATCGTGCACGTGCTCCGTCAGGCCGGGTACTGGTCGGGACTCGTCGGCGAACAGCATGTGTCGTCCGACCCGCTCAACGTCGGGTACGACATCGTCGTCGACGTCGAGAGCAACCGGGTGCAGCGACGTCGCGCCCGCCGCATCGGCCCTGCTCGCCGAGCGGGCATCGATCGACGAGCCGTTCTTCTTGTCGGTCGGATTCTTCGAGACGCACCGCGAGTACTTCGAACCGGTCTCGCTGCGCGACGCTCGCTACTCGCGGCCTCCGGAGAACATCGTCGACACGCCGCGGACGAGGCGAGACATGGCCGCGTTCAAAGCCAGCGCACGGTCGCTCGACCAGGGCATCGGCACGGTGCTCAACGCGCTCGAGGAGAATGGTCTCGCGGAGAACACGCTCGTCATCGTGACGACCGATCACGGTCTCGCGTTCCCCGATGCCAAAGCCACGATGTTCGATCGCGGAATCGGCGTGCTCCTCCTGATGCGTGGCCCCGGCTTCACCGGCGGTCAGGTGACCGACGCGCTCGTCAGCCAGCTCGACCTGTATCCCACCATCTGCGAGATCGCCGGTGTCGACCGCCCGGACTGGCTCGAAGGAACATCCCTGCTCCCGCTCGTCCGCGGCGAGGTGTCGGAGGTCAACGATGAGATCTTCGCCGAACTCACCTACCACGCCGCGTACGAGCCCCAGCGGGCGGTGCGCACCAGCCGGTACAAGTACGCGCGGCACTTCGATCGATCGAGAGCGGGCCGAATCCGCGCCAACGTCGACGACGGACTGACGAAGGACGTCGTGCTCGAAGCGGGCTGGGCCGACATCGACACCCCGGCAGAGGCGCTCTACGACCTGTGGCTCGACCCGGCCGAAGGAACGAACCGAATCGCCGATCCCCGGCTGGCCGACGTCGCCGACGAACTCAGGCGCCGTTTGCACGACTGGATGGTCCGCACCGAGGATCCGTTGCTCGACGGGTTCGTGCCGCCCGGCCCCGGGACCGTCTTCAACACCGCCGATCAACGGTCCGCCGAGGAACCCACGGTGTCCGCGTCCGACACCGCCAGCTGAACGGGAACCCGCCGCCCTATCCGTGGGGCGCCGCCGACGCGGTGAGGTCCCGCGCTCGCCGCAGCACCTCGTTGAGGACTCGCGTGGCGGCCTCGACGTCGGCGGTCGGTAGGTCGCGCCAGACCGCGCCGTTGCTCGCCTCACTCGCGGCGAGGACGGTCGAGACCAGGTCACGTCCAATCGCGGTCGGCTGCCCGTCGACCAGGAGGCCCCGCTCGGTGAGCGCCTCGACGATCGTCGTTGCGTCGGCGAACTTGGCGCGATCAGCGACGACCGAGATCAGACCGACGCGGTCGACCTGTCCATCGACCATGGTGGCGAGTCGGAGCGTCACCCACTCTGGCTCACTCAGACCGGTTCCGGTGAGCGTGTCACGCAGCAGCGCCTGGAGCGTCTTCTCGGTCTGGCCGACGAGGACTGGTCCGAAGGGCACCATCTCGACCGACTCCGGGGTGGAAGTGTTTGTCATGTTGGCTCCTTGTTCGTTGGTACGACCAACGATACGCCAAAATCGTTGGTCAGGTCAACGGTTCCTTCTCCGTGGGTCATGTCCCCCGGACACCGGCGTCAACGCGGTACAACTGCCATTCCTCGTTGAGACCCTTGAGATGATGGAGCCCCCGGTCGGTCCATTTGAACAGGGAGCCGGCAAGCAGGTCGTGGACGGTTCGCGACACGAGCACCTCGCCGGGCTCGGCGAAAGCCTGGACTCGTGCCGCGATGTGGGCGGCGATGCCGCCGACGTCATCGGCGCGGCGCTCGACCTCACCGGTGTGGATGCCGACGCGAATCTCAAGGCCAATTGCTTCGAGATCATCCCTGATCGCCAGGGCGCAGCTGATCGCTCGCCCGGGTGCGTCGAACTCGGCGATGAACCCGTCGCCCGTCGTGTTGACGGCCCGCCCGAGGTAGCGACCGACGTGGCGCCGAGTGGCGGTGTCGTGGCTGTCGAGGAGGTCGCGCCAGAGCCGGTCGCCGAGTTCGGCCGCACGTTCCGTGGAGCGCACCAGATCGGTGAACACCACGGTCGCCAACGCCGTGTCGACATTGCGGCCTCCTCGCACGCCCGTCAAGAACTCTTCGATCTCGTCTGCGACTTCGTCGCCCAGTTGTGCCCAGTACAGGTGATCGCTTCCGTCGAGCTCGACGAAGCGCGCCTTTGCGATGTGGTCGGCGACGTAGCGCCCTTGTTCCACCGGAAACAGCTGATCGTCTCTCGCGTGGAGGACGAGGGTCGGCGCTTGAATGGCCGGCAGTACGTCGCGGACATCGCTGTGGATGTGGGTGGCCCACAGCGCGGCCGCAGCCGTTGGTGTTGCCGCACGACGCTGCATCCTCGCAATCGACTGATGCCACCGGAGGTCGCCGAACAGACTGGGTGCGTTTCCACGGGCTGCGAGCGGATGGACGATCATCACCCCAGCGCTCGTCGAACGTGGCCTCCATGCCTGAGAACCGCTCCGGCGGAAATCCCTCCGGGTAGTCGGGCGCTGACACATACCGAGCAGTTGGCGCCCAAAGGATCAGCGCACGAACAGTCTCTGGATACGTAGCGGCGAAGAACAGGCCGACCGGTGCGCCGTCAGCGGTTGCGAACAAGGCCGGATGCTGACATCCGACCGCGGCGATCACGGCGGCGATGTCCTCGGCGCGCTCTTCGATCGTGGGTGCGGCAACAAGCGCAAGCCGGTCGGACAGGCCGGCACCACGGCGGTCCATCAGAACCAACCGACAGAAGGAAGCGAGGCGCCGATAGTGACGAGCAAACGACGGCTCATCCCAGGCGGACTCGATGTGATTCAGCAGACCTGGCACGCACACGAGGTCGACTGGACCCTCACCAATGACCTGATAGGCAATCGATCCCGACCCGCTGCGCGTGTAGAGGATCCGTTCCATCAGGATCGATCATGCCTCGCCGGTCAACCTCGAGATTCACATCGCCCGATTCGTTCCGACTGGCATCATGGGTTGATGGATCCACTGAGGTACCGGACGATCGCCGTGAACGGCATCGAACTACAGGTGTCGGTCACCAACGAAGGCGGTCCGAAGGGGCTGGCGTTGCTGCTGCACGGTTTCCCCGAGTTGGCGTTCTCGTGGCGCCACCAGATCCCTGCGCTGGTCGAGGCCGGATACGAGGTGTGGGCACCGAACCTGCGTGGCTACGGCGAGTCGTCGAAGCCGCCGAAGGTGTCGGACTACTCGATGGATCTGCTCCTCGCCGACATCGCCGCATTGATCGATGCCGCCGGTCGCGACGCCGTGACGCTCGTCGGCCACGACTGGGGAGCGGTCCAGGCATGGATGTTTGCCATCCGTCGCGTGCGGCCGCTGCAACGGCTCGTGATCATGAACGTGCCGCATCCGGCCTGCATGCAACGCGAAATGCGCTCGTTCCGCCAACTCCGCAAGTCGTGGTACGTCTTCTTCTTCCAGATTCCGTGGCTGCCCGAGAAGCTGCTGTGCGCCAGGGGCGCTCAGGCGGTCGGCGCCGCGTTCGAGAAGACGGCCGTCGACACGAGCCGGTTCCCCTCGGAAGTCACCGACGTGTATCGACAAGCCGCGCTCCGTCCCGGCGCAATGCGATCGATGCTCAACTACTACCGCGCGCTGGTCAGGGGAGTCCGGAAGTCGGCATCCGAGGAACTGCCCGTGATCGAGGTCCCGACGCTGATGGTGTGGGGTGTGCAAGACACGGCGCTCTCGAAGGAGACCACCAACGGCACCGACCAGTACGTCAGCGACCTCACCATGCGGTTCCTTCCCGAGGCCTCGCACTGGGTCCAGCAAGACGCGCCAGAGACGGTGAACGCAATGCTCCTGGCCTGGCTGGCGGACGAACCGGTCCCCGAAGCGGCCGACGTCGTCTTCGAACGGCTCGATGACCCGGCGGTCAGCCGTACTTCGTGACGACGGGGCTCACGGCGGCGTCCACGCAGGTCCGCTCATGACCGTGGAGGGGAACCGGCCAATCGGGCTCGGCCTGCCTATGGTTACGCTACCATTCCGGCTCGTAGTCCGGTTCGGCGCTTGCGATTGCACCGGACGATCAAGTTCGAACGTCATCCGAGGGGGACCACATGGTGAGAGTGCTCGACGTCCGTGCCGAGCATCGGCGGAACACGCTCGGCATCGGCGAACCGCAGCCGCGGTTGTCGTGGATCACCGAAACCGACATCGCGCCGTGGCGGCAGGCGGCCTACGAAGTCGAAGTCGACCGAACGTCATGTCGGGCGGGTCGAGAGCGACGCGTCCGTTCTCGTCGACTGGCCGGCTGACCCGCTCGAGTCGCGCCAGCGCGTCACCGTCCGCGTGCGAACGTGGGGTGACGACGGAGATGAATCGCCGTGGAGCGAAGCCGCTCACGATCGAGGCCGGAATGCTCGACGTTGCCGATTGGTCGGCATCGTGGATCACACCCGCAATCCTCGATCCGTTGGACAGGCCGGCGCCGTCGCCGTTCATCCGTCGAACGTTCACGACAGCCCCGCGTGCCGTCGCGCATGCACGGTTGTACGTGACGTCCGCCGGCGTCCACCGCATCCACCTCAACGGCGAAGTGGTCGGCGACCACGTACTCGCCCCCGGATGGTCGAGCTACACGAACCGGATCCGCTACGACACGCACGACGTGACCTCGTTGATCACCGGTGGCGACAACGTGATCGGTGCCGTGGTCGCCGACGGATGGTGGCGAGGATTCCTCAAGTGGGACATGCTGCGCAACGTCTACGGCGAGCGGATCGGCCTGTTGGCGCAGCTCGAGATCACCTACGACGACGGCTCCACCGATGTGGTTGTGACGGACGACGAATGGCGATCGACGACCGGGCCCATCCTCGCCGCCGACCTCTACCAGGGCGAGAACTACGACGCCCGGCTCGAACTCGACGGCTGGGACCGCCCGGGCTTCGACGACACCGCATGGGAACCCGTCGAACGATTCGCACCCGACGTCGGTGCACTGGTCGCGCCCCCAGGGCCACCGGTGCGGCGCATCGAGGAACTCGCCGTTCGCGAGGTCCTCACCAGCCCGTCGGGTGCGACGGTCCTCGACTTCGGCCAGAACCTCGTCGGCCGCGTGCGATTCACGGTCGACGGCGACGCCGGAACCGTCATCACCCTCCGCCACGCCGAGGTGCTCGAACACGGTGAGCCCGCCTACCGCCCGCTCCGCAACGCCGAGGCGACGGACCAGTACACGCTGCGCGGCGAGGGTCCCGAGACGTGGGAGCCCACGTTCACGTTCCACGGTTTCCGCTACGTCGAGGTCCGACGGCTGGCCCGGCGAGCTCGATCCTGCCGACTTCGTCGCCGTCGTGTTGCACTCCGACATGGAACGCACCGGGACGTTCTCGTGCGACAACGACCTGCTCAACCAACTCCACTCGAACGTCGTGTGGGGCATGCGTGGCAACTTCCTCGACGTGCCGACCGACTGCCCACAGCGCGACGAACGGCTCGGCTGGACCGGCGACCTCCAGGTGTTCGCCCCGACGGCGGCGTACCTCTACGACGTCAGCGGCATGATCGGCAACTGGCTCGAGGACCTCCGCGTGGAACAGCGCGCCGACGGCACCGTGCCGATCTACATCCCCTCGGTGCCGCGCCCGGAGTTCCTGACCCGTGCCGCCGGATGGAGCGACGCCGTGACCGTCGTGCCCGAGGCGCTGCACGCGGCGTACGGCGACAGCCGGACTGCTGGCCACGATGTTCGACGCCATGCGGGCGTGGGTCGACTGCATCGCCGCCGAGGCGGGGCCCGAGCGCATCTGGAACCAGGGGATCCAGCTCGGCGACTGGCTCGACCCCAACGCGCCCACCCGACGCCCCGATGCTCGGCCGGACCGACTCCAAGCTCGTCGCCACCGCGTACTTCGCCCGGTCGGCGCAGATCGTCAGCGACGCCGCCGGCGTGTTCGGCCAGCGCCGACCTGCAGGCGACCTACGCCGAGCTGGCGGCCGAGGTCCGGCAGGCGTTCCGGCTCGAATACGTGACCCCGAAGGGCCGCGTGATGTCCGACACCGCGACCGCCTACTCGCTGGCGCTCGAGTTCGGGATGATCGAGGACCCGGACGAGTACGAGCGGGTCGCTGCTCGACTGTCGGGCTGCGTCGCCGAGTGGCGGTACCAGATCACCACCGGATTCCTCGGCACGCCGGCCGTCCTCCCGGCACTGAGCAACAGCGGCGACAGCCACGACCGCGTATCGATTGGTGACCCAGACCCGTCGACCGTCGTGGTTGTACTCGGTGCTCATGGGAGCGACGACCATGTGGGAACGCTGGGACAGCCTGCTGCCCGACGGCTCGGTCAACCCCGGCGAGATGACGTCGTTCAACCACTACGCGTTCGGATGCGTCGGCGAGTGGATGCACACCGTCGTCGGTGGGCTCGCCCCGGCCGAGCCGGGCTACCGACGTCTGCGCGTCGCGCCGGTTCCCGGCCATGGCGTGAACGCGGCGACCGCCACCCTGCGCACGCCCTACGGCCCTGCCGCCTGCGACTGGACGCTGGACGGCCACCAGATCACCCTCGCCGTCGACGTCCCGCCCAACACGTCAGCCACCGTCGTCCGCCCTGGCCTGCCCGACCCGGTCGATGTCGGCTCCGGCCACCACGAGTGGACCTACGACGTCACCGCCGAAGTCGTGACCGCCTGGCGCGACGAGAGCTGGAACCCAGGCCCGTGACTCGACCTGAGCTGCTGCCCGTCTGATGATGGTAGCGTGACCATTCATGCTGGCCCTGGGGGTGGCTGCGTCTGGAGGAGACCGAATGAAGATGCAACTCGATCGCCGTACACGGACCGAGGACGACGTCGAATGGCTGACGCCGACGGTGTTCTTCGACGAGCGGTTCTCGGTCCTCGCCGACGCGAACGGCCATCTTCTGGCGGACGCGATCGAGGAGCTGGGCGCCCCTCCCCTGGCCATTCAGGTCGATGGCGATTCGTGGTCGATCGTTCGGGACGGCCTCACCGTCGGTGTCGTGCCCGGCATCGTCCCCGGCAGCCTGGTCGTCAGCTTCACTGCGAAGGAATTCTCCGACTGGTGCCAGAACGAGCGCTCGTTCAACTCCTACATCGTGGCGCGCACCCTGCAGTGGCAGGGTGGCACCGAGCGTGACATCTCGATCTGGGACTCGCTGTGGATGAGTCTGTTGTACGGGCTGCCGACTGTCGGCCAAGTCGACTTCGTCGACCGTGATGGTGCGCCGCTCGATCTCGACCGTTGCTTCACGCCCGACGACGACCCTGACGACGTCGCGCCATTTCCTACGCGAGGCGGGATTCCTCCACCTCCGGGGCTGGACCGACCCGGCGTTGATGCCTCTGATCTCCGCCGACATGGACCGTGTGCTCCCGAGCTACGTCGAAGGCGACGGCAAGTCGTGGTGGGCGCAACTGCACGACGGCACCCGGGTGTGCGTGCGTCTGCAGGAGTTCGTCCAGCACTCTCCGGCAACGGCCGAGATGCTGTCGAGCGAACACTGGCAGCTGCTCCGACGCACGGTCGCAGCCGACGAGACGCTCGTCCAAGGCCCGGTGGATGGCCGCTGCATCGAGGCGCTGATCAAGCCCGTCGGAGTGGCGAGTGGTCCGTCCGACCTCACCTTCCACCGTGATTGCCATCTCGGGCGACACGCCCACACCTGCTCCGGAACCGTGATCGGCGTGTCACTCACCGCCAGCGATCCGAGCAACGGCCAACTGCGGATCATCCCTGGCTCCCACCGGGTCTGGATGCCGGTGGAGATCGCCAAGACCGAACCGTTCATGCCGGTCCACGCGCTCACGACCGAGCCGGGCGATCTGACGATGCACATGTCGTGCACCCTTCACGAGGCGACGGCCCCGATCAGCGAGGAACGGCGAGTGATGTACACCAACTTCGGACTCGCCCACGGCAAGGGACAACAATCGCCGGGCAACAAGGACCTCGCCGAACTGCGCGAGCAGGTGACGAACCTCCTGCGCGATCACGCAACCACCTGAGGGTCCGGGCTCCGTTCTCCTTGGCGTACGTTCGGCACCAGCCGGTCGCACAGACGCGACGCACCACGAGACACGTCGAGACGAGGGAGATCCACCATGACGACGACGAATGACGCATCCCCGATCGATTCACGGGTGGACGAACTGATCGCCCAGATGACCCCCGCCGAGAAGGCCGGCCAGCTGACGCAGTACTTCTACTTCGGGTCGTTCATGGGATCATCGGACGCCGAACCAGGCTCGATCGAATCGGCGATGGCGCAGCTGCCCGAGATGGTCGAGGGTTCCGTGACCGCCGGAGGAGCGACATCGCTCCTGTTCGTCACCCACCCAGCGGAGATCAACCGACTCCAGCGGCTCGCGGTCGAAGACAGCCGGCTCGGTATCCCCTTGCTGTTCGGCTTCGACGTGATCCACGGACTGCGCACGATTCTCCCGGTGCCGATCGCGATGGCGGCGTCGTGGGATCCCGAGACGATCGAGCGCGGTCAGTCGATGGCCGCCCGCGAGGCCCGCGCCGTCGGCATCCACTGGACGTTCGCGCCGATGGTGGACATCGCTCGCGATCCACGCTGGGGTCGGATCGTCGAGGGTGCCGGTGAGGATCCGTACCTCGGTGCCGCCGTCGCGTCCGCCCAGGTGCGCGGGTTCCAGGGCGAGCAAATTGGTGCCCCGGAACACGTCATCGCCGGGCCCAAGCACTTCGCCGGCTACGGCGCCGCGCTCGGCGGTCGCGACTACGACGAGGTCGAACCTGTCCGACGCGGAGCTGTGGAACGTGTACCTGCCTCCGTTCAAGGCGGCGATCGACGCCGGTGCCGGCAACGTCATGACGGCCTACATGGACCTGAACGGCGTGCCGGCGTCCGGGAACTCGTGGCTGTTCACCGATGTCCTGCGCACCACGTGGGGCTTCGACGGCTTCGTCGTCAGCGACGCCAACGCAGTGCGCAGCCTCGTGACGCAAGGTTTCGCTGCCGACCTGGCCGACGCCGCCGCCCGCGGAGTCAACGCGGGCGTCGACATCGAGATGTCGATGTTCGACCCGGCCTACGGGCGTCTCCCCGAGGCGCTGGAGTCAGGGGCCGTACTTGCGGAGGCACTCGACGCGAGCGTCCGCCGGGTACTCGCGGCCAAGTTCGCGATGGGCCTGTTCGACACGCCGTACGTCGACGAGGACCGCGCCCGGGAGGTCCTCGCCGACCCGGCGCACCGAGAGGTCGCGCGAGTCGCGGCTGAGCGCTCTGCGGTGATGCTGCGCAACGAGGACGGCCTGCTGCCCCTCGATCCGGGCGACCTGAAGTCCATCGCGGTGATCGGGCCTCTGGCCGATTCCAAGCGCGACACTCTCGGCCCGTGGGTCTTCGACTTCGATCTCGACGAGACCGTCTCGGTGTTCGAAGGGATTCGCGGACGGGTGGGCAGCGGGGTGCAGGTCGAGTTCGCACCGGGTGTCGCCCGGACCCAACGGCTGCACCCGTCACCGTTCGACCGGATGGACGGCTACGCGGCCGATGATCCCGACGACTTCGATGACGACGCCGAGATGGCACGCGCCGTCGGGCTCGCTCGCTCCGCCGACGTCGCAATCGTCGTGCTCGGTGAGTGGCAGAACCAGATCGGTGAGCTGGCCTCGAGGTCGTCACTCGAACTACCGGGCCGCCAGCTCGAATTGCTGCAGGCCGTGGTCGAAACCGGGACCCAGGTCGTGTTGCTCGTCATGAACGGCCGCCCGCTCGACCTGCGTTGGGCCGCCGAGCACGTGCCGGCGATCCTCGACATCTGGTATCCCGGCACTCGGGGTGGTGAGGCCGTCGCCAACCTTCTGTTCGGTGACGTGTCCCCTGGCGGCAAGCTCCCCTTCACGTGGCCACGCACGGTCGGCCAGGTGCCGATGATCTACTCGCACACGCGGTCCCAGGATCCCGACAACCAGGCGCACCGCTATTGGAACGAGGACGGCACACCGCTGTTCCCGTTCGGCCACGGCCTCAGCTACGGGCACTTCGAGTACACGAACCTCGCCATCGATCGGCCGGTGAGCACTACGCAGGACACCGTCACCGTGTCGGTCGATGTGACCAACACCGCCAACCGGGAAGCCGACGAGGTGGTCCAGCTCTACATCCACCAGCGATACGGGTCGGCGTCACGACCGGGGCGCGAACTCAAGGGCTTCCAACGGGTCACGCTCTCGGCGGGCGAGTCGCGCCCGCTGCGGTTCCTCCTCGGCCCGGACGAGCGGCGCTACTGGAGCGCGGCCGTCAGGGACTGGGTGACCGACGCGTCGACCTTCGACGTGTGGGTCGGCGGCGACTCGACCGCACCGCTGTCGACGACCTTCGAAGTCACCGACAGCTGAGGTCGTCAGTCGGCGATGAGAGTGACGAGGACCGGAGCGCATTCCTCAGCGGTGAGCGTGACGCTGATCCGACCCGCGGCGGTCGGGCGGATCACGGCGAGGGCACGACCGTCGAAGGTGGTGCATGACGGCGCGGTGAACCTCTCTTCGGTCGTCGGGTTCGCACTGCACAAACCTTGGAGCACGCCAGGGCCGTCGATCTCGATCGCGACGCGGCGATCGAGTGTGGTGTGCACCGAGCCTTCCGTATCGACGAGGGTCAGCGCGATGAACGACAGGTCGGAACCGTCGGCGCTGATCTCCTCACGGTCGGCGCGGGCGTCGAGCACCACGGCGGCGTGGGCAGTGACGAGTGAGTGACGACCGATCTCGGTACCGCCGCGACGGGCGATCGCCTCGACCACACCGGGCTCGTACGGCAGGTCGAACGCGGTGCGGTACTCCTGGTCGATCGTGGCCGGGCGCTGGCCCAGGGATCTCCCGTTGACCAGCAACTCGACTTCGTCGGCATCGGCGTAGACCTCGACCGTGACGGACTCGCCGTCGAAACCTGGCCAACTCCAACTCGACACGGTGTCGCTCCACGACCAGGGGCTCGAGTGCGAGAGGAACTGGCGACCCCGCTCCGGTCGGAACACGGCGATGTACGGGGCGGAGCGCAGCCCGAAGACGATCTCGCGGTAGTACGACTGCGGTCGCCTGACCCCGGTGATGTCGATGTCGCCGCACCACGCGGCCAACCACGGGTAGGCGCCCTGGAACGCCGACATCGGATTTGCGGGCTGCTCGTCGGCGTATTCGACGCGACCGATCCCGGCCTCGCCGAGATAATCCCATCCGGTCCACGTGAAGTCGCCGATGACGAACGGGTTGCCCGTCACCAGCGGCCACTCGGCGCCGATCTTCACCGGGTGCGTCTCCGAGCCGAACATCACCCGGTTCGGATAGCGCTCGCCATCCATCTCGAAGCGTGCCGCCATGTAGTTGTACCCGGCGGCGTCGAGATGCGAGAACGCCTCGTCGACCTTGTCGGCGACGACGGGCGACTTCATCATCTCCGACATGATGTCGGCGAGGCTCATCGCCGCCGTGTTGACACCGGTGGTCTCGTCGACCGTCCGCTCGGCGAACGTCTTGCGGAAGTCGGCGAACAGCTCGGCACCGCCCACCATGATTCCGCTGATGGCCTGGGTGACGAAGCGCGTGTCGTCGAGCGAACGCACCTTGTCGGCGAGCGCTCGTCCCATCTGGTATCCCGTCGGCGTGGATCCGTCCGCGATCTCGTTACCGATCGAGTAGAAGACAACACTCGGATGGTTGATGTCGTTGCGCACCATCGCCTCGACGTCGGCCTCCCACCACTCGGTGAACCGCAGTCCGTAGTCGTCGCCGGTCTTGGACTCGTGCCACATGTCGAACGTCTCGTCCATGACGACCATCCCGAGCCGGTCGCAGGCATCGAGCATCGCGTTGCTCATCGGATTGTGGGCGCTGCGGATCGCGTTGAAGCCCGCCGCCTTGAGCAGCTCGACCCGACGCTCGTCGGCGCGATCGATCGTCGCCGCACCGAGCGGGCCGTTGTCGTGGTGGACGCACGCTCCACGGAGATCGACGTGCTCGCCGTTGATGCGCAGTCCACGCTGTGGGTCGAGCGACAGGGAGCGGATGCCGAACGTGGTGGTGTGCTCGTCGAGCAGTCGTGCCGTCGTCGAGCACGGCTGACACGACAGGTGTAGAGGTGCGGATGGTCGATGCCCCAGCGCTGCGGGTCGGCGACGAACAGCCGCCGCCTGACCGTCAGTTCGTCACCAGGAAAGGTCGTGACGGTCGCCTCGTCGACCGAAACCACGGTGCCGGTGTCGTCGAGCAGTTCGACCCGCACGTCGACCGCCCGCGACGACGAGGCCCGGTTGCGCACCACCGCCGCGACCGTGACGACGGCGCCGCCGTCGTCGACCTCGGGCGTACGAACCTCGACGCGGTCGGGTGCGAGGTGCAGCGGGCCGGAGCGGAGCAGCCACACGTTCCGGTAGATGCCGGCCCCGCTGTACCACCGGGAATCATCGCCGGCTCGAACCGACACCACGATCTCGTTCCCGGCATCGAAACGAAGCAGATGATCGATCGGCACGTGGAAGGGCGAGTAGCCGGAGGGCCGGTGCGCGGCGACCGCACCGTTCACCGTCACGACGGCGTCGCGATACACACCTTCGAACAGCAGGAGGAACGTGTCGCCAGACTCCTCGGCCGTGACGTCGAGCGTTCTCCGGTACTCCCACGTGCCGGCCGGGAAGTAGCCGGACGCCGCCGATGCCGACGGCGAGCGATCGGTACCGATCATCGCGTCGTGCGGCAGCGTCACCGGCGTCCACTCCGCGGCGCCGCCCATCATCTCTGCGTGGCGGCTGACCTTCGGCCGGTATTCCCAGCCGTCGTTGAACGATGTCCTGATCACGTGAACCCCTCGTGCTGCTCGACCGCACACCACGTACGAATGGCGTTCGATTCGATGGTTACGCTACCATTCCACGGTGGCCTGCATCGACGACACACCACGAGCCGCTTTCCGCGACGAGCTCCGATGGAACGCCGCGTGGTTCCGTCTCTCCGCGGCATCTGACGTAAGTTCCCACCGGTGAGCCGCAGCCGAAACAGTCCGGTGATGGCCGACGTCGCACGGCTGGCGGGCGTCGCTCCGATCACCGTCTCGCGGGTGATCAACAATCATCCGTTGGTGACCGACGCGACCCGCGCCAAGGTCCAAGCGGCGATCGATGCGCTGGGCTACCGCAGCAACATGGCGGCACGAACACTCGCTGGCGGGCGTTCGCGTGTGCTCGGCGTGATCAGCGTCGAGACAGAGTTCTACGGTCCGTCGCGTGTGCTGTTCGGGATCCAGGCCGCAGCGCGGGCCTCGGAACATTCCGTCGTGTTCGTCACCCTGCGCGAGGCGAGCGTCGAGGAGATGCGGGCGGGGCTCGACCACCTACGCGACGCGCATGCCGAGGGCGTCATCGTGATCGCACCGGTGCAGAAGGCCGTCGAGGCCCTCGAAGTCATCAAGCCGAAGGTTCCGTTGGTGGTCACCTCCGACACGGACCGCGGCCACGCCTCGGTCAGCATCGATCAGGTCCATGGGCGCGCGCCTGGCGACCGCGCACATGTTGGATCTCGGCCACGAAACGGTGCACCACGTGCAAGGGCCCAAGGGTTGGCTCGATGCCAAGCGCGTGCGGAGGGTTGGCGACAGGAGCTCCGCTCCCGTAAACGCCGTGTTCCTCGCGCACTTCATGGCGATTGGAGCCCTCGATCGGGTTACCGGGCCGGCGAGCTGCTCGCTGCGGACCCGAACATGACCGCCGTCTTCGTCGCCAACGATCAGATGGCGCTCGGCGTGATCCTCGCCCTGCTCGCAGCCCGACGGAACATCGGTCGGGACGTCAGCGTGGTCGGCTTCGACGACACCCCCGAATCGGAGTTCTACGCGCCGCCGCTCACGACGATCCGCCAGGATCTCGGCGACGTCGGCCGACGTGCGGTCGAGTTGCTGCTCGAGGTGATGGCGGGCGGAGCCAGCGAACAGATCCGCATCGAACCGACGCTCGTGGTGAGATACAGCACCGTCGGCAGTCGATAGCGCGGGGCTGACTGAACCGAATCTGAACGGCGGGCGGCGGCCGTGGTAACGCAACCATCGGCGGGGGCGTTCGGTGTTAGCTTCTGATCGGTCGAACACGAGGGAGTTGCGATGACAGAGCGATCGATCTCGCCGGGAGCCGTCTGGAACGACACCGACGGCAAACCCCATCCAGGCGCACGGCGGCTCGGTGCTCGAGGTCGACGGCATCTTCTACTGGTACGGCGAGAACAAGGAACGCACCCGGCCCGGCAACGGGATCTGGCATTGGGGCATCCGCTGCTACTCGTCGACCGACCTCACGAACTGGACCGACCGCGGAGTGATCATCCCGCCGAACGAGGACGACCCGGACTCGCCGTTGCATCCGTCGCAGATGGTCGATCGCCCGCACATCATCCGGAACACCCGAACGGGGCGGTTCGTCTGCTGGCTCAAGATCATGGGCGCCGACGAGGCTCAAAGGTCGACCGTGCTCGTCGCCGACCGCATCACCGGCCCGTACGCCATCGTCCGGACCGGGCTGCGGCCGCTCGACATGAGCGCCGGCGACTTCGACCTCGTCGTCGACCCTGACGACGCTCAGGCGTACTACTTCTTCGAGCGAGTGCACAGCGACCTGATCTGCGCCGATCTCGACGATGACTACACCGACGTCACCGGCAGCTACACGACCCATTTCCCCGCGGTTGCCCGCCGTTCGTCCGCGAGGCCCCGCGCATTTCGTCCGCGGCGGCGTCCATTACCTCGTCACGTCGGGCACCACCGGCTACCACCCGAACCCGTCCGAGATCGCCAGCGCCTCGTCGTACCACGGACCGTGGACGGTGCTCGGCGACCCGCATCCGACCGACGCGTCGCGCACCTCGTTCAACTCGCAGATCTCGTCGGTGTTCCGTCACCCGAGCCAAGCGCGACCTGTACATCGCGGTGGCTGACCGCTGGATGCCCGATCTCCCCGAGCAGGCGGGCGGCTACTTCGCGACGGGTGAAGCGTCGGCCGTGGCGACTCGGATCATGGCGCGAGTGTTCGACGCCGAGGGCGCGCACCACGACCCGGGCGAACCTGCCAGGCGAGCGCCGAAGCGACGCAGCGCTGCGGCCGCTTGCTCGATCTGTCGGCGGTCGACACCTCGGTCTCGCGGTACGTGTGGCTCCCGTTCAGCTTCGACGGCGACGTGCCGACCCTCGAGTGGCGCGACGAGTGGTCGATCGACGAGTTCGAGTGACGGAGTGGGGCGCCCGATGCCGCCGCTGGAGCGTATTGCCCGACTGCGACCCGCCCTCAGGTGACGACGACGCGAGCTCGTGCGATGTTCTGGATCTGTCGGTAGGGCGAACGCGTGTCGCCGTCACGATGGGCGGTGACACGCACGGCGACGAAATGGGTGCCTGGCTCGGCGAACGTGTGCGACTCGGACAATTCGATGGTCGGCCTCGGTTCGTCCAGGTCAGATTCCATCGAATAGGTGCCGCTGTTCGCGAAATCCCATTCGACGCGCACGATCTCGCCGGTGTTCGGCGGGAGTTCGGCGGTGACGGTGAAGGCCACGGGCTGGCCGGTTGCAACCGCCACACTGACGCCGCCCGACGACACATCGTTCCGATCACTCGAACTCACGTGAGACGGACAGCAGGTTGGAGGCCAGCGCGATCGTGGGCGTCACCCGACACGTCGATCTGGCTGTCGGGCGTGACCCGATAGTTCGTGGTGGCCGACGGAGCGACGCCGTCGGCGACCCATGCGTCGAGGTCGAGCAGCGCCTGCTGCATCTCGCCGTCGTAGCCGACGATGTGCGCGTCGGCGGCGACCGTGCGGGTGGTCGGATTGTGGTCGGCGTTGTCCAGGAACCACAGCACGGAAGCGGTCGTCGATGTCGTCGCCGGCGACCGCCCGCACCTGCTGGTGGTACCAGTCGGCCGACCACGGGATAGGCCTCGACGTCGAGCACCGATGCCAGCATGATCATCTTGCCCTCGAAGCGTCCGGTCGCCACGCCGCCCGACCCGGCGGCGAGCATCGGGCCGACGAGCGTCGCCCGCTGCGGGTGGAGCGGAGCACCGTCGACGTCACGGAACTGGTTCCACCCGTAGAGGTCGGGCGACGGTGGGACCTGATGGCGGTGGAAGTACTGCAGCGCGAGGAACCACGAGTTGTCGATCCGCACGCTGGTCGCCGGGCGCGAGCGCGGCGATGGCGCGGCGGCACCGGACGCGGAACGTCGACCGTCTGTCCGTCGACGTCACGAACGGCACCGTCGTGCCCGCCGCTGCGCCGCTCGTGATGACCAGATCGCGCACCGAGGAGATCGCCGGACGGTGCGTCCGACAAGGTGATCGAGTCGCCGTCGGTCGCCGACGTCGACGACCGTCGCCTCGAACTGGACCCGGGCGGCGCGGACCGACGACGTCGGGTCGGCCCCCTCGTAGCCCGGCACGCTCCAGAAGTCGTCGACGTACGTCGGGTCGATGGCCGCGCCGCGGCAGCCACCACCCAGAACGATCCGCCGTCGAGGGTGGCGTGCTGCCACCAACCGCGCGGCGGGAACCCGAGCGTCGTCGACCTCGTCGAAGATCTGCTCGCTGCTCGTCGGTGAGGCCCGCGTACGGATCGCCGCTGCCACCCGGCTCGAGCGCGTCGGCGATCGCGGGCAGCCGATCGCCGAGCACCCGCAGCCCGAGCATCACCGCGCCCTGGTAGCTCGGGATCGAGTTCGGTGTGCCGGGCACCATCGGGTACCGCGCCGTCCCACACGCCCGAGGTGTTCTCGATCCCTCCCAGGGTCTGGTACGCGCCGCCGCTGGCACCGTAGAGGTGGCCGCGGACCGGCGTGCTGGCGCCGTACATCTCGGCGGCGACCACCCGCGAGTACTTGGCCGCCGCGGCGTTCGCCCTGAAGCCGCCGAGCACAGGGTTGACCGGCACGCCACCGGCGTTGTTCGTCGACACCACGTACGCCCCGTTCGAGATGCGCGAACGCGATCGTCTCCGGCGCGGCGTTCTCCTCCGTCACCGTCGGGTATGTGTGCTGGAAGAACCGCCCGCGGTAGTCCGCCGGAGCCGGGAAGTAGAACGAGAAGCGTGCCTCGGTACCGGCGAAACCACCGTGGACGTACCGATACGTGACGGTGACTCCCGTCGCCGGATCGGTCGTCGTCCGCTCCTCGTCCCTGTCGATGTACGGCTCCGCCAGCTCCGGATCGACGTCGTCCGCGGTGATGAACATGCGCAAACCGTAACGACCTCCAAATGCCCCGTCCGTCAAGCCGGTGCGTTGGCGGGTCAACGCTCCATCGGGTTCAGGAACCAACGATTCTCCTCGACCAGCCGCCGACTCTTCCAGCCCCATCGGTGCGCACCAGGTCGTGATGATAGAAGCCGCCACAGGAGCTGGGCTCGTCCTTGCCCGGCAACATCATCGGGTTGTAGAACATCGCCCGCACCGACGCCGTGTCGCCGTCCAAGCTGATCTCGACGTTGGTGATGTAGTGCTGGGTCCACGGGATCGCCACGAAACCCTGCTCGAGAAACGACGCGACCTCGTCACGCGTGTCCTGACCGCGAGACCGGCTGAGGAATAGTCGATGGTCGCGTCGTCGGTGAACACCGACCGATACAGGTCCCAATCACGGTCATCGACACCCCGCGCGTAGCGAGCCAGCAGCTCGTGGATCTCGAGCTTGTCGCTCACCATTTGTACATCGACGTTCCCCATCACCCACACCGTAGCTCGCCCGACAATGTGCCTTCCGATCTCGAAGAAGGTAATTCTCGGTTAAGCGACGAGCGGCTAGCGTTCGGCCACCTACGTCGAAGGGAATCCAGATGACAGAGCGGTTCGCAGGCAAGATCGCGTTCGTGACCGGCGCCGGCAGCGGAATCGGAGCAGCCGTCACGTCGCCGACTCATCAGCGAAGGCGCTCAGGTCGTCGGCGTCGACATCGACGAGGCAGGACTCGCGGAGACCGTGACGTCCTGCGGGGAAGGCGCCGCCCGGTTCCAAGCGGTCCGCCTCGACATCCGAGATCGCGACGCATGCTTCGAGGCGATCGATCGATGCGTTGCCGAGCACGGCCGACTCGACGTCCTCGGCAACGTCGCCGGCATCCTTCACGCCGGCCACTTCACGGAGACCACCGAGGAGACGTACCGCCGGCTGATGTCGGTCAACGTCGACGGCATGTTCTTTCTCGCCCAAGCCGCGATCCCCCACCTTGTCGAGACCAACGGATCGCTGATCAACGTCGCGTCCAACTCCGCTCTGCAGGGAGTGGCCTACCTCGTCGCCTACAGCACATCGAAGGCCGCCATCATCGGCCTCACGAAGTCACTCGCGATGGAGTACGTCAAGACAGGCGTGCGCATCAACTGCATCGCGCCCGGCGGCACGATGACTGGAATCGTCAAGAACTTCTCACTCCCGTCCGATGTCGAGGTCGAGCTGGCGATTCGTCCGGGAGGATTTCGCGGAACCAACACTGCCGACGAAGTCGCCGCACTGTTTGCGTTCGTCGCATCCGATGAATCGCCCGGCATTCATGGGGCGGTCCTACCCATCGACCGGGGTGTCACCACCGGCGTGCAGCACATCCCATGGGACGAGCGCTGCGCTCGTCACGCGAAGAGCGCTGTCGGCAGAGGGTCGACCGTTGACGGCAAGCAATGGTTACGCTACCATTCGACACTCACGCCACTGGGGGACGTGAACCAGTCAGCACCGCAGGCAGCTGCCAGCCGCGCCGTCGACACCAGCCAGCGGAGGCGTTGCTGTTCCGCGGTTCGGAAACATGATTCTCGATTATGAGAATGTCATTTGCTTTCCTTGCGCCGACGATGTAGTGTCCTCGGTGACAACAGGGGGAGACTTCGGTCCGCTCGTCATCGCACGGCGAACGAGAGGGCGAGGAACTTGCGCTGGGGAGTCGGTGCGTGAACACGCGCAGTGGCTCCACTGGCGGTGCCCCACGATCCACAGAGGGAGACAAGAGTGCGCAAGCTCACCATCACACTGTTCGCCACGGCGCTGGCGTTGGCCGCGTGTTCGACGTCGGAGCCCGACGAGCGACGCGGATGCGACCACACCGCCGGACACGGCGACCGCCGACACGGTCGCGGAGGACACCGTCCCAGACGCGACCGAGCCCGTCGACACGACCGCGGACACCACGGCCGACACCACCGCTGATACAGCTGCCGAGACGACGGTGCCCGACACCGAGGCCCCAGCTGCAACGTTCCCGCCGGTGGAGGACGACCGGGCGCCGGGCGTCACCGACACCTCGGTCAAGGTCGGCGTGATGTACCTCGACCTCTCGTCAGCCGGCCCGATCCTGGGGATCAACCAGGGTGACTGGCAGGCCGCCTACCAGGCTGCCTTCGACACGGTCAACGAGGCCGGCGGCGTCAACGGACGCATGCTCGAGCCGGTGTACACGCCGATCGTGCCGGCGAGCGCCGATCAGGGCACCGCGGCGTGCACCGCCCTGACCGACGACGACAGCGTGTTCGTCGTGCTCGGCAACTACGTCGACGAGAACGCACCGTGCATCGTCACCACGCACGAGACACCACTGCTCGGTGGCGACCTGGCGATGAACGACGAAACGTTGGCCGCCGCCAAGGCCCTCTGGTACGCCGTCGGTGGCGGCTCTGATGCGCAGACCGCCGGACTGCAGACGCTCGTCGACCAGGGCCTGCTCGACGGCAACGTCGGCGTGGTCGGAGCGCTCGGCGTCGAGTTCCTGTACGAAGACGTCGCGAAGCCGATCCTCGAGGAGGGTGGTGTCGACGTGGTCGACGTCGCCTACCTCGACATCATCAGCGGCGCCGGCGATCCCAACGCGCTTGTTCGCCGCAGCGGAGACCATTGCGCTCAAGTTCGAGTCGGAAGGGATCGACCAGATCATCTTCAACACCGGTGCCGGGCGGGTCTTCCCGAACGGCCTCGCCCGCACCGACTACCGGCCGCAACTCCTCTACGACACCCTGGGTGACGCAGCCGCTGTACTACAACGGCGAGGGCAGCGATCTCTCGGTCCTGGAGAATGCCGTCGCAGTCGGGCCCTACGACACCGGGAACCTTTTCCCCGACCATGGGCGGAGCGACCGAGGAGTGCATCGCTTCGCAGGAGGAGAAGCTCGGCATCACCATTCTCCCCACCGCCGAGGTGCCGGACGGTGATCCCGACTACTGGGCGAGTTCGTCGACCGCTTGTTCGCTCGTCGGCCTCCTCACGAAAATGCTCGAGGCCGCCGGGCCCGAGTTGAACTGGGGCACCTTCACCTCGGCTGGTTGGAATCTCGGTGAGGTCGAGCTGGCGACCGCTCCCGAGCCGCTACTTCTTCGACAAGGACCACCCGAACGGCTCGCCGATCCTCTACGTCTACAACTGGGACGCGGCGCCGGGGTGATGGTCCCCGACGAGGGCTGACGTCTTGAGCGACGACATCGAGGAACGTCCCGGCGGGCTCGCCGGGGCGTTCCTCGACATGGAGGACGAGCGTCAGCAGTCGATCGCCGACGCTCGCGACACGGGCGACGACGTGATGCCGGGCATGGGCGAGGGCGCGATGACGCTGCGCCAAGCGCTCCGGCGCGGCGGGGCGGTGACCTTCACCACGCTCGCCGCGATCGTGGCCGTCGACAACCTCGAGGTCGCGACGATGAGCACGTTGTCGCCCGACATCCGCGACTCCCTCGGGCTCAGCGACGGGGCGATCATCTTCATCATCTCCGCCTCGTCGGCGTTCCTGATCCTCGGCGCGCTGCCCATGGGGTGGCTCGCCGACCGGTACCGGCGTGGGCGCATCATCGGGTTCTCGAACCTCTTCTTCGGTCTGATGACCGCGCTGACCGGCCTCGCGACGAGCGGTGTCGCCCTGTTCTTCGCTCGGCTCGGCGTCGGCTCGACGAAGTCGAACACGTTCACGGTGCAGAGCACGCTGCTGGCCGACACCTACCCGATCACGTCGAGAGGGCGCGTCGGCAGCATGCTCAGCCTGTGCGGATCGGTGACCGGCACGCTCAGCCCGCTGATCGTCGGCGGCCTCGCCACGTGGATCGGTGGGCCGAGCGCATGGCGGTGGGTGTTCGTCCTGCTGTCCATTCCGATCTGCATCGTCTCGATCTTCGGGTTCCTGCTGCCCGAACCACCTCGCGGCCAGTTCGAGAAGCAGGACGTGCTCGGCGAGGTCATCGCCGAGGACGATCCGCTGCCGATCTCGGTCGAAGCGGCGTTCGCCCGGCTGCTGCAGATCCGAACCCTCAAGGCGGTGATCATCGCCTTTGCGGCGATCGGGTTCGGTCTGTTCACCGTGCCCATCCTCGGCAACCTGTTCATGGAGGACGAGTACGGGTTGGGTTCCTTCGGGCGCGGCGCGGTCGGCACCGTCAGCGGTGTCGCCGTGATGATCACGGTGCCGTTCGTCGGGAAGTTCTACGACGGGCAGTACCGCAAGGATCCGGCCAAGGCGTTGCGCTTCGTCGGGTGGCTGGTGCTCCCGTCGGCGCTGCTGGTGCCGGTGCAGTACTTCATGCCGAATCCGGTGGGGTTCGCGATCATGGCCGTGCCCACCGCGGTGATGACGGTCGCCGCGTACGCGATGGTCGGGCCGTTGCTGACCTCGGTGATCCCGTACCGGCTGCGCGGGATGGGACAGGCGCTCGGCGCGCTGTACATCTTCTTCATCGGTGCCACCGGTGGGGCGTTGCTGGCCGGTCTGCTCTCGAACGCCTACGGCACCCGGGCGGCGGTCATCGTGCTGTACGTGCCGGCGACGATCGTCGGCGGTGCCTTGCTGATGCGGAGCGCGTCGTTCATCCACGACGACCTGAGGTTGGTGTCGCGCGAGCTGCGCGAGGAGCAGGACGAGCACCGGCGCCGGAGCGACAATCCCGACCACGTCGCTGCGCTCCAGGTCAGCCAGATCGACTTCTCCTACGGCCAGGTGCAGATCCTCTTCGACGTCGGCTTCGAGGTGCGCAAGGGCGAGGTGCTCGCGCTGCTCGGCACGAACGGCGCCGGCAAGTCGACGATCCTGCGCGTCATCGCCGGGCTCGGCACCCCGGCCCGCGGCGTCGTTCGGCACCACGGGCGCACGATCACCTACGTCACGCCGGAGATGCGGACCCGGCTGGGGATCCGCATGTTGCCGGGCGGCAAGGGCGTGTTCAACGACCTGTCGATCCGCGAGAACCTCGAGGTCGCGGCGTACAACCTGCGCAAGGACCGCGCCGGCGATGAACGACGCCATCGATCGGTGCGCTGGCACTGTTCCCGGAGTTGGCCGAGCGAGCCGACGTGGCCGGCGTCGGCGCTGTCCGGTGGTCAGCAGCAGATGCTGGCCCTCGCCCAGGTGCTCACCACCGAGACCGACATCTTGATCATCGACGAACTCTCGCTCGGGCTCGCCCCGATCATGGTCGAACGGTTGGTGAAGGTCATCGAACAGCTCCGCGAGCAGGGCATGACGATCATCGTCGTCGAGCAGTCGCTCAACGTCGCCATGGCGATCGCCGACCGGGCCGTGTTCCTCGAGAAGGGCCACGTCCGATTCGAGGGTGACATGAAAGAACTCGCCGGACGTGACGACCTCGCCCGCGCTGTCTTCCTCGGCACGGACGGCGGCTGATGCTCGCCGCCTGGGTCACGTCGCAGATCGTCTTCAACGGCGTCGTCCAGGGGCTGGTGTACGGGCTCCTGGCGATGGCGATCGTGCTCGTCTACCGGTCGAGCAAGGTGATCAACTTCGCGATCGGCGTCGATGGGCCTCATCGGCTCGGGTCTGCTCGTCCTGCTCACCGTCCAGTTCGGCGTCCCCTACTGGATCGCCCTCGCCATCGCCCTCGTCGCGGGGGTCGTGTACGGGGCGATCATCGAACTCGCCGTGGTGCGACGGCTCTTCACCGCACCCCGCGTGATCCTGCTGGTGGCGACCATCGGCGTGAGCCAGCTCAGCGCTGCGATCCTGCTCGCGTTCCCCGACATCGACAACGCACGCGCCGGGTACCCGCTGCCGTTCGACACGCGAGTTCTTCATCGGCGATCTCCGGATCAAGCCGGCGCTCGTCGCCGTGATCGTCGTCGTACCGCTCGTCGCGCTCGCGCTCGGCTGGTTCCTCAACCGCACGCTGCTCGGCCGCACCGTGCGGGCGGCGGCGGTGAACCCTGACCTCGCGCGCCTTCGAGGCGTCAACCCGAAGACGATCTCGACGCTGGTGTGGGCCATCGGCGGCGGCGTCGCCACCATCGCGATGATCCTCGATCGGCGGCATCGACGGATCGGCCGGCAATCTCAGCAATCTCGGGCCCGAATCACTCCTGCGGGCACTCACCGCTGCGCTGATCGGACGATTCATCTCGTTCAAGATCGCCCTCGCCGCGGGCGTCGTCGATCGGACTCGTCGAGGGAGTCATCAGGTTCAACTTCCTCGCCAATCCCGGCCTCGTCGACCTGCTGCTGCTCGTCGTCGTGCTGGTCTCGGTGGCGTCGTTCCCACGCGAACGCGGCGGCGATGCGGTGTTCTCGTTCAACCCGCGGGTCGACGTCATGCCCGAACGGCTGCGCTCGATCTTCTGGGTCCGGCACCTCGACCGGATCACCATGCTCACGCTGCTCGGCCTGGCGATCCTGGCGCCGTTCGTGTTCACGAAGCCTCCCAACATGTCGTGTACGCGGCGATCGCCGCCTTCACCATCTGCGCGCTGTCGCTGACGGTGCTCACGGGGTGGGCGGGGCAGCTGTCGCTCGGCCAGATGGCATTCGCCGGCATCGGCGCGTTCACCGGCGCCGCGCTCACCCGCGGGCTCGAGATCGACTGGTTCTTCTACATCCGCTTCGAACCGATGCCGTTCGCGCTGTCGATCCTGCGTCGCCGCGGTCTTCGTCGCCGGCGTGGCGGCGCTCATCGGTTCCGGGGCGCTGCGCGTCACCGGGCTGTTGCTCGCGGTGAGCACGTTCGCGTTCGCCGTCACGGCCGGCGCCTGGATCTACCAACTCGAGGTGTTCACACCGGAACAGACGACGCTGTTCCCACGGGGTTCGATCTTCGGTCTCGACCTCAACGAAGAGCGCACCTACTACTTCGTCATCCTCGCCGTGCTCGCCGTGCTCGTCGCCGTGCTCGGCCGCCTGCGCAGGAGCCCGGTCGGCCGCGTCACCCTCGCCGTACGCGACAACGCGACGACGGCGGCGGCCTACACGGTTCGCCCGGCCATCGTGAAGCTGCGCACGTTCGCGCTGTCCGGGGCGATCGCGGGGCTCGGCGGCGGTCTGCTGGCCGGCGTCGCCCAACGGGTGTCGTTCGCCGACTCCCGATACGCGGTCGCCGGTTCACTCCTCCTGGTGTCGGTGATCGTCATCGGCGGCATGAGCTCATTGGCGGGTGCGATCATCGGGTCGATCTACGTCGTCGGCATCCCCGCACTGTTCCCCGGCCAACGAGCTCGTCCCGCTGCTCACATCGAGCCTCGGCCTGCTGGTGCTGCTGCTCTACTTCCCCGGCGGCCTCGCCAACATCGCGTACCGGATCCGTGGATCGATCTACCGCAACCTCGAATCGAAGCTGCCTCCCGTCGAGAAGCGGGCAACGGTCGCACCGTCGTCGATCCGGCGCGCCGAGCGTGCGCACCGACACGCCCGACGTCGATGCTCGAGGCGGACGACATCGTGGTCACCTTCGGCGGTGTGTGCGCCAACGATCGCGTCTCGATCGAGGTCCGTCGGAACGAGATCGTCGGCCTGATCGGAACGAACGGCGCCGGCAAGACCACGCTGATGAACGCCATCGGCGGGTACGTTCCCTCGTCGGGCCGCGTCGAGTTGTTGGGCGAAGACGTCAGCGACCTGGCACCGGCGATGCGGGCCCGCAAGGGCCTCGGGCGATCATTCCAGGCCGCCACCCTGTTCCCGGAACTCACCGTTCGAGACACGATCTCGGTGGCACTCGAAGCGCGCAGTCGCAGCGGCATGGTCGAAACGCTGCTCTTCTTGCCCCGGGCCCGTCGGATCGCCGCGGCCCAACGCACCGAAGCGTCCGAGCTGATCGACTATCCTCGGCCTCGGCCGCTACGCCGACCGACCGATCTCGGAGTTGTCGACCGGGACGCGGCGCATCGTCGAACTCGGTGGGCTGCTCGCTGTCGGGCCCGCCGTGTTGTGCCTCGACGAACCGACCGCAGGCATCGCCCAGCGCGAAGCCGAAGCAATGGGCCCATTGCTCATCGACATCCGCAAGGAACTCGACGCAGCGATGCTCATCATCGAACACGACATGCCGCTCATCATGAGCATGAGCGACCGGGTCTACTGCCTCGAACTCGGCACCGTCATCGCCGAAGGCGACCCGTCGACCGTGCGCAACGACCCGAAGGTCATCGCCAGCTACCTCGGCATGGACGAACGCACGATCGATCGGAGCGACAGCGGCGCAAGACACGACAGCCCCGTGTGACGGCACTGGCAACGATTCTGAACTGAATGTCCGGAATGCATGCCGACGTGTACAACCCTTGAGTCGCCAATGTGCTGTCCCAGACGCGAGATCAGCGGCCCTCGAAAGGGCCGCTGATCAGGTATTGCGTGGAGCGGATGACGAGATTCGAACTCGCGACCCTCACCTTGGCAAGGTGATGCTCTACCAGCTGAGCCACATCCGCATTGGGATCGACAATCTAGCAGTCGAGTCGGCGGATCGGACAACGCGACCGGCGGGATCAGGTCAGCGCTGATCAGGTGGGCGGAGGTCGACGCGGAGCGTCAAGACGCCATCTTCGATCGTCGATTCGGCATCGCCGATGATCGCGAAGTCCTGGAAATCGAGCTGTGATTGCTTGAGGAATGCCTGCCGTTCCTCGCCGGCGACTGGCGGCAGTGGGCGCTTCTTCACAGCGGAGGCGCGCTCACGGAAGCGTTGGATCATCTCGTCCGGGTCGAAGGTGCTCACGCTTGGACCCTACTGGCCGGCCACCGAGCCATCGATCGGCTCGATCGGGCCGACCGGCGCGTCGACGACGTCGTCGCTCGAGGTGCCGTCCTCGTCGTCGAGGGAGAAGTCGGGGGCATCCACGTCCTCGTCGGGAGCGGCGACGGTCTCGTCCGGCGCCGCGGTCACATCGTCGGCCGCCGAGACGGGAACGTCGGACGCTGTGTCGTCCACGTCGGACCGAGTTGGAGCGTCGTCGGTGGGGTCGACAGCGGCGTCAGCGGGCTCGTCCGCAGTCGCCGGCGCCGTAGGAGTTTCGGCCGGTTCCACCGCCACCGCGGCGTCGTCGGCGGCGGGTGGCACATCGGCCGGCTCGGCTGCTTCCACCGGCTCGGCTGCTTCGACCGGCTCGACACCCTCGACCGGCTCGACGCCCTCGACCGGCTCGGGGTCCTCGACGTGTTCGACCGGCTCGACACCATCGGGGCCGGCAACGAACGTGGTCTCGTGCGGCACCGCGCTGTCGGATTCGATCACCGGCGGGGCGAGGCCGACCGGCGCGTCGTCCGGGTCGGTCGGCGACAGCGCCGTCGCTCCCGCCGGTCGCACCGCGTCGAGCAGCTCGCGACGTGACTCGGGATCCCCCTTGCGCCACTTGCGGCTCCCCATCCGTTCGAGTGGTGCCAATACGTCCGGATCGACCCGCGTACGGCGGAACACCACCACGGCGACGGCGATCAGCACGACACCGATGACGATCAGCGCGAACACCATCGCGTACACGAGCCGGCTGGAACCGGCGTCGGCGGCCAGCAACCCGACTTGTTCGAAACGGCTCTCGATCGACGACGTGGGGTATCGAACACTCACAGCGCCGCCGATTGTGCCAGGTTCTCCCAGGTTCTCCCGGATTCCGGGTTCACCGCTGATGCGCCGCACACCACACGGTGGTCCGGCTCCCGATCCGAGCGCGACGAAGCGGCGCACCGTCGCGCGGACAGTCGGGAAGCTCGGAACGCACACGCGGGTCGATCACGCCGGTCGTGCTGCCGCCACGGCGCAACATCACCCGGAGACGACGGCGCATCACCCCGATCAGCCGGCGAGCTTCTTCGACCGTCACGTCGTCACCGGCGCGATGCGGCGCGATCCCCGCCCACCACAGCAGCTCGTCCACGCAGAGGTTCCCGAGACCTGCCACGACGTGCTGATCGAGGAGCGCCGCCTTGACGGCGGAACGGCGACGGGCGAGCACCGCATGCAGCTCCGACGGCTTGATCACGAACATGTCGGGGCCGAGCCTCGACAGGTCCGGATCGAGGCTGACGTGGCCGAACCGCCGCGGATCGTTGAACCGCACCGCCGGAGGCTGATCCGTCGGACCGGTCCACAGACACAAGCGGTTCCACTCCGCCTCGTCCCGACCGGACGCATACGACAATCGTTCGATCGGGGCCGACCCGTCGACCACAACCCGGCCCGTCATCCCGAAATGCAGACCGATCGTCGGTCCGTCGGTGTCGACCAGGACGACCTTGCCGGCGCGACGGACGGCGGTGATCCGCAGATCCCGCACGATCGGACGCGAATCCCGGTGGCGCGACGCGCTCGTCCACCGAGGCGTCGGTGATCGTGCGGCCCACGGTCACCTCGATCGCGGCGCGCCAGATCTCGGCTTCGAGCCCCTCCGGCACGAACTACAGGTCGGACTTGCTCGCGCCGGCGAGGAACCGCTCCAACGGGCCCGCGAGCTGGTCACCGTTGATGAGGAACGCATCATGCCCGTGCGGTGAGTCGATCTCGAAGTACTCGGCCACCGCCCCCACCGCCGTCGCCGCTTCGGCGATCTGACGCTGCTGGTAGGCGGGGTACAACATGTCGCTCGAGATGCCAACCGCCAGGGTCGGACAGCGCAGGCGCGCCATCGCGTGATCGAGCGCACCGCGTCCCCGAGCGATGTCGTGGAGGTCCATCGCCTTGGAGATCGCGAGGTAGCTGTTGGTGTCGAACCGCCGGGCCAACTTCGTGCCGTGGTACTCGAGATACCGCTCGACCTCGAAGCGTTGCCACATGTCGAGCGTGTCGCCGACCTTGGCGGTGTCGGCGAGCTCACGGCCGAACCGATCGGTGAACACGTTGTCGCTCCGGAACGTCACCTGGGCGACCATCCGTGCCACCTCGAGGCCCTCGTGGGGACCGTCGCCCGGCGCCGCGTCGTAGTAGTCGCCACCGCGCCACGCCGGATCGAGACGAATGGCGCGCCGCCCGATCGCACCCCACGCGATCTGCTGTGCCGTGGCCTGCATGCACGTGGCGATCGCCACGAGCGAGCGCACGCGACGTGGATACATGACCGCCCATTCGAGCGCCTGCATGCCGCCCATCGATCCGCCGATCACCGACAGCCAGCGAGTGATCCCGAGGTACTCCCCCAACCTCGACTGGGCTCGGACCATGTCACGGATCGTCACCACCGGGAAGCGTGACCCGTACGGGCGGCCGTCGAGCGGATGTGGCGACGACGGCCCGGTCGATCCCTGGCAGCCGCCGAGCACGTTGGCGCACACGACGAAGTACTTGTCCGTGTCGATGGGCTTGCCCGGTCCGATCGTGTCGTCCCACCATCCGGGGGCCGTGTGGCCGCGTCCGGCCGGCCCCGCGGCGTGGCTGTCGCCGGTCCACGCATGGCACACGAGTACGGCGTTCGCGGCGTCGGCGTCGAGGCGACCCCACGTCTCGAAGGCGACCACCACCTCGCTCAGCATCGTGCCGCAGTCGAGAGCGAACCGCCGGTCGGTGGCGAAGGTGAAGAACTGCCGATGACCCGGCTCGTCGCCCGGCAGCCAGGCGCCGGTTGCGGGGAGCGGGGGTGGGGACGTCATCGGGCGAGGTCGACGTGGGTGACGAGGACGGGTCGACGAAGCACCGATCGTACCAGCGTGCCGATCTCGTCTCGGGTTTCGTTTCCCGCTCGGGCTGGTCAGGCGGGTTCAGGCGGGCCTCGTTTCGGGAGGTGTGCCACGATCTGCCGATGACCGCGACCGCCCTGTTCGAACCGGTCGGCACGGATCTGTGGATGCCCACCGAACTCAGCCGCGGGCCGTGGGACCCCCGGCACTGCCACGGCGGACCCGTCGGCGCCCTGCTGGCGCGCGCGGTCGAGCAGGCCGATGGAGAAACCCACTGGCAGACCGCCCGCCTGACGATGGAGCTCACCCGACCGGTGCCGGTCGGCGCACACCTGACGCTGACGACAACGATCGAGCGTCCCGGGCGCAAGGTATCGCTCGTCGCCGTGATGCTCGCCGACGGCGACACCGAGGTCGCAAGGCTCCGCGCGCTCCGCATCCGACACACCGACTTCGAACTTCCAGCCGACACGGTCCAACCCGACCCGGACCCTCCGGGTCGGCCGGGCGACGGCCGCACGATCGAAGCGCAGTGGGGCACCGAAGGCGGCGTCGCGTTCCACAGCCACGGCTGCCAGCATCGATTCGTCGAGGGTGGGTGGGATGTCGTCGGGCCGGTCGCCGTCTGGATCAGGCTGACCGTGCCCGTCGTCGACGGCGAGGAGCCGTCAGGGGTCCAACGCTGCGCGGCGGCGGCCGACTTCGGCAACGGCGTCAGCTGCGGGATCGACACCGAGCGCTACATCTTCATCAACCCCGATCTGACGATCCATCTCCTCCGTCAGCCGGAGGGTGAGTGGATCGGCATGCGCTCTTCGTCCTTCTACGGCGCCGGTGGACGGACCACGGGTGCCGGCTTCGCCGAGTCGGCGTTGTACGACGCGGCTGGTCGGGTCGGGCGCAGTGTGCAGAGCCTCTTCGTCGACCCTCGCTCCTGACACCGCGTCGTGGCGTCGTAGTCTCGAGCGATGGGTATCGGCGACGTGGCGATCGACGACGAGGTGATCAACCGTGCCACCTGGAAGATCCCGAACGCACTGGCACTCGTGGGCTCGCGCGCCGGCGACGAGTGGAACGCGATGACGACGAGCTGGATCACCCAACTCTCGATGGAGCCCGTGCTGATCGGCGTCGGCGTCGACAACAAGGCCGTCACCCATCGACTGATCACTCTCGGGAAGTCGTTCAGCGTGAACCTGTGGTCGGCCGACGACACGCGGGTGTTCGTGAAGTTCTCGAAGCCCGCGTCGTTCGACGCCATGACGTTGAACGGCCGCCCGGTCCACGCCGGGGCCACAGGAGCGCCCGTGTTCGAGGAGGCGATCGCCTTCCTCGATTGCGAACTCCGTCATGCACACGACCTCGGCAGCCACACCCTGTTCATCGGCGAAGTGGTGGATGCCGGCGTGCGTAACGACGAGGCGCGGGCCGCGGCGATGAGCGACACGCGCATGAAGTACGGCGGCATCAAGCGCCACTGAGCTGAGCGGCCCGGTATCAGGCCACGCGGTCAGGACCGGTCGGTCAGACGGTGCCGACGACCGGCTGGGCGAAGCGCATGCGCTGCTCGTAACCCGTCTCGTACGGCATGAACCCGTTGCGGTCGGGAAACAGGAGTTGCGTCATCTGGAACGGCTCCCCCCGGTACCAGGCGAAGGCTGTCGCGAAGTAGTCGCCGTGTTCCTCGAGGTCGACCGGGGCGAACAGGCAGCGCAGTTCGTTGTCGAGCAGGCCGACCAGCTCGACCCCGAGCGGTATCTCCGTGCCACCGCGGCAGGCATCGACGACCAGTTGGACGAGCCCGTTCGCGGCCGACGGGGCGAGACCGAACACGGCGATCTCGGTGAACCCGACCGCTGCCGGAACACCGATGGAGTACGCGTAACTCGGCGTCGGCGGATCGAGCTCCGGCTGCGCAGACACCGCTTCGAGCGCCCAGCCCTTGGTCTCGATCATCCATTCGATCTTCTCGGCGTGATCGATGTGGAAATCGGGCAACTCCATACGGCCAGTCTGCCCCTCAGATCAGCGCCAGCGAGCCGAGGTCGAGGGCGTGCTGGAGGTGGCGCGTCGCCATCGCCGCGAACATGCCTTCGCTCCGTTCGCTGCCGCCGACGATCTGCGAGGCGACGACGGACATGATCACGCCGGCGAAGGCATCACGGCGGTACTGCTCCCACAACCAGTCGTCGTCGATCGAGACGTCGTATTCGGCGAGCCCGGCGGCATAGACGTCGAGCAACTCGCGCTCGTGCCGGCGACGGTCCTCGGGCTGTAGACCAGCCCCACAGAAGTACGCGAGGTCGCCAATCGGTGAGGCGTGACCCGGGGTCTGCCAGTCGACCACGGCGATCGGCGCTCCCCCGGCGGCCGATCCGAACAGCATGTTGTCGAGCCGGTAGTCGCCATGGGTGACCGCCATCGTTCCGTCGTGCCCGGTCAGCACCCAGTCCGCGACCCGCGCACCGAACGCCTCGGCGAGCGCGGCGGCGTCGTCACTGAGGTACTTCCGATAGATCTCCATGAACTGCGGGAAGACCATGGCGTACAGGCCCTGGAGTTCCTGCCCGTCCTCCGGCCCGGTGCGCCGGGTCAGCCAGTCGACGTCGCCGAGCGTCGGGTCGTTCCAACGCGGGCCGTGGAGCCGGGCCAACTCGGCGACCGCGATGCGTGCCGTGGCCACATCGCAGCCGGCGATCTGATCGCCCTGCGCGGCTGGGGTCATGTCCTCGAGGATCAGGACGAAATCACCCGATGCCTCGTCCCAGGATCCGTGATGGCAGTGGGGTACGCGGATGTCGACCGTGTGGGCGAGCCCCAGGTAGAACTTCACCTCCCGCTCGTAGTTGCGCAGCGTGATCCCCGTCATCCGACTCGTCGGATCGGCCGAGGGGAGCTTGATGACCACCGAGTCGGGGAGCTCCGGTGCGTGGTCGTCGAGCACGACACGCAGGTTCATCCCGACGAGGCCATCACCGATCCGCTCACGGCTGATCGATCCGATCTCACCGTTCAGCAACTCCGACAACCACTCGCTCGTGACATCTTCATCGTCCATCCGCGCGGACGGTAGTTCTCGTCGCCGATACCTTCGTCACCGAGATGTACCGGTTCCTGTTCCGCCCGAAATGGATCGCCTTCCACCTGCTGTGCCTCGGCGCGGTGTTGCTCATGATCAACCTCGGTCGTGTGGCAGCTCCGCCGACTCGACGAGCGCAAGGAGTTCAACGCCGAGGTGGTCGAACGATCGGAGCTGCCGCCCGTTTCGATCGACGAACTGCTGGCCGAGCCGGGCTTCTCGCCCGAGGAGGCCACGTGGCGGCGCGTCACGGCGAGCGGCGTCTGGCTGCCGCAGCAGGTCACCGTGTTCAATCGGTCGCAGGACGGTCTGGCGGGCGACAACGTGGTGACCGCCCTCGAACAAGACAACGCCACGACCGTCCTCGTGAATCGGGGCTTCGTCCCGGTCGGGGTCGACCAGCCTCCCGCGCCCAGCGGCGACGTGGCGATCATCGGCACGGTCCGCAACACACAGGGCCGGCGTCGCGGCGAGCTCACCGACCAAGGCCTCGCCCTCACCGAGGTCCGGCGGATCGACCTCGACCGGCTCAGCCCGCAGTTCCCGGGCACGGTCGCTCCGGTGTACCTCGATCTGATCGCCTCCGAACCGCCCACCGAGGGCGACTACCCGGCGCCGATTCCACCGCCGGAACTGTCCGAGGGACCGCACCTGTCGTACGCCATGCAGTGGTTCATCTTCTCTGCCGCCGTCGTCGTCGGTTGGGTGCTCGCGGTCCGCCGCTCGATCGGTACCCGCCGAACCGAGAATCCCGACGGAGAAATGGAGCAGATGTCGCGCCCAGCGCGACAATCGCTCCACATTTCGGACGAGGTGGGCTCGGATCCGGTGTCAGGGGCGCAGGAGTCGAGCGAGCGCAGCGGGGTTGCCTCCGGCGAGGCGCCGGCGCAGTGACCACGACGACGTCCTGAACACCTCAGCCATCACGGACGCGATATCGGTCGGCGAAGCGTCGATGCGGAGGAACTCGCTCCATCGGTCGGTCGGCAGGCCGAAGAATGTCGAGAAGAACTCGCTCTGGCCCGCGGCATCGAGGCGCAACAACATGCTCAGGCCCATGTCGTGGAACACCCGCGTGCGCCGCATCGCGGTCGGCCAGACGGCCTCCCACACCGCGTCGCGGTCGACCGCCTCTTCGGGCCCGGCGGCGTCGCCGAGGGCCGCGGCGATGGCATCGGCCACCCGGGGCACCGCCCGCAGCGAGGCGCCGACCGAGTAGCCCGTCGCCGGGTGGATGTAGCCCGAGGCTGCCCCGAACGGCACCGCACCCGCATGACCGGCTGCCGAGCGCGGCGATCGGTGTCCCCATCGGGATCCGCACGTACTCACTGCGCACGGCGGCGCCGAGCAGCGTGTCGGGGTGGCGGCCGAGGCGCGCCGCCAGCCGGGCGAGGAGGGAGATCGGCTCGACGGCCGGACGCGCCCGCGAGCACCGTCTCCTCCACGAGCCACCCGTCGCGGACGGGGATCGAGTAGGCGAACGTCGCCACTCCCTCCGGGCCGATCGTCGACTCGCGCATGGCCCGTCGGCCCGCACCGGTCGGAAGTCCATGAGTGTCGGCGTGCCGAGATCACCGGGTGGCGGCTCGGGGAGCACCACGCCGATCCCGGTCTGCCAAGCCGGCACTTCGATACGCCCGGATGGGGCGAGCCCGGAAGGCCATCCGGTGGCATCGATCACGAGCCGGCACCGGATCGTCGACCCGTCACCCAGCTCGACCTGCGTGGCCTCCGCCGGCCGCGTCGACGCGCTCGACTCGACTCCGACGGTGATCGAGGCCGCGAGTGGAAGCGATGCCGCACGGCCTCGTTGTCGAGCACTCCGTACGAGCGCGGCAGGATCTGTCGCCGATCGGTCACGACCGCGAGATCGGACATCGTGACGGCGAACAGATCGGCCACCGGCCCGAGGTCATCTGCTGCGGGCTCGAGATCGTCGACCCAGCAGCCGTAGGTGGCGGTCCAGGGCCGGCCCGCTTCCGATGAGCGCGGTGTCGATGCCGCGGCGGACACAGCCGTGAGCGAGGGCGCTGCCCGGCCGGCCCGTCGCCGACCACGACGACGTCGGTGTGTTTCGTCGTCATCCGCGCTCGAGCGCTGCCATCCGTCGGAACTGTTCCACCACATCAGGCGTTCGGTGCGTCGGGTCGAGCGTTGCGATACGCCGTCTCGACGTTGACCGCGATCCGGCCGAACTCGCCGAGTTCACTGAACCGCTCGTCCGCACCCATCGCCGCACCAATGGTACGGGCGGCATCGAAGGCGTCGACACCGTGCTCGAAGCACGTCGTGGCCTCTTCGTCGACGTACGCCAGGTACTCGCGAACCGACCTGATGCCGTCGTTGTCGGTGACCGGTCCGTGCCCCGGCACCACCGTGTCGACGTCGAGTTCGAGCATCAGGTCACAGGCGGCGACCCAGTTCGACAGCGGGCCGGCCCACACGATGGGTGCTCCCCCGATGAAGAGGATGTCGCCGGTGAACACGGTCGAGGCATCGGGCACGTGGACGATGGTGTCGCCGGCAGTGTGCGCCGGGCCCGACCTCGATCAGCTCGACGTCTCGGCCACCGACGTCGATGCGTCAGCCGGTGGTCGAACGTGCGGGTCGGTGGTTCGAGTTCGATGCCGTCGAAGTCGAACTCGCCGAAGAAACTGCGGAACAGCTCCCCCACTTCTCCCGGCGCCTGATTGAGCGCGGCGAGCATCGACGGTGGGACGTCGGCCATCTCGTGCGCCGTCGCGGTCGACGCGACGATCTCCGCGGCCGCCCAGCGTCGGGTCACCTCGCTGTTGCCGTAGCAGTGGTCACCGTTCGCATGGGTGTTGACGAGCGACGCCACCGGGGCGGCCGCGCGTGACCGAGGTCATCGAATCGAGCATCGCCGCGGTGAGGCGGAGATCGAACAGCGTGTCGACGAGAAGCGAGACGCCGTCGCCGACGATCAGACCGGCATTGCTCCAACCCCAACCGCCGTCGGGTTGCAGGTACGCGTGCAGTCCGTCACCGATCTCGTGGAGGCCGAGCGAGTACGGATGACGCGTCGCCATCGGGCTCATCCTCGCGCGGGCGACGCCCGCGCGGCCGCACGCCAGCGCGCCACGCAGGCGCTCGGCGAGCATCGTGGTCGGCAGATGGGTGTTGGCGTCGGGGATCGACGGGAACACCGAGGCGTCACAGACGTGGACCCTGTCGTACCCGACCACCATGGCGTCGTCGTCGACGACCGTTCCCATCGCACAGGTGCCCGGTCGCGTGCACGTACCCGCCGGCGGCCGAACGGACCCACGCGACGAGACGCTCCGGATCGGACAGCGCCGTCCAGGACGTTCCGTAATCGTCGACGTACACCTCGCGGGCGACCGCCCGGAACGGTTCGCGTCGGAGGAGGTCGAGGACCAGGTTCGCCCCGCTCACCATCTCGTCGAGGTCGGCGGGTTCCCGCAACAGGTTGAATTCGACGATCGGGTCGACCGTCGGGTCGTCCGACGCCAACCGGACCGTTCCGGCGGACCCGAGCGGGCGCATCACGGCAGCCATGAGAGCCCCGTAGCCGGCGACGTCGGCCGAACTCCCGAGATGGTTGAGCGGGAGCACCTGCAGCCCGTCGCGTTGCAGGATCGAGCCGGTGGCGAGCGCGTCGCCGGACGGGGAGATCGGGCTGATCGAGCAGGAGGGTGAACGCGACGGAGGGATGGTCCTGCAGCCTGTCGCCGATCCCCGGCGTGTCGAAGCCGGACCGCAGGAGGAGGGCGGGGCTGTGGATCGCGCCGGCCGCCAGGACGACGTGGTCGGCGTCGATGATCTCGCCGTCGACCAGCTCGACGGCGCACGCCCGGCGACCATCGAGCACCACACGCGACACCGCGGCATCGGTGCGCACCACCAGGTTGTCCCGGCCGAGCACGGGAACGAGATACGCGTCGGCCGCGCTCACCCTGCGACCGTCGCGGCGCGTCAGCGGAACCGGCGCCGCGTCGGCCGCCGCGAGCAACGCCCGGTCGACCGGTCCGAACTCGACATCCGAGGGCAACGCGGTCGGGATCAGCACCCGCTCCCACGCTTCGTCGACGTCGTCCCAGCCCCACGATGCATAGATGGCCGGGTCGCCCCGCAGCGCCACCATCGCGTTCACCGAACTGGAGCCGCCGAGGCCGCGGCCCCGCACATACCGCAACGTCGGGCCGCCGGGCGTACGGGCGGCGGCGACGGTCGGAAACGTTCGACCCGGCAACTCGACCGCGGCGAAGAAGTCTCGGCCCCCGAGCGCCACAGAGGCCTCGGGATCGTCGGGCGGACCCGCCTCGAGGAGGACGACCGATCGGTCAGGATCCTCGCTCAGTCGGGACGCCACCACGCACCCGGCCGAACCGGCACCGACGACCACCCACGTCTCGCTCACCGTCACCGGCTCACCGTCGACTCGGCCCACCGTCAGCTGGCCCACCGTCACGGCCCACCTCAACCGGGGCCTGCGGTGACGCCGTCACCATGCCGCGGTGTCGAGTCCGGTAACCCCGCGAGATGTGCCGCGTCGTTGTAACGCGTGAGCTTCCAGTTCCCGGACGTCGATCCGGGAAGCGGACCGAGGAACTCGGTGATCGAGGTGTTGAGCGTCAGGAGGTCGAAACCACCGGTCGACGGGCTCCTGATCAGTCCGGCGGAACACCGCATCGATGACCCCACCGTGGCACACGATCACGATCGACGAGTCCTCCCGGGCACGCACGAGCCGGGTGACCGCGGCGCCGACCCGGAGGTGGAACTCGGCGGTCGTCTCGCCACCGGGGAAGATCTCGGTGTGCGGGTCGCCGTTCCAGTCCGGCGTGCCGAACCGCTCGACATAGTCGTCGAACGACAGACCATCGATGTCGGGGCCCGGATCGTGCTCACCGAACGCGGGGTCGACTTCGACCGCGCCGAGGCCGAGCGCCGGACGGAGGATCTCGGCGGTCTGTCGCGCCCGGGGGAAGTGGCTCGAGATCAGGACGTCGGCGACCAACTCGTCGGACTCCGCCCATCGAGCAGCCAGGCGCTCGGTCTGCAGCACACCGAGCGGCGACAGGCCGTCGCACGTGCGGTGCCCGCCGATCACCCGCCGCACCGTCACATTGGACTCACCGTGGCGGATCAGCACCAATCTGGTCGGCATCGATCCGATGGTAGAGGCTTCACATTTCGTACAAACACCACCGGGGCCTGATCTTCTTTCCGTAGGGTCGCGCCAGTGGCCACGGGGCATCGACTGACCATCCGTTCGATCGATCCCGACCCCCGCATCGAAGCACTCGTCGTCGGCGCCGCACACCTCGGCCTGCCGGCGGTGGGTCGACTCGACATCGCCGACGTCGTGTTCGTCGACGGCGATCTTGACGAGGCGGCGCGCAAGGAACTCGAGGCGGTACTCGTCGATCCGCTCCTGCAACACGGCAGCTGGGCGATTCCGACGAGCCGAGCGATCGAGGTGACCACGCTCGCCGGCGTCACCAACAGCGACGTCGATGCGGTCCTCCACGCCGCGGGGACCATCGGACTCGACGTGCGGCACGCCGGCACGGCCCGGCGGCTCGAGTTCGACGACGTCGATCGACGATTCGACCATCGACGAGCTCGTCAACCGTCTGGTCGCCAATCCCATCGTCGAGCGCTGGTCGCACGGCACGGTCGACCTGGGTCCCCCGACCGTCGACGCAGCCAGTGGCAGCGCCGAAGTCATCCCACTGCGTGGACTGGACGACGCCGCGCTCGCGGCGATCGATCGATCCCGCTCGCTGTCCCTCGATCCGGCCGAACTGCGCGTGATCCGCGATCACTTCGAATCGCTCGGCCGTGACCCGACCGATCTGGAACTCGAGACGCTGGCTCAGACCTGGAGCGAGCACTGCGCCCACAAGACGTTCCGGGCGGCGATCGAGCTCCGCGATCGAGACGGGACCGAGGTCGAGTCGGTCGAGCCGCTGATGAAGCGGCTCCGGAACAGCACCGAGACGATCGACGCACCGTTCGTCCGATCGGCGTTCGTCGGCAACGCCGGCGTCATCGAGTTCACGCCCGGCACAACACTGGCCCTGAAGGCCGAGACCCACAACCACCCGTCGGCCGTCGAGCCGTTCGGCGGCGCCAACACGGGGGTCGGCGGCGTGATCCGCGACGTCCTCGGCATGGCGCACCGGCCGATCCTCGTCACCGACGTGTTGTGCTTCGGCCCCGCCGACCTCCCGATCGACGACCTGCCCGCCGGATCCCTCCATCCGCTACGGATTCGAGCCGGGGTGGTCGACGGCGTGGCCGACTACGGCAACAAGATCGGCCTGCCGACCGTCGCCGGCGCCGTGCTGTACGACCCGGCGTACACCACCAACCCGCTGGTCTTCGCCGGCTGCATCGGCGTCGCACCCACCCGGCCCGTCCACGACGGCCCGTATCCCGGAGACCGGATCGTCGTCCTCGGCGGAGCGACCGGGCGCGACGGCATCCGCGGTGCGACGTTCTCGTCGGCCACGATGGACGCGACCACCGGCGAGGTCGCCGGAGCCAGCGTCCAGATCGGCGACCCGGTCGTCGAAAAGCTCCTGATCGACGCCCTCGTCGGCGCGGAGGACCTGTATTCGGGCATCACCGACTGCGGGGCCGGCGGCCTGTCGTCGGCGGTCGGCGAGATGGCCGAGGGGGTGGGAGCCGACGTCGATCTCGACCTGGTCCCGCGCAAGTATCCCGGCCTCGAGCCATGGGAGGTCTGGCTGTCGGAGGCACAGGAGCGCATGGTGGTGTCGATCGCCGCCGATCGACTCGACGAGCTGGGCGCGCGTTGCCGGCGTGTCGGTGTCGACTTCGCCGACATCGGCGAATTCACCGGGACCGGCCAGCTCGTCGTCCGAGCCGGCGGCCGGGTGGTCGCCGATCTCGACACCGCCTTCCTCCACGACGCGCGGCCGCAGCGACAGATGACCGCGATCCGGGCGCATCCCGATCGGTCGGCCGGGATCGCCGCGTCACGTCGATGATCCGATCGCCACGCTCCTGGCGATCCTGGCGCATCCGAACGTGGCCTCGAACGAGGACATCATCCGCCGCTACGACCACGAGATCCTCGGCAGCACGGTGGTGCGCCCGCTGGTGGGCGTCGCCGCCGACGCCCCCGCCGACGGCGTCGTGATCGCCGGCCACACGGCGACCGAGGGCTTCGCCGTCGGCATCGGAGTGAACCCGTGGTACGGCCTGCACGACCCCGAAGCGATGGCGATCGCCGTGGTCGACGAGGCGATCCGCAACGTCGTCGCCGTCGGCGCCGACCCGGATCGGGTCGCCCTGCTCGACAACTTCTCCTGGGGCGACCCTCGGCGCGAGTCGACGCTGGGTGAGCTCGTCGCGGCGGTCGACGGCTGTTGCCAGGCGGCTGCGCTCTACGGAGCGCCGTTCGTCTCCGGCAAGGATTCGCTCAACAACGAGTACGTCGGCCACGACGGTCAGCGTCACGCCGTCCCCCCGACCTTGGTGATCACCGCGGTGGCCCACGTGCCCGACGCCGATCGATGTGTCACACCCGACCTCCACGATGTCGGCAACGTGCTGTTCCAGGTCGGCACCACACGTGACGAGTTCGCCGGCTCCCACCTCGACATGGTGGTCGGACAGCCCGACCGCACCGGGATGTGCGCCGGCGCCGGATCCCGACGCACCGGCTCGTTACCGTCGTCTCCACGCCGCCATCCGCGCCGGGATCGTGCGCGCCTGCCACGACATCAGCGAGGGCGGGCTGGCGGTCGCAATCGCCGAGATGTGCATCGGCGGGCGCCTCGGCGCCACGATCGATGCGCTCCCCGACCACGACCCGGTGGTCGCGATGTTCAGCGAATCGATCGGCCGGTTCGTCGTCGAGGTCGCTCCGCGCGACGTCGAGCGGTTCGTCGAGGTGCTGGGCGGCGACGCATCCCGGATCGGCGTGGTCGCGGACGACGGGACGCTCCGTTTCGGTCCCGACGGCGAGATCGGTGCCGTCGGCGTCGAGGCGCTCGTCGACGCCTACACCGGGCGCCAACGTACGGCCGGAGGGTCGAAATGACCCGTGTTCCGGCCATCGTGATCGCCGGCCCCGGTACGAACCGCGATGCCGACGCCCGCGACGCACTCGAACTCGCGGGCGCCGACGTGACCGTCGTGCTGGCGTCGGAACTCATCGAACGACCGTCGCTGCTCTCCGCGGCGCGCCTCGCGGTGGTGGCGGGAGGATTCAGCCACGCCGACGCGCTCGGCGCGGGTCGGATGCTCGCCCTCGACCTCACGGTCGGCCTGGCCGACGAGCTCCACTCGTTCGTCGACGCCGGCCACCCGATGATCGGGATCTGCAACGGGTTCCAGGTGCTGACGCGGGCCGGTCTGCTGCCGGGCGCACTCGGCCACAACGTCGGAGGGACGTTCGACTGCCGATGGGTGGAGCTCGCCCCCGTTGTTCCGTCGGTGTGTGTCTGGACTCGCGGCATCGTCGACCCGATCCACTGCCCGATCGCCCACGGTGAAGGACGGTACGTGCACCCTGATCCGGCCTCGCTGGCGGCGAACGGGCAGATCGCGCTCCGCTACTGCGGCCGCAACCCGAACGGGTCCGTCGGCGACATCGCCGGGGTCTGTGATACGACCGGTGCCGTGATGGGTCTGATGCCGCATCCGGAGAACCACATCGTGGCGCGTCAACATCCGCTCCATCGGCGCGCCAGCCTCGCCGCCGCGCCGGATGGGGCAACCGTGTCGCCGAACCACCTGGGCCTGCAGCTCTTCCAGAACGGCGTCCAGTACGCCGAGGCGCGCTGATGTACACGACACCGGCCCCCCTCAGCGACATCGACCTCCCGCTCGATGATCGGCGCGACGGCAAGGTCCGCGTGTCGTACTCGCTCCCGAACGGGCACCGGCTGTTCGTCACGACCGATCGGCTCTCAGCCTTCGACCGGGTCATCGCCAGCGTGCCCTACAAGGGACAGGTGCTCAACCAGCTCTCCGCGTGGTGGTTCGAGGAGACCCGCGACATCGTCGCCAACCACCTCGTGTCGGTTCCTGACCCGAACGTGTTGATCGCCCGCAGTGCGATGCCGATGCCGGTCGAGGTGGTCGTGCGGGGATACATCACCGGCGTCACCGACACCGCTCTGTGGACGCAGTACGCGGCCGGGGCGCGCGTGGTGTACGGGCACGAACTGCCCGACGGACTCACCAAGAACTCGCGCCTCGACACGCCGATCGTCACGCCCACCACCAAGGCCGAGCACGGTGGGCACGACGTACCGCTGTCGTGCGGCGATGTCGCCGACGCGTGGCCTGGTCGATCCGCAGTTGTGGGAACGGGTACAGGCCGTCGCACTGGCGTTGTTCGAACGCGGCCGCGCCTTGCGGCGAGCGCAGCGGACTGATCCTCGCCGACACGAAGTACGAGTTCGGGCTCACCACCGACGGCGAGCTGCTGCTGATCGACGAGGTGCACACACCGGATTCCTCGCGGTGGTGGGTAGCCTCGACGTACGACGAACGGGTCGCCGATGGCGCCGAACCCGAGAGCCTCGACAAGGAGGTCGTGCGGCGTGCGCTCGCCGACATCGGCTACACCGGCGAGGGTCCCGTCCCCGAGCTGTCCCCCACCGTCTGGTCGGCCACAACCGACCGCTACATCGACGCCTACGAACGTCTCACCGGCAAACCGTTCGTCCCAGGCAACTACCCCGCCGGGCCGAGAATCGTCGCCGCGCTCGCGGGTCTGGAGATCTACCAATCATGACTTCGTTGCACGTCACGAACGTCCCGATGCACGATCCGTCCGACGACCGCCCGAAGGAGGAGTGCGGTGTGCTCGGCATCTCGACTCCTCACGGCGACGGGGTCGCCCAACTCGCGTTCTTCGGGTTGTTCGCCCTGCAGCACCGGGGCCAGGAGGCGGCCGGCATCGCCGTGAGCGACGGGCGTCGGGCCCGGGTCCACAAGGAGGCCGGCCTCGTCGCCAACGTCTTCTCGCCCGAAACCCTCGCACCGCTGGTCGGCTACCACGCCATCGGCCATACGCGGTACTCCACCACCGGTTCGAACGCCGAGCGCAACATCCAGCCGTTCCTCATCGAGACGATGCACGGCCCGCTCGCCCTGGCGCACAACGGCAACCTGGTGAACGCCACGGCGCTGCGGGACGAATTGTTGAACCGCGGCTTCGGCCTCACCGCCACGAGCGATTCGGAGGTTCTCTCGTTGATGCTCGCGGCCGCCGGTGGCCAAACGTGGCAGGACCGCATCGAACGCACCCTGCCGGCGTGGAAAGGTGCCTTCTCCCTGGTGATCCTCGCTGCCGACCAGGTGATCGCCGTGCGCGACCCGTGGGGCTTCCGGCCGCTGTCGATCGGACGGCTCCCCGGCGGCGGCCATGCCGTGGCCAGCGAAACGTGCGCCCTCGCCACGCTCGGGTGTGTCGACATCGACGAGGTGCAACCCGGTGAGATGGTCACCTTGCGCGGCGCCGAGGTCGAGCGGGTCCAGGTGCTTGCGCCACAGGCCAACGCGGCCGCGCTGCTCGTTCGAGTTCGTCTACTTCTCCCGGCCCGACTCGGTGTGGCACGGGCGCAGCGTCCACCACGTCCGCCAGCAACTCGGGATCGAACTCGCCCGCGAGGCGCCGACTGAGGCCGACGTCGTCATCCCGGTGCCCGACAGCTCGATCCCGGCCGCCATCGGATACTCGAACGAGAGCGGGATCCCCTTCAACGACGGGCTGATCAAGAACCGGTACATCGGCCGCACGTTCATCGAGCCCACCCAGGACATCCGTGAGCGTGGCGTGGCCCTCAAGTTCAACGCCCTGCGCGAGAACCTCGAGGGCCGACGCGTGGTGATGATCGACGACTCCCTCGTGCGGGGCACCACGGCGGGCCCGCTGGTGAAGCTCCTGCGCGACGCCGGCGCTGCTGAGGTCCACCTGAAGATCACGTGCCCACCGATCACGCACGCCTGCCACTTCGGCGTCGACATGGGCCACGACGGCGACCTCATCTCGGCGACGCTGTCGGTCGAGGAGATCCGTCAGCACATCGGCGCCGACAGCCTGGCGTTCCTCTCCCTCGACGGGATGATGCGCGCCATCGCCAGCCGCGAAGCCGGTCAGGACGACGGGTACTGCAACGCCTGCTTCACCGGGAAGTACCCGCTCGCCGTCGGCGACGCCCAGGCGAAGCTGTCGTTCGAAGGCGTCCTGGCGTGACCCGGGTTCGTATGGGGTCATTCCGGACCCGTCCCCGAACGAACCGAGCGGGCGATCGCCTGATGCGGGTGCTCGTCGTCGGTGGCGGGGGCCGCGAAGCGGCCATCGCCTGGGCGTGTCGCCGCCACGGTCACGACGTGATCGTGGCCCCCGATCTCGGCGAGGCCGGCCCGGCCGACGTCGATCTCGTCGTCCCCGGCCCCGAGGCCGCGTTGGCGGCGGGCGTCGCCGACGAATGTGCCCGGCGCGGGCTGCCGTGCTTCGGGCCGACCGCCGAGCTCGCCCGGCTCGAATCGTCGAAGTCCTTTGCCCGGGCGCTCGCCACCGAACTCGGCGTCCCCGGCCCCCGCTTCGCACGGTTCACCGAGGCGCCCGCCGCCGTCGCGTGGTGGCGCGAGCTCGGGGTTCCGGTCGTGGTGAAACTCGACGGGTTGGCCGGCGGCAAGGGCGTCGCTCGTCCCCGACGGCGACGCGGCCACCGAGCGAGCGATCGAGTCGGCGGCGGCCACCGGGTCGTTCCTGCTCGAGGAACGCATGCACGGCCCGGAGTGCACGCTGATGGTGCTCTGCGACGGCACCACGGCGGTCGCGTTGCCGATCGCCCAGGACCACAAGCGGATCGGCGAGGGCGACACCGGGCCCAACACGGGCGGGATGGGTGCCTACGCCCCGGCGCCGATCCCGTACGGGGCCGACGAACTCGTGGCCACGTTCGTGCAGCCCGTGGTGGACCACTTCCGCTCCGCGGGCACGCCGTACGTCGGCGTGATCTACGCCGGACTGATGCTCACCGTCGACGGTCCGCGACTCGTCGAGTACAACGTGCGCTTCGGCGACCCGGAGACACAGGCGATCCTCCCCCTCGTCGAGAGCGATCTGGCCGCGCTGATGCTGGCCTGTACACGAGGTCCAGCGCTCGCTGAAGCGTCGATCGCGATCCGCGACGGCGCGAGCCTCACCGTCGTTGCCGCGGCGGCCGGATATCCCGGACGCGCCGACGAGCGGTGCCGGTATCACCGACAACGGGACCGACTCGCCGGACGGCGATCCGCTTCGATGCGGGCGTCGACTCGTCAGGAGCCGTCGCCGGCGGCCGTGTGCTCGCCGTGACCGGGCTCGGCGACGACCTCGCCGCGGCCCGCCGACACGCCTACGACCGGCTGGTGGCGATCCGTTTCGACGGCATGCAGGTCCGCCGCGACATCGGGTGGCGGGCGCTCGGCGCCTCGTTCCGTTCCTACGCCGAAGCCGGAGTCGACATCGACGAGGGCTCGCGGGCGGTCGCGGAGATGAAGGCCGCGGTCGAGGCCACTCACGACAACGGCGTGCTGCGTGGCGTCGGCAGCTTCGGGGGCGTGTTCTCGGCCGCCGCCATCACGGCGCTGCGAGACCCCGTGCTCGTCGCGTCGACCGACGGCGTCGGCACGAAAGTGGAACTCGCGGCGCGTCTCGGCATGGTGCGCGGCGTCGGGATGGACATCGTCAACCACTGCATCGACGACGTGCTCGTCCAGTCGGCGCGGCCGCTGTTCTTCCTCGACTACATCGCCGCCAGTGTGCTCGATGCCGATCTCGTCGCCGAGGTGGTCGGCGGGATGGCCGAGGCGTGTCGAGTGGCCGGCTGCGCCCTGCTCGGTGGCGAGACCGCCGAGATGCCGGGCGTGTACGCGCCGGGCGCCTTCGACATCGCGGGAACGCTCGTCGGCGTGGCCGAGCGCGACCAGTTGCTCCCCCGCTCCGACGTCGGCGTGGGCGACGTGCTCATCGGCGTCGCCTCCAGCGGGCCGCACACCAACGGCTATTCGCTGCTGCGCAAGGTGTTCGATTGGATGCCGATGGACGTGACGCCCGACGGCTTCGACCGGCCGCTCGGCGAGACGCTCCTCGAACCACACCGCTCATATCTCGACGTCCTGACGCCCGCGCTCGCTGACGGTTGCGTCAAGGGACTCGCGCACATCACCGGTGGCGGGCTCCCCGAGAACCTGCCGCGCGTGCTGCCCGACGGTGTCGACGCCGCGATCGAGCTGGGTTCGTGGCCGGTGCCGCCGCTGTTCCGGCTGGTCCGCGAGCTGTTGCCGGCGATGCCGACCGAGGAGCTGTACCGCACCCTCAACATGGGGATCGGCATGGTCGTCATCTGCGCGTCCGACGAGGTCGAACGGGTTCGAGCCGCGATCGCCGAGCCGACGTGGGTCATCGGCGAGCTCGTCGCGGGGACCCGTGTCGTTCGTCTGCACTGATTTTTCGTTCACCCTCGACTTCGTCGACGCACGGCGTCGCTAGGTTCGGTCCATGGTCCCGTCCGTCGCCCCCGCCGGCGAGCAGACCCGAGCGACCCGCATCGTGGTGATGGTCTCCGGGAACGGTTCGAACCTGCAAGCGATCCTCGATGCCTGCGCCGACGGCCGCATCGCCGGCCGGGTCGTGGCCGTGGTCTCGAACCGGGCCGACGTGTTCGCGCTCCAGCGCGCCGACGCCATGGGTGTGCCGGCGGTCCACATCGGTGCAGCACCCGGCGAGCCCCGGGCCGAATACGACGCCAGGCTCGCCGACGTCGTCGCCGGGTTCGAGCCCGACCTGGTGGTGCTCGCCGGTTGGATGCGCGTCCTCACGATGAGCTTCCTCGGTTGGTTCCCCAATCAGGTGATCAACCTGCATCCTGCGCTCCCGGGCGACCTGCCGGGCACCGACTCGATCCGGCGGGCCTGGGATTCCGCGCTCGCCGGCGAACGGGGGTCCACGGGCGTGATGGTGCACCTCGTGCCCGATGACGGCATCGACGACGGCCCCACCCTCGCCACCCGTGCGGTCGACATCGACACCAGCGGGTCGTTCGAGGCGTTCGAAGTGACGATGCACGCCGTGGAACACGAGCTGCTCGTGGCCACCGTGGCCACGATCTGTCAAGATCGGTCGATCCTCCACACGCATCCCCACAGACATCGGCCGATCCGATCGCCCGCACCCACCCGACGGAATCCGAGGAGCTCCACGTATGAGCACGCGCACCAATGTCAACGACGAGTTCTTCGACCGCTTCGAGGCGCTGACGTTCGACGATGTCGTCGTCGTGCCCGGCTACTCCGAGACGCTGCCTGACGCCGTCGACACGTCCGCCCGCTTCGCGGCCGACATCGAACTCGCCGTGCCGCTGGTGTCCGCGGCGATGGACAAGGTGACCGAGGGCCGTATGGCCGTCGCGATGGCTCGCCACGGTGGTATCGGCGTGATCCACCGCAACATGTCGATCGACGACCAGGCGGCCGAGGTCCAGAAGGTGAAGCGGTCGCAGTCGGGCATGATCACCGACCCGGTCACGCTGCCGCCGACGGCGTTGCTGCACGACGCCGAGGCGTTGATGAACCGGTTCAAGTTCTCCGGCGTGCCGATCACCGACCCCGACGGTCGACTCGTCGGCATCCTGACGAACCGCGACATCCGGTTCTGCGAGGGCACCGACTTCGACCGTCCGGTCACCGAGTTCATGACCTCCGACCCGCTGGTCACGGCGCCCGTCGGCACGTCACTCGACGCCGCGAAGGCGATCCTGCAGGCGCATCGCATCGAGAAGCTCCCGCTCGTCGACTCCGACGGCCGTCTCGCCGGCCTGATCACCGTCAAGGACATCCAGAAGCGCCTCGACTTCCCGAACGCCTCGCGCGACGGTCGGGGCCGCCTGCGGTGCGCCGGCGCGATCGGCGTCGGCGACGACATCGAGGCTCGTGTCGAGGCGTTGGTGGCGATGGGTGTCGACGCCGTGTCGATCGACACCGCCCACGGCCACTCCGCCAACGTCGTCAAGGCGATCGAGCGGATCAAGGGGTCGTGGCCCGACCTGGCGGTCACCGCCGGCAACGTCGTCACCGAGGAGGGCGTCGAGACGTTCGTGCGGGCCGGCGCCGACGCGATCAAGGTCGGTGTGGGAGCCGGATCGATCTGCACCACCCGCGTCGTGTCCGGCGCCGGCATGCCGCAGCTCTCGGCGGTGTGGTTCGCCGCCCGGCGCGGGCGCAAGCTCGGCATCCCGATCATCGCCGACGGCGGCATCACGTTCTCCGGCGACATCGTCAAGGCGATCGTCGCCGGGGCGTCCACGGTGATGCTCGGCTCGCTGCTCGCCGGCACGGAGGAGTCGCCCGGCGAGATGGAGCTCTTCGAGGGGCGGCGGTACAAGGCGTACCGCGGCATGGGGTCGATGGGGGCGATGACCGGCGACAGCGCCGATCGCTACGCCACCGGCCAGTCGTCGACACCCGGTGCGAGCGCCGTCGGCGCTGGCAGCAACAAGCTCGTGCCCGAGGGCATCGAGGGACGGGTGCCCTACGCCGGCCCGCTCGGTGACGTGGCCTATCAACTCGTCGGCGGCCTCCGCTCCGGGATGGGCTACGCCGGTGCGTCGACGCTCGCCGACCTCCAGAACGCCCGCTTCATGCGGGTCACGACCGCCGGGCGCGACGAGAGCCACCCCCACGACGTCACGATCACCAAGGAAGCCCCCAACTACCAACGCTCCTGAGGCGATGGCGATGTCGGGTCAATAGCACCCGACAATTACATCCTCGAGCGGCCACTGGTGCGCTGGCGATGTCGAGCCGATACGCGCCACAACGACATCCTCGGAGAGGTCGACGCCCGTCAGGCGAGTTTTTCGACGAAGGCTTCGAGTTGGCGGAGGTTGCGGCACTCGTAGACGCCGTCGGTGTGGGTGCCGTACTCGCCGACGATCGAGTCGCCGGTGTTCCAGTAGCTCTTCGGCTCGGGGTTCAGCCAGTAGACGTGGCGGGCCTTCTGGCGGATCTCCTTGACGACCCAGGCCTGGCTGGCGTGGTAGTTGTTCCGGGCATCGCCGAGCAGCAGCACGGTCGACTTCGGGCCGACGTCCTTGCCGTAGCGCTCCCAGAACACCTCGAAGGCGTGGCCGTAGTCGGAGTGCCCGTCGACCCACACCACGTCGGCTTCGGTGTTGACCCGGTGGATCGCCTCGGTGATGTCCTCGGTGGCTCGGAAGTAGTCGGTCACCTCGTCGAGGCCGTCGATGAACACGAACGAGCGCACCTTCGAGAACTGGTTCTGGATCGCGTACACCAACATCAGCGTGAACCGGGCGAACGCCGCCACCGATCCGGAGATGTCGGCCACCACGATCAGTTCGGGCTTGGAGGGGCGCGGATACTTGAACTTCGGCTCGGCCGGCACGCCGCCATAGCTCAGTGAGTGGCGGACCGTGTTGCGGAAGTCGAGCGGGCCCTTGCGACCGTGCCGGCGCTTGCGCGCCAGGCGCGCGGCGAGCTTGCGGGTGAGCGGGTACAGCGACTTCTTCAGCGCCACCATCTCGTCGCGCGAGGCGTGCATGAACTCGACGTCTTCGGGCAGCGGCTTGCGCAGCGTCTTGGCCATCGCCTCGGCGCCGCGGTCGGCGACCAGCCGACGGCGGATCTCGGCTTCGATCTCACCCTTGAACTTCTCGATGCGATCCTCGAACTCCTCACGTTCGAGGCGCTCCTCGAGCGAGGTCAGCTCGCCATCGACCTGATCACGGCTGGCCTCCATCAACTTGCTCGAGCATGCCGTCGAGGTCGAGGTTGCGCAGCGTGCGGTACAGGTAGTACGTGCCACCGACGGGGCGCCCTGGCTCCATGCCGGCGAACCGTTGGACCGACCTGCTTGGCCATCGCCCGCATCATGCCCTGGTCGCCGTTCATCAGCGCCTGCATGAGCATCTGGGCGATCTCTTCGGGCGTCAGGTTGTCGAGCCCGCCGGCGCCGCCCTGGCCCTCCTGCTTCTGCTGCTCCTGCATCTCCCGCCAGAGCTGGTCGATGTCGGTGTCGTCATCGCCGCTGACGAGCTTGTACTCCGGGCCCCGCAGGCTGAAGTACACCTCGAACACCGTCTCGAAACTGCGCCAGTGGGCGTGGTTCTTGATGAGCGTGGCCCCGAGCGCGTACTTGAACGCGTCGCGATCTTCGAGCGGGATGTACTGCACCGCCTCCATGGCGTCGAGGTTCTCGGTGAGGCTCACCGGCAGCCCCGCGTTGCGGAGCTCGACGACGAAGCCGTTCAGCAGTTCGAGCATGAGCGAACAGTCGGCCGATCAGCCGTCGACCGACAGCTCCTTGGCCGCCTTGGCGATGTCGGTCTGGTACTTGAGGAGGATGTTCAGCGTCTCCTTGGCCGTCGCCTCGTCGATGACGTCGATGTTGAGGATCATCAGCGTGCGCGCCCAGTCGAGCGTTTCCGACACGCTCGGCGACTTCTTCAGGTCGAGCTGACGGATCGAGCGGACGATGCGTGCCACCTGGTCGGCGAGGCTGTCGGTGATCCCCGGGACCTTCGCCAGCACGATCTCCTTCTCGCGCTCGAGCTGCGGGTAGTCGACGTGGAGATAGAGACAACGCCGCTTCAGCGCCTCGGACAACTCGCGGGTGTTGTTCGACGTGAGGAACACGAGAGGGATCTGCGTGGCCGTGATCGTGCCGAGTTCGGGAATCGACACCTGGTAGTCGGAGAGGATCTCGAGCAGCAGTGCCTCGGTCTCGACCTCGACACGGTCGACTTCGTCGATGAGGAGCACGACCGGATCGGTGGCGGTGATCGCCTCGAGCAGCGGACGGGTCAGGAGGAACTCGTCGGAGAAGATGTCGTCTTTGATCGTCGGTCCAGTCCTCGCCCTCACCGCTGGCGCCGCGCTCGGTCTGGATGCGCAGCAGCTGCTTCTTGTAGTTCCACTCGTAGAGGGCTTTGGACTCGTCGAGCCCCTCGTAGCACTGGAGGCGGATCAGCCGCGAGCCCGTGATCTCGGCGATCGACTTGGCCAGCTGCGTCTTGCCGGTACCGGCGGGACCCTCGACGAGGATCGGCTTGCTGAGCTTGTCGGCCAGGTACGCCACTCCGGCGATGCCGTCGTCGGCCAGATAGTGCACGTCCCGGAGGGCGTCACGGACACCCTGCACGCTGGCGAATCGTTCCGTTGCCTGGAGGGCACCATCGGTCGTCATCTCGTGCACGCTAGTGGCCGACTTGACCGCGGGGTCAATCGAAACACACCCTCCCGACCGATGTCACCATGCGCCCGACCACCTCGCATCGGACACCTCGAGTGCATCTGCGTCACAACTTGCCCGTTCTCCGTACACGAACATCGGCGCGACGCTAGGTTGCTCGATGCGTGCGAAGCGGGGCTGGTACCGCGCACGCCGCGGGCGACCGTGGTGACCACCCGACGGTCGGGTGGTCCGCAAGCAGGAGAGTCGTGACAACTTCGACAACCACTACCTCGACAAACGGCGGACCGGCGTGAGCCCATGGGGCTGATCAAGCGATTCGTCGTCGGCGAACCTCTGGCGACATCGGAGGAGCAACACCAACGCCTCGGCCGGCCGACCGCATTGGCGGTCTTCGCCTCTGACGCGATCTCCTCGACGGCCTATGCCACCGAGGAGATCCTCCTGGTGCTCGTCCCGCTCGCCGGCCTGGCGGCGCTGACCGACCTCCTGCCGATCTCGGCGATCGTCATCGTGCTCCTGACGATCGTCATCACGAGCTACCGCCAGACGATCTTCGCCTATCCGAGCGGAGGTGGTTCGTACGTCGTCTCACGCGAGAACCTCGGCGAAACCCCGTCCCTCGTCGCCGGTGCATCGTTGCTCGTCGACTACATCCTCACGGTCGCGGTGTCGATCTCGGCCGGCGTCGCCGCCATCACGTCCGCGTTCCCCGAACTGCGGCCAGAGCGCGTGCTGCTGTGTCTCGGTTTCGTCGCGCTGATGATGTTCGCCAACCTGCGCGGGTTGAAGGAGTCGGGCCGCCTGTTCGCCGGCCCGACCTACCTGTACATGATCATGATCATCGCCCTGTGGGCGTTGGCTTCATCCGCTACTTCACCGGGAGCATCGAGGCGCTCCCGCCCGAACACCGAGGCACTCGACGAACTCACCGACAACGGCGTGTTGCTCACCGGCATCACCGCGATGGCATTCCTACGAGCGTTCTCCTCGGGTGCCGTCGCCCTGACGGGCATCGAGGCCATCTCGAACGGCGTCCCCGCGTTCAAGAAGCCCGAGTCACGCAACGCGGCGTCGACGCTGATCGTGATGGGGGTGATCCTCGGCAGCTTCTTCCTCGGGATCTCGGTGTTGTCGAACCTCCTCAAGCCCACGGTGAGCGAGAACGAGACGCTGCTGTCGATCCTCGGCGGCGCGGTGTTCGGCGACGGAACCGTGCCGTACTACGTGTTGCAGTTCGCCACCTTCGCCATCTTGATCCTCGCCGCCAACACGGCGTTTGCCGACTTCCCGCGTGTCAGCTCGATCCTCGCCCACGACGGCTTTCTGCCACGTCAACTCTCGAACCGCGGTGACCGCCTCGTGTTCTCGAACGGGATCATCGCGCTCGCCGGCGTGGCGAGCGTGTTGATCATCGGGTTCGGTGGCCAGACGAGCGCTCTGATCCCGCTCTACGCGGTCGGCGTGTTCTGCGGATTCACGCTCTCCCAGCTCGGCATGGTCGTGCACCACAAGCGGCTCCAGGAGCCGGGTTGGAAGCGCAACCAGGTCATCAACATGGTCGGGCGCCATCGCCACGTTCGTCGTGCTCATCGTCGTGGTCGTGTCGAAGTTCAGCCACGGCGCGTGGATCCCCGTGGTTCTGATTCCCCTGATCGTGCTCGGCTTCCGCAAGATCAAGCGGCACTACGACCACGTCGCATCATCGTTGAAGGCGGAGTCGACCGAGCGGGTGGCGCGCCACTCCCACACCGTCGTCGTGCTGATCGGTTCGGTCAACAAGGGCGTGCTCAACGCGATCGCCTACGCACGGTCGATGCGCCCGGACCGGCTCGTCGCGGTCAGCGTGGTGACCGACGCCGAAGAGGAGACACGGGTCGTCGATGCGTGGGAGCAATTCGAGTTGCCGGTCGAATTGCGGACGATCTTCTCGGCCTATCGCGACCTGACCAATCCGATCCTCGAAGTGATCGACGAACTCGATGCCGAGCGCCCCGACGACGTGATCACGGTCGTCATCCCCGAGTTCGTCGTCGAGCACTGGTGGGACCAGGCGCTCCACAACCAGAGCGCGGTGATGCTGCGCTCGAAGCTGCGTCAGCGTCCGAACACGGCGATCACGCTGATCCCCGTACAGATCGCCCATCGCAAGCCCGCAGCAAACGCCGCTGCCGAAGCAGGAGTAACGGAGATCGCCACATGACCGAGCGAAGCGCCTCGGACGCACTTCACGCCATCATCGTCGGCTGCGGCCGTGTGGGTGCGGGCATGGCCCGCCGACTCACCCAGGAGGGCTACACGGTGACGGTCATCGACCGGACGACCCGGGCGTTCACCCGACTCGAGGGCACGTCGGCGGAACGTCTGATCGGCATGGGCTACGACCGTGGCACCTTGCTCGAAGCCGGTGTCGAACGGGCCGAGGTGCTGGCCGCGGTCACGAACGGCGACAACACGAACATCGTGGTGGCGCGCACGGCAAGGGAACACTTCCACGTGCCGAAGGTCATCGCCCGGATCTACGACCCCCGACGAGCGGCCATCTACGAGCGGCTCGGCATCTCGACGGTCGCTTCTGCGCAGCTGACGACGGAGCTCGCGGTCCGCCGCGTCCTGCCCGACGACGCCGGAGTTCGTTGGGTCGACCCCAGCGCGAACGTGTGTCTCGTCGACCGCAGTGTCCCGTCAAAACTCGCCGGTCACGCCCTGACCGCGATCGAGCGGACGGGCCAGATTCGTGTCGTCGCCGTCAGACGACTCGGCGTCGGCATCGTCGCCACGCCGGATCTCGTGTTCCAGGAGGGCGACGTCGTCTACATGTCGGTGGCCAACGATCACCTCGACACCGTCGATGAACTGCTGAGCCCAGATCCCAGCGCGAAGAAGGCAGGCCACTGATGCGAGTCCTGATCGTCGGCGCAGGAAAGGTCGGCACGTTCATCGCCGGCGACCTCGCCGCTGCCGGCCACGAGGTGGTCGTCGTGGAGCGGACTCTCGAGCGCGTCGATCTGCTCCGCCAGCTCGAGGACCTCAAGAAGGTCGAGTGGATCGTCGCCGACGCCTGCGAGGTGTCGCAACTGGCCACCGCGTCGCCGCAGACCGCTGACGTGTTCGTCGCGGTCACCGGCGACGACGAGGACAACCTCGTCGCATCGTTGCTGGCCAAGCAGGAGTTCGGGGTGCCGCGCGTCCTCGCCCGCGTGAATCATCCCGCCAACGAGTGGCTGTTCACGAGCGACTGGGGCATCGACCACGCCGTCTCCGCGCCGCACCTGCTGTCGGGCCTCGTGCAGGAGGCGGTCACCGTCGGATCGGTCGTCCGGCTGCTCGACCTCGCCGAGAACGCCCGCCTCGTCGAGGTGACGCTGACGGAGGATGCACCGGTCGTCGGTTCGCAGATCGCGCAGATCAACTTTCCACGCGAGGCATCCGTGGTCGCGATCCTGCGCTCCCGTGCCGTCGTCGTTCCGCGAGGCGACACGTCGTTCCTGCCCGGCGACGAGGTGCTCGTGCTCGTCACCGACGAGTCCGAGCCGGCGGTCCGTCAGCTCCTGGCGAGGCCCTCGAGCAACGTGTAGGCCGGATTCCAGAGCATCAACCGACCCTTCTCGATCCGCCCGACGCCCTCGACCACGATCATTCGGCCGGTCTCGATGCCGCTGATCCGGTTGCGGCCGGTGAACACCAGCATCGCCGAACCCGAGCCGTCGTCGATCTCGACGCGCAGGAATCGACGTGCGTCCGGCGACGATCGGTGTTGGCTGCGAATTTCGCCGCCGATGCGGACCGGCACGCGCTGCGGGGCTTCGTCGATCCGCGTGATCTGCACACCGGCGAACCGCGCCTGCAGACGACGCCGATCCTGGGCGGCAGCGGTACGCCGGAGACGGTCTGTGAGCTCGGGAGTGTCGACGGCTGGCACGTCGTCGACAGTAGCGTTCCGGCGGTGACACGTCAGGGCGATCAGTCGACCGTTCGCCGCCGGTCACCGACCGGCATCGACGCACGCATCGACAGGACGCCCGAGCGCCGGTGAGCAGACTGCTGCGCAGCAATCTCACGGTCGCCGCTGGGACCACGTTGTCGCGCGTGACCGGCCTGCTCCGCGTCGTCGCCCTCACTTACGTCCTCGGCCAGACCGCACTGACCGACGCCTACAGCCTGGCGAACGAGACACCGAACATCGTGTACGAGCTGCTGCTCGGAGGTGTGCTGTCAGCAACCCTCGTGCCGTTGTTCGCCACCTTCGACGAGGACGACGACGAGCGGGCCACCAACGTCGTCCTGAGCGTGTCGGTCGTCCTGATGCTGGCACTCACCGTGCTCGCCGTCGTCGCCGCACCGCTGATCTTCCGGGTGTACGCGATCCATGTCGGGCCTGACGTCGACCCCGAGGTGTTCCGCACGGTCGGCACGACGCTGGCGCGGATCTTCCTGATCCAGATCCTGTTCTACGGGCTCGTCGGGCTGGCGAACGCGTTCCTCAACAGCCGGCGCCGGTTCTTCGCCGCGGCGTGGAGCCCGATCCTGCCGAACGTGATCATCATCGCGACGCTGCTGTCGTTGCCTGACGCCGGCACGGCCGACTGGGTGCTCGACGACGTGCTCAGCAACGACCGTCTCAAGTACACCCTCGGGCTCGGCGCCACGCTCGGCATCGCGTCGATGGCGGTCGTGCTCGTCCCCGCCATGTTCAACACCGGTTTCCGGTTCCGGCCGGTGTTCGAGTTCCGCCATCCGGCGGTCGGCCGGCTCCTCCGGCTGTCGTTCTGGACGATCGGCTTCGTCGCCGCCAACCAGATCTCGCTCATCGTGGTCCGCAACCTCGCCGAGCCGGGGTCCGGCGACGCGTCCGCGTACCTCGCCGCGTTCACGTTCTTCGTGCTGCCCCACGGTCTGCTCGCCGTGTCGATCGCCACCACGTTCCAGCCCGAGATGTCGCGCGCCGTCGCCCGCAAGGAACGCCCGGCGTTCGTCGAGCAGGCGGGGCTCGGCGTCCGGATGACGGCGTTGCTGACGATCCCCGCTGGCGTCGGCATGTTCGTGTTGCGCCGCCCGATCATCGGCGCGCTCCTGCAACGGGGCCAGTTCGACGCGTCCGACGCCGCCAACACTGCCCGGGCACTCGCCGGCTTCGCGCTCGGCCTCGGCGCTTTCTCGATCTACATGTTCACGCTGCGGGGTTTCTATGCCCACAAGGACACCCGGACCCCGTTCGTCATCAACGTCGTCGAGAACCTGATCAACATCGTGCTGGCGATCGTGCTCGTCGGTCGCTACGGCGTGTTGGGGCTCGGCCTGGCGTTCGCGATCGCCTACGTGCTGTCGTCCTGCTGGGCGCTCGTGGTGCTGAGTTACAAGGTCCCCGGCTTCTCGCCACGGTCGATCGCCGTGAGCGTCGCGCCGATGCTGCTGGCGGCGCTCCTGATGGGCGAGGCGGTGTGGTTCGTGGCGCAGCTGGGTGGGTGGCGATGCCGGCACCGATGCCGCGATCCGGCTGATCGTGGGCGCCGTGGTCGGCGTGGTGGTCTACCTCGCGGTGCTCCTCGCGCTCGGCGCTCCCGAACTCGACTTCCTCCGTCGGCGTTTCGGGTGGACGGGAGAGGTTAGGCTCGGCTCATGATCGACCACGTCACCAGGTGGTGGGATTCGCTGGCCTCCAGGGTCCGCCGTGGGCTCCGACGACAAGACCGATCCGAAGATCCAACTCGAACAGGCGATCGTCGAGGCGCAGCACCAGCACAAGCGGCTGAAGGATCAGGCGGCGAGCGTGATCGCCAATCAGAAGCAGGCGGAGATCCGCCTGAACACCAAGATGGGCGAACTGGAAAAGCTCAACCGCAACACCCGACAGGCGTTGCTGATGGCGTCCGACGCCGACAAGTCGGGCGACGGGCGCGACCGCCGCGCAGTACGACCACGCGGCCGAAACGATCGCCGACAAACTGCTCGCCGTCGAGGCCGACGTCGAGAGCTTGAAGACCATGGTCCTCGAGTCGACGCAGGCGACCGATCAGGCCAAGGCGGCCGTCAAGACGAACAGTCGTCTGCTGCAGGAGAAGCTGGCCGAGAAGTCGAAGCAGCTGAGCGAACTGGAACAGGCGAAGATGCAGGAGGAGATGAACGCGGCGATGGCCCAGCTCAGCGAAACGGTCGGTGACGACGTGCCCACGTTCGCCGAGGTCGAGGCGAAGATCGAGGCCCGTTATCGCGCGAGCCATGGCTGCCGCCGAGCAACAGGAGACCAGCTCCGAGCACCGCATCGAGGAGATCGAGGAGGCCACCACCACCGACGGCCGCCAAGGAACGCCTCGCCGACCTGCGCGCCGAACTCGGCCTCACCTGAACCCCTTGCCTGACTAGGGCAACACGACGAGGTCGTCGCGATGGACGACTTCGTGGGCGATCTCGGCTGGCAGGTCGTGGGTGCGCATGCCGGCGATCGAGGAGATCACTCGGGAGTCGACGGCCACCATGCCTCGAGCGAACGGCCGACCCGACGGGCCGACGATGTCGACGGTGTCACCTGCAACGAACGAGCCGGTCGCGGCCACCACGCCCGCCGGCAGGAGGCTGCGGGACGCGTCGGTGAGCGCCCGTTCGGCGCCTGCGTCGACCTCGAGCGTCCCTTCCACCTCGGAGGCAAACGCGATCCACAACTTGCGTGCCGGCAACGTCCGGGCGTGCGCATCGAACGTGGTGCCGACGGATGATTCGCCGGCATCGCCGGGCGCACCGCTGACGGCGCGAACCAAGACGTCCGGCGCGGCGGCGCGGGCGATCACGCTGCGGATGCCCGACCACGACGCGATCCGCGCCGCGGTCAGCTTGCTCGCCATGCCGCCGCTCCCCCGGCCACTCCCGTTGGTGTTGGCGGCGATCGCCAGCAGCGGATCGTCGGCCGTCACCCGCGCGACGAGTTGCGCCGACGGGTCGCGGCGCGGGTCGGCGGTGTAGACACCGTCGGTGTCGGTGAGCAGCACGAGGAGGTCGGCGCCCACCGAGTTCGCCACCAGCGCGGCGAGTCGGTCGTTGTCGCCGTAGCGCAACTCGTGGTTGGCGATCGCGTCGTTCTCGTTGATCACCGGGATGCAGCCGAGTTCGAGCAGCCGCACGAGCGTCCGTCGGGCGTGCAGGTACTGCGTCCGGTCGACGAAGTCGTAGGGATCGAGCAACACCTGCGCGGCGACGAGCCCGTGCCGTGCGAGCGCCGCGTTGTACGCCTCGACCAGACGGCCCTGCCCGGCCGCGGAGATCGCCTGGAGGGTTGCCATGTCGCTCGGCCGGCTCGGCAGCCCGACGGCCAGCACCCCCGCCGCGACGGCACCCGACGACACGACGATGATCTCGTGTCCTTGGGCGCGCAGCGCGGCCACTTCTCCACACAGCTTCGTGATCGCCTCGCCGTCGATCGCGCCCCGGTCGTCGGTGATCGACGCGGTGCCGATCTTCGCCACCACTCTCATTTCAGAGATCCGGCTGGTAGTCGAAGCTGAACTCGCCGATCCAGATGACGTCGCCCTCCTGCGCACCGGCCTTGGCGAGCATCTTCGGCACGCCGAGCCGCTCGAGCCGGAAGTCGATGTAGGAGAGCGCCTCCGGGCGTGGTGACGTCGTTCAAGGCGACGACGCGCTCGACGTCGCGGCCGACGAGCCGGAACTCTCCGTCACCGATCCGCTCGACCGAAGCGCCGCTGACCTCGGGCCGCAGCACGACCACTCCCTCGGGCCGACGGCCGCCTGGCGAGCCTCGTGCACGAGCGATGCCAGCGCTCCCACCACGTCGGAGACACCCTGGTGCGTGATCGCCGACATGATCGGGCCATCCCAGCCGGAGCGCGGCCAGATCGTCGGGCTGGATCGCATCGGCCTTCGTGCCCACCACGATGCGCGGCCGGTCGAGGAGCTCCGGGCGGTACTCGGCCAATTCGTGGAGCAGAATGCGTTCCTGCTCGGCACGGGGGAACGTCATCGACCGGTGCGAGATCGACCATGATGCACATCACTCGAGCCCGCTCGACGTGACGCAGGAACTGGTGTCCGAGCCCACGGCCGTCGCTCGCGCCCTCGATCAGGCCGGGTATGTCGGCCACCACGAAGTCGGTGTCGTCGTCGAGCTGCACGACGCCGAGGTTCGGCTCGAGTGTGGTGAACGGATAGTCGGCGATCTTCGGCTTCGCCGCCGAGATGACGCTGATGAACGTCGACTTGCCGGCGTTCGGGAACCCGACGAGGGCGACGTCGGCCATGAGTCGCAGTTCGAGCCGGAACCAGTGTCTCCTCGCCGTGTTCGCCCTGTTCGGCGAAGCTCGGGGCGCGTCGCTTGTTGGACAGGAACTTGGCGTTGCCGCGTCCGCCACGCCCACCCGCCGCCGCCAACCACCGGTCGCCGTGATGGACCAGTTCCGCCATCAACTCGTTCGTGTACAGGTCGAACACCGCGGTGCCCATCGGCACGGCGATCTCGAGCGACTGACCCCGGCGGCCGTGGAGGTCCTTGCCCTTGCCGTGGACGCCGTTGTCGGCCCGCCGGTGCGGGATGATCGCGGAAGGCCAGGAGCGACGACACGTTGTGGTCGGCCACGAGCCACACGTCACCGCCGTTGCCCCCGTCGCCGCCATTCGGGCCGCCGAAGGCCACGGGACCCTCGCGGCGGAAGCTGACACAGCCCGCGCCGCCGTCGCCACCGCGAGCGTTCAGCTGGCACTCGTCGACGAACTGGGACATTTCGTGCAGGCTAACGCCGAGCGCGGACGGCCATCTCGTATCGTCGCGAGCGTGGATGATCTTCCGCTCGACGATTCGGCCGACGAACGGGCCGACCGCTGGGCATCCACCATGGCCGGGCACGAGACGCACCTCGGTGTGCACGACGTGGTGGTGGCCCACGCCGACTCCGTTCGCCGCGATCACGCTCGACCATCCGAGCGACCGTCAGACCGGCAGGCCCGCGAGGACCGCGACACCTCGGTCCTCGCCACGGGAGCCACGCGGGCGAGCGGAGCCGGCGACCGAGCGGTTCGCCGAGCAACCCGACCCGTTCCGGACGTGCTTCGAGCGGGATCGCGATCGCATCCTGCACGATTCGTCGTTCCGGAGGCTCGCCGGCAAGACGCAGGTGTTCGTGTTCCCCGACGATCACCAGCGCACGCGCATGACCCATGCCCTCGAGGTCACCCAGGTGGCCCGATCGATCGCCGAAGCGCTGCGACTCAACGTGCCTCTCGCCGAGGCGATCGCCATCGGGCACGACTGCGGGCACGGCCCGGGCGGACACGCCAGCGAGGACGCCCTCTCGCCCTATCTCGACGGCGGGTTCGACCATGCGCCATGGGGCGCCGACGTCACGCTGCAGCCGCTCAACCTGTGCCGCGAGACCCTCGACGGGATCCGTCACCATTCGTGGAGCCTGCCGGCGCCGCAGACACCGGAAGGTGAGGTCGTGTCATGGGCCGACCGCATCGCCTACGTCTGTCACGACTTCGAGGACGCCGTGGCTGCCGGCATCCTGCGCGCCGAAATGCTTCCTCGCGGTCGTCGCCGAGATGTGCGGGCACGACCGATCGAGCCAGCTCGGCACGTTCATCCGGGCGATGATCACCACCACGATGGCCACGGGCCGCATCGGCATGGACCCCGACCACGCCGAGGCGCTGGCGGTGTTCCGGCGCTTCAACTACGAGCACGTCTACCTGCGGCCGGCGAGCCGCGCCCAGGCCGACGCCGTGATCGCGCTGCTGCGCGCCCTCGTCGAGCACTACGCCGACCGGCCGCACGCCGTCCCCCTGGCCACCGCCCGCGCCGCGGTCGATGTCGACGTCGAGCATCTCGCCGCCGGCAGCGCCGACGCCCTCCGGGCCGCGGTGGCCTACGTCGCCGGCATGACCGACCGGTTCGCGTGCCAGCAGGGACTCACCCAACTCAACTGGGATCCGGCGAAACTCCCCCACGGCGTCGGCCTCTGAACCGGGATGCCGCGGCCTGCCGGAAACCGGCGGCCGTCGCTCGGTACGGTTGGCGTCGGTGATGACACGGCGCACGAGGATGTGGATCGCCGCGCCGCTGGCGTTGCTGCTCGCGGCGTGCACGACGACGATCGAGAGCCGGGCACCCTCCGCGGAGCCGGCCGGTTCGGACGCGCCGACGGACACGTCGCCTGTCCCGGCAACCACCCCCGCGGACGTCTCGGCGACGTCGGCGGTGCCGACCTCGACCACTTCGACCAGCTCCCCCACGTCGACGAACACGTCCTCGACCAGCACCAGCTCGACCAACGCACCAGCTCGACCACCACCAGCTCGACCAGCACGTCCTCGACCACCACGACGACCACCGAGCCACCACTCGACGTGTACGACGCGGCGTGCGTGGTGAAGGTCGTCGAGGGCGACTCGCTGCTGCTCATCGCCGACCGCTTCGACGACGAGACGGTGACCGGCGCGAGCGTGAAGGCCGAGAACCGACTGCCCGACGAGACGATCAACGTGGGCCAATTGCTCGACGTGTGCGTCGGCAACGGCGTCGACGATATCACCGGCGAGGCGATCACCGAACCGAACCCGGCGCTGCTGTCGCTCGACGTCCAGGCGCAGCAGACCAAGTTGAACGAGCTGTTCGCCGGGCTCGGAATCCGCGAGTTGCTCGTCGACGGCGTCTCGGGGCCGGTGACCCGGCAACGGCTCTGCGCGGCCCGCCTGGCCCTCGGCCTGCCGGTGAGCACCGCCGACATGGTGCCGGGCAGCGACGAGGAGCAGTGGATGATGGCAGCAACGTCGCTGGCCGTGCCGTTCACCACCGCGATCCTGTCGGAGCGCTGGGTGCTGATCGACCGGACCTGCCAGATCATGTTCGCCGGCAACGCCGACCGCGAGCTGGTGTTCGTGTTCCCGACGTCCACCGGCGAGGCCGGCTACGAGACGCGTGACCAGGACCGGCGGCCGGTGGTTCGTTTCGATCCCGCGCTCGACAACGGCGGGTGGCACAACAGCTCGCAGTACCCGGTGGCCGAGGACAACCCGCTGAACGGCAACATGTACAAGCCGCTCTACTTCGACCGCGGCCAGGCCATCCACGGCGCGAACAACGTGCCGACCTCACCGCAGAGCAAGGGCTGCGCCCGGCTGCGGGTCGAACACCAGGACATGCTGCTGTACTGGCTCGGCATCTCCGAGCCCGACGACGAGCCAACGGCAGATCAACCTGACCGTCAACGTCCAAGGAGTTTGGGTCCCGTCCTGACCAACGGGGGCGGGGACGTCAGCTCTTGAGGTACAGCTCGCGGATGCCGAGACCCATGATGAACAGGCAGCCGAAACCGTAGAGCAGGTACTGCTTGCCCTTGATGAACGGGCTCGAGCGGTAGCTGTAGAGGATGCCGACGGCGATGATCGCGCTGAATCCGTACAGCGCATGGAACTGGTCGAGTTCAACGTCGTAGCGGCTGACAAGCACGACCCCGAGGATGGCGCTGACGAACGGCACGATCTGTGCCACCGCGACGCACCACCAGAGCGCCCGCACGCGGAGCGGCTCGATGTACTGGGCGGCGACCGCCCAGACCCCGACGAGCGCGTTCGACACGATGAGGAGATACCCGACGGTGCGGTGGGCGTCGAGAACGGCCTGCATCACACCCGCCGTCTCGTCAAACGGACGGCGACCGACCGGGCGTCGGGGTGCCGGATGTCGGGGTGCCGGATGTCGACGATGAGGTCACTCGCTGCACCCGACGCCACCGAGGATCACCGTGACCGTCGAGTCGTCGTCGACGCCGGTCAAGTAGCCGCTCAGATTGTCGCTGACGTAGAAGAACGGTGACGTGAAGTCGTCCTCCGGGTTCAGGGTGACGCCGGGGTACGCGGCCTTCACGTCGATCACCGATGATCCCGTCGTGATGCCGGCGTCGGTGACCAGACCGACCGGTTCTCCCCCGACCTCGCCGGCCGAGCCGTAGTAGTACGCGAAGAAGTGACGGCGCCCCTGCGCGACCTGCGAGGCGTCACCGAACACCAGCGACAGCGTTCCCCAGTCGACGAAGCGGATCTCGGTGCCGGGGCACGCGCCGACGGAGAGCGGGTCGATCCAGCCGGTGTCGTTCGTCGGCTCGCCGAGCAAGGACGAGACGGAGCTGATGACACCATCGGGCTCGGCGCCGAAGACGGCCGACCCGATGCCCTCGCCACTCAGCACGAGCGACTCGACGCAGCCGGGTCGACGACCGTCGTGGGCACCTCGACGACGGTGGAGCTGCTCGTGGACGGGATGGATGTGGTGCTGGTGGTGGACGTGACGGGTGCGCCGGTGGTGGTCGGTGCGAGCGTCGTAGCTGGCGTCGTGACCAGCGTCGTGGCCAGGGTGCGTGGAGGGTGACGTGAGCTCGGTCGTGTTGGAATCGGACTCGCCCGAGTCATCGGACGCACAGGCTCCGAGGGTCAGCGAGAGCACCGTCAGGGAGGCCAGGGCACGCCATTTCATGGGGAGCCAGTCTGGCCAGAGCACAATCGCTCAACCTGGGATGTCGAACAGCCAACCGCGACGCATCGGTGCGTCGACGCCGGCCTCGATGAACCATTCGGTGCCGAACGCCTGTCGGAAGCGCTCGACGGGCATCTCGAGGAAGAACGACGTGTCGGTGACCTGGCTGCGGTGACAGCGCAGCGCCTCACGCTTCAGATCGGCGAAATCGGCGACATCGACCTCGAGGGTGATCTCGTCCTCCGGCGAGCCGAAGGGATTGCCGTCGTCGGCCGGGCCGTCGGGATCGAAGTCCTCGTCGGGCGCCACCACCAGTTCGCCGGCCTCGATCGCCTCGGTCATGCGTTGCACGAATGCCGTCCGGTTGAAGGTGGACTGCAGCACCCGGAGGCCCGGCATCATCTCGCCGGCGCGCACACCGACACGGTGCACTTGGACATGGTCGGGATGGCCGTACATGCCGTGCCAGTCGTAGGCGGTCAGCACGTCGGCCGACTCCGATTCGAGGATGGTGACGAGTCGTCGCGCCGCATCGTCGACGTCGGCCCGATGGAACGACGACGGTTCGGCGTTCTGCTCCCAGCCGGTCATCCCCGAATCGGTGTAGCCCAGCCACTCGACGCGCTCGATGCCGAGCACCTCCGCCGACGCCAGCACCTCGGCTCGGCGGCGGTCGACGAGCGTCTCACCAGGGGCGAGGTCGTCGGGTACCTCGCCGTGATCGCCGTTCGTCGCCACGACGAGCACGACGCGATGGCCCTCGGCGACAGCACGCGCGATCGTTCCGCCCGTCGACGTCGCTTCGTCGTCGGGATGGGCGTGGAGACAGACGATCGTCGACATCGGCGACCAGTGTGGCAGCGGATCAGCCGGCTTGCTTGACTGCTCCCGAGTCGATCAGCCCGGCGATCCGGTCGTCCGACACACCCCAGGCCGACAGCACCTCACGAGTGTGCTGCCCGGCGTAGCGCGGGAGGCTGCGTGAGCTCGGGCGACGTCCGGCTGAAACGCGGGGCCGGCGCCGGCTGGACGGCACCGTCGACGTCGAGGAACGTCTGCCGTTCGACGTTGTGCGGATGGGCGGCGGCCTCGCTCATGGTGAGGACCGGCGCGAAGCACACATCGGTCATCTCCATGATCGAACACCATTCGGCCCTGGTCTTGCGGGCGAACAACTCGGTGAGCCGCGCCTTCAGGTCGGGCCACGCGGCGGCATCCATCTGCGCGGCGAACCCTTCGTCGCCTTCGAGCTCGGCGAGGCGCAGCAGCTCGGCGTAGAACTGCGGCTCGATCGAGCCGATCGAGACGTACTCGCCGTCGGCGCAGCGGTACACGTCGTAGAAATGGGCGCCGGTGTCGAGGAGGTTGGTGCCCCTCGCGTTCTCGTCGAACGCGCCCATCTGCTTGAACGCCCAGAACATCGTCATCAGCACCGCCGACCCGTCGACCATCGCCGTGTCGACCACCTGCCCCGCGCCACTGCGTTGGGCTTCGAGCAGCGCACACACGACGCCGAACGCGAGGAACATGCCGCCGCCGCCGAAGTCGCCGACCATGTTCAGCGGCGGGACCGGTGGTTCGCCTGCCCGTCCGAAGTGCGCCAGGGCGCCGGCGAGCGAGATGTAGTTGATGTCGTGACCGGCGGCCTGGGCGTACGGCCCGTCCTGCCCCCAACCCGTCATCCGGCCGTAGACGAGCTTGCGGGTTGCGCGCCAGGCATTCCGTCGGACCGAGGCCGAGCCGTTCCATGACGCCGGGCCGGAAGCCCTCGATCAGGCCGTCGGCCGACTCGACGAGATCGAGCAGCGTGGCGACGCCGTCGGGATGCTTCAGATCGACGGCGATGTTGCGGCGCCCGCGGAGCAGGAGATCGCCGTTCGGCGTCGCGGGCACATGCCCCCGCACCGAGGCGCTGCGCTCCACCCGCACGACCTCGGCGCCCATGTCGGCCAACATCATCGCGGCGAACGGGCCCGGCCCGATGCCGGCGAGTTCCAGGATCTTGTAACCGCTCAGTGGACCGGCCATGTCAGTTCCCCACCACTGCCGGGCGGCGCACGGCGGTCCGGACGTTGCCACCGATCGCCTCGACGAGTTCCGGCCACAGCGGCTCGGGGCAGGTCGTGGCCCATGTCGGACACGAACAGCAGCCGCGCCCCGGGGATCAACTCGGCCGTCCGGAATCCTCCTTCGGGCGAGATCAGGGTGTCGTCGCGTCCGTGGATCACCAGCGTGGGCACGTCGAGCGCGGTGAGCGCCTCGGAGCGATCACCGCTCGCGTAGATCGCCGCCAGCTGACGTTTCGAACCCTCCGGCGAGAACGAGCGGTCGAAGCCGGCCGCCGCCAACGAGTCCGGACCTCGCCCTCGTCGAAGTACTTCTTCGACTGCCAGACCTTCGCCCTGACCGACGCCTCGATGAACGCGTCACGTTCCACGGGAGGCGGCGCGAGCAGCGCGTCACGGGCCTCCGGCGTCGGCGCGCCGACCCGCGGGTCGCCGGTGCTGCTCATGATCGAGGTGAGGCTGGCGACGCGATCGGGATGCTCGATCGCCATGGTCTGCACGATCATCCCGCCCATCGACACGCCGGCGATGTGGGCCCGGTCGATCCCGAGGTGGTCGAGCACGCCGATCCCGTCGGCGGCCATGTCGGACAGCGTGTAGGCGACCGCGGGCATCTCTTCGCCGGCGAGTTGCGCCTTCAGCACGTCCATCGGGTCGGCGCCCTGTCCGTCCAACTTCGACGACAGCCCGCAGTCGCGGTTGTCGTACCGGATGACGTACAGGCCCTGGTCGACCAGCTGTTGGAGCAGGTCGGGGTACCAGCTGATCATCTGCGAGGTGAAGCCGTTGACGAGGAGGAGGGCCGGATCGGAAGGAGAGCCGTGCGTGTCGTATTCGATCTCGATCCCGCTCGGCAGCGTGGTACGTGGCATGCCAGGCAGTGTTGCAGGCGACCCGCCGCCGGTTGAACTTGAAGCCCGTCCCAACCTGTCGCGGGGTCAGGCACAACGCAACAGGTGATCGCGTCGGCGGCAACCTGTTACGAAGTGCCTGACCCCACCGACAGGTCACGGGATGAGCGGGTCGAGCTGGGCGCGGAGGCGGGACACGGCGCCGGGCGTGCGGCTGCCCCACCAGAACAGATCCCGCCCGTCGACACGCACGACGGGCACGGCGGCACCGAACGCGTCGCGCAACTCGTCGAGGTGCCCGTCGCGGAACTCGTACGGCTCGCTCGGCACGAGCACGACGTCGGGTCGCCGGGCAACGACGTCGTCGAGGTCGACGGTCGGGATAGCGGTCGGATTCATCATCGGTGACCAACGCGACGCCGACGCCGGGCGAGGAGGTCGGCGCCGTACGTCAGACGGTTGATCGACATCCACGGACGACGCCAGATCGGCACGAACGCAGTCGCGCGGATCGTCGTCTCCCCTGCCGCCACCGCGACCGGCGGCGACCGGCGCCGCGAGACCCACCCGCGCGGCGAGGTCGACCACGAACCGTTCGGCGGCGTCGACCGTTGTCACGTCCGACACGAAGAGTTCGATGCCGGCCTCCGCCAGCGCGTCCGCGTCCTCCCGACGGTTCTCCTCGCGGTCCATCACCACGAAGTCGGGGTCGAGTTCGATGATCGCCGCGATGTCCGGGTTCTTCGTCCCGCCCACGTGCGGGATGCCCGGTTGCTCACAGAAGCGGGTGCACGCCATCACGGGCGCACCGAGGCTGAGCAGGGTCTCGGTGCCCGACGGGACGAGGCTGACGATGCGCGGCGACATGTGACGTCAGAGCTGTTCGAGCAGGCGTTGCTTCTGCGCGTCGAACTCGTCCTGGGTCAGCGAGCCCCGCCGCAGCATGCCTTCGAACTTCTCGAGTTGATCCGCCACGTTGGGAGTCGACGACGAATCGCTCGCGTGCTGGCGTTCGTGAACGAGCCCGTGCAGCACGCCCTTGACGCGGTTCGGGTTTCGGATGTCGGCGAACCGCTGTTGACCCGCCTCCCCGCCCGACTCGATCACGAGGTCCCCGACGCCGACGAGCCGCTCGAAGATGCCCTGACTCGACATCACCGTGTTCACCCGTTCCAGCGGGATCTCGGTGGAGTGCTTGGACAACACGCCCCAACGATCGATGACGCGCTGGGTGGTGATCACGAAGTTGGTCGTGACCCACCGCAGCGAGCGGACGATGAGCCAACACGCCGCGGCGACGATCAGGCCCAGGCACGCCCAGCCCAACCCCGTACGCGGCATCGTGCGCGCTTCGGTCTGCAGCAGCACGGCAATGCTCGCCGCCATCGCCGCGACGAGCAGCACGATCGGCTTGACCAGGCACCACCAGTGCGGGTGAAGATCGACGACGACGGTCTCGTGATCGTTCAGCAGCCGCCGCGGGTAGGCCATGTCGACACGGTACTTCCCCACCCTCCCCCGACGACCGACCGCCACCCACCCCAGGGCGGCCCCACGGCGGACCCAAACACTCGTTTGCGTCGGGATTTCTGAGAACCGGTTCTCAGAAATCCCGACGCAAACGAGGGGCGAGGGTCGAAGGGGTGGGCTACCGCGGCGTCGTGGGCGGTCGGGCGGACTCGCACCCGGTCGATGGCGAAGCCGTCCATGGCGAGCACCTCGAACGTGCCGACCTCGGTGGTGACGTGGTCACCGACGGACGGGATCTCGTCGAACGCGGCGATCACGTAGCCGGCCAGCGTGTGCCAGTCGCCGTCGGGCAACTCGACGCCGACCCAGGCCTCGAACTGGTCGACGCGCGCCGCTCCGCTGACGCTGAAACTGCCGTCGGCGAGCGTCTCGCATTCGCCGTCACGTCGATCGGACTCGTCGTCGAAGTCGCCGATCAACTCCTCGATCACGTCCTCGAGCGTCACGACGCCGACCACCGTGCCGTGTTCGTCGACCACGAGCCCGATGTGATGCCGGCCGGTGCGCATCTCGAGCAGGAGATCCTCGAGCCGATGGCGCTCAGGGGTGACCATGATCGACCGCGCCACGTCGCCGACGAGCGTGGTCGACCAGCTGCCGTCCGGGAGCCGCAGCAGGTCCTTGACGTGCACGAATCCCCGCACGTGGTCGAGATCACCTTCGTGCACGACCACCCGGCTGCGTCCCGTCCGGTGCGCCTCCGCGGCCGTGACCTCGACCGTCATGTCAGCAGCCACGGCGACGATGTCGCGGCGCGCCGTCATCGCATCAGCCGCCGTCAGGCCGGACAACTCGAGCGATCGGGTCAGCAGGGCATGCTCCTCGGCCGCGAGTGAACCGTGGCCGGCGGACTCGTCGAGCAACAACTGGAGTTCGGCCGGCGAGTGGGCCATCGCTCGGTCGTCCTGGGGTTCGACCCCGATGGCGCGGACCGTCACGTTGGCCAACCAGTTGAGCAAACGGATCAACGGACTGAGCAGCGAGCAGAAGAGACGGAACGGTCGAGCCACACGGAGGGCTGAATCCTCCGGGTGGGCGATCGCCCATGACTTCGGCGCCATTTCGCCCACGACCATGTGGAGGAACACCACGATCGAGAGTCCGAGGGTGAACCCGATGATGTGTTCGACGGTCGACGACAACGAGAAGGCCTTGCCGAGTGCTCCTTCGATGATGCCGGCCAGTGCCGGCTCGGCGACGGCGCCGAGGCCGAGCGAACACATGGTGATGCCGAGTTGGGCGCCGGCGAGCATGAGGGTGAGCTCGCGCAATCCGGCGAGCGCGTGTCCGGCGCGACGGTCGCCGTCGGCGGCGAGCTGCTCGATCCTCGAACGCCGTGCCGCCAGGAGTGCGAACTCGGAGGCGACGAAGAATCCGTTCAACCCCAGCAGCACGAGGGCGACGAGCAGCGCGGGGGCATGGAGGTCGATGCGTCCCGACTCCTCCTCCGCCGCCATCACGAACGTGGCAACGCCGACCGATCCGATCATCACCGCTCGTCCGATCCGGTGGTTCGGTCGTGGTGCGAGTCGTCGTCGGTTGCCCCGTCGTCCGGCTCGGCGACACTGACGCGTACCTGTTGGATGGCGAACTCCTCCACCGCCAACACGTCGATCCGCACCCCGTCGACGATCACGTGCTCGCCGACCTCCGGTATCCGTTCGAGCCGGTCGAGCACGAGTCCGGCCACCGTGTCGTACGGACCCTCCGGGAGGTCATACCCCGTGACCCTCTCGATCTCGTCCGTGCGCGACAACGCGTCGATGATCCAGACCCCCGGTTCCAGTTCGGTGTAGTCGCCCGGGGCGGTGGGGTCGTACTCGTCCTCGATGTCGCCGACGAGTTCCTCGACGATGTCCTCGAGCGTCACCACGCCGGCCGGTGCACCGTACTCATCGATCACGATCGCCATCTCGGTCGATCGGGCGCGCATTTCGGACAACACCACCGCCAGGCCCGCCGCCTCGGGCACCGCCAGCACCTCGTGGACGAGGTCGCGCACCTTCACCTGGCCGTAACCATCTCGTGGCACGCCGAGCAGGTCCTTGGCGTGGACGATCCCTTCGAGCGAGCCGTCGCCGTCGATCACGGGGAATCGCGAATGGTTGGAACTCATCAGCTCGCGCAGCACGTCGGCGGTCTCGTCGACGCCGATGGTCACGACGCGATTCCACGGGATCATCGCGTCGGACGCCTCGAGTTCGCTGAAGTTGATCGCCCGCTCGAGGAGGGCCGCCTGCTGGACCGTGAGGTGTCCGCTCGACGCCGACGAGTCGACGATGAGATCGAGTTCCCCAGCGGACACCGAGAAGTTCAGTTCCTCGACCGGTTCGACGCCGACCGCGCGCAAGAGACGGTTCGCCGCCTCGTCGAACAATCTGATCACCGGGCCCGCGATCTTCAGGTACATCAGGAGCGACGGCGCCAACGATCGCGCGACCGGCTCGGGCTTGGCGATCGCCAGGTTCTTCGGGGCGAGCTCGCCGAACACCATCTGGGCGACGGTGGCCAGGATGAAGGAAAGGGCGAACGCCACCCCGAAGGCAGCCGAGTCGGACAGCCCGAGGGCTTGGAGGCCCGGCTCGATCAACCCGGCGATCGCCGGCTCGGCGATGAAGCCCAGAACGAGGGTGGTGACCGTGATTCCGAGCTGCGCGCCCGACAGCATGAAGCTCAGTCGCTGATGGACCGCAACGGCGCGGCGTGACTTCCGGTCGTGCTCGGCGGTCTCGGCGAACTTCCCCCGACGAGCGGCCACGAAAGCGAACTCACCGGCGACGAAATACCCGTTGGCCGCGATCAACGCGACGACGGCGAGGATTCCGAGCGCATTCAGCACGGCGTCAACTTCGAAGTCGGTCGTCGTACATGGCCACCGCGATGATACCCACCTGTCCCGCTCGGTGTCGCGCTCCGACGGGTCGTACCGACCCGACCGGCGCGAACGGACGACGACACCCTGCTACGGCGCTGGTTCGGACATCGCCACCACGGGTACATCGGGCGGCGGGGTCGGTCGATCGGTACCGTTCGAGCTGGTCGGCGCCCCACACGGCGAACGCCGCGTCGACGAGACCCCAGTACGTGCTGCGGATGCCTGCTCGCCCGTCATCGCGGGCCGTCTCGTAGCGCTCGATCGCCGAAGGTCGCGGCACGTACGTCACGATCCGTGCTTCGGGCTCGAATGCCTCGGTGCGAACCGTCACGGAGGCGGTCACATCGACCCGGTCGTAGTCGCGTTCGCGCTGGTCGAGCGCGGCGATCTCGAGGTCCGGACACACGCGCCACGATGCCATTGATCGTTTCGTGCGGCCGCCGCCACGACGCCGAGCGCCACGATCACGCCGTCATCGATCACGGTGCCGTCCGCGCGGCGCCACGTCCCGACCACGTGACCCACGCCGTAGTTCCAGCGCCGGCCCCACCCCGTCAATTCGGCGGCGAGGAAGTCGACACCCGGCGTCACCTGGCGTCCCAGCGTGCGCCCGAGCGATTCAGGATCGACGAGCGACCCGTATCCGAACACCCAGGTCGGCGGCGACGCGGTGACCATCGCTCAATTGCTGGCTCGGGCCAGGTCCTCGAGCTCGGACCACAGAGCGTCGACCTGCGGGCGCAGGGCCTCGAGGTCACCCGAGTTGTCGATCACGTGCGTCGCCTTCGCGAGACGGTCGGCGCGGCTGATCTGGCTGTTCATGCGAGCCCGTGCGTCGTCCGCGTCCATACCGCGAGACCCGACGAGGCGTTCGATGGCGATCTCCGGGTCGACGTCGACGACGATCGTGGCCGCCAGCGCCTCACGCGGGTTCTCCGCGAGCAGCGGGAAGTCGAGCACGACCACCCGATCGGTGTCGGCGTGGGCGGCGATCTGCCGTTCGATCTCGGTCTGCATCGCCGGATGGACGATGGCGTTCAGGTCGGCGAGCGCCTGCTTGTCGTTGAACACGATGGCCGCGACCGCGGCCCGATCGAGCGAACCATCCGCGGCGATCACATGTTGCCCGAACCGTTCAGCCATGGCCGCGAGCACGGGAGTGCCGGGTGCCTGCAGGTCGCGCGCGATCTTGTCGGCGTCGACGATGACCGCACCACGTTCGGCGAGCATCGGCGACACCGTCGACTTCCCGGCACCGATCCCACCGGTGAGGCCGACGACGATCATGAGAACCGGCTCATGACGATGCGATCACCGACGACCGCGAAGAGATCACGGCGGAGCAATCCAGGAGTCGGGCGACCCGCCGGGTCACTCGGCGTTGGCTTCGACCGGCTCGTCGATGACCACCGACGTGAGGTCGGCATCGACAGCTTCGGTAGCGGCGTCGTCAGTCGCGGCGTCGTCGCCAGTGCCGGTCTCGGCGTAGTACTCCGACCATGCGGCCTCGGCCTCGGCGTCGGTCTCGCCGGCGACCCAGTTGCCCGCGGCGTCGACTTCGAAGTGCTCGCGGTACTCGGCGGCGAGTTCGCCACCTTCGGCGGCCTGCTTGATCGACAGGCTGATACGACGACGGGCGAGGTCGAGATCGATGATCTTGACCCACAGCTCTTCGCCGGGCGTGACGACCTGCTCGGGCGAGTCGACGTGGTGCGCCGACATCTCGGAGATGTGCACGAGGCCTTCGATCCCTTCGCCGACCTGGACGAACGCACCGAACTGCACGAGCTTGGTGACCCGGCCGTAGACGAGCTGCTCGACCTGGTGGCTCTCGGCGAACTCCTGCCACGGATCCTGCTGTGTGGCCTTCAGCGAGAGGCTGATGCGCTCGCGGCTGAAGTCGACGTCGAGGACCTGCACCTTGACGGGATCGCCGATGGCGACGACCGAACCCGGGTGGTCGACGTGCTTCCACGACAGCTCGCTGACGTGGATGAGCCCGTCCATGCCGCCGAGGTCGACGAACGCACCGAAGCTGACGACCGAGGAGATCGTGCCCTCGCGGACCTCGCCGACCTTGAGGTTGGTGAGGAACTGGTCGCGGGTCTCCTTCTGGTTCTCTTCCAGGTAGGCGCGGCGCGACAGCACGACGTTGTTGCGGTTCTTGTCGAGCTCGATGATCTTGGCGTGGACGGTGGTGCCGATGTACGGCGCCAGGTCACGCACACGGCGCAGCTCGACGAGCGATGCGGGCAGGAAGCCGCGCAGGCCGATGTCGACGATGAGGCCGCCCTTGACGACCTCGATGACCGGACCCGACACGACGGCGTCGGCTTCCTTCTTCGCTTCGATGTCGCCCCAGGCACGCTCGTACTGCGCACGCTTCTTGGAGAGGACGAGACGGCCTTCCTTGTCTTCCTTCGTCAGCACGAGGGCTTCGACGTGCTCGCCGAGTGAGACGACCTCGGAGGGGTCGACATCGTTGCGGATGCTCAGCTCACGAGCCGGGATGACACCTTCACTCTTGTACCCGATGTCGAGCAGGACTTCGTCCTTGTCGATCTTGACGACCGTGCCGTGCACCAACTGCCCGTCGTCGACGGTGACCATCGTGCCGTCGATCGCATCGGCGAACGACATGCCGAGATCGTCGGACACGACCTCGCGGGGGGTGTAGTTGCCCTCATCGTCGAACGTTCCCATCGGCTGACTGGTTTCAGCGGGGAAGATCGTCGGTGAGGTGGTTGCGGTGTCGGACAAGGGACGGACTGCTTTCGGAAACTTCGAGAAGTGGAACGGATGGACGAGATCGCGAGCGACCCCACTGCCGGCGGCAGGCCGACAATGATAGCACTCCCCCGGCACAACCACCTTGGGTGGCAATCCGACCCGAATCTCCTGCGTCCCGAACGAAAAATGGAGCAGATGTCGCGCCCGAGCGCGACATCTGCTCCAAATTTCCGGGTTCCGGAGGGTGATCAGACGGCGTCGGCACCCCGTTCGCCGGTGCGGATGCGGACCAGGTCATCGACTTCGGTGACCCAGATCTTGCCGTCACCGATCTTGCCGGTGCTGGCCGAGGTCGAGATCGCCTCGATGATCGCGTCCACGGTCTCTTCCGTGGTGACGACGTCGATCTTGACCTTCGGGACGAAGTCGATCTTGTACTCCGCTCCACGGTAGGTCTCGGTGTGGCCGCCCTGACGTCCGAAACCGCGGACCTCGCTGACGGTCATACCGACGACGCCGGCCGACTTGAGTGCCTCTTGGACGTCGTCGAGCTTGAACGGCTTGACGATTGCGGTCACGAGCTTCATGGGTGTTGCTCCTTCGTTGCGAGGATCTGTGCTGGATTGAAGTTGACCACGGCGATTACTGCTTCACGAACTCGGGATAGGCGGAGACACCCATCTCCGGAATGTCGAGGCCCTCGATCTCGTCGGCTTCGGCCGAGCGGATGCCGCCCTTGCCCATCTTCTTGGAGACCGTGTCCTGGGTCTTGAAGAAGGCGTAGGCGATACCACCGATCACGGTCCAGATGACCGCCACACCCAGCGCCTGGGCGCCGAGCTGACCCGCATCGCCCCAGAACAGACCCTTGATGCCTTCGCTGTCCGAGCCGTTCCATCCGGCGCCGTAGCTGCCGTTGGCGAACAGGCCGACGGCGAGCACACCGAAGGTGCCGCAGACGCCGTGGACGGCGATGGCGCCCACCGGGTCGTCGATCTTCAGCTTGCGCTCCACGAAGAACACCGCCTCGATGACGAGAACGCCGGCGATGATGCCGATGACGGCCGACATCCCCGGACTGACGAACGCACAGGGTGCCGTGATGGCGACGAGACCGGCAAGCATGCCGTTGGCCATCATGCCCGGGTCGGGCTTACCCGTCCGCTTGGTGATGTACAACATCGCGGTGATGGCGCCGAAGGCGCCGGCGATCGCCGTGTTCGTGGCGACGACGGCGAACTGCACGTCGGTCGCCGCGAACGTCGACGCCGCGTTGAAGCCGAACCAGCCGAACAGCAGGATGAACGTACCGAGCAACGCCATCGGGATGTGGTGACCCGGGATGCCCCGCGGGTTCCCGTCCTTGTCGAACTTGCCGATGCGCGGTCCGAGCACGACCGCACCGGCCACAGCGGCGACGCCACCGACGGCGTGGACCACGCCGGAACCGGCGAAGTCGACATAACCGGCGCCGAGGTTCATCGTGTCCCACGTCTTCGACAGCCAGCCGCCGCCCCACGTCCAGGCCGCGAACAGCGGGTAGTAGATGCCGCCGCAGAACAGGCCCCAGATCACGAAGCTGCCCCACTTCCAACGCTCGGCCATGGCGCCGGTCGGGATCGTCGCGACCGTGTCCATGAAGGCGACCATGTACAGGAAGATGGCGAGCACGCCGGCATCGATGCCGCCGCCCGACAGCGCCCAGCCGCCCTTCCAGAGGAACACCCAGTTGCCGGATCCGATGAAGGCATCCCCGACGGGCGCACCGAGTCCGCCGAAGTACGGCGTCATGTCGAGCGCGCTCAACGACAACGGGAACCCGATCAGGAAGAAGGCGATGAAGCCGAGGCCGAAGATGGCGAAGTTCGTGCTGACCACGTGAGCTGCGTGCTTGGCACGGCAGAACCCCGTCTCGACGAGGGCGAAGCCGGCCTGCATGAAGATGACCAAGATGGCGCCGATGACCACCCACAGCATGTTGACCTGTCCACCGAGTGCAGCGACTGGGTCGTCCTGCATCGGAAGCAGGCCCGTCAAGAGCGACAGCATTCATTCCTCCTGTGTCTGTTCGGGCGGCCGGTTTGCCTTGCCCGGCGGCAACTTACAGACGACGTATTTCGCCGGAATATCCCCATTGTTTCGTGTTGATTTCCTGTTTGTGGCGGCAACATCAACGCCACGTCACCAGCGTGTTCGCGCCCGACACGCCCGATCCGGAAATATGGAGCAGATGTCGCGCTCAGCGCGACATCTGCTCCATATTTCGGGGGAGGCGGGACGCGAGGACGAGGAATTCGGGCAATTCGACCGTCGCGGGCGCGATGGCATAGGCGCCGGGCTCGACGCTGGAGAGCGAATCGACCCGGAGATCGTGGGCGCGCAACAGCAGGCGCAGTTCGCGGGGCGTGTAGCAGCCGGTCCAGAGATCGACGGTGGCAACCTCGCCCGACTCGGAACGGATGTCGGTTCGTTCGTGCGACACGCCGGTCGCCGCGTCGAACGAGGCCTCCTCGTGGTAGCGGACCGCGAAGTAGGCGTTGAACGCGCTGAGCGCCAGGCGGCCGTCGTCGCGTAGGGCTCGGGCCATTCCCGCGACCACGAGGTCGTCGTCGCCGTCGGCGGTCATCATGCCGAATGCGCCCTGGCACAGACAGATGACGGCGTCGAACTCGTCGTCGAACGCCATCGCCCGGGCGTCGAGTCGTGCGAACGTCGCACCGTCCGGCGCGTTGTCGTTCGCGAGATCCACGAACCGTTGGCTGATGTCGATTCCGTGCACCACGACACCCCGCCGGGCGAGCTCGTGGGCGTGGCGCCCCGTGCCACAGCCGACGTCGAGTACGCGGGACCCGGGCTCCAGCCCGAGTTGCGCCACGATGTGATCGACCTCCTGCACCGTGCCCTTCGTGTGGGCGTACCGGTCGTAGGCCGCCCCGAGGTGATCCGCCAGGTCCTCGAACCAGTGGTCGCGCTCGGGCACCGCCGGCTACTGCTCGGAAGGGTCGTGCTGCTCCGGACGGTCGTAGGCGAGGCCCTCCGCATAGCCGTCCTCCATCGAGGCCCGGATCGCGTCGTCGACCGGCCCGATCACGCCCTGCGCGGCGAGGACGTCGAGCGCCTCGGGCACGTCGGCGGCCTCGGTCCAGCTGTCGGGCTTGCCAGACCTTGCCCCGCCGGAATGCCTTCGCGCAGTGCACGAACACCTCGTCGGCGCGCACGACGATGGCAGTGGTCGGTCGCCGCAGCTCGTCGGCCCACCGGTCGAGCACCGACGCATCGGTGGTCACCCAGGCCTGGCCGTTGACCCGGACGGTCTCGTCCTTGCCCGGCACGAGCAGCAACATGCCGGCCGACCCGGACGCCACCACGCCACGGAGGCTGTCGATCAGGTTGTTGCCGTTGAGGTCGGGGATCGCCAGGTACTCGTCGTCGATCACGCGGACGAACCCCCGCGGCCCGCCGCGCGGTGACACGTCGACACCGCCGTCGCGTCCGACCGTGCCGAGGAGCACGAACGGCGATTGCGCGACGAACGACCGGGTCCCCTCGTCGATACCCGGTCGCTTCTTGGCCGCGACGAGCTGTCCCGGTGCCCGGTACAGCGCCTCGAGTTGGGCGGCCGAGTCGATCAGCTCGCCGAACGGCAGCGCCACGATGGTGTCCGACATGTCATCTCTCTCCGTCTCTGTCTCGGTCACAGGTTGTCTCGACTCTCACGACTTGGCCGATGCCCAGGTGTCGCCCCAGGACACGTTCACCTCCAACGGCACCGCGAGTTCGGCCGCGCCGTGCATCAGGTCGACCACGAGTTCGCCGACCTCGTCGTGCTCGTCGTCGGGCACTTCGACCAGCACCTCGTCGTGCACCTGCAGCACGAGCCGGCTCGCCCGGCGCTGTTCGACGAGCGCCTGGTCGATGCGCACGAGCGCCACCTTGAAGATGTCGGCGGCCAACCCCTGGATGCCGGCGTTCATCGCCTGCCGCTCCCCCGCCTGGCGGACCCGGAAGTTGGAGTTCATCAGCTCGGGGATCGGGCGGCGACGACCGAACAGCGTCTCGGTGTAGCCACGCTCGCGAGCCTCGATCACGGTGCGGTCCATGTAGTGCTTCACGTTCGGGAACGCCACGAAGTAGGCGTCGAGGATGACCGCCGCCTCCTCGGTCGAGATGTTCAGGCGTTGCCCGAGCCCGTACGACTCCATGCCGTACGCCAGACCGTACGACACCATCTTCGCCTTCGAGCGCTGCTCGAGCGTGACCGCCTTCGGGTCGACGCCGAACACTCTCGCCGCGGTGGCGTTGTGGATGTCCTGGCCGCTCGTGAACGCCTCGATCAGTCCGGGATCGGTGGCCAGGTGGGCGATGCAGCGCAGCTCGATCTGGTTGTAGTCGGCAACGAGCAAGCGCGTGCCGGTGGCCGGCACGAAGGCCCGCCGGAACTGGCGCCCCTCCTCGGTACGCACCGGGATGTTGTGGAGGTTCGGCTGATCGGACGACAGGCGGCCGGTGCGCGCCACGGTCTGGTTGAACGTGGCGTGGATGCGACCGTCCGGCGCGACTTCCGCGAGCAGGCCCTCGCCGTAGGTGCTGCGGAGCTTCTCGACCTCGCGATAGCGCATCAGCGGGCCGAGGAACTCGGGCCACTGGTCCTTGATCTTCTCGAGCGTCGCGGCGTCGGTCGAGAAGCCGGTCTTGGTCTTCTTGCCCGGGCTGAGCCCACGCTCGTCGTACAAGATCTCCCGCAGCTGCTTGGGAGAGTTGAGGTTCAGGTCGTCGCGTCCCGCCACCGTCTTGAGTTGCGCGCCCAGATCCTCGACCTCGGCCGACAAACGGGCACCGAGCGCACGCAGTTCGTCCACGTCGACGGCGATCCCGACGTACTCCATCTTGGCGAGGACCACGACGAGCGGGTTCTCGATGGTGCGATACAGCTCGGCCATTCCCTGCGCTTCGAGGCTGGCGACGATCGGCCCGGCCAGCGCATTGACCGCCAGGGCGTCACGGCCGGCGCGTTCGGCATCGGTCATCGACGTGCCGTCGAGGTCGAGCTGACCCGACGCGGCGACGTCGGACGGGCGGGCGAACCGCGTGTACTTCTCGATGAGGTCGGGCAGCGTGTAGCGCGCCTCGGCGGGGTCGATCAGGTAGGCGGCGATCGCCGTGTCGAGCGTCAGCCCCTCGACGTCGACCCCTGCGACCAGGAACGACCGCATCAGCGGCTTCACGTTGTGACCCCGGATGTCGTGGTGTCCGGCGAGCGCGATGGCCACACGATCGTCGGCGAGCAGCGTCGCGGGGATCCAGACGACCTCCGCCTGCTCGGGGTCCTCCACGATGGCGAGCCCGCTCACCGGACTCCTCCCCGGCTCGCCCTCCCAGGCCGCCGCCACGTCGAGCGTCGGCAGACCATCGATGAGCTGGGCGGCAGCCGACGCATCGTCGACGATACGCACCTCGGCGACGAGCTCCTGGCGGTCCTCGCCGTCGCCGATGTCGAGGCTCGTGCCCATCGTGCCGAGCGCTTCGGCGAGTCGCGTTCCCAACGTGCGGAACTCGAGGAAGTCGAAGAGTCGCTGGAGTTCCTCCGGATTCGGATCGACGCCGAGGTCGTCGACCGTGATGCCGGACAGCGGCGCATCGTGGCGCAGCAACATCAGCTCGAGGTTCTTGCGCGCCCGCGCTTCGTGTTCGATCAGCGACGACTTCAACTTCGGCGTCTGCGCGTCGACGTTGGCAAAGATGCCGTCCAGGCCGCCGTACGTGGTGATCAGCTTGGCCGCCGTCTTCTCCCCCACCCCGGGCACGCCGGGCAGGTTGTCGCTGGTGTCGCCCCGCAGCGCCGCGTACTGCGGGTACAGCTCAGGGGTGACCCCCGTCTTCTCGAAGATGCCCGCCTCGTCGTAGAGCGCATAGTCGCTGACCCCGCGCCGGTTGTACAGCACCTTCACGTGCGGATCGGCGACGAGCTGGTAGCTGTCGCGATCGCCGGTGACGATGAGGACGTCATGGCCGGCGTCGACGAGCAGGTCGACCGCCGTGGCGATGAGGTCGTCGGCCTCCCATCCCGCGAGGTCGATCGTGGTGATCCCGATGGCGTCGAGTACCTCGCGGACGAGGCCCATCTGCTGGCGCAGGATGTCGGGGGCCGCCGTGCGTTGCGCCTTGTACTCGGGTTCGGCGTCGTGCCGGAACGTCTTCTCTGGTCGGTCGAAGGTGACGAGGACCCCGTCGGGCTGATGGTCCTTCAACACGTTGATGAGCATCGACGTGAAGCCGAACACGGCGTTGGTGACCTGGCCGCTGGCCGTCGCCATGTCGGTCGGCAGCGCGAAGAACGCGCGGTAGGTCAACGAGTTGCCGTCGACGACGATGTAGGTGCCCATCGGTGCGACGTCCGTTCAGTCCGTGTCCGGGCGCAGCGAACCGTCGAGCACGCGATCGGCCACGTCGCGCATGCGGGTCCGTTCGCTCATGGCGGTGCGCTGGATGAAGCTGAAGGCGTCGTTCTCGGTCATCGCGCACTCGTCCATCAGCACGCCCTTGGCCCGCTCGATGAACTTGCGCGCCTCGAGCTGCTCGGCGAGGGCGTCGATCTCACCGGTGAGTGTGCGCAGTTCGCGGAAGCGACCCATCGCCACCTCGATCGCGGGGATCAGGTCGCTCTTCTGGAACGGTTTGACGAGGAACGCCAGGGCGCCGGCATCGCGGGCTTCCTCGACCACCTCGCGCTGGCTGAACGCGGTCAGCATCAACACCCCGCAGATCTTCTCGCCGTTGATGATGCGGGCCGCTTCGACACCGTCCATCCCCGGCATCTTGATGTCGAGGATGGCGAGATCGGGATGGAGGGCTCGGACGAGTTCCACCGCCTGGTCGCCGCGGCCGGTCTCGCCGACCACCTCGTAGCCCTCTTCCTCGAGGGTCTCGCGCAGGTCCATCCGGATGATGGCTTCGTCTTCGGCGATCACGACGCGCAAGGGCATCCCCACTATCTACCATTCTCCGGCCCGTACGACCTCCCGCCGGCCCGCGCCGTCCACCTCGACCAGGGCAGTCCCGCCGCTACGTGGGGCGGCTACATACGGTCGAGAAGCTCGTCCTGCTTGCGTTCGAGACTTGCGATCTCCTCGACGACGTGCGTCCGGTGCTTGCGCATCGCGTCGACATGGCGCTGCGCGTCGCGAGCCTCGAACGATGCGCCGGGTGTCTCCGACACCAGGGCCCGGATGGCCTGGTCGTCGGCGTTCTCGCCGAGGTGTGACAGCTGCTCGTCGATGATCGCGAGTTCGGCGCGCAGCGATTTCAGGCGCGACGCGACCGACGAGAGCCGTCGTTCGACGAGCCACGACACCATGGATCAGCCGATCGCCGCCATCATCGCGACACTCCATGGACGACCGAGCGAACGCAGCCGGTCGCACCCGTCGTCGCCGACTGCCGCGTACGGCGCGGTCGAGAGTTCGTCGGTGCGATCCTCGATCCACCGCCGCCGCTCCTGGCCCAGTTCGGTGAAGGCGCCGTCGTCGCCGATCCAGCCGCGCCGGCGGAGTGATTCGATGGCCGCGGCCCAGTCGTCGTCGGTCCGTTGACGGCTCAGCCGCAGCGTGTCGCTGGGGACGTCACCCGCGAGCCCGTGCGTGACGAGTGCCTCACAACCGGAGAGGCCCTCGACCGTGAGGGCCGCGATGTGGCCGTCGCCGCGGAACTCACGAAGCAGCGACTGGGCGTGCCACAGGACGAGGTGCGGCTCGGTCGGCCACGGCAGGGTGGCGTGGCCGGCGAACAGCGGCCGGCCCTCCGGATGTTCGCAGGCGACGAGCGCGGCGGTCCTGGCGATGTCGGCGGCCTCGACCATCTCCGCGCTCTCGACCGCCTCGGGGATGAGACGGCGGATCATTCCGTCGGCGGCGCGTAGCCTCGCCGCCAGGATCGCCTCGGGCGTCACCCGGTCCCACACACCGTCGATGCTGCGCTCGACGAGGCCGTGATCGAAGTTGAAGAACGTGGCGATCACCACCGATGCCGGCACCGCACCCATCGGCGCGGACCGGGACGCGAAGTATCCGGTCATCCGATCGTCGATCCCGAGCGCGGCGTACTCCGCCCGCGCCTCGGCCGCGAAGTAGATCGCGCCATGAAGCGGCTCGAGCGTCCGCCAGGTCTTGCGTGCCAGTTGTGCGTCCATGCGCCGATCCTGCCAGATCGACGCACCGTGCCCCGGGTGGGACTCGAACCCACACTTGATGGAGTTTGAAGCCATGGCCTCTGCCGATTGGGCTACCGGGGCGGTGCCGCCACAGAGTACCGGCAGACATGGCCTGCCAGGCTCATGCCTTGGGCCCGACGAACGTGTCGAGGAGGGCAACGCTCTCGCGCCGACTGACGGCGACATTGACAGCGTTCATCCGTCGCCAGTCGACGCCGACGGCCTCGCATGCTCGTTCGAACAGAGTTCGAATGTCGTCGGACCGGTTGGTGAACTGATAGCGGGGATATTCGTACCGCCGGCCGCTGGCGCCGCGGACGCGATTGATCGCACGGCACCCGTCGCTGTGGATGAGCCCGCGGAGAAACGGGCGAGGGTGATCGATCAGGACGATGGTTTCCTGCCACGGTTCGAGCACGATTCGGCGCAGGTGCTTCTTGCCCGGTGCCGCCTGCGGAAGCAGGCACCGCCAATGAGTCGAATAGGTCTGGACGTTCACGACACCCTGGCGAGGCACTCGACCGACCCGATTGTCGGGGAGGACCGTCTCGATCGCCTGCTGCACTTCGTCGACGATGCCTGGATATGCCGCACAGCACGAGATGACCAACCGATAGACACCGCGCCGACCGTTCAGGTCGACCCACCCATCGCCGAGGTACTGGCCGAACAGGTACGCATATGCCTCCGCATCGAGTGGTGTCGCATCGCGCAATCGTCGCCGATACATCCAATGGACCGGCCGGCGCGGACCCCGTCGTTCGCGATCCAGGTGCGAACGGTTCCGACGTCGACACCCACAGTTCGGGCGATCCGCAGCTTGGGCACGCCACCTCGCGCGAGTGCGAGCACCTCGTCGACGACCTCCTGCGGATGCCGGATGTACATGGTTCGATGATGCGCCGGGGGTGTGACGGTGAATCCGGATGCACCCCGCCGAGCTACCGGCCGGTAGCTCGCAGCGTCGCCGTGATCGGTCTAGCCTGCCGCGAATGCTCGCTTTCACCTTCCCCGGTCAGGGGTCGCAGCGACCAGGGATGGGTTTGCCTTGGCGTGAACACGAAAGCTGGGAGCTCGTCGACGAAGCGAGCGACGTGGCGGGCCGTGACGTCGCCAAGCTGCTCTGCGACGCCGATGCCGAGGAACTCCGCGACACGCGCAACGCGCAACTCACCACGTTCGTGTCGAGCCTGATGGTGCTGGACGCCGTCGAGCGTCTCGGCGTCGAACCGAGCTTCTGCGCCGGCCACAGTCTCGGCGAGTACACCGCGCTCACGGCCACCGGCGCCCTCGGCTTCGACGACGGGGTCCGCCTCGTCGCCGCCCGCGCCGCGGCCATGCACGACGCCGGCAACGCCCAACCGGGCACCATGGCCGCGGTTCTCGGCCTCGACGACGATCAGGTCGAGATCGCCTGCCGCCGGGCCGACGCCGACGTCTGGGTGGCGAACTTCAACGCGCCCGGTCAGATCGTGATCGCCGGCTCACCGGCGGGTGTCGAGGCGGCCGCCGCCCACGCCAAGGAGCTCGGTGCCAAGAAGGTCATGCCGCTCCAGGTGTCGGGCGCCTTCCACACGCCGTACATGGTCCCCGCGCGCGATCGCCTGCGCGAGGCGCTCGCCGCAGCAAAGCCGCGCGACACCGACGTTCCGGTCGTGTCGAACGTCGATGCGATGGCCCACGACCGCGGCGAGGATTGGGCGAGCCTGCTCTCGGCGCAGCTGTCGAGCCCCGTGCGCTGGAAGCACTGCCTGCTCGCACTCGAGGACGCCGGCGTCACGAGTTTCGCCGAACTCGGTCCTGGCGGGGTGCTCACCGGCATGGCCAAGCGGACGGTCACCGACGCGCGAACGATCTCGGTGTCGACACCGGAGGACCTCGACAAGCTCCTCGAATGGGTCGAGCCGAGCCTGGCGGCGGCCCGTCCGACACTGCAGACCGCGGTGGAGGGCGAGCACCTGTTCGCGGTCGAGCGGCTGGTCGTCAGCCCGGGCTCCGGCATCTTCACGCCACTCGGCAGCATCGACGACGGCGCGCAGATCTCGGTCGGCACGGTGATCGGCCACGTCGGCGACCTCGAGGTCCGTTCGCCGTTCGCCGGAATCCTGCAGAGCTACATCGCCGTCGACACCGAACGGGTGACGACCCGCCAACCGATCGCCTGGTTGCGATCCACGTGATGAGATGAGCCAGTTCACGAGAGTGAGGAGGTCCAGATGCCTACGGTACGCAGCGGCACCCGCGGGGCGGTGATCACCGGTTGGGGCACCGCGCTCCCGCCGAAGATCCTCACGAACGCCGACCTCGAAGAGATGATGGACACGAACGACCAGTGGATCGTCGAGCGGACCGGCATCCGTGAACGCCATGTCGGCGGCACCACCGCGGATCTCTCGATCGAGTCCGCCCGGCAGGCGATCGACATGGCCGGGCTGCAACCGGGCGAGATCGACGGTTTGATCCTCGCGACCACCACGCCCGATCGGAGAGTTCCCGCAACAGCGTCCACGGTGCAGCACGAGCTCGGGCTGTCCTGCGGCGCCTTCGACGTCAACGCGGCCTGCTCCGGTTGGGTCTACGCACTCATCAACGCCCACGGCATGATCGCCATGGGCGCCGACAAGGTCCTCGTCGTCGGCACCGACACGCTCGCCCGCATCGTCGACTGGACCGACCGCAACACGGCGATCCTGTTCGCCGACGGATCGGGCGCGGTCGTGATCGAAGCCGTCGATGGGCCGGGCCAGCTGTTGTCGTGGGACCTCGATTCCGACGGCAGCGCCGAGCGATTCCTCTACTGCGACTTCGACGCCAAGATGCAGATGGACGGCAAGGAGGTCTTCCGGCGGGCGGTGCGCGTGATGGTCGACTCCGCCAAGAAGTCAATGGCGTACGCCGGTGTGACTGCCGACGACCTCGCGTTGGTCGTGCCGCACCAGGCCAACATCCGCATCATCAGCGCGGCGTGCGACCGCCTCGGCGTCGGGCTCGATCGCACGGCCATCGTGCTCGACCACACCGGGAACACGTCGTCGGCGTCCGTGCCGCTGGCGCTCGCCGACGCCCTCGACGCCGGCCGCGTCAAGGACGGTGATCTCGTCCTGTTCGTCGGCTTCGGTGCCGGGATGACCGCGGCGAGTGCGATCATCCGCTGGTCGTCGAACGCCAGCGAGCAGCAGTCGTGACCGACGTGCCCGACACCGGACGCGCGTCGTGCTCGTCACCGGCGGCTCGCGTGGCATCGGGCTCGCCTGCGCGCAACGGTTCGCCGCGCTCGGCGACCGTGTCGCCGTCACGTACAACTCGTCGCCGCCACCGGAGGGGTTCTTCGGTGTCAAGTGCGACGTCACGTCGTCGGCCGACGTCGAGGCTGCCTTCGACGCCGTCGAGGCCGAGTTCGGCAACACGGTCGAGGTGCTCGTGTCGAACGCCGGCATCACGAACGACGGTCTGCTGCTGCGGATGAGCGAGGACGACTTCACGTCGGTCATCGACGCCAATCTGACCGCCGCCTATCGCGTCGCGAAGCGAGCGTCCAAGGGGATGCTCCGGGCGCGGAAAGGTCGCATCGTGTTCATGTCGTCGGTGGTCGCGCTCCTCGGGCAGGCCGGCCAGGCGAACTATGCGGCGTCGAAGGCCGGCCTCGTCGGCCTCGCCCGCTCATTGGCACGCGAACTCGGTTCGCGTTCGATCACCGTCAACGTCATCGCGCCCGGCCCGGTCGCGACCGACATGACCGCCGCCCTGTCCGACGATCTGCTCGCGTCGATGACGGCCGCCGTGCCGCTCGGTCGGGTCGCGACCGCGGACGAGATCGCCGGCGTCGCCACGTTCCTCGCGTCCGCGGACGCGGCCTACATCACCGGCGCCGTCATCCCTGTCGACGGCGGGCTGGGTATGGGACACTGACCGCCGATCTACAATGCGGAACCACCAACAAGGAGAGAACCCGTGGACCAAGAACTGTTTGCCCGCTTCCGCAAGTGCGCCGTCGAGGTGCTGTCCGTCGAGGAGAGCGCCATCGTCCCCGAGGCCAATTTCGGTGACGATCTCGACGCCGACAGCCTCGACCTCGTCGAGCTCGTGATGGCCCTCGAGGAGGAGTTCGACATCTCCGTACCCGAGGAGGAGCTCGAAGGCGTCGAGACGGTGCAACAGGCGTACGACCTCGTCACTGCGAAGCTCTGATGAGCGGCGACCGACGGGTCGCGGTCACCGGACTCGGCGTCGTCGCCCCGGCTGGGATCGGTGTCGAAGCATTCTGGTCCGGACTGCTCGGCCCGGGCATCTCCGACGGACGCCAGTCGGTCGAGATCGAGGACTGGGACCCGACGCCGTACTTCGAGAGCCCGAAGCTCGCCCGACGCGCCGACCGCGTCGAGCAATTCGCCCTCGCCGCGGCCGGCGAGGCGTTCGACCGCGCCGGTGGCTTCGACGCGATCGGCGTCGACCGGGGCCGGTTCGGCACGATCTTCGCCAGCGGCATCGGCGGGCTGCACACCCTCGAGGAACAGGTGAGCGTGCGCTTCGAGAAGGGTGAGCGCCGCGTGTCGCCCTTCCTCGTGCCGATGATGATGGTCAACGCTTCGGGCGCAGCCATCTCGATGCGGTACGGCCTGCAGGGACCCGAACGAGACGATCTGCACGGCGTGCGCGGCGGGCAGCCACGCGATCGGTTACGCCGCCCGCCTGATCAAGTGGGGCGTCATCGACGCCGCAGCCACCGGTGGCTGCGAGTCGGCCGGCACGGTCACGGCACATGGCGGGCTTCCGGAACATGACGGCGCTGTCCACGGTGGGCATCAGCCGTCCCTTCGACGTCGACCGTGACGGCTTCGTGATGGGCGAGGGCTCGGCCGTGCTCATCCTCGAGGAGTGGTCGCGGGCCGAAGCGCGCGGCGCCGACCATCCTCGGCGAGATCCTCGGGAGCGCGAGCAATGCCGACGCGCATCACATCACGGCTCCCGCTCCGGGAGGCGTGGGTGCGATCGCCTGCATGCGACTGGCGCTGGCCGACTCGGGAATCGAGGCCAGCGAGATCAAGCAGGTCAACGCGCACGGTACGTCGACGCCACTCAACGATGCGGCCGAGGCTGCCGCGGTGAGCGAGGTGTTCGGGGAGCGCAGCGTGCCGGTCGTGTCGATCAAGGGCGTCACGGGACACGCGCTCGGCGCCGCCGGCGCACTCGAGGCCGCCGCCGCCCTGCTCTCGATCGAGAAGGAGCTGATCCCGCCCACGGCGAACACGAAGGTGCTCGGCGACGACATGACGATCGACGTCGTGATGGGCCAGGCGCGGCCGTGGACGCCGGGCCCGGTGATCTCGAACAACTTCGGCTTCGGCGGTCACAACGGCTCCGTCGTCATCGCCCCCGCCACCTGACAATTGGCTCGCATCCTGACGACGGGTCCGACCCTGAAAATGCCCCGGTTCGTACGTTCAACGTACGAACCGGGGCATCTCTCGGAGGCGCTTGTGTGAGCGCTGCGGTGGGATCGGTCAGGCGTCGACGATGACGAAGAGCAGCTCGCACTCGCAGGCGACCTCGCCGTTCACCAGCGCACGACCGGTTCCCTTGCCGGCGCGGGCCGACATCCGGCCCAGTTCGACCTCGAGCACCAGCTCGTCGCCCGGCACCACCTGACGACGGAACCGCGCCTTGTCGAGCCCCCCGAACAAGGGCAGCTTGCCGGCGAACCGTTCGTCGGCGAGCACCGCCGCGGCGCCCACCTGGGCGATCGCCTCGCACATGAGCACACCGGGCAGCGTCGGCCGACCCGGGAAGTGGCCGGCGAAGAAGTACTCCTCACCGGTCAGCCGCCACACCCCCGAGGCCGACTCGCCGGGCACGATCGACGTGAGTTCGTCGACGAGCAGGAACGGCGGCCGGTGCGGGAGCAGCGACGCCGGGGCCGGGCAGCGGGGCCGGCAGCGGGGTCGACAGCGGAGCGGTCGGGTCGGTGGTCATGATCGTCGGGTCCAATCGATTCGGCGGCGGGCGTGGGCGTGGTAGTGGTCGGGAATGCTGCGCATGTTCTCGTCGATCCAGAACTCGTCGACCCGGTCGGGGTCGGACGATCGAGCCGTCATGACGGCGGTGAGCCGAGCATGGAGCTCACGGCGGATCTCCTCGGGCGGGCACGGATCGTGGACCCGCCACACCACCATCGGGACTGCACAGGCGTCGCACTCGGCGATCCAGCACAGGTCGTCGGCGTGGAACCATTCGGTGAACGGCGTCGCCTCACAGAGTTCGCACGGTGCGTCGATCGACATGGGTGCTCGCGTCAGACGTCGAAGCCCGGTCGACGTCGCAATTCGTTCGTCCGGTCACCGCCAGCGCCGTCCGGACCACTTCGTGAGCCCGGCGGATAGGTCAGCGCCAGCTCCTCGGCGGACGGCTTGCGCTTCGAGTAGGCGTCAGCAGGGAGCAGGCGGACGAGTGCGTCCATGATCCGCTTCGTGTCGGCGGCGGGCGATCTGCCCACCAGTTCGACCGGAGGACCCACCCGGACGCGGACGGTCGGCGGATCGGCGAGGTTGAGCACGTTCGGCAGGCGGCTCGAGCGTGGCCACACCTTCTCGGTGCCCCACATCCCGACCGGGATCACCGGGGCGCCGGACATGCTGTGCCAAGCGCGCCGCTCCCCAGCGGCCCTTGGGCTTGGCGAAGAATGCCGGACCACGAGGGATCGTGCCCTCCGGCATGATCACGATCATCTCACCGCCGGCGAGCGCGTCGGCGGCCGCTTGCAGTGGTTCGTCCGATCCGGTCCCGCGGTCGACCCGGATGCCGCCCATCGCCGCAGCGATCTGGCCGACGACGGGCGCGTCGAGCACCTCCTTCTTCCCGAGGAAGCGGGCGGTGCGACCGCTGCGGGCGAGGGCCATCGACATCGCGGCGACGTCGAAGTAGCTGCGATGGTTCGCCACCAGGATCGCCGGTCCGGTCGGCGGGATGTTCTCGACCCCGGCGATGTCGAAACGGGCGTACGGATACGCGGCCGGTCGAGCGAGGCGCAGCGCCAGCTGTTGCAGCTCCAGGCCGACCACCGGGATCTTCACCACCCCAGGCGACACGTCGAGGTGCAGCGTCGGCCACCGCCGGGTGGCGGCGATGAGCACCATCCGGGGGTCGGGATTGACCACGATCGGATGGCCGACGGCGGACAGCATCGGCGAGTCGTAGGTACTGTCGGAGTAGGCGTAGCTCGCGGCGAGATCGACATCGTGCTCGTCGGACCACGCGGTGATCGCCGCCAGCTTCCCGGCCGACCACACGAACGGCCCGGCCAGCGTGCCGTCGTAGAGCCCGTCCGCGTCCACCGTGTACCGGGTGGCCACGACGTCGTCGAGCCCGAGGCGGTCGGCGAACGGCTTGACGAAGTCGTAGGGCGTGGTGGTGGCGAGCACGATCGGCCGTCCGGCGGCGCGATGCGCGGCGAACGCCGACTCGGCGAACGGTTGGACCATGCCGACGAGCCGGTCGGCAACGGTGGCGGCCGCCTCCTGGACGGCAGCCTGGGAACGGCCCTTGGCGAGCGTCACCGCCTGGCGGGCGAGCGCCATCGACGGCAGCGTCTCGCCGATCGCGTTGAACACGCCGAACAGGACTCGCTCCCCGGGGATCGACCCCGAGGTCAGACCCGGCGAGTCGCATGGCCTCGGAGAACACCTCCCCAGACGCGCCGCGCAACAGCGTGCGATCGAGATCGAAGAACGCCGCACCGTTCCCGGTGGAACTGGGCGCGGTGGAAGGTTCGCTCACCTGCGCCACACTACGTCCCGGGCCAAGACATCCGGGCCGGCACGAGGTCCGGAAAAACGGGAAAGACCCGGATGGGGGATCCGGGTCTCTCAACCTGGGAATTCCCACCGATGGGGGATCGGTTTGTGGGTTCCCTTCGAGTGGAACATGGGGGGTGTTCTCACTGCGATCTGTGTTGCTTGTGAAAGTATGCACGTGAACAAGCGATCTGGCAAGTAGAACTCCGAGATACTTGCTATCGTTTTTGGAGATGGACGTCCGGCAACTGGCCACACTCGTGGCGATCGCGGATCACGGGACGTTCTCCGGTGCGGCCCGCGCCCTGTTCACCGTGCAGTCCAACGTGTCGAGCCACATCGCCCGCCTCGAGAAGGAACTGGGGGTCACGCTCGTCGACCGGGCCAACGGCGGCCTCACCGAGGACGGTGCACGGGTGGTGGAACGAGCTCGTCGAGTGATGCGCGAGATGGACGACATCATCGCCGACACGGCGAGCCGCGACGCCACGGTGTCCGGCCAGACCCGGCTCGGGGTGATCGGCACCACCGCGCGCTGGCTGATGCCGCAATTCCTCGGCCTGCTCGGCCAACAACACCCGAACGTGCGGGTCATCATCCAGGACGGCGCCACGTCGACACTCGTGCCGAACCTCCTCTCGGGACAGCTCAACGCCGCGGTCATCCATCTGCCGGTCGACGATCCCGAGCTCGTGATCGAACCGCTGTTCGCCGAAGACCTGCTCCTGCTCGCCGACAAGCACCACCCGCTGGCCGCGGACGACACGATCGCGCTGGCCGACCTCGACGAGATTCCGCTCCTGCTGCCACCGACCGGCTCGGCCCTGCGCCGGGTGCTCGACCGCGCCGCGGCGACCGCCGACATCACCCTGCGGCCGCAAGCCGAGATCGACGGCGTTCGGCTGCTCGCCTCCCTCGCAATCGACGGTTTCGGGGCATCGATCGTTCCCGCGACCGCGGTGCCGATCTGGTTGCAGGGCTCGTTCCGGCGGATCGCCGTGCCCGAACTCCCCCGTCGCGTCGTCGCGTTCGCCCGACGCCGTCGTCCCCGGCCGAGCGCGCCGACCGTGGCCGCCCGCGACACGCTCCGGGACGCCGTCGTCGAGCAGGGCTCACACCAGCACGGTGTCCATCTCGACACCGCCGTCCTGGTGGTCCCCCGCACGGCGTGACGCCCGGTACTGTCCGGGCGATGAGCCCGGCCGAGCTGCGCGATCCCTGGTCCGGTCACCGGCCGGGAGATCTCGATCTCGTCAACCTCGTGCCGGGCGCCGCCCGCCCGATGATGCGCCGGATCGGCGACCGCGACGTCATCTGGATCGACGTCGATCAGCCCGGTGACGTGGTGCGGCTGTCGGCAATCACGTCGGCCAAGATCGAGTGCGGTCTGACCGCCGGGCGCGACGTCGGCCTGCCCGTCGTGCTCGTGCTGTCGAGTGCCGGCGCCGACATCATCGAGGGCATGCCCGCGCTGGACGCGTGGGGACGCGTCGCGGCGGCACTGGCCAGTTGTTCGGGCCGGGTTCCGACGATCGCCGTGGTCGATGGTCCAGCGGTGTCGGGACCGGCCCTGCTGCTCGGGCTCGCCGACTTCACGGTCATGACCGAGGCGAGCTACGCGTTCGTGAACGGGCCGGTGATGGTCGAGGAGTTCACCGGCGTCGGCATCGATGTGGACGAACTCGGGGGTGCGACGACGCACGCCCGCTACACCGGCGTGGCGACGATGGTCGTTGCCGATCGCGACACGGCCATCGGGGCGGTGGAGAACCTGTTGGAGTACCTCCCCGACAGTACCGACGCCGAACCGGCCCGCTGGCCGTGTGATGATCCGGCGGATCGGTCGTGCCCGGAAGCGGGGGCCCAGATCCCACCGACGTCGACCGGCAGCTACGACGTGCGCAAGGTCGCCGAGGCCATCGTCGACGAACACAGCCTGTTCGAGTTGCGCGACCGGTGGGCGACGAACGTCGTGACTGCGTTCGGCACCATCGACGGACGCCCGGTTGGCATCGTGGCGAACCAGCCCCTCTCGCTCGCCGGGACGCTCGACATCCCGGCGTCCCAGAAGGCCGCCCGGTTCGTCGCCTTCTGCGACGCGTTCAATCTTCCGATCATCACCCTCGTCGACACGCCCGGCTTCTATCCGGGCAAGGATCTGGAGTGGCGCGGGATGATCCGGCACGGCGCGCAACTCGTGTTCGCCTACGCCCGGGCGACCGTGCCACGCATCTGCGTGATCCTGCGCAAGAGCTACGGCGGGGCGTTCATCGTGATGGATTCCAAGACGATGGGCAACGACCTCTGCCTCGCGTGGCCCGGCGCCGAACTCGCCGTGATGGGCGCCGGGCAGGCGGCGGCGATCCTGCAGCGGCGAGCGACGCCCGACGAGCGGGCCGCGTTCGAGGCCGACTACGCCGAGCGTCTGCTCAATCCGTACGTCGCCGCGGAACGCGGGCTACGTCGACGCGGTGATCGACCCTGCCGACACCCGCCGCGAGATCGCCGCGGCGCTCGACATGCTCGACGACAAGCGCGAAGTGCTCGCACCGCGCAAGCACGGCAACTCACCGCTCTGAAGCGTCCATCTCCCGCACGGCCCCGTCACGTCGGTCGGCGCGGATCGACCAGAGGATGGAAACGGTGAGCACCAGGGCGATGAACCCGAGCGACACGTATGTCGGGAGGTGGATCTCGAACGGGTCACCGATCAGCAGCATCTTGATGCCGACGAAGCCGAGGATCACTCCGAGCCCGATGTTGAGGTAGCGGAACTTGCCCTGCATACCGCCGAGCAGGAAGTACAGGGCGCGCAGGCCGAGGATGGCGAACACGTTCGCGGCGAACACGATGAACGGCTCACGGCTGACCGCCAGCACGGCGGGCACCGAGTCGACGGCGAACACCACGTCGGTCGCCTCGATCAGTACGAGCACGGCGAACAGCGGCGTGGCGACCCGCTTGGCGTTCACGGCGGGTGAACAGCTTCTGGCCGTCGTACTCGTCGGTCGTCGGCACGATCCTGCGCACCAGGCGCATCGCGATGTTGTTGTTGTAGTCGACCTGTTTGTCCTCGTCGTGGCGGGCGATCTTCACGGCGGTGTAGAGCAGGAACGCACCGAAGATGTACAGCACCCATTCGAAGTTCTCGATGAGCGCGACGCCGGCGAAGATGAAGATGGCACGCATCACGAGGGCGCCGAAGATGCCCCAGAAAAGCACGCGGAACTGGTACTCACGAGGGACCGCGAAGAACGAGAAGATCACGGCCCAGACGAAGACGTTGTCGATCGACAGGCTCTTCTCGATCAGGAAGCCGGCGTAGTACTCGCTGCCGGCCTGGCCGCCCTGCCAGGCGAGTATCACCAGCCCGAACAGCAGGCCGATCGAGATCCAGACGGCCGACTCGATGGCCGCTTCCTTGATCGAGATGACGTGGGCCGTGCGGTGCACGAGCAACAGGTCGGCGACGAGCATCGCGGTGATCACCGCGACGAGCGCGAGCCAGGCCCACGGCGGCACGTCGAACGAGGCGAAGTTCTCGTCGGACGCAGCTCCTGCGGCGACGAGGGCGGATGGGGGCAGGATCATGAGGGGTCCTCGCTGTGTTGGGGAACGATCGGGGTGAGTGCGACTTCGGTGATGCTGTGGCGCTCCACGGCGCGGACCTCGACGTTCCAGCCGTCGATCTCGACGCAGAGGCCGGCGACGGGAATGCGACCGACCCGATCGAGGAGCAGACCGGCGACCGTCGCATAGTCACCGGTGGGGAGGTCGACGCCGATGTCGTCGAGGTCATGGATCGGGAACGTGCCGGGGAGCACGATCGTGCCGTCCGGCTCGTGGCGGACGGTGGTGAGGTCGGGGTCGGTCTCGTCGTAGATCTCGCCGACGAGTTCCTCGATGAGGTCCTCCATCGTGACGATGCCGGCCACTCCCCCGTGCTCGTTGACGACGACGGCCATCTGGGCGCGCTTGATCTGCAGTTCGCGCATCGCCACGAGCACCCTGGCCGCCTCGGGGAAGATGGGTGTGTCGCGAGCGAGCGGGGCGATGGGGTTGTCGCCGCCGCCGATCAGCTGGCGGAGGTGGATGAAGCCGACGACGTTGTCGAGGTTGCGTTCCGATGCGACCGGGGCCCGGGTATGGCCCGACTCGACGAGCAGTTCGAGTGCACGGTCACACGTGAGCGTGGGATCGAGGACGAACACCTGGCTGCGGGGTACGAGGACCTGTTCCAGCGTCCGCTCGGCGATCTCGAAGGCGCCGTCGATGATCACGCGCTGATGCGGCGTGAAGGTCACCTGCGCCGCGACCATGTCGCGCAGCTCCTCCTCGGTCACGTCTTCGCGTTGCTGATTCGGGTCCCCGCCCATCAACCGCACGGCGACGTCGGTCGACCACGACAGCAGCCACACGATCGGACGCGTGATCTTCGACAGGAACGCGAGTGGCCGCGCCATCACCATGCCCCAGCGCTCGGCCTTCTGCATCGCCAACCGTTTCGGGGCGAGCTCGCCGAACACCAGCGTGAAGTAGGAGAGGATCAGCGTCACGACGACGATCGACACCGGCGCCGCGGCCCGTCCGAGGAAGCTGAGTGGCTCCTCGAGCGGTTCGGCGAGCGACACGGCGGCGAATGCCGACGCCAGGAAGCCGGCCAGTGTGATGCCGATCTGGATGGTGGCCAGGAACTGATTCGGCTGGCGCGCCAGTCGGGCCAGCACCGCACCGGTGGACGACGCCGAGCTCGAGCCGCTGCAGCTGCCCCTCCCTCAGGGAGACGAGCGCGAGTTCTGTGCCGGCGAACGCCGCGTTCACGATCACCAGGACGACGATCAGGACGAGCTGTGGCACGACGCTAGACATCGCCGTTCGATTCCTGTGTTCGCTGGCCGGTGGGTGTGGGTCTTCGGAGCATCGATGCCTTCGGTGTACTGGGTGCCTGGATGTGGAGTTGTGGCGATTGGAGCGGAGGGTGGGATCTGGCGAATCGCCGAACGGTGCGAACCGATCGGCAAATGGGGCGGTCGGGATACGACGGTCGACGCGATGCGCCGAACCGGATCTCAGACGCGCAGAACCGGTGGACCGCGCCACACGGGTGGCACGAGGTGGCGCCGCATCGGCAGCGTCCACGAGATGAGGCGGGCGAACCCGCCGCGCATCCGGACCGAGTACAGCGCCCGACGCAGGCGGCGCCGACGTAGGACGCTGCGACGAACGGACGATTCGGCAGCAGGGAGTGCGGCCGGCACTTCGTCGATCGACATCGCATGCGATGGCTCGACGAGACTCGAGGGTGCGACGGCTGACGCACTGCCGAGGCAGCCGAGCATCATGAACAGTGCGACGACGATCCGGACGACCGATCGACCGGTGACGACGTCACGATCGACCCTTCGATCGAGTTGACGATTCGACCCACTGGTGCCCGGATCGCTACGTCGAGGAAATGCGTCGGCGTTCACAGGAGATCGACCGACGACGATACCAGCGGTTCACCCCGAAAGCGGACAGATGTCGCGCTCGGCGCGACCTGCTCCACTTTCGGGGTCTCAGTGGACGAGGACGTTGCGGAACTGCCAGGGATCGTCGGTGTCGATGTCTTCGGCGAACAAGCCCGGGCGGCCGGCGAGCGGGGTCCAGTCGGTGTAGACGCCGACGACGCTGCCGAGATACGGACGCTGCACCTCGAGGCACCGCTCGTGGTCCATGTCGTCGGTCTCGACGATCCCCGCCGTCGGGTTCTCGAGGGCCCAGACGATTCCGGCCAGCACCGCGGAAGTCACCTGGAGACCGGTCGCGTTCTGGTACGGGGCGAGCTGGCGCGCTTCTTCGATGGTGAGCTGCGAGCCGTACCAGTAGGCGTTGCGGGCATGCCCGTAGAGCAACACACCGAGTTCGTCGCGCCCGTCGACGATCTGGTCCTCGTCGAGCACGTGCTGTCCCGACGGCCAACGTCCGGCCGCGCCGAACAGCTCGTGGAACGAGAGGACGGCGTCGTTGCACGGGTGGTACGCGTAGTGACAGGTCGGGCGGTATTCGACCTCGCCGCGCCTCGGAGCGCACGGTGAAGAAGTCGGGGATCGACAGCGCCTCGTTGTGCGTCACGAGGAAGCCGTACTGCTCGCCGTGCGACGGGCACCACGTGCGTACACGCGTCTCGGCCCCGGGCTGCTCCAGGAAGATGCCGGGTGCCGCCGGATCGTCGGGCGTGCGGGCGTTCGCCGGCATCCATCGTTCGTGCGTCCCCCAGCCGAGTTCGGCCGGCTGCAGGCCCTCGGAGATGAAACCGTCCACCGACCACGTGTTCCAGAACACGTCGATCGGCTTCGGGGAGACGGCGCGTTGCGTGTCGCGTTCGGCGATGTGGATCCCGGTGACACCGACCTCACGCATGAATGCCGGCCCAGCCGGCCCGGTCGCCCGGCGCGGGGGTCGCCGTGTCGACACCGAGGTCGGACGCGAGCGACACCAACGCCTCCTTCACGAACCACGAGACCATCCCCGGGTTCGCGCCACAGCACGACACCGCCGTGGTGCCGCCCGGGGAGTTCCGGCGCTCGACGACGACCGTGTCGCGCAACGCCTGGTTGGTGCGGGTGGCGTTGTCGGCGTCGGCGTCGTAGTAGAAACCCGGCCACGGTTCGACGACGGTGTCGATGTAGAGCACACCCAGTTCGCGACACAGCCGCAGGATGTCGAGCGACGACGTGTCGACGGACAGGTTGACGCAGAACCCCTGCCCGTCTCCGGCGGTGAGCAGCGGGGTCAACAGCTCGCGGTAGTTGTCGACGGTGATCGAGTCGTGCACGAACGTGAATCCATAGCCCTCGACGATCGAACGCCGACGGTCGTCGGGCTCGATCACGACGGCGCGTCCGCGATCGAAACCGATGTGGCGATCGATCAGCGGGAGCGTGCCCCGGCCGATCGAGCCGAAGCCGATCATCACGATCGGGCCCGTGACCGTGGCGAGCACCTCGCTGAGGTTGGCTGACGGGTCGGTAGTGCTCACGGCGGATCCTCCGGACTCGGGCCGGGCTCCTCCCGACGGCCGCTGCACGCTATCGCCGGCACCGCACCCGGAACTCTCCACTGGCTGGGTGCGGACCGTCCCGGCCGCACTATCGTGGCCGACGGTCGGGGCCGACCCCTCGATCGCCCACGTCGTCGGACGCAACCCGTCCGCCGACACAATCGAGCAAGCGAAGGAAGCCACGTGCCCGACACCATCACCATCACCGACGACCGCACGGGAAAGACCGTCACCGTCCCGATCGAAGGTGGGGTGTTCTCGTCCTCGGCCCTGCGCGAACTCGACCCGACGCTGTACTGCTACGACCCGGCGTACCTGTCGACGGCGTCGTGCAAGTCGGCGATCACGTACCTCGACGGCGATGCCGGGATCCTCCGGTACCGCGGCTACCCGATCGAACAGCTCGCCGAGAAGTCGACCTACCTCGAGGTCGCCTACCTCCTCCTGAACGGCGACCTGCCGACGACCGAGCAGCTCGCCCAGTGGACGTTCGACGTCACGCACCACACGTTCATCCACGAGAACATGCGCAAGCGGTTCGTCGACGGTTTCCACTACGACGCGCACCCGATGGGCATGTTCATCTCGGCCCTGGCGGCACTCGGCACGTTCTACGAGGGCGCGAAGGACATCGACGACCCCGACGCGCGCAGCCGCCAGATCCTGCGGATGATCGCCAAGGCACCGACGATCGCGGCGATGTGCTACCGGTTCTCGGTCGGCCTGCCGTTCAACCAGCCGAACAACGAGCTGTCGTACCCGGCGAACTTCCTCAACATGATGTGGCGGATCGGCGAGTACGAGGTCGACCCGATCCTCGAGCGGGCGATGGACGTGCTGTTCATCCTCCACGCCGATCACGAGCAGAACTGCGGCACCACCGCGATGCGGGTCATCGGTTCCAGCCAGGCCGATCCGTACTCGTCAGCGGCCGGAGCCGCGTCGGCGCTCTACGGCCCGCTCCACGGTGGCGCCAACGAACAGGTCGTGCGCATGTTGAGCGAGATCGGCTCGCTGGAGAACGTCCCGGCGTTCATCGAATCCGTCAAGGCGGGCAAGGGCCGGCTGATGGGCTTCGGGCACCGCGTGTACAAGAACTACGACCCTCGCGCCACGATCATCAAGCAGACCGCGTACGACGTGTTCGACGTGACCGGCAAGAACCCGCTCCTCGACATCGCGTTGGCCCTCGAGGAGACGGCACTCAAGGACTCGTACTTCATCGATCGCAAGCTGTACCCGAACGTCGACTTCTACTCGGGTCTGATCTACCAGGCGATGGGTTTCCCCGTCGACATGTTCACCGTGCTGTTCGCCATCCCCCGCATGTCGGGCTGGCTGGCGCACTGGCAGGAACTCCTCGACGACCCGACGCAGAAGATCTCCCGCCCCCGCCAGTGGTACGCCGGCCCCGACGCCCGCGACTACGTCGACCTCGCCGCCCGCTGAACCTGTTGCGTGGGGTCAGGCACAACGCGACAGGTTCGCCGGCGAGGCGCTGAACCTGTTGCGTTGTGCCTGACCCCGCGGCAGGTTCCCCCTGACTAGTCGAGCAGCGCGAGGGTGGCGTTGAAGGTGGCGCTGGGGCGCATCACGGCGCCGGCGAGCGCCGGGTCGGGGCTGTAGTAGCCGCCGATGTCGGCGGGCTGGCCCTGCACCGCGAGGTACTCCTCGACGATGGTCTGCTCGTTGTCGGCGAGCGTCGCGGCGATCGGAGCGAACTTGGCGGCGAGCTCGGCGTCGTCGGTCTGCGCCGCGAGCTCCTGCGCCCAGTAGAGGGCGATGTAGAAGTGGCTGCCGCGGTTGTCGATCTGGCCGAGCCGGCGCGCCGGTGACTTGCCGTTCTCGAGCAAATCGCCTGTCGCCGCATCGAGCGTGTCGGCGAGGATCTGGGCGCGGGCATTGTCGGTGACGGTCGCCAGATGCTCGAACGACACGGCGAGCGCGAGGAACTCCCCGAGCGAATCCCACCGCAGGTAGTTCTCCTTCACCAACTGCTGGACGTGCTTCGGCGCGGAACCGCCGGCGCCGGTCTCGAACAGCCCACCGCCGGCGAGCAGCGGCACGATCGACAGCATCTTGGCGCTCGTGCCGAGTTCGAGGATCGGGAACAGGTCGGTGAGGTAGTCGCGCAGCACGTTGCCGGTGACCGAGATCGTGTCCTCGCCGCGGCGGATGCGGTCGATCGAGAACTTCGTCGCCTCGGCCGGCGCCATGATCTCGATCTGCAGCCCGTCGGTGTCGTGGTCGCCGAGGTACTGCTGCACCTTGGCGATGAGCTGGGCGTCGTGGGCGCGGGTGGCGTCGAGCCAGAACACGGCCGGCGACACCGGTGGCACGGGCCCGCGACACGGCGAGGCGCACCCAGTCACGGATCGGCTCGTCCTTCACCTGGCACATGCGGAAGATGTCGCCGGTCCCGACGGTCTGTTCCATCAGCACGTCGCCCGAGGCAGCGTCGACGACACGGATCACGCCGGCGCGCGGCGCCTCGAACGTCTTGTCGTGGCTGCCGTACTCCTCGGCCTTCTGGGCCATCAGGCCGACGTTCGGCACCGTGCCCATGGTGGACGGGTCGAACGCGCCGTTGGCGATGCAGTCCTCGATGACGACCTCGTACACACCGGCGTAGCTGCTGTCGGGGATGACGGCCTTGGTGTCCTGCTGCTCCCCCGCCCTGTTCCACATCTGGCCGGACGTGCGGATCATCGCCGGCATCGAGGCGTCGACGATCACGTCGCTCGGCACGTGCAGGTTCGTGATGCCCCGATCGGAGTCGACCATGGCCACGTCGGGTCCCTTGGCGAAGCCGGCAGCGAGATCGGCCTCGATCGCCGAGCGCTCGTCGTCGGGCAGACCGGCGATGACGTCGATCACCTGTCCCAGCCCGTCGCGCGGGTTGGCACCCGCCGCATCGAGCACCGCGCCGTGCTGCTCGAACAGGTCGGCGAAGAACACCTCGACGGCGTGGCCGAACATGATCGGATCGGACACCTTCATCATCGTGGCCTTGAGGTGCAACGAGAACAGCACGCCCTTCGCCTTGGCGTCGGCGATCTGTTCGGCGAGGAACGTCCGCAGCGCGGCCACGTTCATCACCGTCGAGTCGATGACCTCGCCGGCGATCACGGGCACCGACGCCTTGAGCACGCGTGACGTCACCGTCGGCGGCGACGAGCTCGATGCGCACCGCACCGTCGTCGGTGACCGTGAGCGACTGCTCGTTCGACCGGAAGTCGCCGCCGCTCCATCGTCGCCACGTGGGTCTTGGAGTCGGGCGACCACGCCCCCATCGAATGCGGGTGCGACTTGGCGTACTCCTTGACCGCCTTCGGGCGCGCGACGGTCGGAGTTGCCCTGGCGGAGCACGGGGTTGACGGCCGAGCCCATCACCGCGCCGTACCGGGCCCGGATCTCCGCTGCTTCCGGCGTGGACCCCTCGTCGGGGTAGTCGGGCAGGTCGTAGCCCTTCGCCTGCAGCTCGGCGATCGCCGCCTTGAGCTGCGGCACCGAGGCGCTGATGTTCGGCAGCTTGATGATGTTCGCCTCGTGGCGTCAACGCCAGATCGCCGAGTTCGGCGAGCGCGTCACCGACCCGCTGGTCGTCGGTGAGGCGGTCGGGGAACGCCGCCAGGATGCGTCCGGCGAGCGAAATGTCCCGAGTCTCGACCTCGACGTCGGCCGCTCCGGCGAACGCTTCGATGATCGGGAGCAACGAGTAGGTGGCCAGCGCCGGGGCCTCGTCGGTGAACGTGTAGATGATGGTCGACTTGTCTTTCACTTGTATCCACACTAGCGCGCCGAGCCGCCTTGAAAGAAGCCGGACAGTGGCCGCGTCTACGCTCGCCCCTGATGGACTTCGCCTGGACGCCCGAGCAGCAAGCCCTCCGTGAGCAGGCCCGGAAGGTCGCCACCGAGGCGGTCGAGCGGTACGGCCGGCACAACGATTCGTGGATCAACGGGTTCTCCAAGGAGTTCGCCATCGAGATGGCGGCCCACGGTTGGATCGGGATGACGTGGCCGATGGAGTCGGGCGGCGGCGGCCAGCCCGCCATCAACCGGCTGATCGTCGGCGAGGAGCTGATCACCGCCGGGGCACCGATCGCGGCGATCTGGTTCGCCGACCGCCAGATGGGGCCGACGCTGATCAAGTACGGCACCGCCGGACCAGCAGGCCGAGTTCCTGCCCGGCATCCTGTCGGGCGAGACCACCTGGTGCATCGGGATGTCCGAACCGAACGCCGGCTCCGACCTCGCGTCGCTCGCCACGAGCGCCCGCCGCGAAGGCGACGAGTTCGTGATCAACGGGCAGAAGATCTGGACGAGCTTCGGGGCGCAGGCCGACTACTGCTACCTGATCTGCCGCACGAGCAGCCGACGGCCCACCGCACCGTGGGCATCAGCGAGGTGATCGTGCCGATGGACACGCCGGGCATCGAGGTCCGGCCGATCACCGACATGACCACGAACCGTCACTTCTGCGAGGTGTTCTTCACCGACGTGCGGGTGCCGGTGGCCAACCTCGTCGGCGTCGAGGGCGCGGCGTTCAAGCAGACGATGGCGCAGCTCGAACACGAGCGCGGCGGCATCGATCGGCTCGTGTCGAACCGGGCGCTCTACGAGATGGCCGCCGCCCGCGCCGACCGCTCCGATCCGCTCGTGCGCCAGCGGATGGCCCGCCTCGAGACCGGCTACCGGCTCGGTCGGATCCTCGTCACCCGCGAGGTGCTGCGCCAGGCGCCGGCCGGATTCTCCGCGGCGACGAAGTGCTTCTGCACCGAGCACGAGATCGAGGTCGCCGAGTTCGTGTTCGACGTGCTTCGGCGCCGAGGGCATGCTGTGGAGCGACGTGACCCGCGGGCTCGTGTACGCCCCGGGCTACACGATCATGGGCGGCACCTCGAACGTGATGCGCAACATCCTCGGCGAGCGCGTGTTGGGGCTCCCGCGTGTCGCCAACGCCTGAGTCCACCAGCTTCGACATCGACGGCGCGACGATCGCCGCGCTGCACTGGCCAGCGCGACCGATCCGGGTCGACGGGTCCGGCTCGACGGTCGCCGACGGTCGTCGCGATCCACGGCATCACCGCCAACGCGTGGTCGTGGGATCCGCGTCGCCCATCAGCGTTGAACGGCGACATCGATCTCGTGGCGGTCGACCTGCGCGGACGCGGACGGAGCTGGACCCAGCCGGGACCGGTCGGGCTGCGGCAGCACGCCGACGACGTCGCCGCCGTGATCGAGCAACTCGGCGGACCGGTCGTGGTGGTCGGCCACTCGATGGGCACGTACGTGGCGTTGCTGCTCGCCGAACGCCATCCCGCCGCGGTGCAGTCGCTCGTGCTCGTCGACGGCGGCACGGCGCTGTACCTGCCCGATCCGCCCGTTCGCGACGACGGCACCGTCACGCCGAAGGACGAGTTCATCGACGAGGTGCTCGACGTGTCGCTCGGACCGGTGATCGAGCGGCTCGGGAAGGTGTGGCCCGACCGGGCCAGCTACCGGGCGATGTGGGCGCAGCACCCGGCGTTCGTCGACGGCATCGGCCCCGAACTCGAGCGCAACCTGCTCGCCGACCTCATCGAGACCGACGGTGGCTTCCGGGTGATGGTCGACCCGGCCGCGGTCCGGCTCAACGGCCGCGAGCTGTTCGCCGACGACGAGGTGCGCACGGCGCTCGATCGTCATCCGGAGCCGGCGACCATCGATCCGTGCCGAGTTCGGACTGATGGGCACTCCCCCGCCGCTGATCGCCGACGACATGATCGACCGGTACCCGCAACACCGCTGGATCCGCGCCGACGGGCTCAACCACTACACCGTGATGAACAGCACGCGCGGTGCGACGATCGTCGCCGACGCGATCCGCCCGCCGTCGCCCTCCTCTGACCGACCGCCCCTCTGATCGACGAACGGCTGATCGGCCAGGACAGCACGCCTCCGATCCTCGTTTGCGTCGCGGATTTCGGCACACCTGTCGCACCGACAATCCTGACGCAAACGTGGATCGACGGGGCCTCAGGGGAGGGGCGCACGGAGGACGACGTCGGAGTCGGTGAAGGCCGACGGATCGTCGTCGGACACGACCACGAGGAACTGATCGGCGACGGCGACGTCGACCGCCGCGGTGAGCTCCACACCGTCCGCGCTGGGGAACGTTCCAGCGGAGCGGATCGAGCCGTCGTCGAGCTGCACCCAGCCCTCGTACCACCCGGTGCCCAGGTCGGGCAGCGTCGGCGCGTCGAGCACGATCCGCACAGCCGGCCGTCGGTGGTGATCACGTCGATCGTGCCGCTCACGTCGGCGCAGTCGGCCGGTCGGGCGCAGTTCGATCGTGTCGCCCGTCTCGACGATCCGTACCACCGAGCGCGCTGAGCAGCGATCACCCCGAGGACGAGCAGCACGAGCGCGGCGATCACGCCGATCACGAACGGTCGGGCCGAGGTGCTGCGCGCGTGCTGACTCCTGCGCGGCACGGAGGTCGGCGGCGGTGTAGAGCTCGGCCGGCCCGACGGAGGCCTCGGCCAGGATCGCCGCCACGACACGGTCGGCGACATCGGCCGGCGGGTCGGTCCACGACGAGCGGTCGGCCAGCAGTCGCCTCGACGTCGAGCGGCAGAGCGCCGGTCCCGTCCGCGGAGTCCTGCGCGCCGACCGACTCGTGCGGCCAGGTTCGCCAGCCAGGGCCCGAACGCTCGGCCCGGCTCGAACACCTCGGCGTTGCGCCACGCCTGGAGGAACGTGTGCACGGTGAGATCGGCTGCCGTCGGCTCGTGAGCCGTCGCGACTGGAGCGCCGGCCGAGGCAATGCGATACACCAGCCCGCCGTAGCGGGTGACGAGCGACCGGACCGCGTCGTCGTCGGCGGCCCGAAAGGCCACCACGAGTTCGGCATCGGCACGCACCGCCGCCGCTGGTCGGAACTCGTACATCCGCCGCGATCGTACGCCGAAGTTCGACGGATACATTGCCGCCCATGACGCCACGCCACGTCCGTTCGTTGCTTGACGGTCGGGGCGCTCGTCGGCCTCCTCGTGTCGTGCAGCGGCAGCGACGACGAGCGACCGACGACGGACCTCGGTCGACGCCACCGTCGAGCCGACGGCACCGACGTGTCCCGACCACCACGACCCGACCACCACCGGCCCGACCACCACTGGCGACGTCGTGGTGACCGGCGCGCCGGACGGAATCCATCGACCCCGACACCGTCGCTCGCCAACGAGCTGATGTCGGCCATCGGTGGAGGCCAACCTCGGGTTGCCGAAGGAGCAGGCCGACTGCGCGGCGGTGTTCATCGTCGAAGCGCTCGGCGCCGACACCCTGATCGTCGACGGCGAGCTGGTCGACCTCGACACGCTCCCGGCCGAGGCCCAGCAAGCGGCGGCCGCGGCGATCGCCGAAGCGGTCCCGGACTGCGGGATCACGGTGTCGTCGGTCGCCGACTGACCGGTTCGGTTCAGCTCGGAGCGACCCCGAGCGATGCCATGGCGTCGGACTTCAACCGCTTGTAGTCGACCTTGCCGTTCGCGGCGCGCCCGATGGTGTCGACGACGACGATCCGCTTCGGTGCCTTGTATGCGGCCAGCGTGGTCTTGACGTGGGCGATGACCGCGTCGACATCGACGACTTCACCCGGTCGCGCCTCGATCACCCCGGTGACCATCTCGCCGAAGCGATCGTCGGGAACGCCGACAGCAACAGCGTCGAGCACGCTCGGATGGGTCTTCATCGCTTCTTCGACCTCCTCCGGGAACACCTTCTCGCCGCCGGTGTTGATGCACACCGAACCGCGGCCGAGCAACGTGATCGTCCCGTCGGCCTCGACGGTGGCGAAGTCGCCCGGACACGAATAGCGCTTGCCGTCGATCTCGAGGAACGTCCGCGCCGTCTTCTCCGGATCCTTGTAGTACCCGACCGGTTGACGGCCGCCGACGGCCAGCCGGCCGATCTCACCGGACCCCGGCACGACCGGACGGTTGGCGTCGTCGATCACGATCGTGTTCGGGCTGAGCTGGAACTTGGCGGTGTCGGCGGCGGCACCGGCCCCGCTGATCGAGCTGCCCATCCCGAGTGCCTCGGACGACGAGAACGCGTCCATCAGCAGCATGCCGGGGTGATGGCGCAGGAGCCCTTCCTTGGTCTCCTTGCTCCACATGACGCCCGACGACACGATCGCCACGAGGCTCGACAGGTCCCAGCGGCCCGGGTTCTCGTCGAGGGTGCGCAGGATCGGCTTGCCGAACGCGTCACCGACCATCGCCATCGTGTTGACGCCGTCGCGCTCGATCGTGTCGAGCAGCACGGCCGGGTCGAACGTGCGGTTGTCGAGCGTGACGATGCTCCCCCCGCCCGACAGCGTCGACAGGCACGGGAAGTTGCCGGTGCCGTGCATCTGCGGACAGGCCGGGAGAAAGCGCGAACCGGGCGCCGTGTGAACGTGCCGCGCAGGTCGGCGGCCGTGCCGTCCTCGTCGAGCGGCGCTGCCGAGTGAGGCGTTGAGCGTGACGGCCAGGTCGTCCTGGCGCCACATCACGCCCTTCGGCATCCCGGTCGTGCCGCCGGTGTAGAGGAGGTTGAGGTCGTCGCCGCTGCGCCCCCAGGCGGGTACCACCCGAGATGCTCCGCTCGTCGCCGCCGACTCGTACGAGTCGGCCCAGTCGGGGCAGTCGCCCGTGCCGTCGTCGACCCACAGCCACGTCCGCACCTTCGGCAACTGGTCCCTGATCGGCGCCGATGGTGGACGCGAACGTGCCGTGGAACACGACGGCACCCGCGTCGGCGTTGTCCCAGAGGTACAGGAGTTCGTCGGCGGTGTACCGATAGTTCGTGTTCACCGGCACGAACGCCGCCTTGAACGCGGCGTACATCGACTCCAGGTACTCCGGGCAGTTGTAGAGGTACTGGGCCACCGCCTGCTGGCGGGCGAGCCCGGCGTCGAGCAGATGTTGGGCGACGCCGTCGGCACGGCGATCGACCTCGCTCCAGCTCCGACGGTCGTCGCCGTGGATCAGGCAAGGTGCGTCGGGCAGATCGTCGGCGACGACCTCCCACATGTCGGCGAAGTTCCAGTTTCCCATGCGTGCACTGCTACCAGACCGGGAAGGTCGAATCGTTGTCGGAATGGTTGTTGGGGCCTCGATCGGCTCCGACTCGTCGGGTATCGAGAACCGCGAGCACACTCGTCGGCCATGAGGACCGGCCGATGAACCTGACGACGCGCACGATTTCCACGAACGGGGTCGATCTCGCCGTGATCGACGAGGGCGATGGTCCTCCGGTGATCCTCGCTCACGGGTTCCCCGAACTTGCGTATTCGTGGCGGCACCAGATCCCGGCGCTCGTCGAACGCCGGTTACCGCGTTCTGGTCCCGGACCAGCGCGGCTACGGCGGGTCTTCACGCCCGGAAGCGATCGAGGACTACGACATCATCGCCCTCACCGGCGACCTGATCGGCCTGCTCGACGACATCGACGCGCAGCGGGCCGTGGTCGTCGGGCACGACTGGGGATCGATGGTCGCCTGGCAGACCGCGCTCCTGCACCGCGAGCGCCTCGCCGGCGTCGTCGGGATGAGCGTGCCGTTCCTCCCCCGCGGTGACCGTCCGCCGATCGAGGCGATGCGTTTCGTGTTCGCCGAGAACTTCTTCTACATCGTGTACTTCCAGGAGCCCGGGCCCGCCGACGCGGAACTCGGTGAACGACCCGGCGCGCACGATGCGACGCCTCCTGGCAGGGATGGCCACGACCGGCACGCCAGATCCGAATGCTCTCGCCCTCGACGGCCGCGGCTTCGTCGACCGCATCCCCGAACCCGACGGCCTCCCCGACTGGCTGAGCCAGGACGAACTCGACCACTACATCGACACGTTCCGGCAGACCGGCTTCACCGGCGGCCTCAACTGGTACCGCAACTTCGACCGCAACTGGGAGCTCACCCCGCAACTCGACGGGGCCAAGGTGGAGATTCCGTCACTCTTCATCGGTGGGAGCGCCGACCCGGTGCTGATCATGTCGCCGCCGAGCGTCGGCGCGGCGTTCCTGTCCGATCACCGCGGTGACGTGATCGTCGACGGTGCCGGGCACTGGGTGCAGCAGGAGGCGCCGGGGCCGGTCAACGATGCACTCATCGCGTTCCTCGATGCGGTGCGGGCCGAGGATCCCTGGTCGTGACCCGGTTCGCGGGCGCGACGGCACTCGTCACGGGAGCCGCTCGTCCGCGCGGTATCGGCCGGGCAACGGCCCTGCGCCTCGCTCGCGACGGTGCCGCCGTGGCCTGTCTCGACATCGCCCGCAACTACGACGACGCGCCGTTCCACGGGGTGGCGTCGTCGGACGATCTCGACAGCCTGGTGGCCGAGATCGAGGCGCTCGGCGGCAAGGCGGTCGGTGTTCGTGCCGACGTGTCCGACGAGGCCGCGGTCGAAGACGCCGTCAGCGCCGCCACCTCGGCCCTCGGCACGATCACCCTCGTCGCCAACGTGGCGGGTGGAAGCGGCCCCGGCTTCGGTCTCGGACCCCTCGTCGGCCTACCCGCCGGCGAGTTCCGCCGCGTGTTCGAGGTCAACGTCACCGGCACTTGGCTCGTGTCGAAAGCCTGTGCGTCGCGGATGCTCACAGCGAACGTGCCGGGGCGCATCTGCAACGTGTCGAGCCAGGCCGGCAAGAAGGCATTCCCGATGATCGGCACCTACTCGGCAGCCAAGGCCGCGGTGATCTCGCTGACCCAGGCGATGGCGATCGAGCTCGGCCCGTCGGGAATCGCGGTCAACGCCGTGTGTCCCGGCACGGTCGACACCGACCTGACGAACCCGAACGGCATGTTCCTCACGATGATCGGCGGCGAGGAGGGGCTCGACGCCTTCCTCGCCCGCGAGATTCCGCTGCGGCGGCTGCAGACGGCCGACGAGATCGCCTCGGCGATCTGCTGGCTGTTGTCGGACGACGCGACGGGGGTCACCGGCGAGGCGATGAACGTCAGCGCCGGACAAACCATGGTCTGAACATGAAACGATCGGCACCGATCGCCAGACACAGAAAGCGAGAAGGACGACGATGAGCAAGGCGATGCACCAGACGGGTCGGATCGAGCACGCCGGCGCCATCGACGCCGACGGCCACATCCTCGAACCACCCACCATTTGGGAGGACTACATCGACCCGAAGTACCGCGACCGGGCGTTGCGGTTCCGGCTCGACGAGCAGGGTCTCGAGGAGTTGGAGATCGGCGGCCAGCGATCGATGATGAGCCGGCGGGGGTTCCCGGCGACGCTCGGTGCGATGGGCGCGCCGGACCTGCCGGCGATCCAGAAGGACCCGGCGCGCACGTACGTCGGCGAGGCCCCGTTCGGCAGCATGGATCCGAACGAGCGGCTCGAGTTGCTCGACGCCGAGGGTCTCGACGCCGTGATCCTGTACACGACGGTCGGTCTGCTGTGGGAGGCCGAGCTGAAGGATCCCGAGCTGTGCCAGGCCTACACGACCGCCTACAACCGCTGGATCTGCGAGTTCTGCTCGGGATCGCCCCGCTTGGTGCCGACCGCCCACCTGTCGCTGTCCGATCCCGCTGCCGCGGCCCGCGAGTTGGAACGGGCGGTCGCCGACGGGGCGAAGGGCTGCTACGTCGCGCCGTTCACCCAGGACGCGAAGCCGCTCGGGCATCCCGATCATGACCCGGTGTTCGCCGCCGCGCAGGATCTGGGCGTGCCGTTCGCCATCCATCCGACATTCGAGCCGCAATGGACCAAGGGCGAGCGGATGGGCACCTGGGAGAACGTGAAGCAGCTCCGGCTGCTCGCGTCGGTGACCGCATCCGACGGCGTACGTCATCAATTCACGACCTTGTTCGACTACGCCGTCTTCGACAAGTTCCCGCAGTTGAAGGTGCTCGTGCTCGAATCGGGCGGCGGATGGATCGGCTACTGGCTCGACCGGATCGACGCCGTGTACGGCCACACGTTCATCGGCGACCGCGTGCCGCTCGAGCACAAGCCGAGCGACTACTTCCGGGAACGCTGCTGGATCAGCTGCGATCCCGACGAGCGGATGATCCCAGCGCTGGCCGAGCGCTACGGCGTCGAGCGGTTCCTGTGGGCGAGCGACTTCCCCCACGCTGACCACACGCCCGAATACGTCGACGACCTCAACGAGTTGGTGTCGTCGTTCCCCGCCGATCAGCGGCGACAGTTCGTCGGTGACAACGCGCGGGCCTTGTTCGACATCACCGTCTGACGCACACCGCACGCCGGACGGGTGCCATCGGGCTCTCTGTGTCGATTTCATGACGGATGCTCAAGTCGGACCGCGAATCTGCCGATGGCGGGCGTGGATCGGCGTGTCGAGTGATCGTCGCCTTGCGAGCACTGACCGCCACCGCGGTCTGCCAGACTGGGGTCGGCCGAACAGGGGGAACCACGAATGAGCAAGATCGTCAGTGATCCGCGGATCGATCCACGCATCAAGGCGCTCATGGGCATGATGCCCAGCGGGCCGCAATCGGACATCGCCAATCGGGATGACCTGCTCGCCGAGGTCAACACGCCCGACGCGCGGGCGATGCAGGCCGCCATGACGGGGGTGCTCGACACGCTCGACAACGAGGAGGTCGCGCCGTCGACCGGGTTGACCGTGAGTACCCACGAGTTCGTGTCCGAGCCGGACGGCAACACGGTCAAGATCCAGTTCATCCGGCCGGAGTCGGCCGATCCGCTCCCGTGCGTGTACTACATCCACGGCGGCGGCATGCAGACCATGTCGTGCTTCGACGGCATGTACCGGGCGTGGGGTCGGGTGATCGCCGCGCAGGGCGTGGCCGTCGCGATGGTCGACTTCCGCAATGCGCTCGTGGCCTCCTCGGCACCCGAGGTGGCGCCGTTCCCGGCCGGGCTCAACGACTGCGTGGCCGGGCTGAAATGGGTCCGCGAGCACGCCGGCGAGCTCGGGATCGACGTCGACCACCTGATCGTCGCCGGCGAGAGCGGCGGTGGCAACCTCACGCTCGCCACCGGGCTCAAGCTGAAGCGCGACGGCGACATCGGCCTGATCTCGGGCCTGTACGCCCTGTGTCCGTACATCGCCGGCGAGTGGCCGCAGGACCGGTTCCCGTCGTCGATCGAGAACAACGGCATCCTGCTCGATCTGCACAACAATCGAGGCCGGATCGCCTACGGCATCGAGGAATTCGATGCCGGCAACCCGCTCGCCTGGCCGTCGTTCGCCGACGAGGACGAGGTGCGAGGGCTCGTGCCGACGGTGATCAGCGTCAACGAGTGCGACCCGCTGCGTGACGAGGGCATCGAGTTCTACCGCCTGCTCGTGCGGGCCGGTGTTCCGGCGCGCTGCCGGCAGATGATGGGCACGATCCACGGCACCGAGATCTTCGTGGTGAGTTGCCCGGACGTGAGCCGCGACACGGCGGCGAGCATCGCCCAGTTCTGCCGCGACACCTGATCGCGGGGACCCGACCAGGACTCATGCGGCGTCGCTACGCACGCCGAGCAGGTCGGGAAATCACGTGGAGACTTCGAAGGCCTCTCCGACCTCGACGGTGCCACCCCCGCGTGTGACGGGACATCCCTTGGCTATCGCCGTGGCCGCATCGATGTCGGCGGCGTCGACGAGGCTGTAACCCGTCGCCGGATTGCTGCCACCGCCATCGGTGATCCGATCGGCGCTCACGGTCTTCGTCCCCCCGACGGGCGCACCCACGTCGACGAAGGCCGCAGCGTGCGTGCCCATCCATTCGCCCCACGCGGCCATCTCGGCCGCCTGCTCGTCCGCGCCATCGGGCATTCCTGGGCCGTGGTAGGTGAAGAGGTACTTCGGCATGATCGTCTCCTGTCGTGTGGTGTTCGGTTCGGCGGGTGGTGGGCGAGGTGTCAGGCGGCGCGCCCGGTGAAGGCCATGAGCGCAGAGATCGCGTCGTCGTGGCCCGGTGTGGCGATCGCCGCGAACAGCTTGCCCTCACCGCGGGCTTCGGGCCGGATGATCTCCTCGGCTCGGGCGGTGACGAACGCGGTGAGCGGCGCGGGCGCCGTGAACGGCTGGTCGATGGCCTGTGCGAAGTCCCAGGCGTGGACGAAGAACTCGATGCCGAGGATGCCGATCGGCACCGTCGCCGGCGCCGTGCCGTTGCCGAACGGGACGTCGCCGTCAGCGCCGCGTTCGCGCCACGCGGCGAGTGCCGACTCCGTCGCCTGCGCCACCTTGTCCTCCGCCGACGGCGCGTCGATCTCGTCGGGAATCTCGGCGCCCGCCATTGCCCCGAGCGCCCGCACGCTGCCGAGCAGATGTTCCACGAGTTCGTGCACCATGTAGTCGGCGCACGGCGTCGGCAGCTCGCGATGCTCGGGCGCGAACTGCTCCATCACGTGGCTGCACAACGCCCAGCTCGCTTCCACCGCCGCGAGATGGTCGAGCTCGTCCGGGCCCGCGGCCCACGGATCGAGGCCGGCGTCGCCCGAGGCGGTCACGTCACCGAGCCGCTCCAGGTAGTGCGTCCAGCCCGCACCGTGACTCACGGCCTGATCGGCGGACAGGCCTCGATGGGTGACCCGCACGAGCGTCTTGTCCCCCGCCGGTTCGATGTCGACCAGCACCGTCGACGCGCCAGGGGGAAGATCGTCCGAGCCGACCCAACCCCACGTGTAGACGACACGGCGACCGGGTTCGATCTCGGTGAACGTGCCAGACGCGATGTGGCCGGGTGTGACGGTCAGCCGGTAGTCGCCGCCGATCCGCAGATCGACGGCCGCGCTGATCGCCTTCCACCGTCGCAGCCGTTCGGGCTCGGTGAACAGCGCGAACGCCTCGTCGGGCGTGGCATCGATGATTCGTTCGAAGACGACGGGGGCGAGTTGTGTGGCTTGATCGGTCATGGCGGATCCTTGAGTCAGTGGTGGTCAGGACTCGACTTCGGTCGTGCGCCGGCTCTGGGCCCGCGCCGACGACTCGAGGTCGTCGAGTTCGTTGATGAGGAACACTTCGATGGCCGCCCGGGCCCGGCTGAGACCGTCGGGGTTGATCCGGTAGAGACGCTCCCGTCCAGAGCGTCGTTCGGTGACGATCCCGGCGTCCTTCAACACCTTCAGGTGTTGCGACACGGCGGGACGGGTGATGTCGACGGTCTCGGCGATCGCCCCCACCGGCGCTTCCCCCAGTTCGGCGAGACGGGCGAGGATTTCGCGCCGCCTCGGCTCGGAGACGGCGTCGAGCGGGTGCATGACGAATACGTTAGCGATCACTTACCAATGAGTCAATGCCCGCGCGCAGCTGTGCGGCAGAAGTTCAGGCCGGCGGGAGGTCGGCGATCTCGTTCATCTTCCGGGCGAGTTGCAGATCGAGCGTGCTGATGCCGCCGACATCGTGGGTCTCCAGTTCGATGTCCACCGTCTTGTAGATGTTCGACCAGTCGGGATGGTGGTCGAGCACCTGGGCCCAGATCGCCGCCTGCATCATGAAACCCATCGCCTCCACGAAGTCGGTGAAGACGTACCGGCGGCACAGCTTTCCGTCGGTCACCGTCCATCCATCGAGTTCGGCAACCGCCGCCTCCACCTCGTCGGATTCCAGTCGTCGAAGCTCCGGGTCCATGGCGCGATCCTGCACCGATCGGCCGCGGCTGTCTAGAGGGAGCGATCGCCAGTTGCGAGAAACGCCCGCCAGCCGCCGTGGGTCGTGATGTCGGCGGCGCCGCGGACAGCGCGGGGTTCGGCGATGAAGCCCGTCGGTTGCGTGCCGTCGGCCAACTCGACCCGACCGAGCCCGAGCGGCGGAGCGATCTGCAGCATGAACGCACCGACCTCGGCCGACGGAAGCCGCCAGACCTCCACCTCGATCGAAGCGCCACCGCCATCAGCGCCGACATGGACGAGCGCCGGTCGCATCGGCGCTGAGCCGCTCATCGCATACAGCCGGTACACCGGCGCGGTCGCCGCCGCCCGAACGAAGCGCCCGCCACGATCGGCCACCTGCCAGTTGAGCGGCTGGCCCCGCAGATGTGCGCCCACCACCACGATGTCGACCGTCGACGGCCCGGCGAACGGTGCGACATCGAGCCCGTCGCTCTCGCCGCCCAGCCGTGCGGCCAGGTCGATCAGTGTCGGCTCGGCCCATGCTCGGCCGATCAGCGACACACCGAACGGCCAACCGTCGGAGCGGTCGCAGCCGGGGAGGGCAACGGCGCTCTGATCGAGGAGGTTCACTCCGTTCGTGAAACGTCCGAGTTCGTTGTTGCGGCCGACCGGATCAGCGGCAACCTCTTGCAGGGTGGCCACGCCGGACGTGGTCGGGACCATCAGCACGTCGGCGACCGTCCACATCTCGGCGGCACGGCGGGCGATCTCGGCGAGGCGGTAGCCCGAGGTGTACGCGTCGACCGCCGAGTGGCGTCGGGCCGCGCGGATGATGCCCGACACGGTCGGATCGGCATCGGATGGTTCGGTGTCGAGGAACGAACCGACCGCGGCGTAGCGCTCCGCCACCCACGGCCCGCCGTACAGCAGGTCGCCGGCCTCGAGCAACGCGCTCGATGTCGACATCCACCAGTTCGACGTGGTCGAGCATGCCGAGCGCGGCGACCGACGATCGCCACGCGGCCGCATCCTGCGAGGAGCGGAAGGCTGCGTCGATCGCCGGGACACCGACGACGAGGGTGGGCATCGTGAGTGGTGCTGCGGCGGCGCGACGGGACCACGGGTCGGCGTCGTCGAACCCCGCGCCGACGTCGAGCGCCCGCGCCGCCATGCCCACGGACCGGGCGAAGATCGACACACAGTCGATCGATCGCACGGCCGGCACCACGCCGGTCATCGGGAGCAGCCCACGCGTCGGCTTCACGCCGACGATCCGGTTCTGCGCGGCCGGGACGCGCCCGGAGCCGGCCGTGTCGGTGCCCAGCGCGAAGTCGACCAGCCCGCGGGCCACCGCCACCGCCGATCCCGAGGACGATCCGCCGGGCGCCAGCCGAGCGTCGATCGGGTTGCGCGGCACGCCGTAGGGGCTGCGCGTGCCGACGAGTCCCGTGGCGAACTGGTCGAGATTCGTGACTCCGACACAGGTGGCCCCCGCCTCGATCAGCCGGCGCACGACGGTGGCCGATCGATCGGGACGGAATGCGTACGACGGGCACCCGGCGGTCGTGTCGAAGCCGTCGACGTCGATGTTGTTCTTCACCGCAAACGTCAGCCCGGCCAGCGGGAGTGTCTCGTCGATCGCCGCGAGCGCACGGTCGCGGTCGGCCGTGGCGATGAACACGGCGGGGTCGTCGATCGCCGCCACGGCGTCGAAGGCGGCAGCGACCCGCTCCGTCGGTGACGCTTCGGCCAACTCCTCGAGCAATGTGGTCTGCGACGTCTTTGTCACGGTGTCCCCTTCGGGTCGATCACGGCCAGTACCCCTCCCGCGGCCACGACCTCACCGGGGATCACCCGGATGTCGGCGACGATGCCGGCGGTCGGAGTCACTTGACCTGTTTCCATCTTCATAGCTTCGATCACCGCGACGACTTCACCGGCGGCCACGCTCGCTCCGGGATCGATCGTGGTGCGCACCATGCCCGAGACGGTCGCGAGCACCGCGATCGTTCCCTCGGGGACCGGTCGGGTGTCGTGGACGATCGGGGCGACGTCGTTCGTCGCGGTCATCTCGATGCCGGCGGCGGCCCACCGGCGACGCTCCGCCTCGAAGGCCGCATTGCGCGTCGTGGTGAACTCACGGATCGAGTCCTCGTCGCGGGCCAGGTCGCGAAGGTGGTCGGCCACCGAGAACGTCGTCGGCTCGATGTCGAAGGCGAACTGGCCCGCCTCGACATCCGCCCGCAGTTCGAGCAGTTCGTCCGCGCCGACCTCGTACCAACGGATCTGGTCGAAGAAGCGGAGGAGCCACGGCGGACCTTCGCCGCCCGGCATGGCGTCGCCCAGAACAGCGCCGCCGAGCGCGGCGTCGCCGTGACGACCACGACTGGTCCGCCGGCCCCAGCGGTCCCAGATCGGCACCGTGCGGCCGACGAACTGGTAGCCCCCGGGGCCTTCCATCCCGTAGATGCACAGGTACGAACCACCGATCCCCACCGAGTTCTCGGCGGTCCAGGTGCGCGCCGGGTTGTACTTCGTCGTCACCAGGCGGTGCCGCGGATCGATCGGGGTCGCGACGGGTGCGCCGAGATACACGTCGCCCAGTCCGAGCACGAGATAGCTGGCGTCGAACACGATGCGCTTCACGTCGTCGACGGAGCCGAGGCCGTTGATCCGGCGGATGAACTCGAGGTTCCACGGGCACCAGGGCGCGTCGGCGCGGACGCTCTGCATGTAGCGCTCGGTCGCCAGCCGGGTCGCCGGGTCGTCCCAGGAGAGCGGCAGCCGCACGATGCGGCTGGGGACCTCGAGGTCGGAGATGTCACCGAGGGCGTCATCGAGCCGGACGATCAGGTCGATCATCTCGCCAGGGCTGGCGCGATCGGGGTCGAAGCCGACCTGCAGGGAGCGGATCCCCGGCACGAGCTCCGCCACGGGCTCGGCCGCCGCGCCCGTCTCGTCCCGGAGCGTGTCCATCAGCGCCCCGGCGCGCAGGCGGAGCAGCAGGTCGAGCACGTTGTCGCCGTACTCGACGAGCAGATTGCGATCACCGTCGCGCCGAATCGTCATGCCGGGGTGGTCGACCGTGGCCTCCTGCCGGAACAGCACTGGGTCGAGCGGGCGAGGGAGGGCGCGGCGCACGGGCGCGGACGAGCGGGCAGCCTCGTGGTCGAGGGGGACGAACCGGACGATGTCGCCGGCCCGCGCTTGGCCGATCTTCCAGAATTCGTGCTCGGCGATGGTGGCCGGGCAGACGAATCCGCCCAGGCTCGGGCCGTCACGTCCGAGCACGATCGGCATGTCGCCGGTGAAGTCGATCGTGCCGACGGCGTACGCGTTGTCGTGGATGTTCGACGGGTGCAGCCCTGCCTCTCCCCCGTCGGGACGCGCCCATTGCGGAGCAGGGCCGATGAGCCGGATCCCCGTGCGGTCGGAGTTGAGGTGGACCTCCCACGCCGTGCCGTACAGCATCTCGATGTCGGCCGGCGTGAAGTAGTCGGGCGCCGCGTGGGGCCCGGCGAGCACGCCGATCTCCCATTCGTTGGTGAGCACCGGCCGCCGTTCGACCGGCACGGCCGACCCGGCGGTCGTGACCACGACGCGCCCCTCCGGCGATCGGGATCACGTCACCGGCCCGCAACGCGCGACCCGCGTGACCGCCGAATCCGCCGAGCACGAACGTCGACGCACTGCCGAGATGTTGCGGAACGTCGAACCCGCCCGCCACCGCGACCACGCCGCGCATCCCCGGGCCAACGCAGCGGCCCAGCTCGAGCCGGCTGCCGCGATCGACGTCGACGACCGTCCACATCGGCACCGACTCGCCGTCGAGGCGCGCCCCGAAGTCCGCACCGCCCAAAACGATCGAGGTCGCCTCGCGGAACTCGATGGTCGGCCCGAGCAACGTGATCTCCAGTGCCGGTGCGCTCTCGGCGTTGCCGAGCAGGGCATTGGCCAGGCGGTGCGATCGATCGTCCATCGGCCCGGACGGAGGGATGCCCACGTCCCAGTAGCCGAGGCGGGCGGGAAGGTCCTGCACCGTCGTGAACAGTCCACCGTCGAGCACCTTGATCTCCGCGCTCGTCGGGAGGAATCCGTCGAGCGACGTCGTCGTCATCGTCGCGTCGGCGAACCAGGCACTGCTGGCGACGGCCGCGAGTTGGTCGCGGTTCGTCGTGATGCCACCGATCCTCGTCGCGGCCAGCGCTTCGCCGAGCGCGGCGATCGCCTCCCGGCGGGTCGGGCCGTGGACGAGCAGCTTGCCGATGAGCGGGTCGTAGAAGGGGGTGATCGTCGTGCCGGCGTCGACCCACGTGTCGAAACGGACGTCGGCCGGCACGACCAGTTCGGTGACCAGCCCGGCGCTCGGTGTGGCATGGTCGAGGGGGTCCTCCGCGTACAGCCGTGCCTCGATCGCCCACCCGGATGGACCGGCCACCGAGTCGAACCCCTCGGGTTGTTCGCCCGCACCGAGGCACAGCATCCACTCCACCAGGTCGACCCCGCGCACCAGCTCGGTCACCCCGTGCTCCACCTGGAGTCGGGTGTTGACCTCGAGGAACCACGCGTCGCCACCGTCGTCGCGATCGAGGGTGTCGGCGTCGACGATGAACTCGACCGTGCCGACCGATCGATAGTCGACGGATTCGGCGAGGGCGCGCGCGTTGCCGACGGAGCCGTTCGCGCAGTCGGTCGGAGATTCCGGGCGCCGGCGCCTCCTCGATCACCTTCTGGTGCCGGCGCTGCACGGAACAGTCACGTTCGCCGAGATCGACCACCGCGCCGAGGCCGTCACCGGCGATCTGCACCTCGATGTGGCGTGCCCGTTCGACGAACCGTTCGGCGAACACCGCGGCGTCACCGAAGTTCGCGGCGGCGAGTCGGCGCACGCTGTCGAAGGCCGTCTCGACCTCGTCGGGGCCGTCGCAGCGCCGTAGCCCGATCCCTCCCCCGCCCGCCGACGCCTTGAACATCAACGGGAATCCGATCTGTTCGGCGGCGCGCCGTGCCGCCTCCACGTCGTCGAGCAGCCCACTGCCCGGCACGAGCGGGACGCCGGCCCGAGCGGCAAGTTCACGAGCGACGTGCTTCGCACCGAACTGCCGGATCTGCTCGGGCGTGGGACCGAGAAAGACGATCCCGGCCGCTTCACAGCCCGCCGCGAACTCGGCCGACTCCGAGAGGAAGCCGTAGCCCGGATGAATCGCGTCCGCCTCCGTGTCGATCGCGGCCCGGATGATCGCCTCGCCGCGCAGATAACTCTCTGCCGGCGCCGACCCGCCCAAGGGCACGGCGATCGAGGCCATGGCCACATGCAACGAGCCACGATCGGCGTCGGAGTGGACCGCGACCGACTCGATGCCGAGCCGATCGAGGGTGGAGATGATGCGACAGGCGATCTCCCCGCGGTTGGCGACGAGCACGCGCTCGAATGGACGTGACCCCATGGCGTTCAGGCGGGTTCGGTCACGATCATCCGCACCGGCGACGGCGCGAATCCGTTGCACGGATTGTTGATCTGGGGACAGTTGGACACGACCACGATCACGTCCATCTCGGCGCGCAGCTCCACGTACAGGCCCGGCGCCGAGATGCCGTCGACGATGCCGAGGCTGCCGTCCGGTTCGACGGGGACGTTCATGAAGAAGTTGATGTTCGGCACCATGTCGCGCTTGCCCATGTCGCGGCGGACGTGCTCATGGAGGAAGTTGTCGACGCATGCGTGCTGGTGGTTCGTGTGATGCCCGTAGCGGAGCGAGTTCGACTCCCGCGAGCACGCCCCACCGACGGTGTCGTGGCGTTCGACGGTCGACCCGGTCAGGGTCATCATCGGGTTGCCCTCGTTCGAGCGCAGGACCGAGCCGGTCGTGAGGTACACGTTGCCTTGGGCGGTCATGGTGTCGGCGGCGCTGTAGCGCTCGACGGAATCGTGGGCCGAATACAACAGGAAGTCGACGGCCTGGTTGCCCTCGAGATCGACGATCCGCAATGACTGACCGGTGAGCACGACGTGCGACCACGGCGCCCGCGCTTCGACCGTGTCGTCGAGCACCACTCGGACAGAGCGGCTCATCGCGCGCCCGCCTCGCCCGCGTGCCCGCGCCGGGTCAGCAGCCAGTCGTCGGTGTTCTCGAACGCCCGTTGCGCCTCGGGTGTCGCGGTGCGGATCGGATCGTCGGCGCCGGCGGGGACGCCGGTGACGGCGGTGATCTCGAGCGGACTGACCGTGTACTCCGTTCGGGGATCGAGCACGTGGGGCGTCACCGTCAGTGCCACGAGCACGTCCATGTCGGCGCGGAGCACCACTTCCGATCCTGGTTGCGGCGTCGAGCCGCGCCAGGTGAACGATCCGTCGGCCTCGACGAACACGGGCTTGAACAGGTTCACCGACGGGCCGATGTCGCGGCGGCCGAGCCCCTCCTTCGCCAGCGCCACGGCGAAGCGGTCGCGTGCGTTCGGCGCGAACCCGTGGACAGCTCCATCGCCGTACTTCGCGTCGTTCCAGGATCGGTTCGACATCGCGTTGAACGTGTCGTGGCCGGCACTGCTGTCGGCTTCGAACGACATGAGGACGCGGCCCATGTCCGACAGCAACAGCCGGCCCGCGCCGAGGTAGGCCTGCCACTGGACCTTCACGGTGTCGGGCACGTTGAGCCGCTCGGCGCGCTGATGATGGTTGAACACGAGCAGTTGCACCGACGTGTCGCCCTCGGGGTCGCGCAACGTCAGGCGCGCCCCGCGGGGCAGCACCCGAGTGGCGTAGTTGCCCGCCTCGACCGTCTCGCGCCAGAGCACCCCGGGTTCACCCGGTGGTACCGACCGGCTGAATCGCTCGGCCGCCGCAGCCGCCTGGGCGCGGGCGTGGTCGCGGGCGCCGTGGGTGGTCGCTGTGTCGATCGAGTTCATGTGGCCGATTCCTCGGGGCGCGTCTGCAGCAGGTCTTCGATCTCGTCGACCAGGTCGAGGAAGCGGGCATCGCGCTTCACGGACGGGCCTCGCACCGCGCCGAACGGCACCTCGATCGTCGTCGCGATCCGCCCCGGCCGCGGCGTCATCACGGAGATCCGCTGGCTCAGGTAGATCGCCTCGGGGACGTCGTGGGTCACCATCAGGATCGTGACGCCGGTGCGGAGCCAGACCGTCCGGATGAACTCCTGCATGCTCCGCTTCGTGATCGCGTCGAGCGCACCGAACGGCTCGTCGAGCAGGAGCAGATCGGGCTGCGGGGCGAGCGCCCGGGCGATGGCGACGCGCTGGCGCATCCCGCCGGACAGCTGCTTCGGCAGGTGATCGGCGAATGCGCGTGAGCTCCATGATCCCGAGCAGTTCTTCGACACGCTCACGACGTTCGGCACGCGCCATGCCGGCGAGTTCGAGTCCGAACGCGATGTTGTCGCCAACCGTCTTCCACGGGTAGAGCGAGTACGCCTGGAACACCATCCCCCGGTCGGGTCCGGGGCCGACGACCGTTTCGCCGTCGACGGCGACAACGCCGTCGGTGGCGGACTCGAGACCGCCGACGATGTTCAGCAGCGTCGACTTGCCGCAGCCCGACGCACCGATCAGGCAGACGAACTCGCCGATCCCCACGTCGAGATCGACATGGTCGATGGCGCGGATGGTCTCCCCGCGGCGACCGGCGAAGTCCTTCACGAGCCCGCGCACCGTCAGGCGCGGCGGCGCCGGTCGGCTGGAGGGAACTGCGGCAGGCGATGACATCAGTCGTCCCTCGCCCAACGCGCCGTCCGGTTCCGCAGCATGCGCAGCGCCATGTCACTCACGATGCCGAGCACGCCGAACACCAGGAGCAAGGCGAACATGCGGTCGATGCGGCGGAAGCGCTGGGCCCGGATGATCCGGAACGCCAAACCCTCCTGTGCGGCCAGCAACTCGGCCACCACGAGCATGAGCCACGCCGCGGCCAGGTTGATCCTGGCGACGTCGACGATGCCCGGCCACGAGTGCGGGAAGACCACGCGCCGCATGACGGTCCACCGGCGAGCGCCGAGCGTGTACGACGCCTTGATCAACTCGTTCGGGACGGCCCGCGCGACGTCGGCGACCATCAGGATGTTGTAGAAGACCGTCCCGACGATCACGAGCGTGATCTTCGGCGCCTCGTCGATCCCGAGCCAGATGATCAGCAGGGGTACGAGCGCCGTGGCCGGGATGTACCGCAGGAATCCGATCTGTGGTTCGAAGAACGCGTTCACGCTGGCGAAGCTGCCGATGAGGAGTCCGACCGACATCCCGATCAGGAGGCTGATCGAGTACCCGATCAGGACTCGCTCGGAACTGGCCACGAAATCCGGCCACAGCACACCTTCCCGCCACATCTCCACCAGTGCGTTCCACGTCGCCGTGATCGTCGGCACCGAGAAACCCTCGCCCGACCAGAGCGTCGAGGTGAGAATCCACAGCGCGAGGATGGTGGCGATCCCGATTCCGGCACCGATCCACCGGACCCGTTTGGGAACATCGCCGCGGAGGCGGAAGATGTCACCCTGCCGATGGCCGCGGCCTCGTGTCGCCCGACGATCCGGCGAGTCGGACGCTCCCCCCGGATCGCCTGGATCCCGTCCGATGCCGTCGTGGCGCGATCGGGGTCGCGTGAGTCCCGGTCGGCGTCGAGTTCCGACAGGTGGAACATCCCGAATCGGGTCACAACGACGTGGCCGGCCATGGTCGGAGTCGAGTCGACGTCCTGACGCTGCCGCTCAGTCGCCCATCCGGTCGACCCAGTCCTGGGTGAAGCTGGCGTCGAACAGGCCGTCGAGCGGTGCTTCCGCTTCGGTGAACCCGGAGTCGACCAGGAACGGGTTGATCAGTTCGGCCGTGTGCTGGAGCGAGGTCGTGTCGTCGCCGGGTTGGAAGGCGGCGAGTGCCTCTTCGGCGCTGAACAGCGTGGTGCCCTCGGCGAACTGCTCGTACTCCTCGATCGACGTCTCGGCGACGCCGGCCATGATCTCGGTCGCTTCCGCCGGGTTCGCCTCCATGTATTCGAGCGTCAGGTACCAGGCGTCGACGAGCTTCTGCACCGCCGCGGGGTTGCCGTCGACGATGTCGCGCGTGGCCACGATGTGATCGGGGATGAGACCCGGGAAGTCGGCCGAACTGAATACCTCGTGCGAGCCCTCCCGTTCGAGTGCGGTGATCCAGAACGGTGCGAACACGCCGACGCAGTCGAACTCACCACCGGCGAAACCGGCCGCCGCGGCATCGGTGAGCACACCACGGAAGTCGATGTCGTCCTCGGTCATGCCGGCGGATTCCAGGCCCTGCACGAGCAGGAAATGGTCGACGACGCCTGCCTCGGCCGCCACGGTCTTCCCGGCCATGTCCTCGATCGAGTTGATCGAGGCATCGCAGATGATCTTGTCGTTGCCGGTCGAGTTGTCGTTCACCGCGACGATCACCTGCTCGCTGCCGAATGCGACGCTGGCCATCGTGTCGTTCAGGGTCTGGGTCACGAAGTCGAGCTCACCGGCGGCCATCGCGTCGATGCTGGCGATGTAGTCGGCGAAGTAGACCAGATCGACGTCGAGGCCGACCTCTCGAAGATGCCCGCCTGCTCGGCGACCGCCAGGGGAAACCACCCCGGCCAAGCGGAGTAGCCCACCTTGATGGTGTCGACCGCTCCCGAATCGGTCGGCTCGGGGTCGCTCGACGCCGTGCTCGCCTGTGTGTCGACCGGCTCCGTGGTGCCTGGGTCGGTGGCGTCGGTGTCGGTGTCGGCCGCGCCGGTGTCGGCTGGCACGGCCGCTGTCGCGTCCGTCGCCGTGCCGGGGGTTGTCTCGGCGGACGAGTCGTCGTCGCTGCCGCACGCGGCCGCGATCAGCACCAGAACTGACAATGCCGCGGCGAATCGTGTCGAGCGGTTCATTCGTGATCACCCTCCAAGGTCGTGGTCGGGGGCGCCAACCTAGAAGGGCCTCGTTTCAATCGAATGTCATTCGAAATAAGCGGCCGAGAACGACTCGTTTCGACCAGATTTCGGGGGTGCGCACGCTCAGCCGGCGGCGTGCGCCGTGTCGTTTCGCACGCCGTCGATCAGCGTCCACATCGACGAGCGGCCCACGCAACGCGAGATCGGCGACGTACGAACCGATCTGCTCGGGCGACAGCCGAGCGGCCGTCTCGCCGGTCGACGGCCGGTACCAGTTCTGCACCGCCTCGTCGTTCGCCAGGACGGTCAGCGCGGTCGAGTTCCGGGTCGGCCGGCCCGAAAACACCATCGTCGATCCCCTGCCGCACGATCGCCTCGACCTCGACGAGCAACTGCTCGCGGTCGGCCCAGTAGCGGGTGAAGTTGCCGCGGTCGTCTCGGGCGAGGCGGTGGATCTCGTTGAAGTCGAAGGGGAAGTCGCAGAGGGCGGCGACGTCGCGTCGGATGAACGCATGGAGCCGGCGAGCCGCGTCGGGGAACTCGAGCTGCACGTCGGCCGCGATTCGCAACGGGACACGGTTGACGTCGACCACGATGCGTTCGAGCACCTCATGCTTGCTGCTGAAGTAGTAGTAGATCGACGACACCTCGAGCCCGACCGCCTCGGCGATCTGGGCCATCGTGGTGGCACCGATGCCATGGGTTGCGAAGAGGTGCGCCGCCGCACCCACGATCTCGGCGTCGACCGGGCCCGCACCGGTCCGGGTCGTCTTCCGCGGCCTGCCGGCTCCCGGCCGACGCCGCCGTGGCCGCTCGTCGAATCGTCGCTGGGCCATTCCGGGCAGCGTAGAAGCTCAGCGCCGCTGGGAATCGTCCAGTGTCACCGGCAAACTCAGGACGCGCGCCGACTGCAGGCAACCGATTGGAGCGTCAGTCGAAGGTGCACTACCGTCAGCCAACATGACAACTCGAAACCCGTTGCTGGCGAAGTCGAAGCGTTGGCGGATCGCGTCGATGGTGACGGCGGCGGTGACGGTTGCAGCCTTCGTCGTCCCCGGCGCATCGGCCGTTCCCGCCCAGGCCGCGGATGCCACGAGTAGCTACGTGGCGATCACGCCGACCCGCATCGCGGATACACGCTCGGGTGCGCCGATCGACGCGAAACACGCGCGACTTCCAGATCACGGGTTCGATCGTTCCCGCGAACGCGACCGCGGTCGTGTTGAACGTCACCGCCACCCGGTCGCAGGGCAACGGATTCCTGCAGGTGTTTCCGACCGGGCAGGCGGCGGTCGGGTCGAGTTCGACGTTGAACCTCGACTTCGCCGGCCAGACGATCCCGAACGCCGCGTTCGCGCCGCTCGGCGACGGCGGCAAGGTCACCGTGTTCACGACGTTCACGACCGACGTGCTTGTCGACGTGTTCGGCTACTTCGTGCCCGCCGACACCGCGTCCGCCGGCCGGCTCGTGCCGCTGACCCCGACGCGCATCCTCGACACCCGCAACAGCATCGGCTACACGCCGCCCGCTCACCGCCGACACTCGACTCCGCCGGCGCCACCCGCCGAACCCGGGTCGGAACACGAAGAACTGCAGCGACTTCGCGACCTAGGCCGAGGCGCAGGCCTGGTTCGACATCTACTTCCCGTACTACGGCGACGTCGCCGAACTCGACGGCGACGGCGACGGCATCGCCTGTGAGTCGCTGCCCGACGCCGCCGATCACCGCGGCCGCCTGACCGGCGGACAGGTCGTCACCTGCAGGTCGCCGGTCGTGGTGGCGTCCCCACCATCGGCGTCTCGGCCGTCGTGCTGAACGTGACCGTGGCATCGCCGACCGCACAGGGTTTCGTGCAGGTCGCGCCGACGCCGGTGAACAAGGGCGCGTTCTCGAACCTGAACCCCGAACCGGGCCGCACGATCGCCAACCTCGTCGTGGTCCCGCTCGGCACGGGCGGCACAGGTCGACCTGTACACCGACCTGTACAGTCGCCGGCACACTCGACCTGCTCGCCGACGTTGTCGGCTATTTCACCGACGCGACGGCACCGCGACGACAGCGCCGGCCTGTTCGTGCCGATCGCACCCGACCGCGCAACGTCGACACCCGCCTGCCCGCACCGCAACCGGAGATCGCCGTCGGGTTCGGTCACGTGAACATCGAACATCGCCGACATCGCGCCGGGCGCGTCGGCGATCGCCGGCAACCTCACCTCGACCGGTGGCGGCGTCGGACGGCTACCTGCAGCTCGGCCGCCACGCCCGTCGTCGCCGGGCGCGTCGTCGAGCCTCAACACCTCCTACGAGGGCCAGACGATCGCCAACGCGGTGGTCTGCCCCGTCGCCGCGGGCGGTACGCGCAGGTGTACACGCTTCGGCTCGACCCACGTGCTGCTCGACGTCACCGGCTGGTTCACCGGCTGACGCGCCGTCCCGACGTCGCCATTGACCCTCTCGTACCCCGCAATACTTCGGTCGATGGCTGATAGCGGCGTCGAGACAGTGCAGTGATCAGTTCGTCGGTCGGCCCGCGTTCCGCCAGGCCGCTGAGTCGGAGATGGAGGAGCGTGCACAGCTCCTCCATTTCATGCTCCGAGTCGTCGCTCCGGGCCCACTGCCGCTCGCCCGTTCACCCCGGTTCAGACAACCGGAACGACGACAAGTCTTGCCAGCGTCGAATCCTCTTCAAAATCGAACCGACCCGTCGCGTGCGCCGTGAGCGTGACCTGCCGGTCCCGGCACCTGGCCGTCGAACGTCAGCGATGGACTACGGGGTGACCTCCCAGCCGAACATCATGGCGTGGTCCTCATGGGCCAGGTTGTGGCAGTGCGCAACATACGGGCCGACGAAGTCGCGGAAATGGCGGAAGACGATCACCGATTCGCCAGGATCGAGCCCGATCACGTCCTCCTTGCCCTGCCCGTCGGGGCGGGCGTTCGTCGGCCCGGTGATCACCTTGTCGTTGCGCTTCACGACGCGATGTTCTTCCATGTGCAGGTGCATCGGGTGCACCCAACCACCACTGGCGTTGCGGAGTTCCCACAGGTTGTAGCTGCCCTTCGGCTGTTGCGCCAAGGGTGTCTTGCCGGCGGGGTTCTTCAAGCTGTGCACCACTTCACCGGGCTCGAAGGCCTGACCGTTGATCAGCCACTCGCTCTCACCGCCAACGCTGCCTCGTTGCACCTCGAACACCATCCGGTTGGCCATCAGGTCCTTCCAGTTCGCGGGAACCGGAGGAAGGGCTCGCAGCGCCGAGGGGATCACGCTCTTGTCCTTGTCCTTCATGTTCGGAGGATTCTTCGGGTCAGGAGTCTTCTCCGGGAGGTCGCCGATGACGAACTTCAGCATCGGGATCTTGTAGGCCGGGTCGGGCAAGTTGCGTGTCGAACGGTTCCACATGCGACCGTCTTTCATCTTCATCACGTTCGTCAGATAGACCACGTCGCCCGGTGTCGTCGGCGTGATGCCGTCCTGGTACGTGGTGAAGTCGATGATCACCTCGCGGCGCTGGGCCGGCCACAGCTCGAAGTTGTCCCGCGGGATCGGTACCGGCAGCAGACCACCATCGGTGGCGATCTCGGTGAACTTCATGCACTGCTGACCATCGGGGATCCGGTGCTGGCCCTGCATCTCCTGCCCCGTGTACCCCAGGGCTCTTGCCTCCTTGGGACCCTGGGTCGAGCTCATCAATTGGAAGTCGTAGATGCGGGCGACCGAGGCGTCGAGGAAACGGAACCGGTACTTGCGCCGCTCGACCTCCAACACCGGATACGCCTTGCCGTTGACGGTGAACAGGTCGCCGACGAACCCGTGGTTCGGAAAATGCTTGTAGAACGTCTTTCCCCACCACTCCGGATGCTTGCGCGGGTTGCCCGCCTCGGGGTAATCGCCCATGCCGTCGTGCATGTCAAAATGATTCGTGACCCCGTCATCCAGGGCCACATCGAAGAACACCAACGGAATGTCGTACTCGACATCGAAGGTGCCGTCGTGGTCCCTGCGCCGACCCGGCAGTTGCAACCCAGTCGTGTCGGTCTCGTCACCGAAATCCTTCACCGGGTCGTAGATCGGGTACAAGCCGACCAGCCCCTTGTACACGTTGGCCCCGGTGTGATCCATGCGGTGATCGTGGAACCAGAAGAAACTCTGCTTCTCCCGTTCGTCGTTACCGGCCGGCCAGTTCAAGTACAGATTGTCGACCCACGCGCCGATCCCGTAGCCGGAGGCATACGGTCCGTTCAACTTCGAGTAGCGCGGATTGCCGTCACTCTCCGGTGCGGTGTGCGCGTTGTGGAGATGTGTCAGGAACGAATAGTCCGGGGAACCGAAGTCCTGACGATCCAAGCCGTTGTCCTCGCCGAGGCCGTTGATGAACCGCACCACGACTGGTTGGCCGTACTCGGCATTGATCATCGGTCCCGGGAACGTCCCGTTGAACCCGTAGATCGTGCTCGGCGGCAAGTACCGCGGTCCGGCGGCGACCCTCTTGCCGTATTGGTCGAACGAGTCCCTCGGCTGACCGAGCGCATTGATCGGCAGTACCTGCGACGTCGTGAACGAATGCTCCGCCACCTTCAACTCGATCTTGTACACAAGCGGGATCGGCTTCCCTCCGTAACTCGCCACCTCCGGGTCGTCGCACCACCGCTGGTGCTTGTCGTTGCCGATCGAGTTCTGCCGACCAAGCCCCGGCCCGGGTGCGTCTGACCAGTTGTCCCATTCCACATACGGCGCGGGCTTCATCGCCTCCGGGATCGGCAACTTTTCGCTGAACGGGTTCAACACCAACGGACTCGTCGGAAACGTCTCGTCGTACAGCATGTCCGCCCACGCGATCGATGCCGCGTCGAACGCACCATCAGCCGACAACAGACCGCGCTGACGCAGCCCCGGCGTCCAGATCGAAGCGGCCGCGCCCGCCGCTACCGCGGCACCGCCGATCGCCCCGAGGCGGATGAACTCGCGCCGCCCGACCCGTGACTTCTGATTCATGCCGTCCAAAGGCTCATGAACCGGTTCCATGGTGTGTCCCCTTTCAGTTGGGGAGATTGCTCACAATCCTCTGTACACGGTTCGCCCAGACGGGTCTGCGCATACGCGAATTGCCTTCGCCCTCCGCTATGCGATGTCTCCATCGCCTCCGTCCAGACCCACTATGAACACCCCTGGCGCGCAATGCAACCCGAATCCAGAGACCACGGGTTCAGGCCGCTCTCCTCGCCGGCTACTCCAAACTCCACCGTCCCAGCGAGGCGCTCGCCGACCTGAACGCCATCGTCCATCCGGCGATGCAGACCGAGATCGAACGGCAGATCGCCGCCCACGCCGACACCGATCGGGTGGTCGTGCTGGACTTTCCGTCGCCTTCGCGAGACGGTCGGCTCGGCCGTCGAGCCGGGTCCACGTCGATCTCCTCGTCCTCTACGAGGAACTTGTAGAACGACCTGAACGCACGGACGTCGTTCGACGCGGAGTTGGCCGAGACCGACGATATTCGGCGTTCGACGTAGCTCTCCAGCATTTCTCGGTCCACCTCGGTCAGCCATTGTTCGTCACTGCCGAGACCGTCGCGGATGAACAGGCGGAGACTGTTGAGAGACGTCGCCAGCGTGTTGTCGCTGAAGCCGCGCCCCGATCTACCTGGAGTTTCGTGGGCACGACGGGACTCGAACCCGGGACCTCTACCGTGTCATGGTAGCGCTCTAACCAACTGAGCTACGCGCCCGTAGCGGCGCCGTACGCTACCAGTTGTGAGCGCCGCCACCCCACCTCGCCGTCGGCAACCTGCCGATCATCGACATCGGGCCGCTTGCTCGATCCGGTCGGCGAGCGCGCTCGACGTCGCCGACGTGGCGACCGCAGATCGACCGGGCGTGCCGCGAGATCGGCTTCTTCGGCATCGTCGGCCACGGCGTCGACCCGGCGCTGCAGGACCGAACTCGAACGCGCGTCGCACGAGTTCTTCGCGCTGCCCGACGACGAGAAGGCCGACGATCGCCATGATCGCACGCCGGGCGGGCGTGGCGCGGGTGGTTCCCGGTCGGCGGCGAGCTGACGTCGGGTCGCCCCGATCGCAAGGAGGGCATCTACTTCGGCGCCGAGCACCCGGCCGACCACCCCCGGGTCGTCGCCGGCGTCGCACTGCACGGCGCCAACCTCTTCCCCGCCGAGCCGGCCGACCTCGGTCCGACTGGTCCGACGCTGGCTCGACGAGATGCGATCGGGTGGCCGAGCGCGGTGATGCGCGGCATCGCCCTCGGCGCTCGGCCTGCCCGCTGACTGGTTCGCCGAGCAACCTGACCGCACGACCCGACCGTGCTGTTCCGGATCTTCCACTATCCGCCGAGCCGACCGACCGGCGACGGCGACCGACGACTGGGGTGTCGCCGAGCACACCGACTACGGGCTGCTCACCGTGCTCGCCCAGGACGAACTCGGCGGCCTCCAGGTGCGCCCGCCGCGACGGCGGCTGGATCGACGTCGACTCCGACGCCCGGCATGTTCGTGTGCAACCTCGGCGACATGCTCGAACGGCTCACCGACGGCCGCTACCGGTCGACGCCGCACCGCGTGCGCAACACGTCGACACGGGGCCGGCTGTCGTTCCCCTACTTCTTCGATCCGTCGTGGGACGCCACCGTGCCGGTGCTCCCGATCGACGCGACGAGCATCGCGAGCATGATCGACCGCGCCCGCTGGGACGGTGCCGACGTCGACGGCGTGGGACGGCACCTACGGCGACTACCTCACGGCCAAGGTCGCCAAGGTCTTCCCCGAACTGTTCGCCCGACCTGACGATCTGCGCCGTCGACCGGGTCAGCGGAGGCGGACGCGAGACCTCGTTGGCCATCAGCCGGCCGGCGCGGGTGAGCACGACGCGGTCCGGCGTCGTCCGGGTGCGGGACGAGCATCGGCTCGAGCAGGTCGAGCGTGGCGGCGTCGAACGAGTCGCGTCGCCACGCCGTCGCGCGTGCGCAGCATGAGCTGCAGGCCCTCGACCCGGCGCGCCTCGTCGTCGAGCACCTCCGCCGACGGACTCCGCCGACCGACCCGCCGTCGATCAGCTCGATGTAGCGATCGGGCGTGCGCACGTTCCACCAGCGACGGCCGTGCGTCGATGCGAGTGCGCCGCGCATCCGAACCCGCGGTAGTCGTCCTGGCGCCAGTAGAGGAAGTTGTGCCGCGACTCGTGACCCGGGTCGCGCCCAGTTCGACACCTCGTAGTTCGCCAGGCCGGCCGCGCTCGAGCAGTTCGTCGGCGATCTCGTACTTGTCGGCCTGATCGTCGTCGTCGGGCTGGCGCTCCGGCTGCGGCCGCCAACGGCGTGCCGGCCTCGACCGTCAGGCCGTACGCCGAGACGTGCGGCGGATCGAGCGCCACCACCTCGCTCGACGGTCGCCGCCAGTCGTCGATCGACTCGCCGGCCGCGCCGTAGATGACGTCGAGGTTGAACGTCGGCATGCCCGACTCCGCGATCGCCGCGACGGCTCGCTCGACGTTGGCCGGATCGTGGGTGCGCCCGAGCGACGCGAGCACGTGCGGCGACATCGACTGCACACCGATGCTCACCCGGTTCACGCCGCCCGATCGGAAGGTGCGCATCATCTCGACCGTGACGTCGTCGGGGTTGCACTCGACCGTCACCTCGGCGCCGTCGCGATCGCGGAATCGATGCGATCAGCTCGGCCAGCGCGTCGGGCGGCACGAGCGTCGGCGTGCCACCGCCGACGAAGATCGTGTCGGCGACCGGCATCCCGTCGGCCGACGGCGCGGTCGATCTCGGTGCGCACGGCCGCGAGGTACGCGATCGACGAGATGGTGCGCGATCGGTCCACGTCGCGAACGCGCAGTAGTCGCACTTCGACGCGCAGAACGGGATGTGCAGGTACACCCCGAACTCGTTCACGCACACCATCAAAGCGTCGGGTTCGGTCAAAGCGGCGGTTACGGTCGAAGCGCCGATTCGGCCGCTCGGGCTCAGGCCGGCTTGAACAGCAGGTCGAGCGCGGCGAGGCGCGCCCCGACCTGGTCGACCGGCACGTCGAGCATCGACGCGATCGCCCGGACGTCGTCGCCGCGGACCGTGATGACCCGGCCGTTGAAGTCCTGGCGCTGCACCTGGATCAGCCGCAGGTACCGCGACAGCATCTCGAACGGTGCACCCTTGCAGCTGGACCAGCTTGACGACGTCGATCGCCAGCTTCTTGTTCGCCGGCGCCTCGAGCGCGGCGGTCGCCTCCGAGCCCGACACCTCGCGTGGCAGCAGCTGCTCGACCGGCACCGCGTAGAACATGCGCCAGCCGGTCGAGACGGGGCACCGACAGCGCCCGCTCGCCGCGTTCGTACGCGCCGAGCACCGACGCCTTGAACTCCTGGTCGGACTGCGCTTCGACCTCTTGCAGCGACAATCGCTTCTGCTTGCGGATCGACCCGCAGGCGTTCGCCGACCTGTCGGCTGTAGGCCGATGGAGCATCTTCGTCGATCATCGTCATTCCAATACCCGCCTATGTGTCTGAGGGCCGACTCGCGTCGGCCATTACCGCCGTGCGTGAGGTTACCGCACGGTAAGCGACTTGTACACACCGTCAGTGGTCGAAGCGATCACGCAGAGAGCGGTCGCGGCGACCGCCGCGGTCTCGACGCGCAGGATGTTCGGGCCGAGCGACACCCGGTCGCGAGCCGCGGCGAGCTCGTCGTCGGACCACCCGCCCTCCGGTCCGATGGCGATCAGGTGTCGTCGGACGTCGAGCCGGACGACCGCCCGGCTCGGCGACCACGGCAGTCCGGCAGCACGTCGAGCGCGCGGGCACCGGACCGTCGATCTCGACGCCCCACACCCGCCGGCTCTGCCGGCACGCCTCGACGCGAGATCCGCCGCAGCCGATCGCAGTTGCGTCGCCGCTCGAGCGTCGTCCCACCGCGTGGTCGAACGGGCGGCGTGCAGCAGCACGAGCCGATCGACGCCGAGCTCGGTGACCTTCTGCACCATCCAGTCCAGCCGGTCGCCCTTGGGAATCGCCACGGCCAGCGTGATCGGTCGGGTCGGCCGATCGGTCTCCATCGACGATCGGCCGGGCGCGTCGAGCTGCAGCCGATCGCCGATCCGGCCGACCACGGTCGCCGACCGCCAGCTGCCGGCGCAGATCGGTGACCGTGACCGGTCTCGCCGTGGCCGCAGGCGCAGCACCCGGCGCAGGTGGTGTTCGACGTCGTCGTCGATGCACGACGACGCTCGTCGTCGATCCGCGCCGACGTCAGTCGACGACGACATGGGCCGCCGAGCGTCGCAGCGCGACGCGCTCGACGCCTCGTGCTCGGCGCGTCGGGCCGAGTCGGTCACGAGAACGCCGACTTGATCCGGGAGAAGAAACCTTCCTTGGCATTCCCGACGACTTCGCCGCGCCCTTCGGCGAACTCGCCGAGCAGTTCGAGCTCGCGATCGGTGAGCTTCAGCGGCACCTCGACGCGGACCCGGGCTCGGAGGTCGCCGCGGCCGCGGCCACGCAGGTGCGGCACACCCCGCTGACGCAGCACGAACTCGCGCCCGGGCTGCGTCCCGGCCGGGATCGACGAGGTGCTTCCGCGCCGTCGAGCGTCTCGAGTTCGAGCGACGTGCCGAGCGCCGCCTGGGCGATCGAGATCGGCACGTCGGTGACCAGATCGTGGTCGTCGCGGACGTACCGTTCGTGCGCCGCGACCCGCAGGTGCACGTACAGATCGCCCGACTTGCCGCCCCGTGGGCCGGCAGCACCGCGGCCGGTGAGACGCAGCGTCGAGCCGCTGTCGACGCCGGCGGGCACATCGACCTGGTAGGTCTTGTCGATCGTGACCCGGCCCTGGCCGCGGCAGGTCTCGCACGGCGAGGTGATCACCTGACCCATGCCACCGCAGCGACCGCACGGGCTGGCGGTGACCATCTGGCCGAGCAGGCTCTGGCGCACCCGCTGCACCTGGCCGCTCCCGTTGCAGTCGCTGCAGGTGACCGGCTGGGTGCCGTTCCCGGCGCCGGTGCCGTCGCAGTCGGTGCAGGCGACCGGCAGCTTCAGGCTGACGTCGATCTGATCGCCGAACACCGCCTGCTCGAAGGTGATGTCGACGACGACCTCGATGTCCTGACCGCGAGGCGGGCCGGCCGGACCCGCGCTGGCCGGCCCCCGAACGGGCTGCCGCCGCCGCCGAAGAACGTCTCGAAGATGTCGCCGAGGCCGCCACCGAACAGGTCCTCCGCCGACTGGCCGCCCGAGCCGTTGCCGCGCACGCCGGCCTCGCCGTAGCGGTCGTAGCGCGCCCGCTGGTCGTCGTCGGACAGCACCTGGTAGGCCGTCGACACTTCCTTGAACCGTTCGGCGCTCGCCGCGTCGCCGGGATTGGCGTCGGGATGCAGCTCACGGGCGCGCTGGCGGTACGCCTTCTTGATCTCGTCCGCGCTGGCCGTGCGCGACACGCCGAGGAGCTCGTAGTAATCAGCCATGGTCCGCTACAGGATGCCGGGAGAACGCCCTCCTCAACCATCGTGCACAAACGAGCCACTCGTCACTCGATCGCGCCGATCCTGGCGTCGGCAGGAGCTGGCTCAGCCCTCCTCGATGCGGTGGGCGAGCCGCTCGCTGACCACGTCGACGGTGGCGAGCGCCAGCGGATAGTTCATCCGGGTCGGGCCGAGCACGCCGATCGATCCGAGATGCTCGCCGTCGACGACGACCGGAGCCACGACGACCGAGCACGCCGACAGCGGTTCGACGCCGTGTTCGACGCCGATCGCCACCGACATGCCGCGGTTGACGATGTCGCTGATCAGCGTGACGACGACGAACTGCTGCTCGAGCGTCTGCAACACCGAGCGGACGACATCGACGGCATCGAACGCGCTCGCCACGGTCGAGACCCCTCCGGTGAACACGTGATCGCCGGTCGGCCACCGAGCGCAGCGACTCGAGCGCCGACGTCGCAGATCCGGTCGATCGACGGATCGCCGGTGGGCTGACGGCGGCGACCGAACCGAGCACCGGCACCGTCGAGTGCGGCCGAGAGGTGCACGCTCGCCGCCGACAGCCGGACGTCGTCGTCGCCCTCGAACGAGCTCGATCGTCGTGTTCTCCACCGTGCCGTTGGCGAGCACGACCACGACGGTCGCCAAGCGTGGGCGAGAGCGACACGAGCTGGACCCGCCGCACCGCGATCGCCTCGGCGCGCGGCCCGACCACGAGCGCGGCGTTGTTGGTCATCGAGGCGACAGCAGGTTCGACGTCTGATGGAGCAGCTCCTCGAGGCGTCCGTGCGCGGCCGAGAAGAACTCGCCGACCTGCTTGGTCGTCGCTTGATCGAGCGTGCCCGGCGACGCGAGGTGGTCGACGAAGTAGCGGTATCCCTTGTCGGTCGGGATCCGCCCTGCCGACGTGTGCGGCTGGACGAGGTATCCCTCTTGTTCGAGCGACGGCCATCTCGTTGCGCACGGTGGCCGACGACACCTTGATCGACGGCACCTCGGCGATGAGGCTCGAGCCGACGGGCTGGGCCGTGGAGATGTACTCCTGCACGACGGCACTCAGGATCGCGGTCTTCCGATCATCGAGCATGTGCCGTCTACACAGTAGCTCTCGTGATCGCCGCGACGCCGTGGCGGTCGTCGAAGTCGGTCAGCGCGGCAACGACTCGAGACGGCGGAGTGCCTCGGCCCGTTCGACGCGCATGATCGAGCATCGGCTGGAACCGGCTCGGGCGCCCACGTCGCGACGTACTCGCCGGTCGGGTCGAACCGCTCCTGCTGCGTCGTCGGGTTGAACACGCGGAAGTACGGGGCAGCATCGGTTCCGGTACCGGCCGCCCACTGCCACCCGTGGTTGTTCGACGCGAGATCGCCGTCGACGAGGTGCTGCATGAACCACCGAGCGCCCCACTGCCAGGGCAGATGGAGATCCTTCACGAGGAAGCTGGCCACGATCATGCGGACTCGGTTGTGCATCCACCCGGTGGCGGCGAGCTGCCGCATCCCCGCGTCGACGATGCCCGAACCCGGTCGTGCCCGCGCACCAGCGTTCGAAGCGACGACGCGCGTGCGGCGTCGGTGTCGACCGGCATGAGCATCCATCCTGCGGTTCAGGTTCTGCCATGCCGACTCGGGCCGCTGGAACAGCACGTCGGCGTAGAAGTCGCGCCAGGCCAGTTCGCTCGAGAACACGGTGTGCGCCGCTCGCCCGCACCCGAGGCGTCGAGATCGGCGAGCAGCTGGCGCGGGTGGACGGTCCCCCACTCGCAACGCCGGCGACAGCCGGCTGGTGCCGTCGAGTGCGGGCAGGTTGCGCTGCTCGGCGTAGCCGTCGAGCCCGTCGCGCGAGGAACTCGCGCCACCGATCGCGGGCGGCCTCCTCGCCGGCCGGCGGCAGGTTGCAACCGGGATCGGGTCGGTCGAACAGCGCATCGGAGGCGGCGAGCACGGTCGGCCCATCCGATGTCCATCGAGACGGCCGGGATCGATCGGAGCGTCCCAGCCCGACGCTGCCGCCACGCCTTCGCGAACGGTGTGAACACCGCGTACGGCGCTGCCGTCGCCCTTGCGCACGTTCCTGGCGTCGACCGCGTACGGCGAGCCGACGCCACGGAGGTGCGCGACCTCGGGTCCTGCAGCGTGTCGCCACCGCGGCATCTCGAACGACGTCCGTACGGTCCGAAGTCGCGGCTGACGAACACCGCGTCGGCGTCGAACTCGTCGGCGAGTGGCGCCGATCACCTCGACCGGATCGACCGCGATCGGAGCACCAGAGCCCGGACCCGCCGTCGTGCGCGGATCGACCGGTCGAGCGACGTCGACAGTCGTGGAGGTAGGCCCGCCGCGGAGCGCCGGCATCCGTCGAACACCGGATCGACCACGAACACGGGGACGACGTCTCCCTCGGCCGCGGCCGCGATCAGCGCCGGGTTGTCCGCTGAGCCGCAGGTCCCGGCGGAACCACATGATCGCTCGGGCCCGGAGTCGTCATCCCGGCCCATCCTTCCCAGCCGCCCGAACATCACGTTTGCGTCGCGATTTGCGCGGCCGGTCAACCAATTCGCGACGCAAACGTGGAATGACGGCCGAGTCGGCCGTCAGGTGGCGGTGCTGGTGGCGGGAGTTTGCGGATCGCGTCGCCGGGGCGGACCGTGCCGGGCTCGACGACGACGGCGCAGATGCCGCGGAGGCGGAGGTCCTTGCGGGAGTTGATCCAGCGGGCGGCGTCGACGCCGAACCGGTCGGAGAACTTGGCGCAGCCGTTGTGCGGTTTGGTCGTCACCTCGATCGATCGCCGTGCCGACGCGCAGACGGGTGCCGGCCGGCAGCATTGTCGGCGGAGAGATCGAAGTCGACGATCAGCTGATCGCCGGCCAGCTGCCAGCGGTCGCGATCGGGCCCGGCGACCGCCTCCAAGCGCACGGCTGCTCATGATGTTCAGCTCGCCCAACGGGTCGGCCCGCCCGTCGGGGGTCCGGCGGTCGCCGCGTTCGACGTAGTTGTCGCCGACGACGCCGACGAGCGGTCGAGTTCGGCCGACTCGAGCACCTCGCCGCTCGCCGACCGACGGGCGGCAGCACGACCAGTTCCACCGTGCCGAGGTCGCGTCGGCGCCTGAGGATGCGATCGATCTGGCACGTCGAAACGATCGAGCGGCTGTCGGTCGCGTCCTCGGTCGTGGCTGACATGCGGTCAGTCTCGCGTGTCGATGAGCCTCGACGAACGATCGGTTCCGGCCGACGCTCGAACCGATCTTCGTCGACCTCGTACGGGCTCGTCGTCGACACGTCGAGCGGGCGCAGCCGTCAGGTACAGCCCACGCACCGACCGGCACACAGCAGGCTGATCACCCCGCCGTAGGCGAGCGACCACGGCGCGCTCACCACGTCGGCGATCCATCCGGTGATCGGCCCGCCGATCGGGGTCGAACCGAGGAACGCCACCGCCTGCAGCGCCATCAGCCGGCTGCGCATGTCGGACGGTGACTCCTGCTGGGAGATCGCGTTCGCCGCGGTGATGAAGCCGGCTCCGCCGACGCCGACCGGGATCGACCAGGCGAAGGCGATCCAGATGTTCGGCGCCCACGCCATGCCGATGCCGCCGACGCCGAGGATCGACCATGTTGACCAACATCCAGTTCATCGGCACCCGGCGCAGGCGAGCCGTCAGCAACGAGCCGGTCAGCGAGCCGATCGACGTGACCGCCAGCACCCAGCCGAAGTTGTCCTCGCCGCCCCACCGCTCGTCGGCCAGCTTCGGCAGCGACACGCTGTAGTTGAACGCGAACATCGACACGACCACGAGCACGCCGAACAGCAGCGCCATGTCGCGGCGGCCGATCACCCAGCGCAGCCCTTCCCGCACGGGTTGGCCGCCACGTGGCCGCGGCGGCACGGTGAACATCTCCGACGTGCGGATCATCAGCAGCGAGACGATGATCGCGGCGAACGTGATGCCGTTGGCGAGGAAGCACCACGCGGTGCCGATCGCCCCGACCAGCACGGCTGCGAGCGCCGGGCCGAAGATCCGCGAGCCCGTCATCACCGCGGTGTTCAACGACGTGGCGTTCGGGATCTCGTGCGGTTCGACCAGTTCGGTCACCAGCGCCCGCCGGGCCGGGTTGTCGAACGCGTTGACCGTGCCGAGCACGAGCGACAACACGAAGATCACCGGCACGTTGATCGCCCCGCTCAGATCGAGCAGGCCCGAGCAGGATCGCCTGCGACGGCGAGCGCCGACTGGGTGATGATCGACATGCGCACGCCGGTTGTGCGCGTCGGCGACCGCGCCGGCCCACGCACCGAGGAGCAGCATCGGGAGGAATTGCAGGCCGGCGTTGATGCCGACGATCAGTGCGTCGCCGTCGGTGATCCGGTAGACGAGCAGCGACATCGCCGTGAGCTGCAGCCAGGTGCCGACGTTGGAGATCGGCCAGGCCGGCGAAGAACAAGCGGGCGTTGCGATAGCGCAGCGAGCGGAACACCCCGCCGTGTCTGCGACTCGACGCTCGCCGATGTGCGGACCGTCGATCGGCGATCGCCGGGTCGACGGCCGATCGCGACACGCTCAGTCGTCCAGCTTCAAGGCGTTGATGAAGACGTCGCCGGGCACCTCGACGCGCCCGATCGACTTCATCTTCTTCTTGCCTTCCTTCTGCTTCTCGAGCAGCTTGCGCTTGCGGGTGATGTCGCCGCCGTAGCACTTGGCGAGCACGTCCTTGCGCTTGGCCTTCACCGTCTCCCGGGCGATCACCTTGCCGCCGATCGCCGCCTGGATCGGCACGTCGAACATCTGCCGCGGGATCAGCTCCTTGAGCTTCTCGCACATCCGGGCGCCGTACTGGAACGCCTAGTCGCGGTGCACGATCATCGAGAAGGCGTCGGCCGGCACGCCGTTGAGCAGCAGATCGACCTTCACCAGGTTCGACTGCCGGTAGCCGGCGAGTTCGTAGTCGAGGCTGGCGTAGCCCTGCGTGCGCGACTTCATCTGGTCGAAGAAGTCGACGACCACCTCGGCGAGCGGCACCTCGTAGACGAGCTCGACCCGCTCGGGCGACAGGTACTCCATCTTCTTCATCTCGCCCCGCCGCGTCTGGCAGAGATCCATCAGCGCGCCGGTGTACTGCGTCGGCGTGATGATCGACAGCTTGAAGAACGGCTCTTCGATGCTGGCGATCTTCTGCGCCTCGGGGAGGTCGGCCGGGTTGTCGACGACACCGCTCGGTGCCGTCGGTGCGCGTGCACGCGGTACTCGACGCTCGGCGCCGTGGCGATGAGGGCCAGACCGAACTCGCGCTCGAGCCGCTCCTTGACGATCTCCATGTGCAGCAGGCCGAGGAAGCCGCAGCGGAATCCGAACCCGAGTGCCCCCGACGACTCGGGCGCGTAGCTGATCGACGCGTCGTTGAGCTTGAGCTTCTCGAGCGACTCGCGGAGGTTCTCGAAGTCGTCGCCGTCGATCGGGAACAGCCCGGAGAACACCATCGGCTTCGGCTCGCGGTACCCGTCGAGCACCTCGGTGGCGCCGTGCGCCGCGGTGGTGATCGTCTCACCCGACTTCGCGTCGCCGACGTCCTTGATGCCGGCGATGAGGTAGCCGACCTCGCCGGGCCCGAGCACGTCGACGGGCGTCGGCACCGGCTGCGGGCGCCGATCTCGATCGCCTCGTGGTTGGCGCCGGCGTGCATGAACTGCACCTTGGCGCCCGACACGAGCCGGCCGTGCATGATCCGCACGCTCGACACGACACCGCGGTACTGGTCGAACTGGGAGTCGAAGATCAGCCCCTGCAACGGCGCATTCGGGTCGCCGACGGGCGCCGGGATGCGCTCGATGATCGCATCGAGCAGGTCGGGCACGCCTTCGCCGGTCTTGGCCGACATGCGGATGATCTCGTCGGCCGGGATGCCGAGGATCGTCTCGATCTCGCCCGCGTACCGGTCGGGGTCGGCCGCCGGGAGGTCGATCTTGTTCAGCGCGGCGACGATCTCGAGGTCGTTCTCCAGCGCCAGGTAGCAGTTGGCGAGCGTCTGGGCCTCGATGCCCTGGGCGGCGTCGACGACGAGGACGACCCCCTCGCAGGCGGCGAGGCTGCGGCTGACCTCGTAGCCGAAGTCGACGTGGCCCGGCGTGTCGATCAGGTGGAAGACGTGGCCCTTCCAGTCGACGCGCACGTTCTGGGCCTTGATCGTGATGCCGCGCTCGCGCTCGAGGTCCATCGAGTCGAGGTACTGCGAGCGCATGTCGCGGGCCTGTACGGCACCCGTGATCTCGAGGATCCGATCGGACAGCGTGGACTTGCCATGGTCGATGTGCGCGATGATCGAGAAGTTACGAATGCGATCGAGGTCCATGGCCACGACCAACGCTACCGGTGCGACGTCAGACTGCTCGGTCTGCGCGTGCCGGTTGGCGCTCGGGCGTGGTGCCGATAAGGTTTTCGGGCTGTTCCACGAGAGAAATTAGGTCGTTGCCGACATGGCGAACATCAAGAGCCAGAAGAAGCGGAATCTCACCAACGCGAAGCGCGCCGAGCGCAACAAGCGCGTCAAGGCCGAGCTCAAGACGCGCACGAAGACCGCGCACGCGACCATCGGCACCGATGACAACGAAGAAGCCGTTCGCCTCGCCATCAAGCGCATCGACATGGCGGCCTCCAAGGGCATCATCCACAAGAATGCCGCCGCCCGCAAGAAGAGCCGCCTGATGAAGAAGGTCAACGCCGCCGCCTGAGCCGCCGCTGATTGGCTCGGCCTCACGTCCCGCCTCGGCGTGACATCGAGGTCGGCCGAGCGACCGTCCCACCGTCGTAGCGTCTCAGCGTCGGAGTTTCGACAGGCGGGCCACGAGCACGTCCATCACGACATCCGGGTCGAGATCTCTCGCGCTCCACGCAGATCGAGATCGGCCTGGGCCAGCAGTTCCATCGCCCGTTTCGCCGAAGCGCCGCCGAGGCGCTGGTAGTTCTGCAATGCCTTCTTCGCCGGATACGGCGACTTGATCCCGGTGGCCGCCATCGCGTCCTGCTCGTTGCGGGCGTCGACCCCGTCGAGCTTGGCGATGCCGCCGTAGTGGTTGTGCAGGATCGACATCACCTGCAGCGGGTGCCGGCCGCCGCCGTTGGTCATCCGGGCGAGCAGCGTGAGCGCCTTGGTGGTGTTGCCCGCATCGATGGCGTCGGTGAAGTCCCACGGCGGCACTCCCCCGGCCTCGCCGAGGAACGGCTGGACGATCGGCGATCGTCACCACGTGGTCGCTGCCGTACGTGCTCCGCAGCGTGGCCAGGATTCCGTCGAGCCGGCCGACGTCCTCCCCGAGCCACTGCGGCCAGTTGCGCCGCGGCATCGGGCTTCACCCGCAGCCCGGCGGCGGAGATGTGATCGCGACCCAAGCCTGCAGGTCCTTGGCCCGCGTGGGTGGCGACGTGTTGTCACCGTGCCGTTCGCCTTGACCGCGTCGGCGAGCTTCTTGGCCACCTTGCCGCCGCCGGCGACGAGGACGAGGTCGGTCGTGTCGAGCGGATTGCTCGACGTAGGCGACGAGCGGCGCCACCTCGTCGGTCGAGGAACCGGCCGACGCCGCGGGCGAGCACGACCCGCTCGTCCGACAGGAACGGCGGGGTCTGCGCGGCATCGACCACCGCCCGCAGCTCGTACTCGTCGCCGTCGAACTCGTCGACCATCATCGACCGATCACCGTCGCCGACCAGTTCGATCGACCAGCTCGACGACTGCCGTCCGCAGGATCGATTCGTCGTCACCGGTCAGCAGGTGGGTCGTCATGGCGACCTCGATTCTTACCCGATCGTGACGACCGACACGACAAGCACGACGCCGAGCGACGTGACCACGACCGACCCATCCGAGCCAGACCCACGGCGGCTCGGGTTCGACCAGCGCCGCCACCTGCGCCACCGTGTCGACCCATCGCGTGCCGACCAGGGCCGGGAGCATCACGACGGGCGCCAGCGGCGGGACGGCCCCCGCCAGGAGCGCTGCGGGCAATCCGTAGAGCATCACCGCACCGGCCACCGGGACCGCCAGCAGGTTGGCCGGAATGCTGACGAGCGGCAGCCGGCCGAACACGAGCACGCTCGGCACGACCACGCCGATCTGCGCGCCGAGCGTGATCCCGAGCGGCACCGCCAGCGGACCGAGCCGTGGCGAGCCGCGTCGCGAGCGGCGGTCCGATCGCGCAGACCCCGGCGGTCGCGCCGACCGACAGCCAGAACCCGACCGACCACACGAGCAGCGGGTCGACCAGCACCAGCCCCGAGCACCGCGACGGCGAGCAGCCGCACCGGAGACCGTTCGCGACCGGTCACGTACGCCGTGGCCGAGAGTGCCGCCATGGCTCCGGCGCGCAGGATCGAGGGTTCGAAACGCGTCAGCGCCACGAACCACGCGATCATCCCCACGGTGACGATCCAGCGCGGCACCGGGCGCAGCCGCACGAGGAGCGGCCCGAACGCGGCGAGGAGAAAGCCGACGTTCTGGCCCGAGACACGGCCGTCAGGTGCGACAACCCGCTCGCCCGGAAGCGATCGACCATGTCGGCCGGTTGATCACGATCGTCACCGATCACCAGGCCGCGGAACAGCGCCCCGTCGGGTGCGGGCATCCACGATGCTCCGCGCTCGATCGACGACCGCGACCGCGATTCGACGCGCGCGCCAGCGGGCCGCCGGCGTCGACGTCGGCCGCCCAGTCGAGCGTCGAACTCGCCGACGACGTGCTGCGAGGCGACCCGGCGCGCACGATCGTCGGCGAGCACCGCCGCGGTGCCGCTCACCGCGACCAGTCGCCGGCGCGCCAGGTGCCCACCCGACGCTCTGCTGGGCACGCCCCCGGCACCACACCTCGAAGCGTTCACCGTCGATGGCGACGACGAGCCGGGTGCTGGTGCGGTACGGCTGCGGATCGTCGACCAGCCGGACCCAGCCGTCGTACGGACCCAACCGGTCCGGCGTCAGCCCGTTCCAGGCGTGCTCGGCCCGCACGCCACCGACGATGGTGAGGCCGACCACGAGCAACGCCGGCCACCACGACCGCGACCACCGGCCGATGATGGCCGCGGCCACCAGACCGAGCAGCACGGCCGGCCCGACCGCGGACGACCACACGGCCGAGCACCGTCGTCGCGGCGACGCCGACCATGACGATGTCGATCGGCGCGACGTCGGCACCACGATGGTGCGCATCCCGCACAGCGGTCGCAGGTCCGCGGGGATGCTCGCGTCACCGCTGCGCCGACACCGTACGCTGTGACCGTTGTGGATTCGTACGCCCCCTCGCTCCCACCGCGTTCGACGCGACTCGACACTACCACGACGGCCCGTCGCGGCCGGCGTGACGTCGGCGCCACTCATCGAAGGTCCGTTCTGGTACCGCACCCGCATCCGCACGGCTGCGGCCCGATCGCCGCGCTGATCGTCCCGGCGACGTGGGAGCGATCGCGATACTTGGCGCTGAAGGTGTTCGAACGGACCCTGGAGCGGCGCCGTCGGTCTGATCGCCGGGGTGTGCGCAGCACCCGGCCTGCTCGTGGTCGGCGCACCGTTCGGCGACACGATCGCTGTATCCGCTGGCCATCGCGGGATCGGCCGTGATGTGGGTGCTGGTCGGCGTGTTGGCCTCGCGTCGGTGCCACCCGGAACCCGATGGCCACGTGGGCCGACTACTGGCGCCAGTTCTTCTGGCTGTGCGCCGGCATCTGGCTCGGCTGTTGCGCGGCCCTGGTGGTGGCGGCGATGGTCGTCGGCCAAGACCTGTCTGACATCGCTCTCTCTGACCGTCGCCGCTGCCTGACGCGGCCGCCGCGCTCACGTCGTCACCAGATCGCGGAGCGCCTCGAGCTTGGCCGGCCCGATGCCGGGCACCCGATCGAGGTCGTCGACGCCGACGAACGGACCGTTGCGTTCACGCTCGGCGACGATCGCCGCGGCCGTGGCCGGGCCGACGCCCGGGAGCTCGTCGAGCTCGTCGATCGTGGCGTCGTTGACGTCGACGACCTGGGGCCCGCGGACGCAGTCGGTGCCGGCCCCGCTCGATCCGGCAGGGCTCGATCCCGTCGGCACGACCTCGGGCGGGATCGGTTCGCCGACACGGGGCACGTAGATGCGGCTGCCGTCGACGACGATCGCGGCGAGATTCATCACGTCGATGTCGGCATCGGGCGTCGGTCCGCCGGCGAGCGCGATCGCCTCCTCCGACGCGGGCACCGGCATCGACCCGGTAGACGCCGGCCGACACGACCGCGCCGGCCACGTGGACCACCGCGATCGGCGGTGACGTCGCGGCGACCGGCGGCGACACGGCCGGCGGTGCCGACGCGAGATCGGTGAGCGGTCGGTGATCGACGGTGCACTCGATGGTCGTGGCGGCCCGCGGCAGGAGTGCCTCGGTCGGCGGTGGGGGTGTCCGCACGAGCCAGTAGGCGCCGGCGCACACGATCACCATGGCGATCGCCGAGCCGATCAGCCGGCGCAGCCCGAACCAGTTGGTCCACGCTCGGATCTGCTCGGCACGCGAGCCCGGCGGCGACGGCCGACGGACATCGGTCCCGTCCGACGATCGGCTCGGGAAACGCCGGCGTCCAGCCGGGAATCATCCGGAGAATCCACGACATTCGACCTCCTCGACCAGGCGCGCGAACGCGCCTCGTTCAGCAGGGGGAGATCGGTCGCGTCACGGTACCCGGCGACCGCGGAGAATGCGTCGCCAACCGGAGCGGTCAGCGCGTGGCGGCCCGCCAGAACGCGCGGTAGCTCGGGTAGGTGATGGCCTCGGTGACCCATCCGGCACGGACGAGCTCGTCGTGCAGCCGCGGGAGGTTGCGCCACGGCACCCCCATGTCGACGTGGTGGGCGAGGTGCCAGCCCGTGTTGTACGGCACCATCCAGAAGCGGGCGAGCCGGCTCTGACGGATCACGTGCGTGGTGAGCCGTCGGTCCTTCGAGCGGATCATGCCGCCGTGCTCGGCGATCGACCGGAGCCGGTTCGACACCTTCCACAACGTCGACCACGACAGGATCCACACGACGTAGGCCAGCGGCCGCATGAACACGAGCGACGCGCCGAGCATCACCGCCTGCACGGCGAGGATCTGGAGCGCCTCGCGTCTGACCCGACCGGATGGCCCGGCCGAGCGACTTGAAGTTCTTCGACGCGCTGTTGCCGATCGCGTCGCGCTTCAGCTTGCGGTGCCACGAGTCCTTCGGGATGGGATAGCCGGCGTACAGCGCGAGGTCGGGTTCGTCGGGGCCCATCTCGTCGCGATGGTGCGCGAAGTGGACGCGGCGGTAGACGAGCATCGCCTGGTACGTCGGGTAGGCGAGCAGCCAGCGGCCGACGTTGTCGTTGAGCCGGCGATTCGGTGAACAGCAGCCGGTGCGCCGCCTCGTGGGCGAGGATGTTCAGGCACACGTGGCCACGCGTCATCAACACGAACGCGATCAGGTACGACCACCACGTGTTGATCCAGGCGGCGGCGATCACGACGCCGAACGACTGCGGCGAGCGCTCCGACGACCGTGAAGCCGTTGCGGACGTTCGGGATCCTCCGCAGCTCGTCGCGCCAGACCGGGCGTGGCCATGCCCCGGGCGTTCAACCGGTCGGTCGGCAACACGTCGGGCAGATCCTCCACCGCGGGAGCCATCGTGTGCGCCGGTGACGTGTGGCCGGTGACGCTGGAGCGGTGACGTCTGGTCCGGTCGCGGCGTGCTGCCGACATCGGTTGCGCCATACGGAGTCACGACTTCATGTTACACTTCTCGATCACGATGAGCAACTCTCGTAATGCCGCGGCGGCCGCATCGTCGATCAGCACTCCGCTGACCACCCGGTCGATCGTGCTGTCGCTCCTGCTCGGCTCACATCCGCCAGTCATGCCGGTGTCGGCGCTGGTCGAGTTCTGCGGCCTGTTCGACGTGGCACCCGGCACGGTGCGCACGGCGCTGTCCCGGATGGTCGACCGGGGCGAACTCACGACCGACGACGCCGGCTACGCCTTGAGCGGCCGGCTGCTCGACCCGGCAACGCGAGCAGGACAGCGGGCGCCGGCGAGCCCCGGCCGAGTGGGACGGCGACGTGGTACGTGGTGATCGTGACCGCCGAACGGCGCACCGACCACCGAACGCCGCGACTTCCGGGCACGGGCGATCGGGTCGAGGCTCGGCGAACTGCGGCCCGACATCTGGATGCGGCCGGCGAACATCGAGATCCCGCACGATCTTCCCGACTGCCTCGTCACACGTGGCCCGCTCGAGGGCGCCGACGACGACGACGATCGCCCGGCAGCTGTGGGACCTCCCGCGCATCGACGGCGAGAGCCGCCTCCGGCGCGCCGACCTCGACCGCGCGGCCGAGCAACTCGAGCGAGACGGACGCGACGGGCTGGCCCGCGGCGTTCGACGCGCTGGCGCTCGCGCTGCGCCAGCTCCGCGTCGAGCCGCAGCTCCCGGCCGCACTCCACCCGCCGACGGCCGGCGACGCACTGCGGGCCCGCTACGACGATGTCGAGCGGCGCGTTCCGCCACGAACTGCAGACGTTCCTCCGCCGCTGACCGCACCGACGCGGCGACCTGGCTCGGACGGCGCGGGAATCAGTACAGGCGGGCGGTGAGCTGGCGCCGGTAGTCGGCGGTGCGCGGGTCGCTGGCGCCCATCAGCTCGAGGATGTCGACGAACTTCTGGCGCGCGTCGTCGTCGGTCTTCACCTGGTCGAGCAGCACCGCGAGCTGTTCGTCGTAGTCGTCGTCGAGCGCGGACCCGAGCCGGGCGCGGGCGGCCACCTGCCGGGTGCGTTCCGATTCGGGGATCCGCACGAGCAGACCCAGCGCTTCCGTCGGACTCGTCCTGGTCGATCATCAGGTCGGCGAGGGCGACGATCACGTCCTCGTTCGCCGGCTCCATCGACAGTGCGAGACGCAGGCTGTCCTCGTCGCCGGCGGCGATCAGCTTGGCCACCTCGGTCTGCTCCTCGGTGGGCATCAGCGAGTCGACGAACTCCTTCACGACGTGCTCGGGATACGACGCCCATGAAGCCGTCGACGATCAGCCCCGTCCTTCATCGCGTACACGGCGGGGATCGACTGCACCTGGAACGCCTGGTGCAGGCCGGGGTTCTCGTCGACGTTGACCTTGACCAGCACCACCTTGCCGTTCGGTGTCGTCGACCACCTTCTCGATGATGGGGCCGAGCGTCTTGCACGGCCCGCACCACGGCGCCCAGAGATCGACGACCACGGGCACCTCGCCTCGACTTGTCCAGGACCTCGGTCTGGAACGTTTCGTCGGTGACATCGATGTAAGCCATGGACCCAACGCTATCCGCGGGTGATCGCTACCCTCGGGAACAGCATGAGCGGCAGCGACAGCATCCCGAACCAGGAGTCGAGGTGCCCCAAATCGAGGTGCACGGGATCGACGTCGGCCGCGTCACCGAGTGGCTCGTCGCCAACGTCGCCGGCGCCCGGGCACCGTTCGAGTTCACCGCCATCGCCGGCGGCCATTCGAACCTCACCTATCGCGTCACCGGCGCCGACGGAGCGCGCTTCGTCCTCCGCCGCCCGCCGCTCGGCCACGTGCTGGCGAGCGCCCACGACATGGGTCGCGAGCACCGGATCCTGGCCGGGCCTGCAGACGGTCCGCCGTGCCGGTGCCGCCCGTCGAGGGGTACTGCGACGACCTGTCGATCAACGACGCGCCGTTCTACGTCATGCGCTTCGTCGACGGCCACGTGCTGCGCGACCGGTCGGCAGCGGAGTCGGTCCTCGACGAGGCCGCACGATCGAACGTCAGCCGGTCGCTCGTCGACACGATGGCGGCCATCCACGCCGTCGATCTCGTCGATGCCGGTCTCGACGACCTCGGCCGCCACGACGGGTACATCGAGCGCCAACTCAAGCGGTGGTACGGCCAGTGGAACCAGGGCAAGACCCGCGAACTCGACACCGTCGATCGGGTCCACGATGCGCTGCTCGATCGCATCCCCGCCCAGCAGGGACGCGACGATCGTCCACGGCGACTACCGCCTCGACAACTGCATGGTCGACGGCCGCGGCGACGTCGTCGCCGTGCTCGACTGGGAGATCTGCACGCTCGGCGACCCGCTCGCCGACATCGGGCTGCTGCAGGTGTACTGGACCGGTCCGGGCGATGCCGAGTCGGCGTGGACCGGCAACGCCACGACCGCGGCCGGGTTCTGGGACCGTCGCCAACTCGCCGACCGGTACGCCGAGGTGTCGGGACGCGAGCATCGAACATCTCGACTTCTACGTCGCGTTCGCCTACTGGAAGCTCGCCTGCATCCTCGAAGGCGTCTACTCGCGCTACCTCGGTGGCGCGCTCGGTGAGCGCAGCGCCGACGAACTCGCGCCGTTCAAGCTGCAGGTCGAAGCAGCGGCGCGGCAGGCCGAACAGCACCTCGAGGCGCTGCGATGATCGACCCGCAGGGCTCGTACGAGTGGCTCGATCGACGAGCCGATGCTGCACGAGCCCGTGCTGCTCGTGATGCTGACCGGATGGATCGACGCGGCCGGCGCCGGTGCCACCGCCGCCGCCGTGGTGTCGACCGAGTGCGAGACGGTGCCGCTGGTGCGCTTCGACGACGACACGTTCATCGACTACCGGGCCCGCCGCCCGACGATGGAGCTCCGTGACGGCCTCAACACCGACCTCGATCTGGCCGACGATCGAACTGCGTTCCGGACGCTCGATCGACGGTCGCGACATCCTGCTGCTCACGGGCCCGGAACCGGACATGGCGTGGCACCGCTTCGCCGCCGCCGTCTGCGACATCGCCGTGCAACTCGACGTCACGCAGATGGTCGCGTTCGGCGCCTATCCCTTCGCCACGCCTCACACCCGTCCGCCGCGCCTGTCGTGTTCGTCACCGTCGACCGACGTGCTCGCCAGCGTCACGTTCGCCCGCAGCTCGATCGACGTCCCCGCCGGCGCTGGCGGCCGCACTCGAACACGCCCTGCACGCGCGGAAGATCCCCGCGCTCGGGCATCTGGGCGCAGGTACCGCACTACGTGGCGGCGATGGCATACCCGGCGGCTTCGGTGGCGTTGCTCGACGGGCTCGACCGAGGTCACCGGCATCACGATCCCGGCGACCGACCTGCGCGGCGACGTCGACGATCCAGCGCGAGCGGATCGACAAGTCGGTCGGCGACAACCCCGACCACCTCGCGATGCTGCGCCAGCTCGAGGAGATCTACGACGCCGCCGACGGCGAGACGGCGAGCGCGAGCGCGCGCGGACCGACGGGCCCGGCCTCGAGATGCAGTCCGGCGACGAACTCGCCGCCGAGATCCAACGCTTCCTCAACGAGCAGGACTGACCGATGCAGGTCTGCACGGCTGGCCGAGCACGGCCAACTGTACGGTTCGGCGGGTCATGAAGATCGACGGAAGCATCGGAACCGACCTCGCACAACGTCGGGCGCCAACGCGCGTGAAGCCGAAGCCGCCGGCTACGCCGGCGTCTGGACGGCCGAGACGTCGCACGACCCGTTCCTGCCGCTGCTGCTCGCCGCGGAGCACACCGAGAAGCTGGAACTCGGCACGTCGATCGCCGTCGCCTTCGCCCGCTCGCCGATGACGCTCGCCAACACGGCGTGGGACCTGCAGGCGTTCTCGAAGGGCCGGTTCATCCTCGGGCTCGGCAGCCAGATCAAGCCGCACATCACCAAGCGCTTCTCGATGGAGTGGAGCCATCCGGCACCACGCATGCGCGAACTCGATCCTGGCGATGCGGGCGATCTGGGACACGTGGCTCACCGGCGACGAAGCTCGAGTTCCGCGGTGAGTTCTACACGCACACGCTGATGACGCCGTTCTTCACTCCCCCGGCGTCCGACCTCGACGGGTTCGGCGTCGCCGAAGGTCTTCCTCGCCGGCGTCGGCGAGCTGATGACCGAGGTGGCCGGCGAGGTGTGCGACGGGTTCCTCTGCCACGGCTTCACCACCGAGAAGTACCTGCGCGAGGTCACGATCCCCGCCCTCGAACGGGGACGCGCCAAGGCCGGCAAGACGATGGAGGGCTTCGAGATCATCGGTCCGTCGTTCGTCGTCACCGGGACCACCGACGAGCAGATGGAGGCGGCCGCGGCCGGCACGCGCCAGCAGATCGCGTTCTACGGCTCGACGCCCGCCTACAGGCGCGTGCTCGAACATCCACGGCTGGGGCGGCCTGCAGGACGAACTCAACGCGCTGTCGAAGCAGGGCGAGTGGGCGAAGATGGGCACGCTGATCGACGACGAGATCCTCAACACGTTCGCCGTGGTCGGCGCGCCGGAGGCGATCGCTCCCGAACTCGCCACGCCGCTACGGCGACGTGATCCAGCGGATGTCGTTCTACGCCCCGTACAAGCGCGATCCCGAGCGCTGGCGTGCGGTGATGGACGCGCTCAGCGCGGTCTGACGCACCGGTTCGACTCGGACCGTTCGACTCCAGGCCGTCTCAATCCAGGTAGGTTCCCGCTGATCAGTGGTGCCAGCGGCTCGACCGCGATCTCCCTCGTCGACGTGCACAAGCAGTTCGACGGCACCGCCCGCGCCGGCGGTCACCGATCTGTCGCTCGACGTCGCCGAGGGTGAGATCGTGGCGCTCGTCGGGCCGTCGGGCTGCGGCAAGACCACGACGCTGAAGATGATCAACCGGCTCGTCGAGCCGACGTCGGGCACGATCATGGTGCTCGGCGAGGATCAGCGTTCGTTGCCGGCCCACGAGCTGCGCCGCCGGATCGGTTACGTCATCCAACAGATCGGGCTGTTCCCGCACCGAACGGTGCGCCGCAACATCGGTGTCGTTCCCGAGCTGCTCGGGTGGGACAAGCAAGCGGATCGATGCACGCTGCGACGAGCTCGCCGACCTCGTCGGCCTCGACCTCGACCTGCTCGATCGGTACCCCGCCGCGCTGTCCGGCGGGCAGCAGCAGCGCGCCGGCGTGGCGCGGGCGCTGGCCGCCGACCCGCCGATCCTGCTGATGGACGAGCCGTACAGCGCGGTCGACCCGATCGTGCGGGAGCGCCTGCAGGACGACCTGCTCACGCTGCAGGCGACCGTGCGCAAGACGATCGTGATCGTCACCCACGACATCGACGAGGCGGTCAAGCTCGCCGACAGGGTGGCGATCATGAACGTCGGCGGCGTGCTCGAGCAGTACGCCACACCCGACGAGCTGTTGAGCGCGCCGGCGAACGAGTTCGTCGCCTCGTTCCTCGGTCGCGAGCGCGGCCTGCGCCGCCTCGCGCTGCGCACCGTCGCCGACATCGCCCCGATCGCCGGCCCGGCGGTCACGCCCGACACGCCACGCCGGCCGATGCGCATCGACGCGATGGCCCGGTTCGGCACTCCGTGGGTGGCCGTCGCCGACGGCGAGCACGCTGTTCGGCTGGGTGACCGGAGCGTCGAGCGTGGCCACGCGAATGTCAGGCACCGACCGATCGGCGCCCTCCCGCTGCGAGCCGTTCGTGTCGCAGGTCAGCCCGACGACGCCACTGCGCGAGGCGCTCGACGTGATCGTCAACGCCCGATCGCGGATGGCGGTCGTGGTCGATCGCGCGGGCCGCGCGGATGGACGCCGTACGACACGGGCGCTATCTCGGCATGATCACGATCGACGAACTCGCCGGCGGCCTCGAATCGTGATCGCCGACGAGCGGCGCTCGCATCATCTGGTGGGGCTGGGTCGGCGACCACCTCGACGAGATCTGGCAGCGCACGGTCGAGCACGTCCAGCTCACGATGATCGCCCTGTTCTTCGGTTGCGTCATCTCGTTCGCGCTGGCCTTCTCGCCGATCGGGCGCGCTGGACGTACCGGCCGATCACGCGATGTCGCCTCGATCCTCTACACGATCCCGAGCATCGCCTTGTTCGCGCTGCTCATCCCGTTCACCGGGCTCGGCATGCTGACCGCCGAGATCGCGCTCGTCAGCTACACGATCCTGATCCTGGTCGGCAACACGGTCGCCGGGCTCGACGCCGTGCCCGACGTCGGTCAAGGAAGCGGCCGACGGCATGGGCTACACCCGGTCGGAGCCGGCTCTTCACCGTCGAGATCCCGCTCGCGCTGCCGACGATCATCGCCGGCATCCGGGTCGCTCGGTGACCGTGATCGGGCTCGTCACGATCGCCGCGCTCGTCGGCAACGGCGGGTACGGCGCGCTGATCAACGACGGACTCCGCCGCAACTTTCCGACCCCGATCGTGATCGGCGCCACGCTGTCGATCACGTCTGGCGCTGCTCGTCGACGGCGGTCTGGCGCTCACCCAACGGCTCCTCACGCCGTGGCGGCGCGCCGAACGATCGGGAGATCGTCGTGAACATCGTGCGGGAGGCCATCGAGTTCCTGCTCACCACCGGACAACTGGACGGGCGAGCACGGGCATCCTCGCTCGCGGGTGGGCGCACATCTGGATCTCGTTCGTCGCCGTCACGATCTCCGCGGCGGCCGCCATCCCCGTCGGCGGTCTGGCTCGCCCACAAGCGACGGGCGCCGAACCTGTCGATCGCCATGGTCAACCTCGGCCGGGCGATCCCGTCGTTCGCGATCATCGCGCTCGTCTTCCCGTTCAGCATCCGGTACGGGTTCGGGCTCGGCTTCTGGCCGACGTGCGTGGCCCTCGTCGCGCTCGGCATCCCGCCGATGTTCACGAACGCCTACGCGGGCGTGATGGAGACGCGCGAACGACATCGTCGAGGCGGCGTCGGGCATCGGGATGACCGGCCCGCAGGTGCTGCGCAAGGTCGAACTGCCGGCCGCGGTCCCGCTGCTGATGACCGGCGTGCGGGTGTCGGCGGTGCAGATCATCGCCACGGCGACGCTCGGCGCGCTCGTCGGCTACGAGTGCCTCGGCACCTACATCGTCGCCGGCCTGGCTCGCGGACCGACGGGTCGGCCGCAGGTGCTGGCCGGAGCGATCCTCGTCGCCGCGCTGGCGCTCACGCGTCGACTTGGTGTTGAATTCGCCTCGAACGGGTACTTCACGCCGTGGCGCCGCCGACTACGGTGGCACTACCGTAGACACTTCGTCCGTCCACCAACGAAACGAGCACCCCACCATGAGAACCTCGCCGCCCCCGCATGGCCGCACTCGCCGTCCTGGCCCTCGCGCTACCGCTCGCCGCCTGCGGCAGCGACGACGACGACGCTCGTCGGACACCACGGCCGGCAGCGCGGCACCGGCCGACAGCCGCACCGGCCGACTCCGGCGCCGCCGACCGGCTGCGCCCGCCGACAGCCGCGCCGCCGACTCGCGCCGCGGGCGGCGACGTGCCCGACGGCCCGGACATCACGATCGGCGCCCAGGACTTCGGCGAGAGCACGATCCTCGCCGAGATCTACGGACAGGCGCTCGAGAACGCCGGATATCCGGTGTCGCAGCAGGCGCTCGGCGGCTTCCGCGACATCGTGTTCGCCTCGTTCGAGTCCGGCGACATCAACTTCACCCCGAGTACGCCGCGTCGGCGCTCGAGTTCCTCAACGGCTTCGCCGGCGAGGCGACCGGCGACGTCGACGAGACCGTCGCACTGCTGCAGGCCCAGCTCGAACCGCTCGGGCTCGCCGCGTTCACGCCGTCGCCCGCCGTCGACTCGAACTCGTTCGTCGTCACCGCCGAGACGGCCGAGGAGCTCGGGCTCGAGAACGTCAGCGACCTCACCGCCGACCTGACCCTCGGTGGGCCTCCCGACTGCCCGGAGAACGCAGTTCTGCATCCCCGGTCTGCAGTCGGTGTACGACCTCGATCTGTCGGCCAACTTCGTGCCGCTCGACGGCGGCGGTCCGCTGACCGTGGCCGCGCTCGACGAGGGCGAGATCGACGTCGCCATCCTGTTCTCGACCGACGGCACCATCGCCGACAAGGGCTGGGTCGTCCTCAACGACGACAAGGGCCTGATCAACGCCGACAACATCGTGCCGGTGGCGTCGCAGGAACTCGTCGACGCCTACGGCGACGACGCTGCAGGCGCTCGTCGACGCGATCAGCGCCGCGCTGACCACCGAGGCAGCTCACCGAACTCAACCGGCGCGTCGGCATCGAACTCGAGGACGCCGATGCGGTCGCCCTCGACTGGCTGAAGCCGAGCGGCTTCGTCAGCTGACCTGCCGAAGGTCGTGCATCGGTGCCTGGCACCGATGCACGACCTTCACGCACTCGGCCGACCGCCAGCCCGAGGAGCCACTGCGCGGGCGTTGTCGCCGAGGGTGGCCACGTCGTAGCCGCCCTCCTGCAGCACCACCGTCGGGCGGGCCAAGCTCGGCCGACCAGCGCGCCCTGCCGATGGAACCCGTCGGCGGTGACGCCGAGGTCCGAGATCGGATCGGCGTGGTACGTGTCGAGGCCGAGCGACACGATCACCATGCTCGGATCGAACGCGTCGATCGCCTCGCAGGCGATCGCACAACGCGGCGAGATAGCGCGTCGTCGTCGAGTGTGGGCGGCGAGCGGCACGTTGAGGTTCGCTCCCCTCCCCCGCCCGGCGCCCGGTCTCGTCGGCGAACCCGGTGAGGTACGGGTAGGCCCGCGCCGGGTCGCCGTGCAGCGACACGTACTGCACGTCGTCGCGGTCGTAGAAGATCTGCTGCGTGCCGTTGCCGTGGTGGTAGTCGACGTCGAGCACCGTGACCCGCGCTGCCGGTCGTCGACGCGACGTGGTGCGCGGCGATCGGCGGCGTTGTTGAAGAAGCAGTAGCCGCCGTACATCGCCGGTCGGCGCGTGATGGCCGGGCGGGCGGCACAGGCCGTACGCGTGGCTCGGCGCCGTCGAGGACCAGTCGCGTCGCGGTCAGCGCGACGTCGACGGCACCGCGAGCCGCGTCGTAGGTCCCCTCGGTCAGCGGCGTCGTGGTCTCGAAGCACCACTTGCCGAGTTCGACCGACACCGGCAGTTCGTCGCGCAGCGGACCGATCCCGTCGAGCAGGCCGGCGGCGCAGAACACGTCGGGCACCACGTCGTGCGTGCCGGGATGTCGGACCTGGTAGTCGCGCCCAGGCCCGCGTCGAGGAACTCGACCAGGCCCGGGTCGTGCACCGCGGCGATCGGCGTCGGTGCCCCAGTCGTCGGGCGCGACCATCGCGGAACCGGTCGTCGGCGGCGAGCGTGTCGTGGATCGCGTCGGCCCGGCCGGGGTGCTCCCACGGCGCCTGCAGTCCCGACGACTCGATCTCGGCCAGCGGTGCGTGCCGGCGGTGGCGATCCGACGACACGACGACGGTGCGGGCGAGCGGTCGCACGTCGACGGCGTCACCGCACGAGCCCGGAGCGCTCCAACGCCTCGGTCGCGAGCGGCTCGACCAGGACGGCCGCCAGGCTGATCTCGAGGCCGAGGCGCGACGACTCGCGGTACTCGTCCCAGTGATCGACGCCGACGGACCACCGTTCGAGGCGCGACATGCGGGTCATGAAGATGTGCCAGGCGAGCCGTTCGACGTCGATGTCGACGCGGAACATGCCGGCCGCCGCGGCCTTGCCAGGTCGTGCTCGACGAGCTTCTCGAAACGATCGCCGACCGCGCCCAGCCCGGCGATGGCCGGGGCTGGCCTTGATCACGGCGAAGACCGGCTTGCCAGACCTCGATCGCCGACGGCGATCGTCGCGTCGAGGCCGTCGAACAGCATGCCGGGTGGCGTCGATCGGCTCGGACGCCGGCGCCTCGTCGAGCGAACGTTCGAGCTCGTCGAGCCCGTTGCTGACGAACGCGACGAGGATCCCGTCACGGTCACCGAACTGGTTGTACAGCGTGCCGACCGCCACGCCGGCACGCTCGGCGAGGCGGCGCATCGAGAGGCCTTCGACGCCCGCCGGCGGCGATGAGCTCGCCGGCCGCCTGCAGCACCTCCGCCCGAGTGCGCTCCTGTCGATCGTCCCAGCCGGTTCCCATCTGCCGAGCATCGATATCTGACGATCCGCGCCGCACCGGCGCGTGCGCGTCGCGACCGGCGGCACGCGTTGACAGGCCACTGCCGCTCACGCCTGGTTCAACATCCGTGCGCATGACCCGCCTCGGCTACCAGATCCCCAACTTCACGTACCCGGGCGTCGGCCCGGCCGAACTCTTCGACGCCGTCGCCCGCCAGGCCCGCGAGGCCGACACCTCGGGCTTCGACACGGTGCTGGTGATGGACCACTTCTACCAGCTGCCGATGCTCGGCGAACCCGACGCACTTCATGCTCGAGTGCTACAGCCTGCTGTCCGCGCTCGCTCGCGAGACGTCGACGGTCCGGCTGAGTGCGCTGGTCACCGGCAACACGTACCGGGTCCGGCGGTGCTGGCGAAGACCGTGACGACGCTCGACATCGTGTCGAACGGCCGGGCCCAGCTCGGCATCGGCGCCGGCTGGTTCGAGCTCGAACACGACGTCGTTCGGCATCGAGTTCGGCACGTTCACCGACCGCTTCGAGAAGCTGGAGGAGTCGCTGCAGATCGTGATCCCGATGCTGCGCGGCGAGCGTCCGACGCTCGCCGGCAAGCACTACACGGTGCGCGAGGCGATGAACGAGCCACCGCCGTGTCGACGCATCCCCGTGATGATCGGCGGCGGCGGCGAGAAGAAGACGCTGCGGATGGTCGCCCAGTACGCCGACGAGTCGAACCTCATCTGCTCGCCCGGAGGACCTGCCGCGCAAGCTCGACGCGCTCGCCGAGCACTGCCAGCAGCTCGGCCGCGACCGCTCCGAGATCACCGTGTCGTGGCAGCGCACTGCGTGCATCGCCCCGACGCACGGAGGAGGCGCGAGGCCGACATCGTCGCGCTGCTGCGTCGCCGCGGGCTCGACATCGCCGCGATGTCGGCCGAGGAGCAGGCGCCGTGGCTGGCCAACTTCGTGTGGGGCGACCCGGACACGGTCGGCGAGCAGTTCGCCGAGTTCCTCGACGATCGGCGTCGACGGATTCACCATCAACATGCCGGCCACCGGCCACATCGAGGGTCGGGTCGAACTGCTCGGTCAGACGCTCGCCGCTCGCGCCTGACCCGTCACGCTGAGCGGCACCCGGCACTCGGTGCACGGACGAGGGCGAGGTCTTCGGCGAGGTACTCGTCGCGGCACTTGGCGCGCTGGAGCTTGCCGCTCGACGTCTTCGGGAGCGTGCCGGGCGTCACGAGCATGACGTCGCGCGGCGGGATGCCGCACACCTCGAGCGTGCGGTGGTGGATCCGTTCGCGGATCTCGTCGAGCCCGCCCGAGGTGTCGCTCGACACGCACCTCGGCGACGACCACCACGCTCTCCTTGCCCTTGTAGCCCTCCATGCCGAAGGCGATCACGTTGCCGGCACGCACACCGTCGAGCGGCCCGACGGCGCGCTCGATGTCCTCGGGGAACACGTTGCGTCCGCCGACGATGATCACGTCCTTGATCCGCCCGCACAGCACGAGTTCGCCGTCGAGGAGGTAGGCCAGGTCGCCGGTGCACAGCCAGCCGTCCCGGAACAGCGCGGCGGTCGCGTCGGGCCGCTTGTAGTAGCCGGGCGTGACCGACGTGCCGCGCAGGAGCAGTTCGCCGACGTGACGCTCGGGCACCTCCTCGTAGGTGTCGGGATTGACGACCTTCATCTCCAGGCCGGGCACCGCGCATGCCGAGCAGCGGCAGCGCACGGGCGCCGACGCCGAGATCGTCGACGTCGCGCACCTCGACCGGTTTGGCGACACGCTGCGTCTCGAGCACGACGCCGGTCGACCACGTCGGTGCGCAGACCCGCGGCCGCGGGGCGGGAACGTGCCGGCGATCGCCACCTCGGCCATGCCGAACGCCGGGAACACCCCGCCCGGCTGGAACCCGAATCGTGACGGCCTCGGCGACGAACGCCTCGACGGCTTCGGGATCGACCGGCTCGGCGCCCGACAGGGCGAGCGTCAGCTTCGACAGGTCGAGGTCCTTCATCCGCTTGAGCGCCCGGGTCGCGAGCACCCACGAGAAGTTCGGTCCGGCGGTGGCCGTGCCGCGAGTAGTCGGACAGCCACTGCATCCAGTTGCCCGGGTGGGCCAGGAAGTCCTGCGGCGCGGCCTGGACGAGGTCGACGCCCTTCGTCATCGGGAGCGACGAGGAACCCGACGAGGCCCATGTCGTGGTACAGCGGGAGCCACGACACCATCACGTCGCCGTCGGCCAGCAGCGGCCGCCTCGCAGCAGGCGTCGATGTTGGCGCTGAGCACACGATCGGGGATCATCACGCCCTTCGGCTCGCTGGTCGAGCCGCTGGTGTACTGCAGGATCACGAGCCGTTCCGGGATCGTGCGGCGGGAGTCTCGAGCGCATCGCCGGACGGCACGTTCGGCGCAGCCGGGCATCACCGAGCGCATCGGCGCGATCGGCGGATCACCGGCGGCGGCCGACGTAGAAGTCGGCGAGCAGGTCGTCGATCAGCACGAGCTTGGCGTCGCCGTGCCGGATGCGCGCCCGGGTGCTCTCGATGAACGCGTCGAGCGAACCCATGCGCATCGGCAGCGGCAGGACCATCGACGCGATGCCGGCCATCCAGCAGCCGCGGATGATCGTCATCAGCTCGCGGCTCGTCGGGCCGAGGATCGCCACGTGATCGCCCGGCACCAGCCCCTTCGCCTGGAGCGCGGCGCCGACCGCGCGCGCATCGTCGTGGATCTCGCGCCACGGAATCAACACCGGCCCGGCCGTCGCCGGTCACCGACGCACCCGACGAACCGGACCCCGGTGTTCGAGTCGGCGGCGAGCTCCAGACGTTCGATGGTCGACATCGACGGTGTCGTCGTCATGCCGCGAACGCTACTCGCGCCCGCCCGCAGCACCGCCGATCCACCGCGATGAGCGAACGGCCCGACTGTCGGGCCGTTCGCTCATCGCTGACGTGGATCAGCAGGCTCAGCTGGCAGGCGCGGACGGCGGCGGTGAGGCCGATCGTGCGGGGGTCGCCGGTGAGGCCGCCGCCCATCTGGTTCATGACGTAGCCGTAGCCGACCTTGGCGTCGGGGTCGGCGTAGCCGAGGGATCCGCCGGCGCCGGCGTGCCCGAACGACGTCGGCGTCGAGCATCGGGGTGAGCGTGCCGTCGAGCATGAAGCCGCAGCCGAACTGGCTGTCGGCGACGAGGCAGGCGTCGGGGCCGTTCGAACGCTCGGCCGTCGCCGCCTTCACCGTCGCGTCGTCGATCAGGCGGACGCCGTCGACGTCGCTGACCGTGGCCGCGTACATGCGGGCGAGGCTGCGGGCGTTGGTGATGCCGTTCGCCGCCGGCATCTCGGTGGCGTGGACGGCACGCGTGTTGAACGGCGATGTCGGCACCGAAGCCCATCATCGCTCCGTTGAGCGTCAAGCGCCTTGAAACCGTTCGTGCCGGGCCCATCACCGACATCATCAGCTGCGAGCACCTCCGGATCGGACGGGGGCGGCGACTGCTCGAGGCGCGACACCCGCGGCTCCTCGGACTCGGGCAGGCCGATCCAGAAGTCGAGCCCGAGCGGGGCGGCCACCTCGTCGGCGAAGTACTGGCCGATCCGACGGCCGTCGACCCGACGGACCAACTCACCGGCCAGCCAGCCGTAGGTGAGGGCGTGATAGCCGTGCCGCGTGCCCGGCTCCCAGATCGGCTTCTGCGCGGCGAGCGCGGCGACGACCGGGTCGACGGCGATCACGTCGTCGAACGTGAGCGGCGGCGTCGACGTACGGGAGCCCGCCCTGGTGGCTCAGCAGCTGGCCGACGGTGATCGCCTCCTTGCCCGCCGCGGCGAACTCGGGCCAGTACGACGCGACCGGCGCCTCGTAGTCGATCTTGCCCGCCTCGACGAGGCGGGCCACGCAGATCGCCGCCGCACCCTTCGTCGTCGAGAAGACGAGCTGCAGCGTGTCCTCGTCCCACTCCCGCCCGGTCGTCTTGTCGGCGACGCCGCCCCAGATGTCGACCTTGCACTCGCCGTCGACGTACAGCGCGAACGCCGCGCCGAGCTCGCCGTGCTCGTCGAAGTTGGCGCCGAACGCGTCGGCGACCTTCCCGAAGCCGTCTGCCACTGTCCCCTTGATCTCAGCCATGCGCGCCGACCGTACCGACGCCGTCGCGCATCGGACCGAGTCGGCGACGATCGCGACGCTCGGTGCCGACCGAGCCTGGTTGCGTCGGTGCCTGACCCCGCGATCAACCGTCGGGAGCGGAGCGCGGGTCACGCCGTAGGCTGGTCGGCCGGTATGAACGACGAGAACGACTCCCCTGCTGCATCGCCCGCAGCCCGGCCGACACGCCCACCGCATCGGTACTCGGCCGCGCTCGCGCAGGAGATCGAGGCCGCGCTGGCACGACTGGTGGGACGCGAACCACACGTTCGAGACACCGAACCCGGCCGGGCCGCTCGCCGACCCCGCAGCCGACCGCGCGACGGGGCGAGAAGCTGTTCGTGCTCGACATGTTCCCGTACCCGTCGGGCGTCGGGCTGCACGTCGGCCACCCGCTCGGGTTCATCGGCACCGACGTCTACGGCCGCTACAAGCGGATGACCGGCCACAACGTGTTGCACACGATGGGCTTCGACGCGTTCGGGCTGCCCGCCGAGCAGTACGCCGTCGAGACCGGCACCCACCCGGCGATCACGACCGACCGCAACGTCGCCACCTACCGCCGCCAGCTGCGCCGCCTCGGCCTCGCCCACGACCCGCGCCGCAGCGTGTCGACCACCGATCCCGGAGTACTACCGCTGGACGCAGTGGATCTTCAACCGGATCTTCAACGCCTGGTACGACACCGACGCCCAGCGCGCCCGCCCGATCGACGAGCTGATCGCCGAGTTCGAAGCCGGCGCCCGCCCCACACCCGACGGCCGACCGTGGGCCGAACTCACCGACCGGCGAGCGCGCCGACGATCGTCGACGACCATCGCCTCGCCTACGTCAGCGAGGCGCCGGTCAACTGGTGCCCCGGGCTCGGCACCGTCGTCGCCAACGAGGAGGTCACCGCCGACGGCCGCAGCGACCGCGGCAACTTCCCGGTCTTCAAGCGCAGCATGCGCCAGTGGATGATGCGCATCACCGCCTACGCCGACCGCCTGATCGACGACCTCGACCGGCTCGACTGGACCGACTCGATCAAGGCGATGCAACGCAACTGGATCGGCCGCAGCCACGGCGCCCGCGTGCACTTCGACTCGCCCGCCGGGCCGATCACGGTGTTCACCACCCGGCCCGACACGCTGTTCGGCGCGTCGTTCCTCGTGCTCGCGCCCGAACATCCGCTCGTCGACGAGCTGACCACCGACGAGCAACGCCGACGCCGTGCGCCGACTACCGCAAGGCGACCGCGGCGAAGAAGGAGTTCGAGCGCCAGGACGACACCAGGGCCAAGACCGGCGTGTTCATCGGCTCGACGGCGATCAACCCGATCAACGGCGAGCAGCATCCCGATCTGGATCGCCGACTACGTGCTCATGGGCTACGGCACCGGTGCGATCATGGCCGTGCCGTGCGGCGACCAGCGCGACTTCGAGTTCGCCACGCAAGTTCGGCCTGCCGATCCCGGCGATCCAGCAACCGCCGGCCGACTGGTTCGACGGAGCAGGGCATCGACCCGACGCTCGACACGGTCGCGTGGCCCGTCGCCTACGTCGGCGACGCGCCGTACGTCGCGTCGGCCAACGACACGCTCGACCTGACCACGCGTCGACAACAAGGCCGACGGCATCGCCATGACCAACGCCTGGCTCGAAGCGAACGGCGCCGGCCACGGCACGATCAACTACAAGCTGCGCGACTGGCTGTTCAGCCGCCAGCGCTACTGGGGCGAGCCGTTCCCGATCGTCTACGACGCCGACGGCCACCCGCACGCGATCCCCGACCACATGCTGCCGGTCGCGCTGCCGGAGACCGACTCGTTCTCGCCGCGCACGTTCGACGCCGACGACGAGTTCTCCAACCCGGAGAGCCCGCTCGACCGGTTGACCGACTGGATCGAGGTCGAACTCGACCTCGGCGACGGCCTCCAGACGTACCGCCGCGACGGCAACGTGATGCCGCAGTGGGCCGGCTCGTGCTGGTACGAGATGCGCTACCTCGACCCGACCAACTCCGATCGGTTCGTCGATCGCGAGGTCGAGAAGTACTGGATGGGCCCGCGCACCGACGTGCGTCCCGATCATCCGGGCGGCGTCGACCTGTACGTCGGCGGCGTCGAGCACGCCGTGCTGCACCTGCTCTACGCCCGCTTCTGGCACAAGGTGCTCTACGACCTCGGCGAGGTCAGCTCGCTCGAGCCGTACGCCCGGCTCTTCAACCAGGGCTACATCCAGGCCGCCGCGTTCAAGGACGCGCGCGAGATCTACGTCGAGGCCACCGAGGTCGAGGGCAACGAACGCGACGGGTTCACGTACCGAGGGCGAGCCCGTCACCCGCGAGTGGGGCAAGATGGGCAAGAGCCTGAAGAACGCCGTCTCCCCCGACGAGATGTACGACCAGTACGGCGCCGACACGCTGCGCCTCTACGAGATGGCCGGCGGCCCGCTCGACGCGTCCCGCCCGTGGGAGACCCGCGACGTGGTCGGGATGTACCGCTTCCTGCAGCGGCTGTGGCGCACGATGGTCGACGAGGAGACCGGCGACGTGCACGGTGGTCGACACGCCGGCCGACGACGCCACCCGGGTGCTCCTCCACCGGACGATCGACATCGTCCGCACCGAGATGGACGCGCTGCGCTTCAACACGGCGATCGCCAAGCTGGTCGAGCTGAACAACCACGTCACCAAGCTCGACGCCACCCCGCGCGAGGTCGCCGAGCCGATGGTGTTGATGGTGGCGCCGCTCGTGCCCCACATCGCCGAGGAACTGTGGCGCAAGCTCGGCCACACCGAGACCGTCACCTACCTCGACTTCCCGGTCGCCGATCCGGCGCTGCTCGTCGACGACATGATCGAGCTCCCGGTGCAGGTGAACGGCAAGGTCCGCGGGCGGATCACCGTCGCCGCCGATGCCGGCAGGCGACGCCGTCGAAGCAGCGGCGCTCGCCGACGAGAAGGTCGATCGCCGCCCTCGCCGGTGCGACCCCGAAGAAGGTCATCGTCGTCCCCGGCCGGATGGTCAACATCGTCGTCTGAGCGCCCGACTTCATCGTGCGGACTTCTGGCCCTTGAAATCGCGTCCGATCGGCGCGAGCATCGTGTCGGGTCCGTAGGGGTGTCACACAGGGATCATGGAACGAGCCGGCTCGCCGGACTCGCTGGCTGATCCAAAGCCTTCCCCGCATCCGGGAGGCACCCTTCGGGCCCGAACACGCGTCCGGGCCCGAAGTGCGCCTCACTCGGCCGACGAGTTCACGATTCGACGGCGATCAGCGTCAGGCCGAGCAGTCCGGCGCCGTCGCTGTGGGACACGGCACCGAGGTAACTCCCGCCGGGATCGAGGCCGGCCCACGACACCGTGACGGTCCCCGACGTGCCGGCGACCGCTTCGGCGGGGGCGCTGTCGACCGCCAGACTGCCACCGCTCGCCAGCGGCACGACCCAGCTCGAGACGTCGAACGGAAGTGGGCCGCCACCCGGCACCGCCCAGCCGTGCACGACGAGCGTGTAGTTGTCGTCGGCGGGCAGTTCGAGATCGATGTGCTCGTCGGTGCCAGCGCTGGTGCTCTGGGCGACGACGACGCCGGCCGAGTTCTCCAGATAGAGGTCGATGTCGGGGTCGCCCGGGATCACCAGCGAGATGCGGGCGAACGCCGCCCCCTCCAACGGGAACGGAATCCTGACCGCTGTCTGCGGCGTGTCGTCCGGGCTCGGGAACGTCTGGTCCACGTCCTGGAAGACCTCGCCGCTCAGCAGCGTCTCGGGCACCAGCCCGTGTGGCGCCGCCGTGTACGGGCCGGTGTACCCGAAGTCGACGTCGAAGCTCAGCGAACCGGCGGCCGCCCGTTCCGTCACTTCCTCGGGCACGCCGATCAGCACGCCCTTGAGGGCGATCGGGCTGCGCGCCGCGTAGCCGCCGTTGCCCTTCCAGACGAGGTCGCCGAACGTCCACTCGCCGGCCGGCACGGCGCCGTTTGCCGTGAACGTGACGGTGTACGACGCCGACTGCGCCCGGAGCGAGCGTGATCGAGCTGGGCTCGACGACGGCGTCGAAACCGGCCGGCGCGTGCACGTCGGCCCTCCACGTCACCGTCCGGTCGGCGACGCTCGTGACGGTGCGGGTCACGGTCTGCGACCCGGCGATGTCGGCGATGCCGATCGACGGGTAGTTCAGATCGGACGCGTCGGTCGGGAATCCGGCTCGCGACGAGGCTGGCACATGACCCGGGCGAGACGGCGCCAGGGGTCGCGCCGCAGAGGAACGCGGAGTAGTCGAAGAATCCGGCGTCGTAGACCAGACCGGGATTGAACGACGAGCCCTTCTTCGCCACCTTGCCCGGGTTCAGATGACCCGACACCCATGTCGAACGGGCCGGCAGGTGTCGTCTGGTCGCTGTTCGAGCACGTTCGGGTCGGCGGTCGTCATGATGGCCGACTTGCGCCATCGCCGGCGACCAGTCGGGGTGGGCCTGCTTGAGCAACGCGTAGTACCCGGCCACGTGCGGGCTCGACATCGACGTGCCGGCGATCGCCTGGAACAGTTCACCGGGCGGAGTCGACGCCGGATCGGGGTACGGGCTTGCCCCGGCGAGGATCTGCAGACCGGGGGCGGTGATGTCGGGCTTGATGATGTCGGGCGCCGTCGGGTTCTCGCCTCGTGACGAGAAGAACGTCGTGGACGGCGCAGCCTTGAACTTGCTGACGTCGCCGGTCCGGATCAGCGCCGGTCGGGGACTGCTGCGATGCGATGTACGCCTTGATCTGCACACCGTCGGTGTTGTCGACGTGCACTGCGGGCAGCCAATGGGTGTCGGTGAACAGGTTGTCGGAGTCGGTGTTGTTGTACAGGATCATCCCTGCGCCACCGGCCTGGAACACGGCGAGGCCCTTCTCGGCCCTGCCGGTCGCGCCGCGGCGGCAGAGGACGATCTTGCCGGTGACGACCGCAGGGTCGAGACCACCGCGCAGGCACAGGTCGCTGCCGGCCGACGCCGCGTCGACCAACGGCAGACGGTCGGTGCCGGGCGTCACCGACGCACCGGAGAACGACTTGCCTCGATTGGCGCCATTTCCCTTGCCGGAATTCGGATTGGTCGCACCGAGTTCGACGGTGCCCTCGAAGAAGCGCTCCTGGGTGCTCGCGCCGACCGACGTGATCCACGGGACGTCGCTGGAGAGCCGATGGTCGCGGCGCCGGGGCCGCTGTTCCCGGCGGACGTGGCCACCCAGACCCCGGCGTTCGCGGCGAACAGGTAGGCGAGCATCGCCCGACAGGAGACTGGGGCGGTGCCCCGACCGAGTAGTTGATGACGTCGACGCCGTCGAGGACGGCCTGGTCAATGGCCGCTGCCAGATCGGAGGTGAATCCGCCGAGGTTGCCGAGTCCCTTGTAGGCGATGACGCGGGCCCGCGGCGCGATGCCGGAGATCTCGCCGTAGTCACGACCGAGGATCGCTGCCTCGACGCCGGCGTTGCCGGCGGCCGTGGAGGCCGTGTGGGTGCCGTGGCCCGAGTCGTCGCGAGCGGAGTTGAACTCGTCCGGCGCGGCCCCGATCAGGGTGCGGTACGTCGTGAGCATCTGGCGTGCGCCCAGCAGCTTGTTGTTGCACTCGAACGGCGCGTCGTTCGGGTTGTGGGCGAGGTTGCCGAAGTCGCACGACGATCGCTCGCTCTCGTCGAGCACGTCGACTGGGGACGGCCCGTAGCTCCCGTCGTCGGCGAAACTCGGATGTTCGGGCCAGATGCCGGAGTCGATGACGCCGACCACGACGTTCTCGCCCGTCAGCCCGCTGGCGTAGGCGCGGCCGGGGCCGGTGAGGCCGAGGAACTCACCACTCGAATCGGTGGTGGCGTGACGGAGCTCGTCGGGCACCACCAGCGCGACGTCAGGGGACCCGGCGAGCTTGATCGCTTCGTCGTGGCTGATGACGGCGGAGAAGCCGTTGAGCGCGTTCGTGTAGTCCTGCACCTTGTCGGCGTCGTCGACACCGGCGTCGGCGAGCACGTCGTCGTGCGTCTCCTCCAACACCGCCGCCTGTGCGTCGGCAGCGGGGGTGTCGAGGTCCTCCTGCTCGATCGTTGCGACGAGCGGATCGGCCGCCATGACCACGATGTAGCTACCGGTCTCGCTCTCGGCGACGGTCTTACCCGGCGGATCGACGACCGGTTCGACCGGTCCGGGATCCTCTTGGCCAACACCCTCTTGGGCAGTGGCTGCCCCGATCGGTACGAGCAGACGCGGCGCTCATCGCGGCTGCACTGACGGCGGCAATCCATCGCTTCACAGACGGTTTCCTCTCCTAGATTCCCCACACTTGGATGACCGCCCGAGCGGGGCAACGTAGCGCACGTCACACGCCTCGGCAAGCGGAACATCGATTCCGATCGAAATCAGCCTCCGGCAGCAGGCTTCCGGTCGAGCGGTTGGTCGCACAGGAAGGGCCCACGCGAACCGCCGGTGTGATACCGGTAGACGACCAGTCGGTCGCCCTCCCCGACCCCCAGTTCGATGATCGATCCGTCCGTCACGACTTGGGCGTACTGCATGTCCGGCTGCGGACAACCGAGGCTCGCGTCGGGCCACGTCACCAGCACCGCCGACAGCACGTCGACGTCGGCCGGATCGATGGCGAGCCGAGCGGCCAGATCGTCGGTCGCCTCGGTGATGAACGGGCGGAGCCCTTCGTCGATGTCACCTTGCTCGTACACGGTGGTGTCACTCCCCTGCGGTTCGCCCACGCTCGTCGTCGGCACTTCAGTCGTCGGCACATCGGTCGTCGGCGCAGCCGGTCGCCGGGACGGGAGCCGACGATCCGGGCAAGGAACCGTTGCCATCGCTGCTGCACCCGCCGAGGGCGAGGGCGAGCACCGCCGAGACGACAACCACCATTCGACGCGAGCGCATGGCCACGCAATGTAGGTCCTGCACATTCGGACACGACGTCGGGGCGATCACCCGCTCGTCGGCTCAGGACGGGTCGGGCTCGGGAAACCCGGGCACGCCGTCGTCGAGCTGTACGCCGGCACTGTTGAGGAACCCGGACACCATCCGGTAGAAGCCGGCGAGGACGAGGAGCTCGACGAGTTCGGCGTCGTCCCAGCGCTCCGCCAGCCGTGCCCACGTCGCATCGCTGACGCAGTCGACATCGGCCAGTTCGTCGGCAAGCGCGAGCAGCGCACGATCGTCGTCGGACCAGTCATGGTCGTCAGCCGCACGCGTGAGGGCCACGATCTCGTCGTCAGTGAGACCGGACCGCCGCCCGATCAGGGTGTGTTGCCCGAACTCGTATCGTGCTCGGGCGTTCCATCCGATCCGCAGAATGACGATCTCGCGTTCGCGCGCCGGCAGCAGGCCCTTGTTGAGCAGGAAGCCACCGAGCAGGTTGAACCGTTTCAGCAGCTTCGGATGCCGCCCGAGCACCCCGAAGATGTTCAGTGGCGTGCCGTCGTGCGTGAGGGCACCAGCCAGGATCTCCTGCAGCTCGGCGTCGGGCTCGACGACGGGTTCGATGCGCCGCGCTGCTCGGCCGATCCGTCCTGTTCCCACTTGTCATGCGCCCACTCTTGCAGCCGGGTCACCTCGACAGGGGCGCGGGCCGGTCCGCGGGTGGGTCAGCGGGCGGACGTGATCGAGAGCGTGTCGTCGGTCTGCTCGACCACCAATGGAGGCGTGTCGGCTTCGAGGGCCAGCCGGCGTCGGGCCTCATCGGCCTCGGCGCGGTCGTCGGAGTGCAGCGACACGATCGTCAGCGTGGGCGACGACGTTTCGACGAACGTCTGACGGTACGCGTCGCTCCCTCCCATGCGGCTGAACGCGCCCCAGATGGCACCGACCACGAGACCGAAGATCGCTCCACCGATGGCGGCACCGATCCACAGGCTGGAATCGATGATGGCCACGATCCCGCCGACGAGGACGGCACCGACGACGAGACCGATCGCCGCTCCCTTCAGTGTGCGCGGCGTCATTTCCTCGATCGGACCACGATGTTGTTCGGGATGCTGTTCGGAACGCTGTTCGGCATGCGCCCGATCGCCGGCTGCGCCGGGCCGCGCCGCGAGTTCCGCTGTCGGGAGTTCGACCACGGTCACCCCGACTGCAGCATCGTCGGCTTCGAGGCTTTCGAGCGCGAGCACCGCATTCCGGGCGGCATCATCCGAGCGGTAACGGGCGACCACGTTGTAGGCGCGCAACGCCGGCTCGGGATTCGATGTGGAGATCATCCGACTGCCCGGTTCGACATGTCGAACCAAGTCGGTCATGTGCAACGTCGTCATGAGCGGGCCTACCCGCGGCGGTGTGCGGCTCAAACTCAGAACCGACCTTCGTCACCGGCCTTCGTCACCGCGAGGAACGCACCTCGACCGATTGCAGCCGGTCGCCGAACGTCAGCGACGGCGACTCCCCTGCCGGACGATGGCGTCGAACTCGTCGTCGGTGATCGGGAACACCGACAGTCGGTTGCCGCGGGCGAGCAACCGGCACTCGGCGAGCGCGGGCATCGCCTTCAACTCGTCGAGCGGGACGAATCGCAGGGCCTTGACCGGGGCGACCGTCACCCAGTCCCAGCGCGGGTCGTCCGGTTTGGAGGCCGGGTCGAAGTAGTGCGATAGCGGGTCGAACTGGGTGGGGTCGGGCTCGGCCCGCCCGACGATCTTGCACACGCCGGCCGCACCGGGTGGCTTGGCGTTCGAGTGGTAGAAGATCGCCCGATCGCCGATCTTCATCTCGCGCATGTAGTTGCGCGCTTGATAGCTCCGAACGCCGTCCCACCCTTCGCGTTGCGACCCTCACCAGGTCGTCGTAGCTGAACGATTCCGGTTCCGACTTGAGCAACCAGCGGGTCATCGCGCCGACCGTAGTGGTGACGGCATTGCGATGAGCGAACGGACCGGGGCCCGGTCCGTTCGCTCATCGTGACCTGCCGGCGTGGACGGGGCGCGGCGGTCGACTCAGGCGGTGAAGGCCAGATGGCTCGCCGGGTTCGGTTGGCGCAGCGGCGTCGTCTCGCGCAGGACGTAACCGATCCCTCGAACGGTCTGCACGATCCTCGGGCCGCACTGCTCCATCTTCTTGCGGAGCGCCGACACGTGCACCTCCACGAGATTGACGTCGTAGTCGTCGAACCCCCAGACCGTCGCGAGGAGTTGCCGTTTCGACAGGACGCGCCCGGCGTTGCGGAGGAACATCGCCAGCAGGTTGAACTCGGTGACCGTCAGCTCGAGTTCCGCTTCGCCGCGGAACGACGCGATGACCGACCTCGTCGATCGACACATCACCGAACGACAACGATGCGTATGCCCCGCTGCGCAGCATCAGTGACTCGATGCGTGCCGTCAGCTCGTCGAGCTCGAACGGTTTGACGAGCACGTCGTCGGCTCCGGCGCGCATCGCCCGGGCCCGCCGTTCGGGCGGGGCCGAGGACGCAACCGTGACGATCACGAGTGCTCGACCCGCGGAACGGATCGCGCCGACGATCGCTTCGGGATGGTCATCGCACGCCTCGATGACGACGAGGTGGGGTTGGAACACCTGCATCACACGGACCATCCCGGGTCCCGGATCCGCGACGACGACGTTGTGACCGAGCACGCCGAGGTGTGCCGCAAGGTCGACTCGCAGCGCCGCCCAGCTGTCGATCACGAGAATGCGCGCCTCAGTATTGAATGACATGGAACCGCCCTTTAACCAATCATTGAAGGACGACCGCTGTGCGTCCTCCGCCGATGACCGACAGTAGAGCGACAGGTCGAGCCTGGTCACGCGATCTCGACGTGTCCTCAGGAGAAGTCAGCGGACCTTCAGACTTCAGAGGTTCGTCACAGCTCACAGGGTCGGCAGACTCCGCTGTTCGGAGGCGCCACGTCACGGATCCTTTCAGGCGGACCTCAGGACGGCGTCAGCACGGTGGGTTTCACTCGACCCATGGCGAATTCAGGGCGATCCTCGCTGGGCGCAACGCGGGCACTCACGGACTGGGGAACGAGCGGGGCCGCCTGGCTCCTCGTTCTCGCGACCATTGCCGCGGTCACCACCACGACTGCTGCCGTGATGGCGGCCGGCATCGGCGGCGCGGTCGTCATGTTCACCGTGGTCCAGCGCGGGTACTCGCGCAAGGCAGGGGTGGGTCGGGTCTTCGAGCATCACATCGTGATGCAGGCGACGCTGCTCACCGGGGCAACCGTCATCATCATCGACCAGGTCGCCGGTCGGCGGCTCGGGAGCGCGGTACTGGCGACGCTACTGGCAACGGGAGCGGTGCAGGCCGGACGGTTCGTCGTCGACCGCATGGAGGACCGTCTGCGGGTGCGCGGGTCGTTCGTCGACCGGGTGATCGTGCTGGCCGATGGGCGCGATGCGACCGACGTTCTCGACCTGATCACCGAACACGCCGAGGCGGGTTGGACGATCCTCGGCTGTGTCGGCGCCTGTGCACCGGAGGCCGCGGAGCGGGGCGTGGCCCACATCGGTGCCAGCGACAATCTCGTGGCGACGGTGTCGGCCACCGAGCGCGTCGATCGTCGTCGCGACGGCCGACGCGCTCAGGTGCGAGTCCACCTACACCCAACTCCTCGCCCTGCGCCGAGCGGGAACGGACGTGCGCGTGCACGCCGGACTGCGCGGCATCGACCATCGTGAGGTCCGCGCCGCCCCGATCGGACACGACACGCTGCTCTGCCTCGAAAGCCCGAGACTCCTCGGCTGCCAACGATTCGTCAAGCGACTGCTCGACGTCACCCTGGCCGTCGTCGTACTGATGGTGACCGCGCCGCTCCTGATGATCGGCGCGGTCGCCATCAAGGTCGAAGATCGGGGGCCCGTCATCTTCCGCCAACGCAGGGTCGGCCGCAACGGAACCACCTTCGCGATGCCGAAGCTCCGCTCGATGAGCGTCGATGCCGAGCGACGGATCGGTGACATCATCGCATCTCAACGAACGCGGTGGCGGACCGCTGTTCAAGGTGGCGCACGATCCGCGCGTCACGAAGGTCGGACGGCTTCTCCGCGCCACGAGCATCGACGAACTCCCCCAGCTCGTCTCGGTCATCCGGGGGGAGATGAGCCTGATCGGCCCGCGGCCGGCACTGCCCAGCGAGGTGGTCCAGTTCGATGCCCGGCTCGCGTTCGCGACATGACGTCCGACCGGGCGTCACCGGACTGTGGCAGGTCGAAGAACGCGACAACGGATCGTTCGAGGCCTACCGCCGGCTCGACCTGTACTACGTGGAGAACTGGTCGCTGCTCCTCGATCTGACCATCCTGCTGCACACGGTTCCGGCCGTCGTCGGCCGCGGGTGGCACGCGCTTCGGCCGGCCGCCGAGAACACGGTCACCTCCCTGGCGGTCTCGCCTGCTGCGGCAGCGCTCGAGCCGGTCGACGTGTCGAACGAGTTGATTGCTTCATGACCGATCTGCCGGCGGAACACGTGCCGGCTCCAGGTACGCGGGCCGCTCCGGCGGGTCCCGCTCGGTCACCGGGTGCGGTGTCGACCGCCCGACGCCCCCCGGTGACCATCACTCGCACGCAGGTCCGTCAGGTGTGGCGTTCGGTGGCGCCGAACTCGTACGGCCCACGGCGGAGCGAGAGCATCGCTCGGAGCTGGACGAGCAGCTTCCACGCCAGGTAGGCCGGCGCGACGGCGACGGCGAGGATCACACGGGGATGCAGCCGTGCCTGCACGAACGCCAGGCCGATCGCTGCGCTCAACGTAGCTATCGCCGCGACGACGACCGCGACCGCCCAGGCCGGACCGATCACGACACCCACTACCAGCGCGAGCAGGAGGAAGGTCAACACGTTGGCCAGAGGCGGCGACACCAGGAACCACGCCGCCTCGATCCCGGCGAATGTGCGGCTCGCGAGCAAAGGACGGACGAACTCGCGAGCCGCGGCCAGCCGCCCCACCTCGTACCGCATCTTCTGCTCGGTAGCTGTGCGCCACGAGCCGGCGTTCTGCGAACGGAGGTGGGCGGATTCGACATGCCGGATGCGGATGCCGGCGAGACAAAGGTCGAGTGCGTAGACGAGGTCCTCGGAGGCCGGGGCCCGGAACGCGAACCGGTCGATGATCTCACGGCGCAGGACCATGCCCGTGCCGCGCAGGCGCACGAGGCCGTGGAGTGCGTCGCGCCCTCGGGGCATCAACACCCCCTGTACCGCGAACGACGCGAGCGCCGCCTGGTCGATCAACCGACGACCGATCGCTGCCTCGCTGCGCGCTTGCAGCGCCACCGCTCCGGTGGCGAGCTTGCGCTCACAGGCGTCGAAGAATCCGAACTCGACGATCGAGTCCGCGTCGATCATCACCATCGCGTCCCACTCGAGCGACCGGGCGTGCTGCAGGGCAGCCTGACGCGCCGCCGCACGGCCGGGCGGTTCACCGGGCTCACGGCGCAGCACGGTCGCACCGGCCTGGCGGGCGATCTCGCCGGTTCGGTCGGTGCTGCGGTCATCGACGACGAGGAGCTGGTCGCGTGGTCGTATCGAGGCAGTGATCGCGGCCAAGGTGTCCGCCAGCACGAGCTCTTCGTTGTGGGCAGGCACGACCACGAGAAAGCGGACGGGAGGCACCCGATCGGGAAGTCGTTCGCGGTAGCAGAGGGAACCGACACCGAGCACGCCGAGGTGTGCCGCCGTCACCATGCCGGGCGCGGCCAACGCCATCGTTGCCGCAGCGCCGACGACCCCACCAACCGTGCCTGCATCGAACATCACGGGGCCAGTATCAGCGAACCTCGCGCCGCCGGAAAGGTCGCCAGAGGATGATCAGGGGTTCTTCAGCGCTCGCCCCTGTCACGGTCCACGACCCTCGCGTACGTTCGGATCGGGCCCCGACGACACACATTGGGCCCAGCGCAAGCGCACATTCGGCGATGACACGGGCGGATTGGATCGAGATGGACACGGCGGAACGGTTGATCGTTGTCGGGCTCGGCTATGTCGGCCTCCCCCTCGCATTGCGGGCGGTACAGGCGGGCTTCGACGTGGTCGGGGTCGACCTGTCGACCGAGCGCATCGCTCGGCTGCACGACGCGAACAGCTACGTGGAGGACATTTCCGACGGCGAGGTGAAGGAGGCGCTCAACTCCGGTCGCTTCACCGTCACGACGGAAGTCGCCGACGCCGCATGGTTCGACGTGGCGGTGATCACGGTGCCGACGCCGCTGCGCGACGGCGCACCCGACCTGTCGTACGTCGAGTGCGGCGGCGAACGGCGCTCGGCCTGCTCCTGCGGCCTGGTGCCTGTGTCGTGCTCGAATCCACGACGTACCCCGGCACCACCGAGGAACTTCTGGTTCCGCTGCTCGAGGAGGCGTCCGGGCTCGTTGCCGGAGCCGACTTCCACGCTCGGGTTCAGCCCCGAGCGCATCGACCCCGGCAACCCGACGTGGACACTTCGACCACGACACCGAAGATCGTGTCGGGCATCGACGCCGCGTCGCTCGAGCGGATCGAGGCGCTTCTACGACAGCGCTCGTCGACCACGTCGTGCCCGGTCGGCGGCACTCGGGAGGCCGAGCTCGCCAAGCTCCTCGAGAACACGTTCCGGCACGTCAACATCGCGCTCGTCAACGAGCTCGCCATGTTCGCCCACGGGCTGGGCATCGACATCTGGAAGGTGATCGACGCGGCGTCGACCAAGCCGTTCGGCTTCATGCGCGTTCACGCCCCGGTCCCGGCGTCGGCGGGCATTGCCTGCCGATCGACCCGCGCTACCTGTCGTGGCAGGTGCAGCGCGCGCCTCGGCCACACGCTGCCGCTTCGTCGACCTGGCCAACGACATCAACGACCACATGCCCGACTACGTGGTGCGCCGGCATCGGTCGCCGCGCTCAACCGAGCTGCAGCAGTCGGTCAACGGCGCCCGGATGCTGCTGCTCGGGCTGGCCTACAAGAAGAACACCGGCGACGCCCGCGAGTCTCCGGCGACCCGTATCGCCCAGCTGCTGCGTCGATCTCGGTGCCGACGTCCGTGCGGCGGACCCGATCGTCGACGTCGCTGCGTGCACGGTCCCGGGGCACCCGGGTGGAGGCCGACCGACGAGGAGATCGCGGCCGCTGACGCTCGTGATCGTGCTCACCGACCACGACGCGTTCGACTGGATACGGATCGCCGCACGGCGCCGCACGTGCTCGACACGCGCCACCGCCTCACCGGAGCACACGTTGCCCACCTCTGATCCCGCGGGCGCCATGCACGGCGTGTCGGGGACGCTCACGGTGATGTGCGTCGCCGGCGCCCGGCCGAACTTCATGAAGGTCAAGCCGGTCATCGCACGCGCTGGAGTCGCGCGGTGCCGGACGGTGCTGGTCCACACCGGCCAGCACTACGACGACGGCGATGAGCGACGTGTTCTTCGCCGAGCTCGGCATCCGGCCGCCGGACCACCACCTCGAGGTCGGCTCGGGCAGCCACGCCGAGCAGACCGCGGAGATGATGACTGGCGTTCGAGCCGCTGGTCGAGGCCGAGCGGCCCGACGTCGGTCGTCGTGGTCGGCGACGTGAACTCGACCGCTGGCCTGCGCGCTGGTCGCGGCCAAGGCCGGGTGCCTCGTCGCCCACGTCGAGGCGGGGCTCCGCAGCCGCGACTGGGCGATGCCCGAAGAGGTCAACCGGGTCGTCACCGACCGGCTGAGCGACTAGCTGTTCGCACCGTCGGCCGACGCCGTCGAGAACCTGCGGGCCGAGGGCTACCGCGACGACCAGATCCACCTCGTCGGCAACGTCATGGTCGACACGCTGCTCGCCAACCTCGACCGGGCGCTCGGACTCGCGACGCGATGCCCGCTCGAGCGCTCGGACTCGGACCCGGCGGCTACGGCCTCGTCACCCTGCACCGGCCGTCCAACGTCGACGACCGACCATCGGCTCGGCGAGCTCATCGAACGCGTTGACCCGTATCTCCGCCGACCGCTGCCCCTCGTGTTCCCGGCACACCCCGCACGGCCGCCCGCCTGCGCCGGCTCGAGATGCCCATCCCGACGGGCTCCACGTGCTCGATCCGCTGGGCTACCTCGACTTCCTCGCGCTGCAGGCCAGCGCCCGCCTCGTGCTCACCGACTCCGGTGGCGTCCAGGAGGAGACGACCGTGCTCGGCGTGCCGTGCCTGACGCTGCGGGAGAACACCGAGCGCCCGATCACGGTGACGGAGGGCACGAACCGGGTCGTGGGAGTCGATCCCGATCACATCGTTGCGGCCACCCACGACGTCCTGTGGCATGGAGTCGAACCACGTCGACCCGCACTCTGGGATGGCCGCGCCGGTGAACGGATCGCCGACCTGATCGTCGACGGCGGACCGGCACTCGGTCACCGCCGGCCGACGGAGCGCTGATCATGTTGTCGACCGTGCCGACCGTGCCGAGCAGACGACTCAAGCTGCTCGTGGTCGCTCCGACGTGCGACGGGGACGACGTCGGCGAAGCGTGGGTGGCTTTCCAGTGGGTGCGGCGGCTCGCCGAGCTTCATGACGTGACGCTGCTCACCTACTCCAAGCGAGGCAAGCGCCCCGCCAGCGAGCAACTCCCCCGGTGTCGTGTGATCGAGTGGACCGAGCCACGAATGTTCGGGCGAGCGGAGCGCTTCAACAGCCTTCTCAAGCCCGGTTACCTCCCGTTCTACATCAGGGCCCGCCGCTGGATCCACGCTGCGCACGCGGCCGGCGAGCGGTTCGACATCGCCCACCAGATCACACCGGTCGCGATGCGCTATCCCTCACCGTTGACCGGGCAGGGGATTCCCTACGTGATCGGGCCCGTGGGCGGCAGCCTCCCGACGCCGGCAGCGTTCGCGTCCGAGGACACGTCGCCCTGGTACGTCGGGCTCCGGCGGTTCGACGCCTGGCGCCTTCGGCACGACCGCCCGCTCGCCCGGACCTTCGACGATGCCGCGTGCGTGTTGGGCATCGCGCCGTACGTCGGAGAACTGCTCCAAGACCGCCGACTGCAACGGTTCGAGGTGATCAGCGAGACCGCCATCGAGTCGCTTGCTCCCGAGGTCGACGGGACGGCGCCGGGCGGCGCGGCGGTCCGGCTCCTGCACGTCGGCCGGCTCGTTCGGAGCAAGGGACTACGCGACGTCCTGAGTGCGATGGCGCTCACCGACGCATCCGTCCGTGTCACGCTCGACGTCGCCGGCGACGGGCCGGACCGGCAAGCGTGCGAGCAGCTGTCGGCCGAACTCGGGCTCGCGGATCGTGTGCGCTTCCACGGCAGGCTCGCCCGGAGCGACGTCGACGCGCTGTATCGGGCGGCGGACATCTTCGTCTTTCCGAGCTTTCGCGAGGCCGGCGGCAACGTCGCGTTCGAGGCGATGGGGTGGGGCCTCCCGCTGATCGTGAGCGACATCGGTGGACCAGGCGCAGCGGTCGACGACACGTGCGGCTTCCGGGTCCATCCGTCGACTCCGGGCCAGTTCGCCCACGACCTCGCCTCGGCGATCGACCGGTTGGCTGCCGATCCCGAGCTTCGGGTGCGCCTCGGCGGTGCCGCTCGGAAACGTGTCGCTGCAGTCGGGCTGTGGGACGCCAAGATCGAACACGTCGATGCGCTCTACCACGAACTCGCCGGCTCTGGGGCTGCCGAACCTGCCGCGGTCAACGTCGCGGCGGTGATCGTGACGCACAACAGCGCCCACGTGATCGACGGTCTGCTCGATTCGATCCCGGCGGCACTCGGGCGGCTGACTGCCGACGTCGTCGTCGTCGACAACGGCTCGACCGATGACACCGTTGCGTTGGTGTCGTCGCGGCAGGACTGCCGGTTGGTGCCGACGACGAACGTGGGCTACGCAGGCGGGATCAATCGCGGTGTCCGCGAGGCCGCGTCGTCGACCGCCATCCTCGTGCTGAACCCCGACGTCCGGCTGCTGCCCGGTTCGATCGAGGCCATGTTCTCGGCGCTCGACCGGACGGGCGTCGGCATCGTCGCGCCCCAGGTCGCGCGACGAGCAGGGACGTCTGGCGCGATCGCAGCGCCGTGAGCCGACGCTGCTCCGAGCGCTCGGACTCACCCGAACCGGGGTGCCGGCGCTCTCGGAGTACATCGGCCGCGAATCCGATTACCTGCAACCCGGGTCGGTCGACTGGGCGCTCGGAGCCGTCCTGCTCATCTCACGTGCGTGCCACGATGCGGTCGGCGAATGGGACGAGTCGTACTTCTTGTACTCCGAGGAAACCGACTCGCGGCGCGGGCGAGGCGGCTGGGGTTCGGCGTGTGGTACGAGCCGTCGGCGCTCGCGATGCACGTCGGAGCACAGTCCGGGACGAACGATCGGATCCACAGCATGCAGATCCTCAATCGGGTTCGGTACTACCGGCGGTCCCACGACCGAATCACCTCGACCGCGTACTACGTGCTCGCCATCGGCAACGAGGCTTCGCGGTGTCTGCGGGGAGCCGCCACCGACACGCAGTCATGACGCTCGTCAGACCACGACTGAGACCGGAGGAGCTGCAATGCGACGGCTCCCGCGTGCCGAGATGAACCTTCGGCTTTCCGCGCCTGAAGACTTGCTGAGGGTTGTGCCATGCGCCAGCCCCGCTGCGAGTGCATTTCATACGATCAGATGTGGCCGGAATCGTGAAACCCGCCGAAGGGTGACCCAGTGGACCTCCTGACCCTCGTCCGACTCTTCCGGCGGAACCTCGTCGTCGGGCTTCTCGCGGTCGCGACCGCGGGTGCGATGCTCGCCTACGTCGTGGTGTCAGCCCCTCCGGTCTTTCGATCGTCCGGCAGCGTCGTCCTGTTCAGTCCTCCGCTCGCCCCCGATCTCGAACCCGGCGAAAAGCCGCCCGACGGCGTCGAAAATCCGTACGTGCGGTTCAACGACTTGTCCGTGGTGGTCGACATCGTCCGACGGGTGCTGCTCAGCCCGGAAGTGGACGCGGAGCTCCGCGACCTCGGCGTCGTCGGCACGTACACGGTGGCGGCGAACCTCGACTTCTACCGTGGACCGATCGTCGACATCGCCCTCGAGGCACCGACCGCCGGCATGGCGCGCACGTCGACCGAGCTCGTGATGACGCGGTTGGAGGAAATCCTCGATGATCTCCAGGCTCGTGAGGGCACCGATCCGACGTATCGGATCAAGACCGAGATCGTCGTGCACCCGCAGGACGGCACCCGCGTGCTCTCGAGCACCCTCCGTCGAGGGATGGCCGGCAGCGTCCTGGCGGCCGGTCTCGTCGTGCTCGCGGTGGTGCTGGCTGAGGCGTGGCGCAAACGGCGCTCCCGGAAGGCGCTGGCGAAAGCGTCGTCCTCTGATCACCAAACGGTCGACGAGGCGTTCCTGTTCGACCGCACCGACTCGGAATTCGACCGCCTCGTCCTACTGCACGAGCACGACTCGGCGACAGGGTGAGATCCACGTCGGCCCGGGGCGACCACCGACCCTGGCGCGACCCGCCTACGCTCGGTGCCGCGGGCCCCCACACCGATGGAAGGTGACATGTCCGACCCCGAACGCGAGGCGATACGGCGACGCATGTCCTCGCGGCCAGGGCGCAAGGCGCTCCTCGTGGTGGTCGGACTCGGGATGCTCGTGGCACTGGGTTCTGGCGTCTACGCCGTGTTCAGCTCGTCGATCAACGGGCCGGCGACCGCGCTGCAGACCGCTGACCGCCTGACCAGCACACCACCGTCACCGCCTGCCCCGGGTGGCCCTCCCGTCCCGGTTCCGCCCGCCCCGATAGGTCCGCCCTCCCCGATTACTGGTTGTGCTCCGCGGCCGAGTACCTGCGGCTACCCGGACTCCACGAACACCGGGGTGCCCGCCGGAGTGACACTGGTTTCGGTCCCGGGCCAGGCTCGGTCCGGGCCCGGGTGGGGAGTGGGACGACCGCGGGTTCCTTGCGGTCACCGGCAACAACGCGGTGCTCGACGGCCTGCTCGTCCAGGCGCCGATCGACGTCGCCGCGAGCAATGTCACGATTCGGAACACGCGGATCATCACCACCGGCGAAGGATGGGCTGTCGCGCTCAGGCACACGACGAACGTGATCATCCAGGACAGTGAGATGTCCAGCCCGACGGCGACGGGACCACAACGGCTGTTGGTCGGGATCAAGGACATCTTTGGAGATTCGACCGGTCTCCAGGTGCTCCGCAATGACATCTCCCACACGTCGACTGGCGTGCAGGTCGACTCTGGGCTCATCGAGGGCAACTACATCCACGACCTCGGCTTTACGACCGGCGATCACGTGAACGGGACGACCTCGAACGGCGGCACCCGGGCCTTGACGATCCGTCACAACACGATTTTCAACTCGTACGACCAGACGGACGCGATCAGCTTGTTCCAGGATTTCGGGAACCAGGGCAACCGGACGATCGAGGACAACCTCGTAGCGGGAGGCGGCTACTCGGTTTACGGCGGTGGAGGAACGCAGACGTCGTTCAACATCCGCATCGTCAACAACCGATTCTCCCGCCTGTACTACCCGAACGGTGGCTTCTGGGGCCCGGTTGCCGCGTTCCAGACCAGCGGAGCCGGAAACGTCTGGTCCGGCAACGTCTGGGACGACACGGGGACGCTCGTCAGCCTGTAGCCAGCGTCGCCGCCGGCGATGCGGACAGCATCTTCACGATCTTGGCGAGTCGGTCGGCACGTTCGGCCCAACTGTGGCCCTCCGCGAATGCACGCCGTGCGGCGGCTTCCTCCGAGGTCCGTCGTGACGATCCGACGGACGTGACCGCTCGCGAACTCCATCGGCGTGTCCGCCAGGGCGATGAACGGCGTGTCCAGCCACTGCATCGCCGACAGTGACGTCGAGACCACCGGCAGACCGGCGGACAGGTATTCCAGAGCCTTCATCGGAAAGCTCCAGCGGTTGAACTCCGACAGCCCGTACGGCACGAGGCCCACGTCCATCGCCGCGAGGTACGGCGGCAAGGCCTCGAACGGCATTGGGCCGAGGTAGTTCACGTTCGGGAGTTCGATCGGGCGCGCGAGACGATCCGGCTCGAACGTCGGATCCCTGGGCCCGATGATGACGAGCGACATCCCGCTGGCGACGACCGCCTCGAGCAGGGCGAGATCGGTCCGCGCGTTCAGGTGACCGACGAAGCCGGCGATGGGTCGCGGGAGTCGGACGTCGGCCGGGATCGGAAGGTCGTCAGCTCGGAACGACGCGGTGTCGCAACCGTTCGGGAGGAAGATCGCATCCACTCCGCGGTACGCGCCAGCGGGCGGCAGCATCGTCGTTCACCGCGACGACGACATCGGCCGAACGCGCCAGCCGCTCGTCGGCGGCCGCGAGTCGTTGTGCGCTCGCTCCCCAGAACTCGGCGGCGCCCGACAGGGTCGTCCTGCCACCAGTAGATCCCGGTTCGCTCGCCGAGGCAGCCGAAGACGTCGAGGTGCAGCCAGGTGGTGACCACGGCGCTGACGTCGGCTCCGAGACGCCGGATCGCCGACCGCAGCTCGTGGCGTACAAGTTTTTCTGTGCAGCCCCGCATGGTCGGATGCATCGGCTTCGGCGCAACAACGGGCGTGTAGCGGGCGAGCCTGGGTCCGAGCTGGCGTAATCGGGGGCGGGACATCGACGACGACACAGCCGGATTGTTGAAACGGGTCAGGTGTGAAATCGGAGGGTCGACATAGAGCACCGGTGAGTGTGCGGTCAGGTTTTCGGCCATGTGGCGATCGGCGAGCTTGACGTCATCCCAGCTGTTCGCCGCGCAAAGGACGATCGTCTCGGACCAGTCGTTCGATCGCCGTGCGGTCGAGACCCCTCGCGCTCACGACAGGTTCCCGACGGAGGTCGAGCGGATGGGTAAGTCGGCGCGGAAGCCGGCGGCAGACCCGAGGTACAGGAACAGCAGCGCGGAGAACATCCCGAACGAGAGCAGGTCGTAGGTCGAGGCGGCGACCGCGGCCGACAGCGCCTGCGGCGGCGAACATCTGACCAAGATTCCTGTCCGACTCGGACACGGCCCGCCGGCGGGCCCCTCGGCCGAACCAGTACGGCGACAACAGCAGCACCAGAAGAGCAAGGGTCCCGATCAACCCGACCTCGATCAGCGAGGCGAGGTACTGGTTGTCGAGGATGAAGTACCGGGGAAGGAAGGTTCCCGGGCCACGGCCCACCCAGGGAGACCTACGCAGGTACGGAGCCGCCTCCGCATAGTCACTGGTCCGGGTAGAGATCGACGAGTCGCTGTTCCCGGCGAACACGAAGCCCGCAGCGTGCCGATGAGCCCGGGATGGTGACGAACACAAAGCCGCCGATGACAACGATCACGGCGAGCGCGCGCACTGGACCGCGCTCGCTTCTCCGAGCCAGAACACGACGAGCACGGCCAGCGTCACCAGGAGAGCCGAGCGACTGATCGCTATCGGAATGCCCAACGCGATCATGCCGAAGGGCATCCACCGGCGAAGACGTGACCGATCAGGGTCGTGGAGCAGGAGGTGTATCGAAAAGGCCAGTCCCGACGACACGATGATGCCGTATTCGATCGGGATGGCCGGCGGTGCCAGCGGGCCGGCGGAACGACGATCGGCTGAGGAACCCGCCGAAGTCGCTGTTCGCCCGGAGCAGCGGGATCTTCCCCAGCAGGTCGACCGGTTCCCAACCAGTCGGAACTGCAGACGCGATCACGCCATCACCCCGATCGCATCGACCACACGCGCGCACCAGCATGAGCCGATTCCGGGTACCTTGCACGCCCTCGGCCGCCGCGAGCGCGATGCCGGTCCACGACAGCAGGCTGATGAGGAGACGATCGGAGTTTCCGGCCTCGTCCCCTGCAACGCTGTGGAAGTTCATCAGCATGTACGAGAGCATCCACGTCGCCCAGACCGCCCCGAGGACGACCCGTAGCGGCGGGCACGGACGCAACCCTGGCTGGCCCGCCAACGTACCCACGGCCCACGCGCCCAGCAGGACGATTCCGCCGAGCGTCGCCGGCCAACCGATGCCGCCGAGCGGCCCGATCACGTAGCGGCTCGGAATCAGGACGATCAACCAGATTTCGATCCGCAGGAGGCACGTCGTGTCGGCGTACCGACCGCGCCTGGCGTTCGACCGGAACCGAGCGTTGAACAGGTTGCGCCTCGATGAGCATCGGTCACCTGCTCCCGTCCATCAACCCATGTGCGGTGTGCCGCGGCCAGAGCGCCAACACCATCGGCCGCGTCGAAGGGTGCACGACGAGCGACAACGCATACGCGAGCGCGCCGGCAGTGCCGAGCACGACCACGGCCGGCAGACCGACGAAACCGAGTCCACCCCCGATCACGATGACGACCACACATCCCATCGAGGCGGCGGCAGCCGGGGCGAGCGCCGTGAGCACCCGACCGACGGCCAGGCCGGTGTGCCGCAGGGCGATCAGATACAGCGGGCCGACGAGCACGAACGCCACGACCACATGGGCGATCGCCACCCCACCGATACCACCGGTCGACGCACCGATCGGCAGTGCGATCAGCAGGCCAGCGAACCACGCCACCTGGACGCCGAGGAGTGATCGGCTGCGGCCGACGCCCGCCAAAAGGTCGTACGCGAGATCGAACACGATCCGCAGACCGCCCAGGATCGCCAGCGCGGCGAGCGCCGAACCCGCCGGGGTCCACCGGTGCCGTACACGACACCGAGCACGGACGGGGCCAGCGCGGCGAGCGGAGCGGCGAGCAGGAAGCCGGCGACGCTCAGCGCCCGGAGCGACCTCGTGAATGCCGACTCAAGCTCGGCCCGCTCATCGGCGAGCCGAGCGAAGCCGGGAATGGCGACGCGCCGGACCGCTATCGAGAGCAGGTTTGACGGCCAACTCGACAGGTTGAACGCGAGCAGGTAGAGGCCGAGGGCCGTCGTGCCGAGCTGCCGACCGACCACGACGTAGTCGACGTTCAGCGTCGCCAGCAGGACGAGGCTCGTACCGGCGAGCGGGAGACCGACACGCAACAGCGCCACGGCGTCGTCGCGCCGCCAACCGGGCAGGGGTCGTGCCGGCGCGAGTACCAGGACCAACGCCGTGGCCGTGACGTTGCCGGCCAGCGATCCGTAGGCGAGGCTCATTGCACCGTGTCCCTGAGTGGCCGAGCGCGATGCTCACGACGGACGAGGGGACGAGGGCGACCAGGTCGGCCACGGCTCGTCGTCGTTGTGCGAACGCCCGCGTCATCAGCGCACCGGGGATCGACGAGATGCCGTCGATGAGGACACCGATGGCCAGCACGCGGATCACCGCCGTCGACCCGGGAGCGCCGATGGAGCCGGCGATCCACGGAGCGACGGCGTACACGGCGACGTAGAGCACCAAACTCGTGCCCAACGCCAACGTGGTCGCGGTGTGCGCCGCCCGCCGGACGTCGCCCGGCCATTGGATCACAGCGACACTCACCCCGAGTTCGTTCATGCTCTGCAGGACCGCCAGCACCAGGATCGCGACCACGAACATTCCGTACTCCGCGGGCACCAGAATTCGGGCCAGGATCAGACCCACGACGACCGTGGTGAAGCGTCCGGCGACGCTGTTGAGGAGACTCCACCCGAAGGCCCGACGCGCGGTTCCCTGGACGGTCGCCAGCGGCGCTCCCGAACCCTCCGCCAGGGTGTCGATCACCGTCATCGAACGACTCGCCACTCCCGAATGGTGAGCGCCACGAACTTGGTGTTGCCGACGAGGTACCGCTTCCACATGCGCCGTGGCTCCTGGCACAGGCGATAGAGCCATTCGCCGCCGGCGCGCTGCACCCAGACCGGGTCCGCGTTGCACCTTGCCGGCCACGACGTCGAACGATCCGCCGACACCCATCACGAACGGCACGCCGAGATCCTCGAGGTGCTCGTGCAACCAGTACTCCTTGCGGGGGCTCGGGATCGCCAGGAACAAGAAGTCGGGCCGCGCCCGGCGCACCGCGGCGATGACCGCCGCGTCGTCGTCCCAGTAGCCGTTGCCGCGAGCCAGCGATTCGGAGGGTCGGGAAGCGGCGACGGAAGCGCGCCAGCATCTCGTCGAGCACCTCGTCGGTCGCGCCGAGGAAGTACACACCGTGCCCACTCGACGCCGCTCGTTCGACGATGGCGGTGAACAGGTCGATGCCGGCGACGCGCTCGGGCACCGGGCGGCCGAGCAACCGACTGGCCCACACGATCGACGCCCCGTCGGCGTTGACGAGGTCGCACGACCTGACGATGTCGCGCAGCTGGGGGTCGCTCGCCATCTGCACGACCTTCGCCGCGTTGAGGACCACGTGCTGACTCGGCGTGGGGCGATCGACGAGCTCGAAGACCCGATCGAGCGTGCCGGTCGCATCGAGCGCGTCGACATCGACATCGAAGAGCCGGACCCGCTGCGTTGTGGGTGGCCGCGGCGGGATCGCCGTGCCGGCGAGAGCAACAGGGTCGAGGGACTGGACGCTCATCGCGACCAGGCCTCGAGGATCCAACCGAGGTGGTACGGCCGGCACGTCGGATTGATCTCCCGGCCACCGACATCGAGCCGGGGCCGGCCGCTGAGGGTGGTGCCGAGTGCCGCGTTCGCCCACAGGTCGAGCCGGGCGGACGCTCGCCGGCGGCGGATCGATCGGTGGGCGAACCCGAGCTGGACGTCGTAGAAGTCGAACGACAGCTCGTTCTGGCCGAAGCACCACCGCAGGCCCTCGAGCACCGCCGGCCGGTACCGCACCTCGCCGAGCACGTCGTCGAGTGCGAGCAACGCCATCGGCGCCATCGCGTCCTGGTGCACCGAGTAGATCTCGTAGGGCTCCACGACCGAACCACGATCCGCGTTGAACAACCACGGCCATCCTCCGTCGGGCCGTTGGAGCTCGACCAGCAGATCGGCCAAGCGCACGGCGCGGGAGAGCGCCGTGCTGTCCAGTTCGTGCCGCGCCAGCTCGGTCAGCGCGAGCAGCGTGTACACCTGGGTGGCGAAGTTCGGGAGTCCGGCGCGCCGGGTGTGTGCGGCGCTGTGACGGAAGAGCGGACTCGCGGATTCGCGCCGCTGCAGTTCGTCGATCGCCGCAACCACGAGGGCACCTGCCCGCAGGCCGGCCGCGTGACCCGCCACCGCGCCGCACGTCAGCCAACCGATCTCCATGCCGACGAGATCGCCGAGAGCGCCCGGTGCGAGCGCTCGCCGTTCGAGCAGCGCGAGCGTCTGCGCTGCCACGGGATCGCCGAGGCGGGTGTCGGCCCAGAGCAACAGTCCGAGGTCGCCGACGCCGAGCCGCGAACGTTCACGATGGATCCGACGGTGCAACACCTCGATGTCCACGCTGACCGGGCTGCCGTGCGACGCCCGCCGGGTGAGGCCGAGGAGCACCATGATCGAGTAGCGCACCGACGACCCACGCAGCGTCGGGTCGGCCCACGTCCGATCGAAACAGAACAGCCCGTCGTCGAGTTGCAGCGACGGCAGAACCTCGTCGGCGAAATTCGTGAGCGCGGCCCGGTCGCCGTACGGCAGGGTTCGCCGATCATTCATCGTCTCGGACATCGTTGTCTCCTCTCGGGTGGAGGTCGGTCGGTCGACCATCCAGTAGGTGGTACGAGCGTCCGCACGTGCAGACGAGGCGTTCATCGAGTGCGAGGCCGCAGGTACAGACCCAGCCCGCCTGCCGCGCCGGGTTGCCCCGCACCATCGCGTGATCGACGACGTCCCTGGTCACGACGGATCCGGCCGCGACGAACGCGTGCCGGCCGATGGTGACGCCGCACACGACCGTCGAGTTGGCGCCGATGGTCGCGCCCGACCGGACCACCGTCGGTATGAGCTCACCACCGGTCTTCTTCACGTGCGCCCGTGGGGTGAGGTCGTTGGTGAACACCACACCGGGCCCGATGAACGCGTCGTCACCGATGGTGACTCCGTCCCAGATCAGCACGCCGTTCTTGACGGTCACCCGATCCCCGATCACGGCGTCGCCTTCGACGAAAGCGTGGTCGCAGATGTTGCAGTCGCGGCCGATCACGGCACCTGCCAGCACGTGCGCGAACGCCCAGATCCTGGTCCCCGACCCGACGGTGCTGCTCTCGCAGCGACCGTCCGGGTGGACGAACACACGCGCCGCCGTTCCGTCGACCACCGCGGCGAGACGGTTCGCGGTTCGGGTCATGCCGTCGCCTCGAGGAGGAGTTCGACCACGCGGGCCTGGTCGTCAGCGGTGAGATGCGGGTGCATCGGCAGCGAGATCATCGACCGGCTGGCCGCTTCCGACACCGGGAAGTCACCCGTTCGATACCCGAGCCATTCGTACGCCGGCGTCAGGTGGATGGGTGACGGATAGTGGATGCCTGCCTCGACGCCGCTCTCCTGGAGCCGGGCGAGCACCCGGTCGCGATCGGCGACCCTCACCACGTACAGGTGCCAGACGTGAACGTTGCCGCGGGCGGGTTGCGTCAGGCGCACCGCCGGGTTGCCGTCGAGGAGTTGGTCGTACCGATCGGCGGCGGAACGGCGTGCCTCGTTCCATCCCTCGAGCCGGCGCAGCTTCGCCCGCAGGACGACGGCCTGCAGCGCATCGAGCCGGGAGTTCATGCCCGGTACGCGGTGCTCGTACTTCGCCGTGCCACCGTGGTTGGCGATCGCCCGGATCGCGCGGCGAGCGAAGCGTCCTGCGTGATGACGGCGCCGGCATCGCCGTACGCCCCGAGATTCTTGCCCGGGTAGAAGCTCGTGGCTGCCGCGCCGACGTCGGAGCCGATCGCTCGGCCATCGCGTCGAGCGCCCTGCGCCTGGGCCGCGTCCTCGACGACCGCCACGTCCGATCCTGCGACCGCGGCACCGATATCGTCGAACGCGGCACGCTGGCCGTACAGATCGACCCCGATCACCGCCCTCGTCCGATCGGTCAGCGCCGGACGGATCAGCCGCGGGTCGATCAGGAGATGGTCGTCGTCGCAGTCCACGAGCACCGGCCGGGCGCCGGCTCGGTGAACGGCGCCGGCGGTGGCAATGAACGTGTTGGCCGGCAGGACGACCTCGTCGCCGTGGCCGATACCGAGGCCACGCAGGACCGCCTCGATCGCATCGGTTCCATTGGCCACGCCCACGCAATGGTCCACCTCGCAGTACGCCGAGAACTCGTCCTCGAACGCCGCGACCTCGGCTCCGCCGATGAAGGCCGTGTCGCGGATGATCCGGGCGAAGCCGCGTTCCACCTCCTCGTCGATCTCATCGCGTTGGGCCGCCAGGTCGAGGAACGCGACGCGCGCCCGATCGGTCGCCGTGGAAATCGTCATGCGGTGAGCCTCAGCTTTCTCTGTCGTTCCTGAATTCGTTGACGTCGCGGATCGTGCAACCGGAGCTCGGCGACCGCGGCGCGACCGGCGGTCGTCGCCACGTCGAGTGGCCGGCGCACCGACCGCTGCTCGGCGAGCTCGGCGTAGTGCGCCTCGAGGCGCCGTGCGGCCTCAGGGAGGGCGAAGCGACCGACGACCGACCGGCGGCCGAAATCGCCGAGTTCGTCGCGCAACGCCGGGTCGTCGAGCAGACGCTCCAGGCCGGCGACGAGGGGGTCGATCGGACCGTCGTCGCCGACGCCCCAGAATCCCTGCCGGAGGAAGGTCCCGATTGTGGCCGGTTCGCACGGGAGCGAGAACCCGTGCTCGCCCTGCACGACCACCGGGCGGCCGATCGCCATGGCACGGAGGGCGGAGCTTCCCATGCCGACGACCACGTCGGCCGCCGCGTAGTAGGGCCGGGGATCGAGTTGCTCCCCCGCGAAGTGGATCACCTGCCGGCCGCACGCGGCGTCGACGTCGGCCGCTCTCGACCGGAGATGGCGGTCGGCTTCGCCGCCGCCGACGACGAGCAGACGGATCGGGCGGCGGCGGGCGACGGCTCCCACCGCAGCGATGGCCCGTTCGAGTGCGTCGAGTTTCAGATCGATCGCGAGCCGCGAGACCGTCACGACGAGCTGCTCGCCGGCGTCGAGGCCGAGCGACTCGCGCACCGCGGAGCCGTCGATGCCGGGGTGGTCGCCGTCGACATCGATCGGCGGCTCGAGGACGGACACCGACCGGTGACCGGCCGCCCGCGCCGCGTCGGCGAGGTCCTCGGTCCCCATCAGCAACGGGACCGACCTGGGTACCAGGGGCGACACGGCCATCGACAGGACGGTGCACGTGAGTCCAACCCGCCCCATCAGGTGGGCGCCGAAGTAGGCGTCGAGACACGGTGGCCACTCGTAGCCGTGGATCACGTCGATGCGCTCGCGCCTCGACACCGCCAGGAGATGGGCGATGCGTTGCGGCGCCGGCCGGTACTGCATCGCTGGTGCGGCGATGAACGGCAGCCCGCGATCGGCAACGTGGTCGATCAGTGGGCCGGGCAGGCCGTAGACGAACACGTCGTGACCCAGGTCGCGCACCGCGGCACCCAGATCGATCGCGTTGATCTGGCTTCCACCGACCGCGAGGTCGTGGGGGTAGACGACGATCCTCACCCGACCGCCCCCAACGGCCGGAGGCGCTGTGCCGATCGGATGTACCGCGCCGGGTTCCCGGCCCAGACCTCACCGGGCGGAACATCATCGAGCACCACCGCACCCATGCCGACGACCGAACCCGCTCCGACGACCACGGCCTCACGAAGGCAAGCGCCCGACCCGATGTAGGCGTCGGTGCCGATGTCGACACCGCCGGCCAAGCGCACCCCGGCGCCGAAGGTGACCCCGTCGCCGACCACGTCGTCGTGGGTGAGCACCGTGCCCGGCATCATCTCGACGTGGCGGCCGACGCGGACGTCCGCGGTCAGGACGCACGCCGCGTGGATCACCGACCCGGCGCCCACGTCGACGGTGCTACCGAGTACGGCCAGGGGGTGCACGAGCGTGGCGAACCGGGAGGGATCCAGCCCGAGGCGAGCGGCCACTCCACGGCGCGCCGCCGGAGCCGTCGGGCTCCCGATGCACACCGTCACGGCGACGTCGGGATGATCGTGGATCCACTCGAGCGGGCCGACGACGGGCACGCCCGTGCGCACCTCTCCGGCGAGCGCCGGATCGTCGTCGAGAAATCCGAGGAGGTCGAAGGTGGGATCGACACGGTTGAGGGCGCGAACGAGCTCGGCCGTCTCGCGCCCAAACCCGCCCGCACCGACGAGGACCAGACGGCGAACAGCACTCACGGCCGGACGTCCTGAATCGCCGCGCACACGCGATCGACATCGTCAACGGTCATGTCGTGGAAGAGCGGCAGGATCAGCGTCGACGAGGTGATCCGCTCGGTGACCGGGAGCCGACCGCGCACGAAGCGCGCGCCAGCGGGCTCGAGATGGGCGGCCATGATTCCTCGCCGGCTGGCGATCCCGTCGCGCGACAAGGCAGCCATCACATCGTTGCGGGCGACGCCGAAGCCACTGTCGAGCCGGATCCAGAACGACTGGTAGTTCGTCGTTCCGCAGGCCGGATCGTCCACACAGGTCAGACCGGGAACCCTCGCCAGTCGTTCCTGATACGCCCGCGAGCTCGCGCCGGCGGACCACGATGTCGTCGAGCCGCTGCAGCTGCACCAGCCCGATCGACGCCTGGAGATCGGTCATCCGATAGTTGAAGCCGGTCTCGCCGTACTCCTCGAAAGCGAGGCCGCCGCTCGTATGGCGGTCGGCGGCGCTCTGACTCATGCCGTGCTCACGCAGGCGGCGAGCCCGTCGGGCTTGGTCGGGATCGTCGAGGGTGATCATCCCACCTTCCCCGGTCGTGAGGATCTTTCGGGGGTGGAACGAGAACACCGCGATCCCGCCCTCACCGACCGCCGCACCGCCACGCGTCGAACCGATGGCACACGCCGCGTCCTCGATGACGGCGATGTCGAGCGAACGACCGAGGCGACGGATCGGCTCGAGGTCGACCGGTACGCCGGCCTGGTCGACCACGATCACGGCACGGGTGCGGTCGGTGATCACCTCGCCGATGGTCTCGGCCGTCACGTTGCCCGTCGCGAGGTCGACATCGGCGAAGACCGGTGTGGCGCCCGCGTACACCACCGCGTTCGTGGTGGCGATGAACGAGAGCGACGGAACCACGACTTCGTCACCGGACCCGACACCGGCCAGAACGAGTGCCAGGTGCAGTCCGGTCGTGCAACTCGACACGGCGACGCCTTCGGCGGCGCCCACGCTCGCCGCGAACGCCGACTCGAACGCGGCCACCTGCGGTCCCTGGGCGACCCAACCGCTGCGCAACACGGCGGTCACGGCATCGATCTCGGCGTCGCCGAGCACCGGACGCATGAGCGGGATCGGCGTCAACCCCGTCGATGGGGCCGTCTCGATCAGGGTCATGCGACCGCCGCCCGCTCTCGCTCGTGCTGCCACCACTCGACGAGTGCCGCCAGGCCTTCGTCGAGTCCGACCGCGGCCCGGAACCCGAGATCGCGTTCGGCGGCACCGGTGTCCGCCAGGCGTCGAGGCACGGGATTGACCGATCGCTCGGGTCCGAACTCGATCGGCAGGTCGCTGCGCATCACCCGCTGGAGGGCGTGCGCCAGTTGGAGCAGGCTCGTCTCCTCGCCGCGGGCCACGTTGTAGACCCGGTCGGAGATGGACGTGCGTCGCCGCGAGCAGGTTCGCCCGGGCGACGTCGTCGATGAACACGAAATCCATCGTCTGGCTCCCGTCGCCGAAGATGAGCAGTGGCTCACCGCGCTCGATGCGCTCCATCCAACGGACCAGCACCTCGGTGTACACGCCGTGGATGTCCATCCGGGGGCCGTACACATTGAAGTAGCGGAGGGCGACGTAGTCGAGCCCGAACATGTCGTGATAGCTCCGCAGCAGGCCCTCGTCGAACAGCTTGGCGGCGCCGTACAGGGTGCGGTTGTCGTAGGCGTGGTGGTGTTCGGGCGTGGGGAACTCGGTCGCCATGCCGTACACCGAGGCCGACGACGCGGCCACCACCCGGCGGACACCTGCCGCGCACGCTGCGTCGAGCACGTTGAGCGTGCCGGTGGCCATCACGTCGACGGCGGCTCGCGGGTCGTCGGCACATTGCGTGATCCGCAGCGCGGCCTGGTGGAAAACCACATCGACGCCCTGCATCGCACGAGCCAGCATCGTCCGGTCGCGGATGTCACCGATGACGAGGTCGACCCGTCGGGCGGACATCGCCGTTTCGAGGTTCTCGTGACGGCCGCGCACGAGATTGTCGATCAGGACGATCGAGTCGACGCCGGCCTCGAGGGCCCGGTCGGCGATCGTCGAGCCGACGAACCCGGCTCCACCAGTGATCAGGATGCGCGCCCCGGCCAGTCCGACGCCGCTCATGCCGACACCAACATGACGGTGTCATCGATCGGCTGGGCCCGACCGCCCGTGTGAATGCTGGTCCTGGCGGCCTGGAGCATGCGCAGCACGCGCAGCCCCGAGTGGCCGTCGGTCAACGGTTGTCGATGTTCTCGGATCGACGCCACGAGTTCGTCGAACACACCCGCCAGCCCTTCACGCTCACGGAGTGCCGGGGCCACCATGTCGCCGACGCGGTAGGCGATCTTGCGGTTGGTGACGGCGTCCTGGCCGTCGTCGTGCGTGACGTCGACACCGCGGTCGAACACGCTCACCCGTTGCACGGGGTCGAGGTCGTCCCACACGACCGTGCGCCGTGACCCGCCGATCGTCATGCGGCGCACCTTGGTGGGGCTCAACCAGTTGACGTGCACGTGGGCGATCGCTCCCCCGTCGAGTTCCATCGAGAGGTAGGCGACACAGGACTGGCCGGCACCGACCGGGTCGGCGCCCGTCGCCGAGAGCGACCGGATGCCGGTGCCGGGTGGAAGCACGGCATCGAGGATCGACAGGTCGTGCGGCGCCAGGTCCCAGACGACGTCGACGTCACGCTGCACGAGCCCGAGGTTGATCCGCACCGAGTCGATGAACTGGAGATCGCCGAGGTCGCCGGCGTGCACGATCGACCGCAGGTACTGCACCGCCGGCGTGTAGCAGTACGTGTGATCGCACATCAGGACACGGTCGTGGAGCTCGGCCGTGGCGATCATCTCCTCGGCGTCGGCGATCGAGTCGGCGAGCGGCTTCTCCACCAGGACGTGCTTGCCCGCGCGGAGCGCGGCGATCGCGAGCCGTGCGTGCGTCGACGGCGGGGTTGCGATCGCGACCGCCTCGACGAGCGGATCGTCGAGGACGCGCCGAAAGTCGGCCGTTGCGGCGGCGCCCGCGTAGGTCGATGCGACACGATGCGCCCGGTCGGCATCGACGTCGCAGACGTACGCCAGACGCGTCGCGGGGTGCGCCGCGGCATTCCGGGCGAGGTTCGGTCCCCAGTACCCGGCGCCGATCACGGCGACGCCCAGTGGTCCTCGCCCAGCCGCTCCCGACCCGGAGGGGTCGTCGCCGACCGCCCGGAGCGCCGGATTCTCCTTGATGGTTCAGCTGCATCGTTTGTCCGCTCTCTGTCGATGATGGAAATGGAAGGTGCCGTCACGCCTCGATGGGGTCACGCCGGGTAAACGGGTCACGTCGTCCTGACGACGACGTCGACCCAGTAGTTGCCACCGCCGTAGGTCCCCGTGGGAAAGCCGCCGCCGTAGGCGAAGACGCCGTTGCCGTTACCGGCGACGTTCGCCAGGCCGACGATCGGACCCGACGACACCGGACCGGCGTTGAAGAACCCTCCGGACACGGCGTACCGCCCTTGCGGGGCCAGGTACGACACCACGTACACGGTGCCCGGTTGGAGGACGATGGGCTGCGCAAGGGGTGCGTACTGCCAGCCGCTGGCCGACTCACCTTGGAAGGTCACCTCGGCCAGCAGTCCGCCGGCGGAGTCCCACACGTGGCCGACATGAATCCCGTCGTTCCCCGGGCCCCGGTAGTACCGGATCCCCTCGACCTGTGCGTCCTGGGTCACCCGGAACTTCATGCCGAGCTCGACCATCGACGGGTCGTTGGCCGCCGGGGTCGCCGGCAAGGCATCGCCGAACAGCGACGACAGCGACGAGTCGACCGTCGTGAACGACCACGTCGACGGGTCGCCCAGCTCGTTGCCGGCCAGGTCAGCCGCTTCCAACACGCTCGCCGTGTAGGTCGTTGCACTCGTCAACGGTCCATCTGGTCGGATCGTCGCCTCTGCCGAGCCGGGATCGTGCTCGACGGTGACCGGCACGGTGACACCCGCGCCGTCACGCAGTTCCGCCCGCACCGATCCGTCGGCGACCGGTTCGCTGAACGTGACGACGAGGCTGGTCGTCGTCGAGACCCCGACCGTGCCCGCTTCCGGCAGTCGGCCAGTGACGACTGGCGCCGCGAGGTCGGTGAAGAGCACATCGACGAAGTAGTTCGAGTCGCCATACGAGCCGTTCGGGAAGCCGCCGGCGCCGTACCGGTAGACGCCGTTGCCGCCCACCGTCGCCGATGCGAAGGCTCGCAGCGGCGGACTGACCACCGCCGTCGACAGTCCTCCGCCGGTCACCGAGTACCGGCCGGTCGGCGCGTGATAGCTCGCGACGTACCACTGACCCGGTTGGACGGCGATCGGAGCGTCGAACCAGGCCTGCTGCCATCCAACTGCGCTCTCGCTCTCGGCGACGACCGAGCCGAGCAGCTGCCCATCCGACGACCACAACCTGGCCGTGTGTGGCCCGACGTTGCCGAGCCCCTTGTAGAAGCGGATCCCGACGATCGCTCCTGCGACGTCGACGCCGAACTTCGTCCCGACCTCGATCGCCGACGGGTCGGCGGCGGCGGCCACGGCGGGCACCGCCGACGTGGTCCAGATCGTCTTGGGATAGTGCCCCGGCGCGACCGCCGTGGTGAACGACCACTCGACGGGTTCCGCCATCGCGTTGCCGCCGACATCGGAGGCTGTCACCGTCGCGGTGTAGCGCGTGCCGTCCTCGAGTATCGCTGCCGGCTGGAACTCGACGCTGCGCGCATCGGTCCAGGTGAGGTCGCCGGCGATGTGGGTGTGGCCCGGGCCGGTGAGACCGAAGTCGATCGACGACGGCTCGACCGGCTCGTCGAACGTGACGACGATCGGCTCGGTCGGGGCGACGGCGACGAGATCGGGCGCGGGGATCACGTTGGCCACAGTCGGGGCGACATCGTCGGGCGGAACGTCGAACACGAGATCCACCCAGTAGTTGGCGTTACCCCACGACGCCGTCGGGAAGCCGCCGTCGGCCCCGTAACGGAACACTCCGTTGCCGCCACCTGCCTCGCCGGCCGACAGCGCGCGCAATGGGCCGCGGGTGACGCCGCTCGATCCGAACGTTCCCCCGTCGGCGGCGTAGCCACCGTTGGGCGCGAGGTAGGACACGACGTAAGTGGCGCCGGCGTCGATCTCGACGGCTGGGTCGAGCGATGCTTGCTGCCAGCCTTCGTCGCCCTCGGCGTCGAACGTCGCCGTCCCGAGCAGCGTGCCGTCGAGAGCCCACACCCGTCCGACGTGGTTCCCCGAGTTGCCGCCGCCTCGGTAGTAACGGACCGCCGTGACGAAGCCGGCGACGTCGCTGCGGAAGCGCAATCCCAGTTCGACCGCATTCGTGTCGCTCGACGAGGTCGCCGCGGGCACATCCGCACTCGTCCAAATGCTCGTCGGCAGGGTCCCTGGCAGCCCGGCCGTCGTGAACTCCCATGAGACGGGGGCCTCGATCGTCGCTCCGGAGTAGTCGGTCGCGCCCGACACGGTGGCGACATACGTCGTGGCGTCCGCGAGCGCGCCACCGGGCGTGAACCCGCGGTCCGCTCGGCCGGCTCGTACGACACGGTTCCGATGACGTCGACGCCGTCCGACGTCGCGACCGTCATGACGACGGACGACGCCACGACCGGCTCGCTGAACCGACAGGAGACCGTCGTGCCGGTGGCCACCGACGTGACGCCCGCCGCAGGCTCGAACGAGGCCACCGTCGGGGCCGAGTCGTTGTCCGTGTGGTACACGACGTCGACCCAGTAGTTCGTCGCTCCATACGTCTGGTTCGGGAAGCCACCGCCGACACGGAACACGCCGTTCGCGCCATCGTCGCCGGTCGCCAAGGCCCGCAGTGGCGGGAAGTCGCGGGCCGTCGCGAAGTAGCCCACGTCGCCCGAGTAGTGCCCCTGAGGCGCCCAGTACGAAGCGACGTATGTGGTACCGGCACGAACCGCGATCGGCGATGCGAACGTTGCCGTCTGCCATCCGGTCGCGGTCTCGTCGACGAACTCGACCGAGCCGAGCAGGACACCGTTCGAGCGGTAGAGCTTGCCGACGTGGACACCGCCGTTGCCGGGCCCCTTGTAGAAGCGGATCCCCCGGATGAACCCGTCGGCGTCGGCGCGGAACTTCACGCCGAGCTCGAGCGGCGTGTTGTCGGCGAACGCCCCGACTGCCGGGACCGCGTTGTCGTCCCAGATCGAACACGGCGTGGTCCGGGGGCCACCCTGCAGCACCCGCCCCGGACCGGGCACCTCGAGATTGCAGCTGTCGTCCACGGCGCGCGTGATCGCACCGTGAACGAGCCGAGCTGCATCGGCGTGAACGTGTAGCTCCAGGTCCCCGTGCCGGTCGCGGCGTGCCAGCTGTCGCCACCGTCGACAGACACCTCCACCGCGGCGACGACTCCTCCGCCGGTGTCGACGGCCGTTCCGCTCACCACGACCGGGGTGCCGATCGGCACCACCGATCCGGTGGTCGGTGAGGTGATCGTCGACACCGGCGCGATCGTGTCGGTCGACTTGGTGGCTGCGGCCAGCCCCATCTGGCGGGTCGCCGCCAGCACGCCCATGTCGGCCAGGACGTTCAGCGTCAGTTGCTGCATGTTGACGTCGGTCGGCACGACGGCGTCGGGACGGTTGCGGTGGTACTCGTCGAGCCCCCACGCCCACTGCACCGTCCCGGTGCTCCACACGAGCGCGCCGCTCGCCGCCGCGGAACATGGCCATGGCGTGCGTCAATGGCGCCTCGATGTACGTGCCGGCATAGTCCTGCAACACCTGCGCCGCCACCTGTGTCGTCTCCGACATCCGCACGAGCCCGGCCGGCCGATGCCCGTTGTCGACGTCCGCGTCCCATTCGTAGCCGAGCGTGGCCGGCGAGAGCACCTTGACCTGGCCGGGCGCCAACGCAGCCACGGCGGTGTTGCGCCAGCAGCGCAACCGCGCGAACTGCGCTGGCACCTCGATCGCGAAATCGTCGTCGTCGATCGGGTTGATCGCCCGGAACAGCGTCCCCGTCAGCGCGTTCTCCGGCGCCCCGCCTCCGCGACCCGGCGGGCAGAACCGGGGGTCGCGCCACGTGCCGGTCCACTCCGGACTCGGGTCGATCTTGGCGTTCTCGAGGCTCTCCTTGTAGCAGACCAGGGTGCCATAGGGCGTCCCGTCGCTCGCCGCTTCCCAACGCGTGCGCCAGAACACCTCGTTGCCGGTCATGAACACGAGGTTCACCCCGGCGTCGCGCGCCGCTTCGACGTTGGCGCGCATCCCACCCGACCAGTACTCGTCGTGACCGGAGGAGATGAACACCTTGTGCTTCGTCAACTCGGCAGGCCGGCGATCGGTGTCGATGCACGACGTGTACGACACGTCGTAACCGTTGCGCTCGAGCCACCGGACGAGCGGGTACTCACCGTAGAAGAAGTCGTTCTCGATCTCCGCCGGCTGGACGGGACGGTGGTAGCTGACCTTGGTCGCGCGACCGTAGTAGGCCGGACCCCGATACAGGCTGTAGCCACCCCACGTGTTGTAGGCCTGGTACGTCGAGTCGGAGGTCTGGAGGAGAATGTCGCTCGTGGTGCCGTCGTTGCGGACGACGAACATGCAGCGGTTCCCCACCGAGGTGGAGTCGAGCGGTTCGAAGTTGGCGACGTAAACGCCGGAAGCGGCGTTCGCCGGAACCGCCCATGACGCCGACACGGCCCAGTTGTCGCAATGGACGAGACCGGTCACCGTGTCGGTGATCGGGGCGGGCTGCGTCTGCGGCAGCGCCGCCGAGGGGTTGATCGTGGCGATCAGCCGAGCGCCCTTCCCGCCGTACCAGCCGACGCGGTAGATGTTGATGCGGTAGTGCGTCGACGCGGTGCTGATCTTGAACCGCACCGTCTCGCCGACGTTCGCGGAATACGGCACGGCGAAGCCCTCGATGGAGTCGTCGACCCACTCGAGGTCCCAGTCATCGGCTCCGGGCAGCGAGTTCTCGAGCGTGATCGCGTTCGTCGCCCCGTACGCGAGGTCGGTCAGTGAGCCCAGATCGGCCACGGCGATCCCGGCCCCCACGGCCGCTCCGGACAGGAAGCGACGCCGCGAGAAGCCGCGCCGCTTGCCTCCGTGCTCATTGTTCGAACGCTCTGTTGTCATCGAATTCCGCCCTTCGAGAACAACGATTACCAGCGCACCGCAACCCGGAGCAGCGCTCCGGTCAACCCCTCAGTCGATCCTCAGGACCGCGCCAGATTCGCCGAGCCCCGCTCGTCCGTGCGGTACGAGGGACGACACCAGACGAAGGTGCGTCACGGACCGTTGTGCCGGTGGGCGGGCGCTGCGGCCGATTGTCCTTCCGGCACGGATCACGTAGCCGTGGGACCGCACGGTCTCGATCAGTCGCGGGCCGAACTGCTCGAGCTTGCGTCGCAACGCCGACACGTGCACCTCGACGACATTGACGTCGAATTCGTCGAACCCCCACACCTCGGACAGCAGGCGCCGTTTCGACACGACGACATCGGCGTTGCGCGCGAGCACGAGGAGGAGTTGGAACTCCGTCGGTGTCAGCGTGAGCGGTTGATCATCACGCCAGGCGAGGTGGCCGGCCTCGTCGATCATCACGTCACGCACCACCACCTGGCGATCCAGATCGCGCCGACGCATGATCGCCTCGACACGCGCCAGCAGTTCCTGACAGTTGACGGGATGTTCCATCACATCGTCGGCTCCCGCGTGGAAGGCCGCGATCGTCAGCGCCGACGAGGTTCCTTCCGGGACGAGCAAGAAGACCGGCACGTCGGAACGGCGGCGCAGCAGAGCGATCGTCTCGCCGGGGTCGCCGTTCTGCAACTCAGCGATCGCCAGGTCCGGTTCGAGCACCGCCATCGTGGTCTCCAGCCCAGGGTAACCCTGGGCGACGACGGACAGCCCGACGCTCGCCAGCAGCGCTCCACACTCGGCGGCGGTTCGAGTCGAACACCCGACGACCACCACTTTGCCCTGCACAGATCCCAAGTTCACAAATCCCAAGTTCCGCCTCCTCGTTCGCCCGTTGGGGAGCCGTACGGCTACGCGTTCCGACGCGCACCGCCACACATTTCTTCCGCTGTCCGCACGTATTCCGCTGTACCCGTATTCCGCTGTACCCAACCTCCGATCGGCACGGCCGTGGAAGGGGGTCTTTACAGCTTGGTCCCTGGCGCGCCTGTTGTCCACCGGTTCGCGCGTGTCTTGACGTTGTTCACACAGGCTTCAGTGTGTCTTCAGGTTCGGACCCCGGATCCAGCTCGACAGCGCACGGAACGTGGCGATTACTCACGCGCCGAGTTCGTCGACGAGACCCCACTCGAGTGCGGTCGAGGCGTCGATCACCGTGCCGAGCAGTCCGAGCGCGGCGGTCCGCTGACGCCCGATCCGACGGGTGAGGCTCGCCGTGCCGCCGGCGCCGGGAATCAGGCCGAGCGACACCTCCGGCAGCGCGACCCGTGTGTCCGGAGCGGCCACGACCCGGCCGGCGAAGGCCGCCATCTCGATCCCGCCGCCGAACGTCGAACCGTGGATGCGCATCTCGACCCGGTCGCGGAGCCGTTCGATCAGTGCCGCCGGGCTGCGCGCCAGCCGGGTGACGTGGGCCGTGACCGGATCAGGGCGGTTGCCGAACTCGCCGAGGTCTCCCCCGCTGCAGAACGAGGGTCCGTTGCCGTCGACGACCACCTCGCGGATCGAGTCGTCGACCACGGCGATCGTCAGCGCGGCGTAGAGCTCGTCACGCAGCTTCATCGAGATCGCGTTGTGCCGATGGGGCCGATCGAGCGTGAGCAACAGCCGATCGCCTTCCCGCTCGACCAGCACCGTCGACCGGTCGGGATCGGAGTCGGGCTTCGCCGGTGTCGCCGCGCGCCACGCCGCGAACTCGGGTCCACCCTGCAGCATCGAGTACACCGCGGACTCCGCGGCGAGTGCTGCCGTGATCGGCAGCGCCTCGGTCTGGCGCAGCAGGACGGCCAACGAGACCGCCGCCGTGGGGCACGTGTGCGACCTGCTCGACGAGCGCGGCCCGATCAGCGGCGTCGAGCGCCACGTCGGCCCACCCCGGTGCGTCGGCCGCCCCCGCCCAACACACCACGACCGGCGCTGACCCGGGCGGCGGAGCGGGGCGGTCTTCGGACCCGTCGGGATGCGCGATCACGAGCGCCACATCGGCGAGGACCTCGTCGAGGTAAGGACCGTCGATGAGCTCGCGGTACTCGCTCGTCGAGACGTCGATGTGGCCGATGCCCGCAGCGTAGAGGAACATGGTGACGTGGAAGACCGCCCGGCCAGCGCCGCGATGTGGCGGTACGTCGCCGCCCAGACCGCGCGGCTCGACGAACGAGGTGCAGGCCTCGTGGGCCGGTTCGGTGCTGGTGGGCGTGGTCTGTTGACCGACCGCGCCCGGGTACTCGGTCTGCCGCCCGCCGGCACGATCAGTAGCGGCGGCGCCTGTCGCCTCCTGCGCGCCGCCGACGGATGGATCGCCGTCTCGCTCGCCCGCCCGGACGACATCACGGCGGTTCCGGCATGGCTCGGCGACGAGCGAGTCGACCCGAATGACCTGGGCGACGATCCGTGGGGCGTCGTGGAGGAGCACATCGCCTCCCGCTCGGGGACCGAACTCGTCGAACGGGCGACGCTCCTGGGTCTGGCCTGTGCCGTCGTCGGCGAACAGACCGATCAGCGCCCGATCGTCGCCGAACGCCTCGGACCGGCCCCGGCGCGACCGGTCGACGGTGCACGGGTGGTGAACCTCGCCTCGCTGTGGGCGGGCCCGCTCACGGCGCAGCTCCTCCACCGCCTCGGGGCACGGGTGACCAAGGTCGAGAGCGTCGGCCGCCCGGATGGTGGCCGCCAACACCCCGAGTTCTTCGACCAACTCCACGCGGGAGCCGACTTCGTGACACTCGACTGGTCGACCGACGCGGGGCGCGCCCGCCTGCGTGATCTGCTCGAGTCGGCCGATGTGGTGATCGAGGGTTCACGACCGCGCGCCCTCGAACAACTGGGCATCGACGCCCGATCGGTCGTTCGGCGCGGGCCGCAGGTGTGGGTGTCGATCACCGGCCATGGCCGGGGTGCAGCGAGCGCGATGCGCGTCGGTTTCGGCGACGACGCGGCCGCGGCCGGTGGGCTCGTCGACTGGGTCGACGACACGCCGCGCTTCGTCGGCGACGCGGTGGCGGATCCGCTCACCGGCCTGACCGCGGCGGTGGCCGTCGCCGATGCGCTGGAGGCCGGAGGGCGCTCGCTCCTCGACGTCGCATTGTCGCGGGTGGCCGCGTCGGTGGCCGCGTCGGTGGCCGAGTGGGTAGCGGGCCCGATCCCGCCGGCTTGAAGCCGATGCCCTGCGTGCAGACTCGCCTGTTGCGCCTTCGGCGAATAATTGTTATTCTTCGCTCTGTGGAGGACGACGAACTGCGCGAGCAACTGCTCGATGCCGCCAGCAGGGTGTTCGCCCGCCAGGGCTACGAGGGCACCAAGATCGCCGACATCGTCCGGGAGGCCGGCCTGTCGACCGGCGCCGTCTACGGGCGATTCCGCTCCAAGAACGACCTGCTGCGCGAGGCCGTGATCCGCCACGCCTCGGTCAACGTCGAGAGCACTCGACGGCGTGGAACGAGTGGCCGACATGCTCCAACGCAGCGCCAGCCGGTTCGACGCCCCGCTGACGCTCGACGAGGCGGTGCGGCTCGAAGCGCACGTCGCGGCGCCGCCGCGAGCCCGAGGTCGCGGCCGCCATCGACGACGCCGACGACCGGTGGCGCACCTCGCTCGAACCGCTCGTCCGCCAGGCCATCGCCGACGGCACGTTCGCTCCCGACGTCGATCCCGACGCGGTGCTGTACTTCATCCGCACGATCGGCCTCGGCCTGCTCGTGCAACGTGCGGCGGGCGCCAAGCCGCCCGACGCCGCCGGTTGGGACGACCTGATCGGCCGTGTCCTCGCGTCGATCGGCGCACCGCCGGCGGACCGACCGACCGCACCCGACGACCGTGACCCGGCTCGGGATTTCGACCGGTCTCGAACCCGACGCAAACGACCATCCGAGAACCAGGAGCATCCATGACCACGACCGACCTCCCACCGATCCCCGACGGCGTCGACGTCGCCGACACGATCCGCTACGTCAACGACCACGCACCGCGCACGTTCCTCTGGGACTATCAGCGGTCACGGCCGCAACTCGTGACGCTCTACAACAAGGCCATGGCGTCGCAGTGGTCGAGCGTCACCGAACTCGACTGGTCGATCGAGGTCGATCCCGAGCGGCTGATCGACTGGAACGCACCCGTCATGGTGCTGGCCAAGGCCGCCAAGGATCTGCCCGGGTCGCCGATCTCGTCGTGGGGCGACAAGGAGTTCACCGCGCTCGGCATCGAAGCGTTCAAGGCCCAGATCAGCCAGTTCGTCCACGGCGAGCAGGGGGCGATGCTCACCGCGGCGAAGATCGTCGAGACCGTCCCGTGGATCGACGCCAAGTACTACGCGGCGACCCAGACGATGGACGAGGCCCGCCACACCGAGGTCTTCCAGCGCTACCTGAGCGAGAAGGTCGGCGACCAGTACCCGATGGGCCCGTACCTGCAGGGCCAGGTGTTCGGCCTGCTCGAGGACAGCCGCTGGGACATCGCCTACCTCGGCATGCAGATCATCATCGAGAGCCTGGCGCTGGCGGCGTTCGGCGAGATGTTGCGCCGCACCGAGGAGCCGCTCCTGCGCAAGCTCCTCCGCTACGTGCTCGCCGACGAGGCCCGTCACGTGGCCTTCGGCATCCTCAGCCTGCAGGAGTTCTACGAGAACCTGTCCGAGGCCGAACTCAAGGAACGCCAGGAGTTCCTCGCCGAGAACACGTTGCGCAGCCAGGCCCGCTCGACCACACCCGAGATGTGGGATCGCCTCGGCGTCGACGTCAACAAGGTGGTGCCGTACCTCATGGAGGCGGCGGGCACGATCCGGCTCGACCCGGCGGCCAACTTCCAGCGGGCGTTCTTCTCCAAGCTGGTCCCGAACGTGCGCAAGCTCGGCCTCCTCGACGCCAACGACGGCTACCTCCGCCGCCTGTGGGGCGACGCGGGTCTCCTCAAGTACGAGTTCGACGACGACACCGCGTCCGACTACGAGGCCTACGACGCCGTCGCCAGCGACCGCGCCGCGTCAGCAGGAGCCGCCGCTGGCTGAACCCGCCGCGCCCCTCTACCTTGCGATGAGCGAACGGACCGGGGCCCGGTCCGTTCGCTCATCGCAAAGGGGTAGATCACGACGGGCGTGTCGCCGCGGAGGGTGATGCGGTGCATGACTCGCTTGTAGCCGTGGTAGTCGTTGACCGGGTTGTGCTGGGCGCAGCGGTTGTCCCACAGCGCGAGCGAGCCGACGCCCCACACGGAAGCGGCACGTGAACTCGGGCTTCACCTGGTGCTGGAAGAGGAACTGCAGCAGCGGCTTGCTCTCCTCCTCGGTCATGCCGTCGAACCGGGCGGTGTGGGCGACGTTGACGAACAGCGCCTTGCGGCCCGTCTCCGGATGCGTGCGCACGACCGGGTGCGACGCCTCGTACACGCGTGTCGTCGGCGGCGGTCACCGGCGTCGCGGCGGCGGTCTTCGCGGGTCTTGCTGACGTCGGCGAGCGCCGAGCTGGCGACGCCGCGCAGCGGATCGAGCAGCTGCCTGCATCGCCGGCGACAGCGCCTCGTAGGCGGCGTACTGGTTGGCGAACATCGTGTCGCCGCCGAACGGCGGGATCTCGCGGGCGAGCAGCGTCGTGGCCATCGGCGGCTCGTCGAGGTAGGTGGTGTCGGAGTGCCAGATGCCGCCGAAGTTCACCGTCTCGGTCGGCAGCTTGGTGACCGCGATGATCTCCGGGTGGTCGTCGAAGCCGCGCACGAACGGGTACTCGACCGGCTCGCCGATGCGCTTGGCGAACGCCACGAACTGGTCGCTGTCGAGGTCCTGGTCGTGGAAGAACACCACGAGGTGCCGCAGCCACGCGGCGCGGATCTCGGCGACGGTCTCGTCGTCGAGATCGGCCAGATCGACGCCGCCGATCACCGCGCCGAGCGCACCGGCGATCGGCGCGACGGTGATCCGCCGGTAGTCGGCGGTGCTCGAGGTTGGTCCCGGTCGTCGATCGTCATGGGTGACCGTCATCCTGCGCGACTGCTCGTCGCTCAGTAGCTCTTCGGCAGGCCGAGGACCTGCGTGCCGATGTAGTTGCAGACCATCTCCTGGCTGACCGGGGCGATCTTCATCAGCCGGGCCTCGCGCCAGTACCGCTCGACGTGGTACTCGCGGGCGTAGCCCATCCCGCCGTGCGTCTGCATCGCCCGGTCGCAGGCGAAGAACGCCGCCTCGGCGGCGAGGTACTTCGCGGTGTTCGCCGCCTCGCCGCACGGCAGGCCCTGGTCGAAGCGCCACGACGCCTCGCGCACGGCGAGTTCGGCGGCGTGCAGCTTCATGTGCGCCTCGGCGAGCGGGAACGCGAGGCCCTGGTTCTGGCCGATCGGACGGCCGAACACGACGCGCTCGTTGGCGTAGTTGACCGCCTTGGTCATCGCCGCCCGGCCGATGCCGAGCGCCTCGGAGGCGATCAGGATCCGCTCGGGGTTCAGCCCGTCGAGCAGGTACTTGAAACCCTGGCCCTCCTCACCGACCCGGCGGCTGACCGGCACGCGCAGCCCGTCGTAGCGCACCTCGCACGACACGACGGCGTTGCGGCCGAGCTTCGGGATCGGGGTGATGTCGACCTCGGGCTTCTGCAGGTCGACCATCAGCAGCGTCATGCCGTCGGTCGGCTTGGCGCACTCCTCGCGCGGCGTCGTGCGCACGAGCAGCAGGCACATCTCGCAGAACGGCGCCTTCGTGGTCCACACCTTCGCGCCGGTGCACGACGTACTCGTCGCCGTCGCGGACGGCACGGGTGCGGATCGACGTGGTGTCGGTGCCGGCGTCGGGCTCGGTGACGCCGAACGCGACGTGCAGCTCGCCCGAGGCGACCCGCGTCAGCACCTCCTTGGCGAGTTCGGGCGACCCGTGGCGGCGCACCGGCTCCATCCCGAAGATCGACAGGTGGATCGCCGAGCAGCCGTTCATCGCCGCACCGGACGCGGCGATCTCCTCGAGCATCACCGACGCCTCGGTGATGCCCTGGCCGCCGCCGCCGAACTCCTCGGGGATGGCGATGCCGACCCAGCCGCCGTCGGCGAGCGCGTTGTAGAAGTCCCACGGGAACTCGTGCGCCTCGTCCTTCTCCGCCCAGTACTCGTCGGGGAAGTCGGCGCAGATGCGCCGGATCCCCTCGCGGATCGCCTCGTGGTCGCTCGACCGGCTGAACTCCATCACGTCTCCTGACTCGTGCGCTCGCGGCCAGGGCACGGAGCTCTTCCTTGACGACCTTGCCACCGGCATTGATCGGCAGCGCGTCGATCGTGGCGATCCGCCGGGGAACCTTGTAGTTGGCCATGCGCTCGCGCGACCAGGCGATGATCTCGTCGCCGTCGGGCGTCTGGCCGGCGGCGGGCACGACCCACGCCATGCCGACCTCGCCCATCCGCTCGTCGGGCACGCCGATCACCGCGACCTGGCCGATCGCCGGATGGGTCGAGCAGCACGTTCTCGACCTCGGCCGGATACACGTTGAAGCCGCCGACGATGATCATGTCCTTCAGGCGGCCGATGATCCGCACGTAGCCGCGCTCGTCCATCGTGGCGAGGTCGCCGGTGTGCAGGAAGCCGCGCTCGTCGATCGCCGCCGCCGTCGCTTCGGGATCGTCGAGATAGTGCTGCATCACGCTGTAGCCGCGCACGAGCAGCTCGCCGGTCGTGCCCCGCTCGAGCTCGTGCGCCGTCCGCGTCGGTGGCGGGCCGTCGGGTCGGCGATGATCACCTCGAGGGCCGGGCATCGCCCGGCCGGCGGTGGTGGCGATCGTCGTGGCGTCGTCGTCGGGTCGCGAGCCCGGTGACCGTGCCGGCTTCGGTGAGGCCGTAGCCGGTGAGGATCGACGTGAACGGCAGCTCGGCCCGCATCTGCTCGATCAGCGCGACGGGGATGTCGGCCGCCCCGGTGACCGCGACGCGCAGGCTGCTCAGGTCGAAGTCGCCGCGGCCGGGGTGGTCGAGGATCGACCGGTAGATCGTCGGGGCGCCGGGCAGCATCGTGATGCGCTCGGTCTGCACGAGTGTCGAGCACGGTCGGCACGTCGAACACCGCGACCGGGAAGATCGTCGCGCCACGCAGGAGGCTGGCGAGCCAGCCCGCCTTGTAGCCGAACATGTGGAAGAACGGGTTGACGATCAGGTAGCGATCGTCGGGCTGCAGCCCGGCGAAGTCGCACCACTCGGTGAACTGGGCGACCGTCTGGGCGTGGGTCATCACGACGCCCTTCGGCCGGCCGGTCGTGCCGGACGTGAACAGCGTGTCGCTGGTGTCGGTCGGCTCGCACCGAACGCAGCCGCTCCCACGCCGCCTCCTCGGTGACCGGCGCCCCGGCCGCGACGAACTCGTCCCAGCGAACGCACGAAGCTCGTGCATCGCGTGCCTGGCACCGATGCACGACCTTGCGGTTCGGCGGAGCCGTCGAGGAGGACGATCGAGCGCAGGTCGGGCAGCTCGGTCGGGTCGTCGTCGAGCATCGCCACGGTGTCGGTGTCGAGGAAGCCGACCGTGGTGACACAGCAGCGAGACGTTGGCGGCCGACAGCACGGTACGCCGCTTCGCCGCCCTTCCATCGGGTGTTGACCGGCACGAGCGCCGCCCCGGCGCACTGCGCGCCGAGCGCGGCGACGATCCAACCCAGGCCGTTCGGTGCCCAGATGGCCACCCGATCGCCGCGCGACACGCCGGCGGCGATCATCGCCCGGGTCGCCTCGATGACGCGATCGCCGAGTTCGGTGTAGGTGACGCGCTGCGTCGCCGTCGACGACGGCCTCGACCGCTCCGCGGCGCGCGACACTGTCCATCACCGCAGTCGGAATCGTGTTCGGCATCCCGTCCGACCAGCCCTCCGACTTACTGGGAAATGAGGTATCCGTTGAATGAGAACTACGTTATCACTCCGCCGCGTGGCCGGGCAACGGAGCGCCGGAACCCGTGGCGCCCGGATTGACACCGGGTCGCTCCGGGTGCAACGCTTCATCTCGGTTTTCGGAGAACATGTTTCCAACACGGGCGAGCGATCACAGAGGGAGTCCGAATCCATGCCAATCGAGGAACGACGGGGCGATTGCACTGAACTCCGGTCCTGATCGTCGATGATTCGGCCTGCGTCCGCTCGCCGCCGATGAGTGGGGCGACGAGGAGTACGCCGCCTACGGCTCGCTGCTCCGCATGCCGAGCGACCGGGTGCCCCGCTTCGGATCCGGCCACATCTACGACCCCGAACGGTTCTCCGTCGTCGGAACGTTCGTCCGCCACCCCGAACTGGCCGAGGCGTTCTGGGGATTCAACGGCTACCAGCTCCAACGGAGCTCGCTCCCACTGCGGTGGCGCGAGCTGGCGATCCTGCGCGTCGCCCACCAGCGGAGGTCCGCCTACGAGTGGGGCCAGCACGTCAAGATCGCCCTCGACGGCGACATCACCGCCGACGAGATCGATCAGCTCGCACAGGGCAACGACGGCTTCGACGGCGCCGACCGCCTCGTCCTCGAGGCGACCGACGAGTTGCTCGGTCGACGGACGGATCAGCGACGATCTGCTGCCGCGGATCGAGGCCGAACTCGACACGCACCAGATGATGGACCTCGTGTTCATCGTCGGCACGTACAGCATGCTGGCGATGGCGTTCGAGACCTGGCGGCTCACGCCGGAACCCGACACCGCACCGCTCCCACCGCCGTCACTACTCACCTGACCCTCGGCGACCATCGGCGCCGGCATGACCGTCGAGCCGCTGACCCGCAGACGCCGACCAGGCGCGACGCGCATGGAGCGATTCCTGGACTCGGCGCGTGCGATCATCGCCGAGAAGGGGTCGATCGAGTTCACGGTGCAGGAAGTGGTCGACCGGTCCAAGCAGTCGCTGCGCAGCTTCTACCAGTACTTCGACGGGAAGAACGCGCTCCTGCTCGCGCTGTTCGACGAGGAGATGGAGCTGTTCGTCGAGCGCATGCGGGAAGGGACCGCGGCCGGCGATCCTCTCGACCGGCTCCGCGACACGGTGCTGATGCTGTACGACCTCTGCGCTCCCGGGCGGCTGTCGGTCCAACCGCTGTTCGCCGACTTCGCCCAGCGGCTCATCGTCGACCAGCCCGACGACGTCACGCCGGCGTACGCGCCGGTGATCGAGTACATCGCCTCCATCGTCAGGGATGCCGCCGCCGCCGATCTCCTGCGACCGGGACGACCACATCGCCTCGCCACGATCGTGCTGCAGACCGCGACGATCACCGCCGGCCGCGACGAGCGGCAGCCAGCCGATCAGCGGCGACGAGGTGTGGGAGTTCTGCCTGCACGCGATCGTGCCCGACGACGTCCTCGAGCCGCGTTGATGCCGGACGCCGGCCCCCGGCCGCTCGGCGTCCTGCTCGACGAAGCGGTCGCGGATCACGCCGACGACGTCGCGTTGCGGATGGACGAGTCGTCGTGGACATACGGCGAGCTGCAGGCCATGGTCGATCGAACGGCGACCGCCCTCGCCGGCCACGGCGTCGCCGTCGGGTCGCGTGTCGGTCTCAGCGCGGGCAACAGCGCCGAATTCGTGGCGACCGTGTTCGCCACCGCCCGGCTCGGCGCGACGGTCGTCATGATCAGCACGGCGTGGCGCGATCGCGAGGTCGCCCACGCCCTCGCGATCACCCGGCCGACGCATCTCGTGATCGACGGCTCCGGCGCGACCGACCTCGCCCGACTCGTCACCGATCGTCCGGTGCTCGACATCGCCGCGCTCGCCGACCCGCGACCGACGCTCCCACCGGCGGGCACATCCACCCTCACATCGACCCTCACATCGATCTGGACAGCCTGGCCGTGATGGTGTTCAGCTCCGGCACGACCGGGCTCCCCAAGGCCGTGCAACACACGCACCGCACGTTGTTCCACGGCACCTTCCACTGGGTCGAAGCACTCGGCCTGACGAGCGCCGACCGCCTGCAGATCGCCACGCCACCGTTCCACATCCTCGGGCTGCTCAACCTGTACGCCGTCGTCGCCGCCGGCGCGAGCGCCCGCCTCCACCGCCGATTCGAACTCGACGCCGTGCTGCACGCCATCGAGACCGACGGCATCACGATCGAGATGGCGGTCGCACCGATCGCCCTCGCCATCGCGTCGCATCCCGACCTCGAACGGTTCGACCTGTCGACGCTGCGCTACATCATGTGGGGCGCGACGCCGGTCACAGCGTCGGTCGCCGAGACGATCACCCGCCGGACGGGCGTGCCCGTGATGCCCGCATACGGGGCGAGCGAGCTGCCGTTCATCTCCGCCAACCCGGTCGACCGTCCCGACGAGTGGCGCCTCGACTCGGTCGGGCCGCCGCCTGCCGACGTGGCGGTGCGGGTGGTCGATCTCGACACCGGCGACGTGCTCGGTCCCGGCCAGCGCGGGCGAACTCCAGCTGCGCAGCCCGTCACTGATGGTCGGCTATCTGACGGACGACCTGACCGATGACGAGGAGAACACGTCGAGCGACCGGTCGATCGTCGACGGTTGGTACGCGACGGGAGACGTCGGCACTGTCGACGCCGACGGATGGATCACGATCACCGACCGCGTCAAGGAGATGATCAAGGTCAACGGCTTCCAGGTGGCCCCCGCCGAGGTCGAGGGCGTGCTGCTGGGCCATACGGCGGTGACCGACTGCGCGGTCTTCGGCGTCCCCGACGAGCGGACGGGCGAGCGGGTCGTCGCCGCCGTCGTCGTCGCGCGACGGAGCGGAGCCACGAACATCCGAGGAGTTGCAGGCGCCTCGTCGCCGAGCAGCCTGGCGAGCTACAAGCGCGTCGCCGAGGTCGTGTTCGTCGACCAGATCCCCCGCCTCCCCTCCGGCAAGGTCCTCCGCCGCGAACTCCGGGCCGGCTACACGAACTGACGTCGTGCTGTCACGCGCGTCCCATTCAGAGGTCGTGGGCGCCCGGCGGTCGTCGATCACGACCATCGTCTCGCTGTGGCGGAACGACGGTGACTGCCACAGGCCCTTGGTCAGCAGGTCGTTCAGTTGGGCCGCGTCGGCGACCCGGCCATTGACCAGGAGGTCCCACCGGCCGGTGACGACCATGACCTCGTCGATCTCGGGGATCGCGACGAGTTCGTCGAGGATCCCGTCGAGCGGCGTGCCCTGCGCGATCTGCAGTCCGACGACGAACCCGAGCGGCCGACCGACCAGCGCCGGCTCGACCACCACCGTGTACCCGCGGATGACGCCCGACTGCTCGAGCCGCGCCACGCGCTGGCCGACCGTGCCGGCGGCAACGCCGAGCCGGCGGGCGACGGCACGCGCTGACAGGCGGGCGTCCTCGCGGAGGACGTCGATGATCTGCCGATCGAGGTCGTCCAAGTCGAACGGGACGCTCACCACAGCGGAACTGCGTTGATTTGAGAAGCACGGTCATTCATCTGCACATCAATCCCCTCATATCTCTGACTCAAACGGTCAACCTTTGACGTTCTGATGCACTGATCGTACGCCGTCCGATCGATCGTTTGTGCAAATGTCTCGATACCACTTGACAGCGGGCGCTGTACCGGGCAGATTCTCGACATGGAGCCCGACGACGCGCCCGGTACCGAACCGGTGCTGCGGCTCAGGATCCCCGAACCGACCCGCGGATGGGATCCGGCCGAACGGGTGCGCCGCCATCTCAACACCTCGGTGGAGGTCCGCAAGCCGCCGCTCGACGAGAAGGTCGAGCGGATCGCGCTGATGCGCAAGCAGCTCATCCAGGTGCTCGGTGAGGACGACAAGGCCGACGGTCCGTGGGCGCCGGAACTCTCCCCCGAACAGCTCTTGGCGGGTCTGCACGACATGATGCTCGTGCGGGCGTTCGACGCCCGCCTGCTCCGGGCCCACCGGCAGGGGAAGATCTCGTTCTACATGCAGTGCCTCGGCGAGGAGGCGATCGCCTGCGCCCAGCAACATGCACTGCGCCCCGGCGACATGCACTTCCCGACCTATCGCCAGCAGGGCCTGCTCATCGCCGCCGGCTATCCGATCGAGCACATGATGAACCAGGTCCTGTCGAACACCCTCGATCCGCTCAAGGGCCGGCAGCTCCCGGTGATGTACTCATCGAAGGAGTACGGGTTCTTCTCGATCTCGGGCAACCTCGCCACGCAGTACGTCCAGGCGGTCGGCTGGGCGATGGCCTCGGCGCTGCGTGGCGACACGGAGATCGCCTCGGCCTGGATCGGCGAAGGTGCAACCTCCGAGTCCGACTTCCATGCCGCCCTCGTGTTCGCGTCCACCTACCAGGCGCCGGTGATCCTGAACATCGTGAACAACCACTGGGCGATCTCCACACCCGAGGACTTCGCCCGCGGCGCCTCGGCGACGTTCGCCGACCGCGGGTTCGGGTTCAGCATCCCGGCTCTCCGCGTCGACGGCAACGACTACCTCGCCGTCTACGCGGTGTCGCAGTGGGCCGCCGAGCGGGCGCGCAACAACCTCGGCCCGACGATGATCGAGTGGATCACGCTGCGGGTCGGTGCCCACTCCACCTCCGACGACCCGTCGGGGTACCGCGCCGACGACGCCGCGTCGTTCCCGCTCGGCGACCCCATCGATCGCTTGGTCCGCCACCTCATCGCGATCAGCGAGTGGGACGACGAGCGCCAGGAGGCTTTGGCGACCGAGATCACCGCGCGGCGTCAACGCCGCGTTCGACGATGCCGACTCGCACGGATCGGTGAAGGGTGGCGAGATCACGAACCCGACCACGATGTTCGACGACGTGTTCGCGACGCTGCCGCGTCACCTGCGCGAACAACGCGACCAGGTGGGTGACTGATGCCGGCGATGTCGATGATCGAGGCGATCCGCGACGCCCACACGATCGCCATGGAACGCGACGATCGCGTCGTCGTGTTCGGCGAGGACGTCGGCCACTTCGGCGGTGTGTTCCGCTGCACGCAGGGACTCCAGCAGCGGTTCGGCAAGGAACGCTGTTTCGACTCACCGATCAGCGAGGCCGGCATCGTCGGCGTCGCGGTCGGCATGGCGGCGTACGGGCTGCGGCCGTGCGTCGAGATCCAGTTCGCCGACTACATGTACCCGGCCTACGACCAGATCGTGTCGGAGGCCGCCCGCCTGCGCCATCGATCCGCCGGCGACTTCACCGCACCGATCACGGTGCGCATGCCGACCGGCGGCGGGATCTTCGGCGGCCAGACGCACTCGCAGAGCCCCGAGGCGCTGTTCACGCACGTCGCCGGGCTGAAGACCGTGGTGGTCTCGAATCCGTACGACGCCAAGGGACTGCTGCTCGCGGCGATCGAGGACGACGACCCGGTGATCTTCCTCGAACCCAAGCGGGTCTACAACGGCCCGTTCGACGGCCACCACGACCGTCCGATCGTGCCGTGGTCGAAGCATCCGCTCGGCGAGGTGCCGGAGGGCCACTACTCGATCGAGCTCGGCAAGGCTCGCATCCACCGACCCGGTGACGAGCTGACCGTGCTCGCCTACGGCACGCTCGTGCACGTCGCTCAGGCGGCCGCCGAGGAGCAGGGCATCGACGCCGAGATCATCGACCTGCGCACGCTGATCCCGCTCGACGTCGACACGATCGTCGCAGTCGGTCGTCAAGACCGGACGCTGCCTGATCGTCCACGAGGCCACCCTCACGTCGGGCTTCGGCGCCGAGCTGAGCGCGACGGTGCAGGAGCGCGCCTTCCACCATCTCGAGACGCCGATCCGGCGCGTCTGCGGGTGGGACACGCCGTATCCGCACGCCCACGAGTGGTCGTACTTCCCCGGGCCCGACCGCGTCGGCCTGGCGATGCAGCAGGTGCTGCGATCATGACGCAGCCGAAGATGACGCGGCCGAACGTGACACGGCCGAAGCTGACACGGTTCGACGCATGAGCGTGTTCGGCGTGAAGCTGCCCGACGTCGGCGAGGGTGTCGCCGAGGCCGAGCTCATCGAGTGGTACGTCGACGTCGGCGACCGGGTCACCCCCGACACGGTGCTCGCCGACGTGATGACCGACAAGGCGACGGTCGAGATCTCCTCCCCCGTCACCGGCGTGGTCACATTCCGGGTCGGCGAGCCCGGCGAGGTGCTCGCCGTCGGCACCGAGTTCGTCGGCGTCGAACTCGAGGGATCGGCACCCGCGCCGGACAAGTCGCCGGACGCGCCGCTCGACGAGCCGCCGGACGCGCCGCTCGACGAGCCGGTGGACGAATCCGGTGACGAGACGGCGGACGAGTCCGTGGACCGGGAGCCGGCGACGGTCGAGGCCGCGCCGTCGGTCACGGTCCGATCCGAATCGCCTGACACCGCGCCGCCGCGGCTCGCGCCGGCCGACGGCCGCTCCGGCGGTCCGGGCCCGAGCAACCGCCCTCGGGATCGACCTGTCCACGCTCAACGGTTCGGGTCCCGACGGGCGCGTCGTGCACGCCGACCTCGACCGCCGGCTGGCCGGGTCGTCCGGGTCGGGCGCCTCACCCGTCCGCGCCGCCGGCACGGGTGGAGCCGGTGACCGGGTGGGCGCCACGACGAGACCGTGATCGGGCTGCGTCGACGGATCGCCGAACGCCTCACCACGGCGTGGACCGAGATCCCCCACATCACCTATGTCGACGCCGTCGACGCGACCGAGCTCGAGGCGCTGCGGGCCGAACTGAATCGCCAGGCGGGCCCCGACGCGAACCCGGCTGACGATGCTGCCGTTCCTCGTTCGCGCGATCGTGCTGGCGTGCCGCGACCAGCCCGCTCTCAACGCGCACTACGACGGTGCCGTCGCGGACGCTGTCGACGTTCGACGACGTGCACGTCGGCATCGCCACCCAGACGCCCGACGGGCTGATGGTGCCGGTGGTCCAGCGGCGCCGACCGGCTGGACTCGCGCGACCTCGCCGGCGAGATCGCCCGGGTGTCGACGGCCGCCCGCGACGGGAGTGCGACGCGCGACGAACTCACCGGGTCGACGATCACCATCACGTCGCTCGGCGCGCATGGGCGGCCTGATGACCACGCCGATCATCAACCAGCCCGAGGTGGCGATCGTCGGCGTGAACAAGCTCGAGCAGCGGCCGGTGTGGCGCCACGGCTCGTTCGAACCGCGGGCGATGTTCAACCTCTCGTCGAGCTTCGATCACCGCGTCATCGACGGCTGGGATGCCGCCACGTTCGTGCAGCGCGTCAAGTCCCTGCTCGAGATGCCGGCGCTGTTGTTCATCGACCAGGACTCCTGAGCCGGACTCCTGAGCCGGGGCGCCAGCGTCGCCGGCCCGGATGCCCACAACCATCGTTTGCGTCAAGATTTCCGAGACCCGCGCGCGCAGAAATCCCGACGCAAACGGTGAGTGACGGGGCCGATCGGCCGTCAATGGACAGCGGTTGGCGAGAAGGGTATTCTCATGTGCCGCGAGACCAATTCCTGGTTCGCTGCCGTCGCGGAAGCACTCCCAGCCCACCGCTCTGAACCTGGACAGGACCACACGATGACCGACGTCGACGCCGTCAACTTCTTCCGCGACGATGAGATGGTCGCCGACCCCTACCCGTACTACGAGGCGCTGCGTGGCGAGTGCCCGGTGCGGCGCGAGCCGCACGAGAACGTGGTGATGATCACGGGCTACGAGGAGGCGACGGCGGTGCTCAACGACACCACGACGTTCTCGTCGTGCACGGCGGTCACCGGCCCGTTCCCGGGGTTCCCGGTGCCCCTCGACGAGTACGCCGACGGCGACATCTCCGACCTCATCGCCGAGCACCGCGACTCGCTGCCGATGAGCGACCAGCTCCCGACCATGGATCCGCCGACCACACCGACCATCGCGGTCTGCTGATGCGACTGATCACGCCGAAGCGCCTCAAGGAGAACGAGGACTTCATGTGGCGGTTGGCCGACCGCCAGTTCGACACGTTCATCGACCGGGGCAGCTGCGAGTTCATCAACGATTTCGCCAGCCCGTTCGCCATGCTCGTCATCGCCGACCTCCTCGGCGTCCCGGAGGAGGACCACGCGCGGTTCGAGGAGATGCTCCTCCACCGTCCCGAGGGCGGCGCCATCGGCACGTCCCGCCCGATCGCCCATTCGCCGCTCGAGCACCTCTACCGCGAGTTCACGACCTACATCGAAGACCGACGGGCGTCACCACGCGCGGACGTGATGACCGGGCTCGCCACCGCCACGTTCCCCGACGGCTCGACACCCGAGGTGATCGACGCCGTGCGCGTGGCGGCCAACCTGTTCGCCGCCGGCCAGGAGACCACGGTCCGGCTGCTCGGTTCCGCGGTGCAGTTGATCGCCGAGGACGCCGAGCTGCAGCAGAAGCTGCGTGACGATCGGGAGCTGATTCCCAACTTCATCGAAGAGTCGCTCCGTACCGAGAGCCCGATCAAGGGCGACTTCCGCCTCTCGCGGGTGCCGACCACGGTGGGCGGCGTCGACATTCCGGCCGGCACCACGCTCATGCTGCTGCTCGCCGCGGCGAACCGCGATCCCAGGCGCTTCGACGATCCGGCCACATTCGACGTCAACAGGACGAACGCCCGCCAGCACATCTCGTTCGGACGCGGCATCCACACGTGCCCGGGTGCACCGCTGGCGCGCGCCGAAGCCCGCGTGTGCCTCGAACGGCTCCTCGACCGCACGAGCGACATCCGCATCTCCGAGAGCGCGCACGGCCCGGCCGGCGACCGGCGGTACCGCTACGTCCCGACGTTCATCCTCCGCGGGCTCACCCAGCTGCACATCGAGTTCACGCCGAACAACGGTTGACGCGACCGATCCCATCCAGCGGCTCCTGATTTCTCGGATTCACGAGCGAGAGGGTGACGTAGGTTTGTGATGATGGAGTGTCGGCGGCCGTGAGCGCGAACCGTCGAGTCGTCGTCATGGGGGTCGCCGGCTCGGGCAAGACGACGATCGGCCAGGCGGTCGCCGACGCCATCGGCGCCGTGTTCGTCGACGCCGACTCGCTGCACCCACCGGCCAACGTCGCCAAGATGGCGGCGGGTCATCCCCTGACCGACGACGACCGCTGGCCCTGGCTGGCGCAAGTCCGCCAAGAGTTGCGCGCCGCGAGCGACATCGTCATCGCCTGCTCGGCGCTGACCCGCAGGTACCGCGATCTGCTCCGCCACGCCGGCGACGTGCAGTTCGTGTTCCTCGCGCTCGATGCCGCGACCGCCCGCGATCGGGCGCTCCAGCGTTCGGGTCACTTCATGGGCGCCGACATGGTGGCGAGTCAGTTCGACACGCTCGAACCGCCCGACGGCCGACGAGACCGACATCATCTCCGTCGATGGCACGCGCCACGTCGACGAGATCGTCGCCGAGGCGGTCCGTCGGCTCTCCACGACGGCGTCCGGCACGTCGGCCGTACCACTGCTCGCCGATGGTGCCGCCGATCGGGCAATCACCGCCGACGAACTCGCCCAGCACATGGCATTGCTCGCCCAGAACCACGTGCTGGCAGCCGGTGCCCGGCGCGTGCTGCTCGTGCCGCCCGACCACACCCGGCTCCACTCGCAGTCAGGCCCGATCACGGTGCTGTTGAAGCGCGAGCTCGAGGCACGCGGCTGCACGGTCGGGGTGCTCCCGGCGCTGGGCACTCACCTCGCGATGACCGACATGGACGCGGCGGCGATGTTCGGCGATGAGATCGATGCCGCGGACCTGCTCGTCCACGACTGGCGGCACGGGCTGAAGGTCCTCGGCGAGATCGGCGGCGACGAGGTGAGCGTGGTGACCGCGGGCCGGTACATCGAACCGATCCCGGTCGCCGTCGATGCCCAACTGTTCGACGGGTGGGACCTGGTGATCTCGATCGGGCAGGTGGTGCCCCACGAGGTGATCGGGATGGCCAACTTCACCAAGAACGTCGTGATCGGACTCGGCGGCGCACCGACGATCCACCGCAGCCACTTCGTCGGCGCCGTGGCGGGGATGGAACAGATCATGGGTCGCACGGCGAGCGCGGTGCGCGACGTGGTCGATGCGGCGTTCGACCGGTTCGTCGAGCCGCTCGTCCCGGTGCTGTGGGTCCTCACGGTGGTGGAGGACGTCGATGGGTCGATGGTGCAGCGAGGCCTGTACGTCGGCGACGGGCGGCACGATGCGTTCGGGAGGCGCCGCATTCCGGGCCGCCGCCGAACTCGCCCGGGGCACGAACATCGACATCGTCGACGAGCCGCTCGTTCGCGTGGCGTGCTGGCTCGACCCGGCCGAGATGCGCAGCACCTGGCTGGGCAACAAGGCCGTGTACCGCACCAGGATGGCGATCGCCGACGGTGGCGAACTGATCGTGCTCGCACCCGGCGTCACCCGTTTCGGCGAGGATCCGCGCGATCGACACGCTGATCCGCCGCCACGGCTACCGCGGTACGCCCGCGACGCTCGACGCCGTGCGCGACGACCCCGAACTCGCCGCCAATCTCGGTGCGGCTGCGCACCTCGTGCACGGCAGCTCCGAGGGCCGGTTCCGGATCGTCTGGTGCACCGACCCGACCACGGGTCTCACCCGGCAGGAAGTCGAGTCGGTCGGCTACGAGTGGCGACTGCTCGACGACGAGCTCGAGCACCTCGGCGTCGGTGCCGGTACCACCTCCGGCCGGCGCGTCGACCGGGCCGGCGGCACGTTCGAGTTCATCGCCAACCCGGCGATGGGTCTCTGGTCGACCGCCGACCGCCTCGCCTGATCACTGCCGACGCCCACATCTGATTTCGGCCTGCGGCTGGCACACAGGCGAGCAACCTCAGCGGTCGAGCCGTTCGATGAACCGCTCGGCGACGGTGACGGCGTCGTCGTGGCCCGCCGTGAGTCCGAGGGTCCGCTCCATGATCACCACCCGCGAGAGGCTGGTGAGGAAGACCGACACCGCACCGGGTGGGAACGCCGTCGTGTCGACGCCGGCCGATTCGAGGATCCCCGCGAGCGCGGCGACCTGCATCGCGCGGAACCGTTCGGCGTAGCGGGCGATCTCCGAACGGATCTCCTTGCGGTGATTGGCGAGGGCGACGAACTCGGACGTCAACGCGGTGCCCGCATCGTCGAGGCTGAAGTCCCAGAGGGCGCGCAACGGCTCGTCGGACGCGAGGGCCGCCGCTTGCCGGGCGAGCCCCTCCTCGGCGCGGCGCCGGAAGACCGCCAGGTACAGGTCGTCCATCGTCGCGAAGTAGTAATGCACGAGCTGCGGCTTGAGGCCGGCTTCGGCGGCGACCCGCCGCGACGTCACCGCGGCGTACCCCTCCGTCAGCAACAGACGCTCTGCCGCATCGAGCAGGACGGCACGGTTTTTCGCCTGCGGTCCGGCGATACGGCGGGCATTCGTCATCGGGTCCATCGTCGCACGGGCGCGTGGCGGGCGGCGCGGATACGGTACTCTCCGGAGATGAGTGGGACGTTCTCCGGTGGGCAGTATCGCGTGGCCCAGTGGGCCACCGGCAACATCGGCTCGCGAGCGCTCCGCCACATCATCGAGCATCCCACGATGGAGCTCGTGGGTGTCCACGTGTACGGCGCCGACAAGGTCGGCCTCGATGCCGGCGAACTCTGCGGAATCGATCCGACCGGCGTGCTGGCGACGGACTCGATCGACGCGATCATCGCCGCGCAGCCCGACTGCGTCGTCTACTCGCCGCGGCGGACCGAGGTCGACGTGCTGTGCGAGTTGCTCGCCGCGGGCATCAACGTCGTGTCGACCGGTGGGATGTTCCACAACCCGGCGAGCATGGACCCCGACGTGCGGGATCGGGTCGAGGCCGCCTGCCGTGCCGGCGACACGTCGATCCACAGCACGGGCAGCAGCCCCGGCTTCATCACCGAGGCCGTCCCCCTCACGCTGCTGTCGATCCAACGCCGGCTCGACCGACTGACGATCCACGAGTTCGCCGATCTGTCACCGCGCAACTCCCCCGAGCTGCTGTTCCAGATCATGGGGTTCGGCACGCCACCCGCCGAACTGAATCCCGCCCGCCTCGAACACGGCCGGGAGAGCTTCGGCCCGTCGTTGCGCACGGTCGCCGACGCGCTCGGTCTCGGCTTCGACGACATGGAAGCCGGCGGCGAGGTGGCGGTCGCGCCGCGACGACATCGAGATCGCCGCGGGCACCGTCCCGGCGGGCACGGTCGCCGCGCAGCGGATCACCGTGTCGGGCAGGAAGGACGGACGTGAGCTGCTGCGCTTCCAGGCCACGTGGTACTGCGCCCACGAACTCGAGCCCGGCAGTGGAGCCTCTCGCCGACCGGCTGGCGGGTCTCGGTCGAGGGCGATGCACCGCTCGAAGTCGAGATGCCGTTCCCCTTTCCGATCGAGGAGATGGCCGAACGCTCACCCGGGTACACGGCCAATCGGGCAGTCAACGCGGTCCCGGTCGTGTGTGCGGCCGCGCCGGGCATCCGCACGATCATCGATCTCCCGATGATCATTCCGATCTTCGCCTGATCGAGACTGCATCCGATGGATCTCGACCTGATCGACCCCGAGATGCGTCGCGCCGCGCGGATCATGCCTGCACCGCCTGTCCATCGGGGCTGGACGCTTCCGGTGATGCGTTGGCTCACCAAGATCGGCACGCGACACAAGCTGTCGAGCGGGGTGACCGTGGAGGTCCGCCCGGTCGGGGCGGCGTCGGTGCACATCTACCGACCGCCCGAGCGGACGTCTGACGGTGCCGTGCTCTGGATGCACGGCGGCGGCTTCGTGATCGGCGCCGCGATCATGGACGACGTCAGGTGCAGCCGGTACGCGCTCGAGTTCGGTGCAGTGGTCGTGTCGGTGGAGTACCGGCTCGCGCCCGAGTACCCGTTCCCGGCGCCCCTCGACGACTGCTTCGCCGCCTGGACCTGGATGCAGGAACACGCGGACGGCCTCGGCGTCGACCCGCACCGCATCGTGGTCGGCGGCGAGAGCGCCGGCGGCGGTCTCGCGGCAACGCTGGTTCAGCGCATCCACGACACCGGCGGCCCGCAGCCGGCGGCGCAGGTGCTCGTCTACCCCATGCTCGACGATCGCACCGCCGCCCGCATCGAACTCGATGCCGTCAAGCACCGCTTGTGGAACAACCGCGCCAACCGCGCCGGCTGGACCGCCTACCTCGGCCACGAACCAGGACGCGGGACCACGTCGGATGTGCCGGACTCCGGAGTGTCCGGGAGCGCCGACGCTGCCGAACCAGCCGGGAACGCTGGAGAGCCGGGCCACGACGGTGCCGCAGCAGACGTCGCAGTCGCCGAGTACGCCGTCGGGGCGCGCCGAAGTGATCTCACCGGTCTTCCGCCCGCGTGGATCGGCGTCGGCGAGGTCGACCTGTTCCACGACGAGGACCGCGACTACGCCGAACGGCTCGTGGTCGCGGGCGTACCGTGCGAGTTCGTCGTCGTACCGGGTGCCCCGCACGGCTTCGTCAGCACGTCACCCAAGGCCACCGCAACCGTCGACTTCGAACGTCGCATCGATGAGTTTCTGCGGACCTACCTCTCCCGTGTCCCCGACGCGAACTCCAACTCGAACTCGAACTCGCCCTCGAATCCATCGAGCTGACGCCGATCACCCTCGAGCACGTCGGCCGCCCGGTCGGCGGTGTTGGCCACCTTCCACACGGTGCCGTCCGGTCGTATCCAGGTGGCCACCCGATCGGGAGTCATCGTCAACGTCCAGCCACCCTCGTGCACCAAGTGGTGATGGGCCTCGCAAAGCGGCAACAGATTGTCGAGGTCCGACGGGCCGTGGTCGCGGGTCCACCAGCGGACGTGATGGATACGGCACGACTCGAACGGCACCGTGCAGCCGGGATGACCACAGGTGCGATGCATCGCCCGCAACGCCCGCCGCTGCTTGCGGTTCACCGTGCGCCGGGCCCGGCCCGAGTCGAGCACGTCGCCGGAACCGCCCAGCACCGTCGGGTAGACCGACGGCGTCGCACAGCATGCGCCGCAATGACGCCGCGGCCAAGGCTTGGCCGTCGCTGGTCTCACACAACCCGTGCGAGCAGCAGTCGTCCAGCAGCCGGTCCAAGGTGGTCACGACACAGATCTCCGGCACCGTGGACTCGGCATCGCACCGATGGGCGACACCGGCGACATGGCGGCGGCCCGCAGGTGCACAAGGTCGACCCCGACGCCGCGGGACCGGGTCGGCGGTCGAACACCGGAAGCGATCATGCGCATGAAGGCTTCGACTTCGACCTGCCGCCACGTCATCCCGCTCGTGGTCCCTTCGGCGCGGAGGGCGTTCACGTGGGCGTCGAACGCCTTCTTGAACACGGCGTCACGGATCGGATCAAGGGCGATCAGCGTCATGCACATCCCGGTGTCGAGGTCGCGCCAGCGGCGGACCTTCGACCCGTCCCGCTGACGCAGATACTCCACCACCAACGGATCGGGCGTCGGCGCAGCACTCCCGATCGGCTCAGCCTCACCAGGCTCACCGGAGCCCGAAGCAGCGTTGCCCGACTCGTCGGCCCATGACGCTGCCGCAGCCGCGGCCCGGTTCAGCTCGGCCACGACGTCGGCCACCTGCACCCGGCAATGACGCACGAAGTCGTCGACGCGCATCCGCATCGCCGCCTCCAGCAACCGCTCCTCCCGATCGACCAGCCCGAACCGCTGCTCATCGTTCAGGTCACGGATCGCCATCGCCAGCGCATCGACATGCCCGGCCGCAACGTCGCCGCGGGTCAAGGCACGCTCGAACAACACGAACAGGTCGCACGCTTCGGCGCGCAACCGGCCCACCCGGCTCTCCCGGCCGACAACCCGTGATCCGTGCCCATCGACTCCGCCGGCTCCGACCGACCCTGACCCGCCAGCTCCGACGTCCTGCGCACACAACGCACGTCGAACGAATCGAGCCAACTTCGCAACTCACGCGACCGTCTCAACAAACCGGCGACCGCATCACGATCCGCCGCACCCACATCAGCCTCGAGCAACACCCCGAGGGTGACTCGCAGGTCCTCCATCATGTTCACCTCCTCGAAAGAGGGGACAACCGGTCGGAGCGATGCCGACGAATCCAGCCGAAGCTGGTACCCACCATCATGACGAAGGGGTATGACAGTGGCGATCGTCAGCCGGTGATGGTCCAGTTGAGTTCGGTGCGCAGGTCGGCGGGATCCATGTCGGGCGAGGGCTCGGTCACGTAGACCTCCCACATGTCCTCACCGGGAGTCAGCCCGGCGGCGGCGATCCACTGTCCCAGCCGACCCCACGACGAGCCGAGCTCGTCGAACGAACCCTCGTGCACCAACCGCGCGACCCGCCCTCCCGGAAGGTGACTCGCCACGACATCGCCGTCGGTCTCGACCGGGCCCGAGGTCGGGAACCCCGCCTCGAGATCGGCGGTCGCGCCTGGAGCGCCGTGATACAGCGCGAACGCCGGCCCCGCGATGGCGATGCCCTGGCCCGCGAGGACCCCGGGCAGGCGGGTGAACGTCGAGTCGAAGAACGCCCGCGAGCTCCGACATGTCGACCACACCACGGATGACCGCCGGTCGTCGTCTCGGAGACGTCGACGAGTGTGGGCTCCGGTCCTGATGTGTCCATCACTCGAGCCTGGCACACGCGATCTGTCGGCCACCAGGCCACGGCCCCCGCTCGGTTCGCGCGGGGACGGGTCCGGAACGAACCGAGCCGTAACGAACGAGCTGGCTCAGGCGGGGGTTGGCACCTTCAGCCCGAGAACTTGGCCGAGCGTGCCACCGAGGATGGCCTTGCGTTCGTCGTCGGGGACACCGGCGAACTGCTCGGCGATCAATGCCCGGCTGCCCCGGAACGTCCCTTCGGCATGCGGGTAGTCGTTGCCCCAGACGATCGTCGACAACCCGGTGATGTGCCGGCAGGCGATCGCCACCGGGTCGTCCTGGAACTGCACGTGGAACTGCCGCTTCACGTACTCACTCGGCGCCAGCTCATAGGGCCACTTCTCGTTCAGCTTGAAGAGCTGCGCCATGTCGGGTTGGTCGTCGGCGGGCCGCGAGTCGTCCCAGCGTCCGAGCCACCAGTCAGCGTCCTGGCCGATGCCCGTGACCCAGCACTTGTCCATGCCGCCGACCAGCGACGACAGCCAATGGGCGTTGAACTCGATGAGGCAGAACTGCAGATCGGGGAACCGCTCCGGGACGCCGCCGCCGATCAGGTGGCAGATGAGCTGCTGGGGCACGAACGCGCTGTGGACCGCCTGGGTGACCATCCGCTTGGCCGCTGCCTTGTCCGTCATCGGCAGGTTGACCTGCGCCGCATTCTCCAACACGACCTTGAGGGTGACGGCTTCGGTGTCGGCGACCCGCACCCCTCCGGTCTGGGTGTGGAAGAACGGCTGCACACCGTTCGCCTGGGCGGCCGCCCACACCGGGTCGAGGTCACGCGTGTAGTAGTTCGTCGGCGGGGTTGCCGGCAGCAGGATCGCCCGGAATCCCGCCGCGGCGACGCGCTCGATCTCGGCCACCGCGTCGTCGACGTCGGTGAGCGGGATCGGTGCGGTGAAGACCAGGCGATCGAAGTACGGGGCGAACCGCTCGACGATGTAGTCGTTGTAGACCCGGGCATGAGCGATCGACAGTTCGTGGTCGTCGGAGTACAGACCGAACAGCGACAGGTTCGGGTGCATCACTTGCACGTCGACGCCGTCTTCGGCCATGTCCTCGAGGATGCACTCCGGATCGCCCTCCGGCGTGCGCCCGCTGGTCTGGCGATAACGCGAGATGGTCCAGCCCTCGTAGCCGGCGGTGTGCAGACGCCGGAACGCAGCGCGCCCCGTTCTTCCACCCATGGCTCGTCCAGCTCGAAGTCCTCTTCCCACACCGGCGCGATCGCGCAGGTGCTTCGGCAGTCGGGTCTTGAACAGGTCGGTGGGTTCGAGGACGTGCCCGTCCCCCGAAACGACGAAGTCCTTGTCTGTCACTGCCTGTCCACCGCGTGTTCGGTCATCTCGTCTCTCATCTCTCGATCTTTCGGGGCCGCCGAAATTTGTACCGCTCGGTCTATTTTAGACTAGCGAAGTCTGCGATCGCCGGTCAACCGTCGGTCCCCAGTCACCGACCGTCGTACCGATGACGCAGCACCGCCATCGCTTCAGGCGACGCCGCAGATGTCGACGATCGAGCGCGGCGAGGGTGCGCGCCGTGGTGAGGACCTGATCGACCGCGACCGACTCGAACGGCCCGTGCGCCAGCTTGGCGTCGCCTGGTCCGTACTGGACCGTCGGGATGCCGCCCTGCCCGGTGAGCAGCCGCAGATCGCTCCCGTACGGGGCGCCGTACACGTCGAGCGATGCGCCGCCGACCGAGTTCGTGGGCCGTCCGCACCCGCTCGATGAGATCACTGTCGGCCGGGAGCCGGCCGGCTTCGAACTGGCCGCCCCACCATTCGACCTCGACCGGGTGCTCGCGCAGCCACGGGTCATCGGCGCATGCCTCGGCCACCGCCTCTTCGAGCTGACGGCGCGCCTCGTCGACCGGTTCACCGAGCGCCACGCCGAGACGGCCCTCCGCGACGAGCAGATCGGGAACCGACGACGCCCAGTCACCGGCCTGCACCGTGCCGATCGACAATGGATGCGCCAGCGGCCACCGCGCCATCACCGGATCGACGACGTCGTGGCGACGTCGTTCGAGCTCGCGGAGCGCGTTCCAGACCGGCCAGAACGCATCGACCGCGCTGACGCCCTCGGTGCGTCGAGCAGCGTGCGTCGCCTTGCCCGCGGACGCGCAGGCGGAAGGTGAGCGCTCCGGAGTTCGCCGGGATGATGTCGAGATCGGTGGGCTCGGGGATGACGCAGGCGTCGGCGCGCCAGCCGCGCTGCAGCGTGGCGAACGTGCCCAGCCCACCGTCCTCCTCACCCTGAACCGACGCCACCAGCACATCGCCGCGGAGCATGACGCCGCTGCGCCGCACCGCTTGGACCGCAACATGTGCCGCCATCAGCCCCGCCTTCATGTCGCAGGCACCGCGCCCGAAGAGCCGACCGTTGCGGACCTCGCCGCTGAACGGCGACGCCGACCACGCCTCGGGATCGCCCGTCGGGACGACGTCGATGTGCCCGTTGAGCATCAACGTCGGCCCGTCTCCCGTGCCCGGCAGACGGCCGACGAGTCCCCAGGCCTCCGCGCGGGGCACCTCCATGCCGGGAAATTCCGGGTGCGCAGTCAACGTCTCCAGGTCGAGCTGCCAGTGATCGACGTCCAGCCCACCGTCGATGAACAGGCCGGCCATGTACGCCTGCGCCTCGTTCTCACCATCGGTTCCGCTCACGCTCGGCTGTCGCACGACGTCGGCGACCCGGGCCACGAGCAGTTCCTCGAGATCACCGGCCGAATCCAACACGCTGCTTCGCGCTTGTTCAGCTGACGTCACGTCGCCGAACGTACTCCGGGCTAGAGCGGGCGAGGGCGCACCGGCCACGCGCTCGAACGCGAACGAGTCGAACCCGCCGTCGATCGCCCGGGCGATGGCCGAATGGAGCTTCGGACGGCCACCCGGGTTGAGCAGGTAGCGGATCGGCTTGCCGGGGATGTTTGCACCGAAGAAGTAGCTCGCCTCGGAGAACGACGCCGTGGAGGCGTAGGTGTTGACCATCCCGCTCCAGTACTCCTCCGCCTCCGCCTCCACCTCGACCAGATCGTCGCCGGCCTCGCGCATGTGGATCAACACGTCCATCACGAAGTCGACCTGGTCGCCGGCGTAACGCGGGTTGTTGCCGGTCGACCCGTGCGGACCGCCCGGGAAGAAGAAGTTGGGGAACCCCCGGCAGGCGACGCCGAGATACGTGCTCGGGCCGTCGGCCCAGTACTCCTCGAGGGCGAGGCCGTCCCGGCCCCGGATCCCCATCCGGTTGAGGGCGCCGGTGCCGAAGTCGAACCCGGTCGCCCACACGATGATGTCGAACTCCTGCTCTCCGTCGGCGGTCTCGATGCCCCGCTCGGTGACCTGGGTGATCGGCGTGGCCTTGAGGTCGACGAGCGACACCTTCGGGTTGTTGTACGTCTCGTAGTAGTTCGTGCCGAACGGCGGCCGGCGCTGGCCGTAGAGATGGTCGGGGATCAGCTTCGCCGCGGTCGCGGGATCCTCGACGATGCCGCGGATCTTGCCGGCGAGGAACTCGCACCACTCGGCATTGACGTCCTTGTCGGTGAGCAGGTCGGGATAGTTGCTCGTCATCTTCGTGAATCCCGGGCTGTTCCACATCTCCTCGTAGAACGCCCACCGCTGCTGCCTTCGAGTCGTCGGCCGACGATCGGTCGCACGGCACGTGGAGGAATCCGCTTGCGGACGTGTTGAGCGTGTGGCGGATCGATTCGAAGTCGGCGCGCAACTGCGCCTGTTCCTCCGGCGTGATCGGCCGGTTGTTGAGCGGCGTGCACCAGTTGGCCGTGCGTTGGTACACGGTCAGCGAGGCGACCTCGTCAGCGATCGCGGCGATCAGCTGCACGCCGCTCGATCCCGTGCCGATCACGGCGACACGCTTGCCGACGAAGTCGACCGGCGTTCGCGGCCAGAGCCCGGTGTGGTACGACTCGCCGCCGAAGCTCTCCCGGCCGGGAACGTCCGGGTAGAACGGCAGCGACAGCACGCCCGTCGCGGCGATCAGCACGCTCGAGCGGATGGTGGCATCGCCGGCGGTCACCGTCCAGGTGGCCGTCGGCCTCGTCGAACTCGGCCGACGTCACGCGTGCTGCCCAACCGGATGTGGCGGCGCAGATCGAACCGGTCGACCACGTGGTTGAGGTAGCGCTCGATCTCGGGCTGGCCGGCGAAGTGCTCCTGCCACTCCCACTCCTCGAAGAGTTCCTCGGAGAAGAGGTAGGCGTACGTGTAGCTCTCGGAGTCGAACCGGGCGTCGGGGTAGCGGTTCCAGTACCAGGTGCCGCCCACGCCGTCGCCGGCCTCGAGCAGCGTGGCCGTGAATCCGGCCTCGAGGGCGCGGTAGAGCTGGTAGATCCCGACGATGCCTCCGCCGACGATCACCAGATCGAAATCTGGATCCGTGCGCTCGCTCAAGACGGTGCTCGCTCATACGGTGGCGATCGGGGTCAGCGGCGAGCCCATCGCGCCGGGCAGGCGCAGCGGGCGGCGCGGTCAGCAGGAACCGGCTGCGGTCGTGCTCACGGAGCCACGCCGCCAGTTCGTGGAGGTACCAGAGCTCGCCGAGGGGGATGCCGAGGCGGAACAGGCACAGGTTGTGGATCGGCAGGAACGAGTGGCGGCTCGGGATCGGGGTCCCGGTGGGCGGCGACGAGCCCCTCCACGGCGTAGTTGTCGGCGACGAGCGCGGAGATCTGCGAATCGACGATCCAGTCGAGCAGCGCATCGTCGTGTGCATCGAGGTAGCTGCACGTCGTGAAGACCTTGCGCGGGTCGATGTTCTTGTTCCAGCCGAGGATCTCGGTGGCGAACCCGGTGTGCAGGAGCAACATGTCGCCGGGCTCGACGACGACGTTGTCGGCGTCCATGATCTCCTGCAGCGTCTTCAGGTCGATGCCCCGCCACTCGTGGCCCAGGTGGTGGGCGATGTCGACGAGCACGCCCCGGCCCTGCACGCCGTGGTACGCCATGTGTTCGAGGCCGAGGTGCTTGCCGAAGCTGGCATGGCCGCAGCCGTCGCCGGCGGCGTCGGGGTGCGGGCCGACGATGTCCTCGTGGGCCCGGTAACCGTTGTAGTACACCGGCTTCTCGACCCCGTCGCCGTCGACGTCGAACTCGGCGCCGGCGTGGGCGAGCGCGTCCCATTGCGTCGAGTACTGCAGCGAGAGGGTGACGTCGTCGTCCGCCCACATGTCGACGTAGCGCGGGTCCATGTCGCTCATGTGGATGTTGAAGAACGTCTCGGGGTTGCCGTCGAGGTCCTCGGTCGGCGCGAGGCGCGGCGGGCGGCGACGTTGGTTCAGGACGGTGCCGCCCGGGAAGTCGAGCGGCAGGCTGAGGCAGAAGCTGACGCCCGCCTGCACCTCGGCCACACCCTGCAGCACCTTCTCGGGCGTGATCAGGTTGATCCGGCCGAGTTCGTCGTCGTCACCCCAGTCGCCCCACGTCGATCGTTCCGGGCGCTGACTCCATCGCTTCGTCACCCGAGGAATCGTACAGATTTATACCGATCGGTCCAAGATTCAGCGACGGACCCAGCCGGAGTCGTGCCACGTCGTCGTGAGCTGCCGGATCGGGCCGGGCCACGTCTCGATGTAGACCACACCCTCGGGCCCGGCCGTCATCGTGTACGGCGTGCCTGCGTGACTGACGAACACGTCGCCCGGCTTCACCACCACCGTTTCGGTGCCGCCGTCGTCGGTGTCGTACTCGATGCTGTACTCCCCCTGGAACACGAACAACATCTCGTCGAAGTTGTGGTGATGGCGGGGCACCACGAAGTGCGGCCGCACCCGCAAGCGGGTTGCGGTTGAACACCGGGATCTCGATCGGCTTGCGGCTCATCCACATGGCGCCGTCGAACGTGGCGGCGAAGTCGACCGGCGCGTCGGCGAGCGTGCCACCGTCGACCCAGAGGTAGCTCGGGAACGACTGCTGGTCGAGCGACAGCGGCACCCAGTCCTGCTCGTCCAGCAGGTCGGCGAACGTGATTCCCACGCCGCCCATGATGCCCGGTCCCGGTCGGGCTGTCATCGCCGACGTCCCACCTGACAAGACGGCGATCGTGACACCGCGAGGAGCAGCGGGCAGAATCAACGGCGTGGCGATCGACTACTTCCACCTGCTCGGCGACGCCACGAACGCGGAGGGCTGGGTGCCGATGAGGATCGATCCAGCGAGCCCGTCGCAGCACTGGATCGACGGAACGCCGCTCGCCGCGGCGCCGGTCGACGTCGACGCCACGTTCGACGGGGCGATGTGGCGCTCGACGAAGATCGACCCCGTCGTTCAACATCATCGGGGTGAAGCTCCGCGGCGGCTTCACGATGCCGAGGCACCACCAGAGCCTGCGCCAGCTCGTGATCGTGTTCGGCGGCGAACTGCGCGTCGAGCACGGTGCAGACGAGGAGCGCACGGTCGGGCCGGGCAGTTCTTCGTGATCAGCGCGGCGATGCCGTACACGTTGACCGCCGGCGCCGACGGGGCGACGTTCATCGAGACGTGGCCGGAACCGGTGACAAAGCTCGAGACGTACTGGCACGACCATGGGTGGATCGCACGATGAGTCGCCGATCGAAGGGGAACACATGAGCGACGAACACGACCGTTACGACGTGATCGTCGTCGGCTCCGGTGGCGGGCTGTTCGGTGCCTACGCCGCGGCTCGACGCGGTCTGCGGACGCTCGTGATCGAGAAGTCGGAGTTCGTCGGCGGCACGACCGCCTACTCGGGCGCCGGCATCTGGCTGCCGGGCAACCCGGCCGAGGTGCGCGCCGGGCTCGAAGGAGGGTCGGCCGGCCGCCCGCCCGTATCTCGACGCGATCATCGGCGACGACGCCCCGGTCGCCCTGCGGGAGGCCTACCTCGAAGCGGGCCCGCGGATGATCGAGGAACTGGAGGCCGATCCGGCGATCGGCGAGTTCGAGTGGCGCGGCGTTCCCGACTACTTCGCCGACGCCCCCGGCGCGCTCCGCAAGGGCCGCACGATCTTCCCGGCGAACATCGACCGTTCCGAGCTGGGCGACCTCGAACCGCTCGTCCGGCGACCGCTGTGGACCGACCGGTGGGGCGTCGAGGCGCCCGAGACGATGGTCGGCGGCCAGGCCTTGATCGGCCGCGCCCTGTTGGCGTTCATGAACACCGGCCACGGCGAGATCCGCACGAACACCGCGCTCGAGCAGCTCATCGTCGAGGGCGGAAGGGTCGTCGGCGTCGAGGCCGTGAGCGATGGGAAACCGCTGCGGCTGTTCGCCGGGCGCGGCGTGCTGCTCGCCGCCGGTGGCTACGAAGCCAACCGCGAACTCCGCCAGCGCTATCAGGCGCCGATCACCGGCGAGTGGACGTCGGGCGTCGCCAGCAACACGGGCGACGCGCTCCTCGCCGGGATCGACATCGGTGCCGACACCGCGCTGCTCGACGAGGCCTGGTTCGCCCCGGGCGTCGTGGCGCCCGACGGCAAGCCCGGTGTTCTACACGATGGTGTGGAGCGGCATCTGGGTGAACGCGGCCGGCGAGCGCTTCATGAACGAGCGCCTCCCGTACGACCGGGCCGGCCACGAGATCCTGCGGGTCCAGGCCGAGACCGGCGTGTCGACCCTGCCGACGTACTGGGTGTTCGACCAGCGGCAGGTCGATCGGAACGCGTTCGACATGCTGCCCGTCGATCCGCCGGTGCCCGGTTGGTTCGACGTCGAGCGGTGGATCGAGGCCGGCACGCTCGTCCGCGCCGACACGCTGGAGGAGCTCGCCGAGCAGATCGGCGTCCCGGCCGGAGCGCTGTCGAAGTCGGTCGAGCAGTTCAACGAGTTCGCCGTAACCGGCGTCGACGAGCAGTTCCACCGCGGCGAGACGCCGTGGGACCGCGTGACGGCCCTGCTCTTCGGCGCCCACGAGGACGGGCCGAACCGTTGCCTCGGCGTGATCGACCAGGGGCCGTTCTACGCCGTGCGGGTCGTCGTCACCGACCTCGGCACCAAGGGCGGTCTCGTGACCGACGCCGACGCCCGCGTGCTGCGTCCCGATGGCTCGGTGATCGAGGGCCTGTACGCGTCGGGCAACACGATGGCGCCCGCCCTCGGCCGCATCTATCCCGGCGCCGGCGGCCCGATCGGCTCGGCGATGGTCTTCGCGTACCTTGCTGCTCTCGACATGGCCGCCCTCGACATGCCCGAGGGCGTGTAGCGATGGCGATGTCGGGCCAATACCGCCCCGCAACTACATCGCCGAGGCGACCGGAGTGGTGCCGAACGATGAATGAGTACGCTTTTCCCCGCCGTCCACGCGTCGGCGACCAGTCCTGGAGATCACGATGACATCGACACTCGACTCCGAAATCGGCGCCGGCATCCAGCCGGTCGCCGTCCGATCACGGGCGCCCCGACCGCTGTGGACCGACGACGACCCGCCCGCGGACATCGTGCCCGAGCGGTACCGCCTGCGTGAAGGGTTCGTCCCGAAGGGCCGCTACCTCGACGCCGAGTTCCAGCAACTCGAGGTCGACCGGTTGTTCACCAAGACGTGGCTGATGGCGTGTCGCCTGGAGGACCTGCCCGGCGTCGGCAGCTACTACGAGTACCTGATCGGAGGCCACTCGATCCTCGTGGTCCACGAATCGAGCGACACCATCCGCGGCTACTTCAACGCCTGCCGTCACCGCGGCACCCGCCTCGCCACCGGCCGCGGCCGTGTCGGCGCGCTGATCTGCCCGTTCCACGGCTGGCGCTGGAACCTCGACGGGTCGATCCGTCTCGTGCTCGACCCCGAGGAGTTCACGCCTCGGTCCGACGAGGATCTCGGCCTGCAGCCGGTCCAGGTCGACACGTGGGCCGGCTTCGTGTTCATCAACATGGATCTCGAGGCCGAGCCACTGCTCGAGTATCTCGGTCCGGTCCCCGAGGTGTTCGAGCCGTTCCACCTGGAGAACATGCGCTACCGGTGGATGAAGAGCGTCATCGCGCCATGCAACTGGAAGACCGTGCTCGACGGGTTCCTCGAGGCGTACCACGTGCCCGGCACCCACCCGCAGCTCACCCGTTGGGACAAGCGCAACCACAACATCGCCACGCTGAAGGAACTCGACCGGCGGGCCTGGTCGCCCACGGCCACGTTCGGCAAGTTCGCCCGCTATGCGAGCCTCGGCCCGAAGAAGAGCGGCGAGTCGGCACTCGAATCCGCCAAGGGACCGATCACCGATGCCGACCTCGAGGAGCTCGGCAAGGATCCGTCGAACAAGCACATCGAGGGGGCGAAGGACGAACGTCGCTCGATTGCCGACGCCGTGCAGTACATCGCCAACGACATGCAAGCGCTCGAGACCGAACGCAGTATCCGCGTCGCCGAACAGCTCCGCACGGCCGACGTCCCCGACGGGATGTCCGCCGGCCAGTACTACCTCGATCTGCTCCGCGAGGCGGCGACCGCCGACGGGCTCGACTGGCCGGTGATCCCACCGCAGGCGTGGGCGGCAGCCGGCACGGCATGGCACATCTTCCCGAACACGATCCTGCTGCCGAACCAGGGCTGCATCATCGGCTACCGCGCCCGGCCGAACGGCAAGGATCCCGACAGCTGCTTCTTCGAGATGTTCTCGCTCGAGCAGATCCCGGTCGCCGACTACGACAAGAAGACCGACTTCGTGCCGGAGCACTTCGACGACTACCGCGACGCCGGCCTCGGTGAAGTGCTCACGCAGGACCTCGACAACTCCGAGAACGTCACCATCGGGATGCACTCCCCCAGCTTCGACGGCCACCGCCTGAGCTCGAAGCAGGAGATGACGATCTACAACCACCACCGCGCCGCCGACCGCTACCTCTGGACCGACTGACCTGTTGCGCGGGGTCAGGCACTTCGCGACAGGTTGACCACCGCCACGCGAACCTGTTGCGTTGTGCCTGACCCCGCGCAACAGGTTGCGCTAGGGGGCGAAGGTGGCGCGGACGGAGCCGAGGCCGGTGATGGTGGCTTCGTAGGTGCGGCCCCGTTCGACGGTCACGAGCGGGCCGAGCGATCCGGACAGGATCACCTCGCCGGCTTGCAGTGGCGCCCCCGCTCGGCGACCGCGTTCGCCAGCCAGACGACGGCGTTGATCGGCGATCCGAGGCAGGCAGCACCGACGCCGGAGCTGACGACGTTGCCGCCATCGACCGTCATCGACATTTCAACCGATCTCACATCGACGTCGCGCAGTCGCTTCAGCGCACCGCCGAGCACGAACATGCCGGAGGAGGCGTTGTCGGCGACCGTGTCGACGATCGAGATGTTCCAGTCCCTGATCCGGCTGTCGACGATCTCGATCGCGGCGACCACGAAGTCGGTCGCCCGCATCACGTCGCTGGCGATCACCGGCCGATCGGGCAGATCGCTCTTCAACACGAACGCCACCTCGGCCTCGACGCGCGGCTGCATCAGCCGGGTCCGCGGCACCGGCTCGCTGTCGCCGATGGCCATGTCGGCGAACAGCACACCGAAGTCGGGCCGATCGACACCGAACATCTGCTGCACCACCGGCGACGTCAACCCGATCTTGCGGCCGACCCGCCGGGCGCTCGCCACACCGCCATCCGGCCCACCGTCCCGGGTCATGGCGATGACCCGCTGCTGCACGTCGTAGGCGTCGTCGACCGTGCCGTCGGGCAGCAGGTCGAGGATCGGTTCGCATGGCATGCCCGATCGCCGCAGCGTCGATCAGACGCTGCGCCGCCCGTTCGATCGCGTCGCTCACGGGCTCGATCGCGGCGGCGGCGTGAACTTGTGGCCCCAGAACGCGCCCTGGGTGATCTCGTACGTCGGGTGTTCCTCGGTGACGAGCAGCCCGTTCCAACCGAACTCGATCGCGTAGTTCTCCGGTGAGTACACGTAGAACGACACCATCTGGTCGTTCGTGTGCTTGCCGAGCGTGTTCATCATCGGCACGCCGAGTTTCGCCGGCGCGATCGATGGCGAGCCCGACGTCGTCGAGCGTGGCCGCCTCGACCATCAGGTGCAGCAGCGCGCCCGGGCCGCGGCGACGGGCGATGCCGAACGTGTGGTGCCGCTGGTTGCACCCGAGGAACCACGTGCGACCCATCGTGTTGCGCTCGACGAAACCGAGCACGTCGATGTAGAAGTCGAGCGTCGCCTCGGCATCCTCGGCCGACACGATCACGTGACCCATTCCCATGTCGTCGGTGACGAATGAGCTGACGAGCGGCGTCTGCACCTGGACGTGGTCGAGGATCGGACCGTAGAACAGTTCGACCGGGTTGCCGCCCGGATCGTCGAACGAGACGAAACCGGTGACCCGCCGTGCCGCGCAGGCCTCCGGCTCGCCGACGGTGACCTTGATCCCCGGCACCCTCGACCGCGCTCACGAGTCGGGCGAGTTCGCGCTTGTCGAGCACCTCGAAGCCCATCGCCGTCATCCGGTTCTCGGCGCCGGGCTCCACGACGAGCCGCGGCGGGTAGTGGTCGAGGCGGAAGTACAGCGAATCGGGGTCGGCCCCTTCGACGGGCATCATCCCGAGGAAGTCACCGCCGAACACCTTCCACGCGTCGACGTCGGTCGACTCCAGCCGCAGATACCCGAGCGAGCGGACTCCCATGTGACGTTCCAATCTGTTTGGCAGCGATTCAGCGCGCCGCGGCGGCGAGGCCGACGGCGATGTCGATGATCTCATCTTCCTGACCACCGACGAGACGACGCTCACCGCACTCGAGGAGGATGTCGGCGCCCGACACGCCGTAGCGCTCGGCGGCCCGGTACGCGTGCTTGAGGAACGACGAGTACACCCCGGCGTAGCCCATGATCAGCGACAGCCGGTCGAGGGCGCACTCACCGTCCATCACCGGCCGCACGATGTCCTCGGCGACGTCGATCAGCCGCAGGACGTCGATACCGGTGGTGATCCCGAGCTTGTCGCACACCGCGGCGAGCGCCTCGCACGGGGTGTTGCCGGCACCGGCACCGAACCGGCGGGTCGACCCGTCGATCTGGGTCGCGCCGGCGCGGATGGCGTAGATCGAGTTGGCGATCCCGAGGGCCAGGTTCTCGTGGCCGTGGAAGCCGACCTGGGCGTCGTTGCCGAGCTCGGCGACGACGGCCTCGACCCGCACGCCCGCTTCCTCCATGATCATCGCCCCGGCCGAGTCGACGACGTAGACGCACTGGCAGCCGGCGTCGGCCATGATCCGCGCCTGCGTGGCGAGCGTCTCGGGCGGCTGCGAGTGCGCCATCATCAGGAACCCGACGGTCTCGAGGCCGATCTCGCGGGCGAGGCCGAAGTGCTGGATCGAGATGTCGGCCTCGGTGCAGTGCGTGGCGACGCGGATGACCGACACGCCGAGGTCGGCCGCCGCCTTGATGTCGTCCTTCGTGCCGAGCCCGGGCAGCATCAGCGCGGCGATCTTCGCCTGCTTGGCCTCCTCGACCGCGGCGGCGATGAGGATGCGCTCGTCCTCGCGGGAGAAGCCGTAGTTGAACGACGACCCGCCGAGGCCGTCGCCGTGGGTCACCTCGATCACCGGCATGCCCGCGCTGTCGAGTCCGGCGACGACGCTGCGCACCATCTCCTCGGTGAACTGGTGGCCCTTGGCGTGCGACCCGTCGCGCAGCGACGAGTCGGTCATGCGGATGTCGAGATCGTTCGAGTACGGCATCAGACGTTGGCTCCGATCGGGCTGGTGGATGAGGCGGGTGCGGCGCCGGCGAGGATCCGGCGGGCCATCTCCTCGCCGACCTTCGTGGCCGCGGCCGTCATGATGTCGAGGTTGCCGGAGTACGGCGGCAGGTAGTCGCCCGCCCCCTCGACCTCGATGAAGATCGCCACGCGGGCCGGACCGCGGCCGGTGGCGGGGTCGAACTGCGGGCGCTGGCGGAGGCGGTAGCCGGGCACGTACTGCTGGACCTGCGACACGACGTCGTCGATCGACGCCTCGATCGCGTCGTGGTCGGCGTCGTCGGGGATCTGGCAGAAGATCGTGTCGCGCATGATCAGCGGCGGCTCGGCCGGGTTGAGGATGATGATCGCCTTGCCCCGCTCGGCGCCGCCCAGCACCTCGACGGCGGACGACGTCGTGCGGGTGAACTCGTCGATGTTGGCGCGGGTGCCCGGGCCGGCCGAGCGGGAGGCCACGGTCGCCACGATCTCGGCGTACGGCACGGTGACGGCTCGCGACACGGCGTAGACCATCGGGATGGTCGCCTGGCCGCCGCAGGTGACCATGTTGACGTTCATCTCGTCGATGTGCTCGGTGAGGTTGACGACGGGGATCACGTACGGACCGCGGGCGGCGGGCGTCAGGTCGATCGCCCGGATGCCGGCCTCGCGGAAGCGCGGCGCGTTGCGCACGTGGGCGTAGGCCGACGTGGCGTCGAACACGATGTCGGGCAGGTCGTCCTGGGCGAGCAGCCAGTCGACGCCCTCGTGGATCGCCTCGACCCCGTTCTTGCGGGCCAGGGCGAGGCCCTCGCTCGCCGGATCGATCCCGACGACCCAGCGCGGCTCGATCACCTCCGACCGCAGGAGTTTGAACATCAGGTCGGTGCCGATGTTGCCCGACCCGATGATCGCGGCCGTCGCACGTTTCGTCGATTCCACAGCTCCAGCATGCCTGACGCCGCCCACCGCGGCGAGTGCCGTGTCCCGCCTGTCGAGATGGTCACCGAGCACTCTGCGATGAGCGAACGGACCGGGGCCTGGGCCGTTCGCTCATCGCAAGGACGATCGATCACCTTGCCATGAGCGAACGGACCGAAGGGCGGGCCGTTCGCTCATCGCAGGGACGGGGCGGGACCGATCGGGCGTCAGCGGGCGGGGGCGACGGATTACGAAGCGGGGGCGTGACGTCGTGGGGCGGTGGCGTTGCGGCGGCCGGCGCTCGGAGCACCGAAGCGGGCATTCCAGATGTTGGCGGCACAGCACTTCACGGCGTCGGTCGTGGCCTCCCAGTCCATGCTCCGGGCCGGACCGGTCACCGACACCGCGGCGATGGCGCGGCCCGCGTTGCGGATCGGTGCCGCGACGCACACGAGGCCGTCGTACGCCTCGCTCACATCGCGCGCCACTCCGAGCGAGCGGACCTGCTCGAGATCGGCCCGCAGCGCCGAAGCCTCGGTGATCGTGAAGGCGGTGCGTCGCGGGAGCGTCGCGTTCATCACCTCATCGGCAGCCGCATCGTCGAACGCCAGCATCGCCTTGCCGAGCCCTGTGCAGTACGCCGGCATCCGCCCGCCGAGCCGCGTGGGGAGCGTGAACTCGCCGACCACGATCCGTTCGAGGTAGACAACCTCCCCGCGATCGAGCACGCCGAGCTGGACGGCGAGACCCGTCTTCGTCGCCAGGTCGTGCAGGTAGGGAAACGCCGTGTCGCGCAGCTGGATGCGCTGCGGCGCCAGGGCGCCGAGTTCGAAGAGTCGCATCCCGACCCGGTAGCCGTTGCTGTGGTCGCGTTCCAACCAACCGATGGCCCGGAGCTGTTCGGCCAGCCGATGGACCGTCGATTTCGGCAGATTGGCCCGATGGCTCAGCTCGGGCAGGCTGAGCACCTGGTCGCCCATGTCGAATGCGTCGAGGATCGTGGCGATGCGGCCGAGCACCGATCGCCCCGCGTCGCTCGCGTCCTCGCAGCCTGACCCCTCGTCGTGCAGCACCAGAAAATTGTACCACTTGGACCAATCTGACGAAATACACGACGATCACCCTGATCGGCTTGACTTCAACCGCGGTTGAAGCCGTACCGTTCACGCCGTGTTGGTGACCACCGAGGGACCAGGCGAGGAACAGGGCGAACGCGACGGCCAGCGCGTCGACGCGGGTCGGCGGGCGCTGAAGATCGGGCTCGTCTCCGTCGTCACGCTCGTGGCGTTCGAGTCGCTCGCCGTGACGACGATCCTGCCCCAGATCGAGAACGACCTCGGCGGTCTGAGCTGGTACGGGTGGGTGACGGCGGCGTTCTTCCTCGGCACCATGATCGGCATCGTCTACGCCGGCGATCGGGCCGATCGGGTCGGTGCCGGACCGCCGTACCTGGTCGGCCTGATCCTCTTCGCCGTCGGCCTGCTCGTGTGCGGGTTCGCCCCCGGCATGCCCGTGCTGGTGGCCGGGCGATTCGTCCAGGGCTTCGGCGCCGGGGTCGTGCCGGCAATCGGGTACGTCGCGATCGGTCGGGCGTTCGCAGTCGACGAGCGGCCGCGCATGTTCGCCATCCTGTCCACCGCATGGGTGGTGCCCGGGGTGATCGGACCGGTGCTGTCGGAGCGGATCGCCGAACTGGTCAGCTGGCGGTGGGTGTTCCTCGGCCTCGTGCCGCTCGTGGCCTGCGCCGGCGTGATGGTGCTGCCTGCCATCTTCCGCCTCGGGCCGGTCGCCACGACCGTTGACGAGCCGGTGCGGTTCCTCCGCCGGCGGCTCGTGGAGGCGACCGCGCGTCGCCGCCGGCGCAGCGCTCGTCGTGGCGGGCTCGACGGCCGGCGCGTGGTGGTTCGTGCCCGGATGCATCGCCGGCGCGTTGGTCGGCGTCGGGCCGTTTCGCCGCCTGACGCCACCGGGCACCCTGCACGGCGCGGCAGGACTTCCGGCGGTGATCGCGTCCCGCGGCGTGCTGACGTTCGCCTTCTTCGCGGTGGACGCGTTCGTCCCGTTCGCCCTGACGAACGGGAGGGGCACGTCGAGCCTCGCCGGCAGCGTGGCCGTCACCGTCGCGACCGTGGCGTGGACGTCGGCAGCCTGGGTGCAGCAGCGCTGGATCGGACGGTTGGGCGAGGCCTGGTTCGTGCGGTCGGGCTTTCTCTTGTTGGTTCCGGGCATCGCGACCGTGGCGGTGGCGTCGATCCCCGACGGTGTGCCGTTCTGGTTCATCCACGTCGGCGCGGCGTTGGGTGGATTCGGTATGGGACTCGCCTATTCGGCCCACGCCCAACTCGCGCTGCGCAGCGTGCCCGAGTCGGCCGTGGGCTCGACGACCTCATCGCTGCAGCTGACGGACAATCTCGGCGTCGCCCTCGGCACGGGTGCGGCGGGCGCGATGGTGGCGCTCGGCGTCGGTCTCGACTGGCCGACTGGCGAGGCCGTCGCCGCCGCATTGGTGCTCCCCGCGCTGGTCGCAGCTGCGGGGGCGGTGCTTTCTCGGCGCCTGCCGCGCGGACTTTCCGGCGGCGTGTCCCCCGGCTGACGGGTCAGCGGTTGTTCGACTTCGCCTCGAGGGCTGCGAAGTGCATCTCGCCCCCGCGTTCGAGGTCCATGAACTCGATGTAGTGGCCGAGTTCGGCGGTCATGTCGACGTAGCCGAAGCGCAGGCCGCCCTTCATGTGGCCGTACTGCGCCCACGTCTTGCCATTCGCCGCCAGGATCTCGGTCGCCTCGTCGAAGTCGGGGATGCGGTACCCGACGTGATGGAACGTGGCCGGCACGCCGGGCCGGATCGCCGACCGGTACAGATCGACCGATCCGCTGACGGGCTTGATCAGCTCGAAGTTCGTGGCGCCGGCATTGACGAGCGCGACGTCGATGATCCACTCCTCGGCCGTCTCACCGTCGACGACCGCGATCCCGTTCAACGACGACTTGTACGTCTTGAGGCAGTCGACGGTTCCGAGCGTCTGCTCGAAGTAGTCGCACGCGACGTCGAGGTCGTCGGTGACGTAGGCGAGCTGCATCACGTTGCGGAAGAGATCACTGAACGTTCGCACAATGTCGACGCTATCCAGCGGCCCGTATGTTGGCGCCATGACCGAGCGCAGCGAGCCCACCCAGTTGGACGACAGGGAGATCACGGCGCTGCGGCGCCTGCTCGACCGGGCGGCGATCACCGAATGCGTGCATCGCTATGCCCGTGGACTCGACCGCCGTGACGCCGAACTCGTCGCGTCGGCGTACCACGCCAACGCCGTCGAGGACCACGGGCAGTACGTGGGCGGACTCGATGGGCTCGTTCGGTACCTGATGGATGTGCACGCCCCGTTCTCGGGGTACCAACGCCACGTCACCACCCAGAACATCGACATCGACGGCGATGCCGCCCACGCCGAGAGCTACTTCATCAGCGTGATCCGCATCGACGGCACCGAGAAGCTCCGACTCACCGGCGGGCGGTACGTCGACCGGCTCGAGCGGCGCGACGGCGAGTGGCGCATCGCCGAGCGAGTGGTCGTGCTCGAGTGGTACGGCGCGGTGCCGGGCGGCGGGATCGATCCGGCGATTCAGGTCGCCCCGCGCCTCGACCAGGACGACGTCTCGTACGCGCGGCCGCTGCAGGTGACGCGCGACCGACGCGAGCCGCCGTCGCGTCAGGGCTGAACTGTCAGGGCTGAATCGGGTCAGGGCGGAATTGATCGCGACCCCCAGTCAACGCGCGAGGAACGAGAGCACGACGCTCTCGAACTCGTCCTTGCGCTCGATCATCGCCCAGTGGCCGCAGTTCGGGAAGATGTGGACCTCGCAATGGCGGACGATCCGCATCGGCACGAGCACGCTGTCGAGCGGGGTGACGCGGTCGTCCCGGCCGAACGTGATCAGCGTCGGCGCCTCGATCTTGGCGAGCATGCCCACCTGATCGGTCGCCGCGGCGGCCGCGAACTTGCGCATCCCCGTGAGCATCTTGCGGTTGAACATTCGGCGGACGTCGTCGAGCGCGCCCGGTGCATTGGCCGCCTCCCACCGCAGTTCGACGAACTCGTCGGTGAGGATGTCCGGGTCGAACACCATCGACTCCATCCACGCCACGAGACGCTCGCGGGTCGGATCGTCGACGAACTCGACGAGGAGCTTGACCCCCTCGGCCGGACCCGGGCTGAAGATCGGCACGCCGACGCCACCGATCGTCACCAACCGGCTGACGCGATCGGGGTGGTTCGCCGCGATGCGGGCGGCGACGTTGCCGCCCATCGAGTTGCCGAGGATCGGGATCGGGCCGAGCCCCATGCCGTCGAGGAAGTCGACGACGGCGCCCGGGGCGGCCATCACCGGGCTGCCCTCGCACGAGTAGCTCTTGCCGAAGCCGGGCATGTCGAGCACGAGCGTGCGGTAGTGCTCGGCGAACGCCGGCAGGTTGCCCCGGAAGTTCGCCCATCCGCTGACGCCCGGGCCCGAACCGTGGAGCAGGAGCAACGGCGGGCCGTCACCGGCCTCGTGGTAGTGCAGCGTGCCCTGCGGGGTGTCGAGCGTGCGGCTCGTCGCGTCGTGCGTCAGTTCGTCCATCGACCGCCATCATCGCACGCCGGCCGTGTATTGTACTGATCGGTCCAAGCTCTGAACGCCGGACCGCTGTGCACGATGGCCCAGTCGAAGGTGACCGACACGAGGATGAAAGGTGGCGATGGCCGAACGGATCGAGATTCCTGACACGTTCCCCCAACCGGGGGACGTGAGCGGCCGGCGCGTCGTGATCACGGGCGGCGGCCGTGGGCTCGGCGAGGTCATCGCGCACGCGTTCTCGCGCCGGGGCGAAGGTGGCGCTCGTCGCGCGGACCGAACGGGATCTGAAGGCCGTCGCCGACGAGCTGCCCGGCGAGACGCTCGTGTTCAGCGGCGACATCCGCGACGCCGACTTCAACGAGGCGGTCGCCGACGGCACCGTCGCCGAGTGGGGTGGCGTCGACGTGTGGATCTGCAACGCCGGCATCTCCCCCATCGTCGGCCGGCCCGCTGGCGATCGAGCCGGAGGTGTGGCGCGACGTGATCGACGTCAACCTCACCGGCGCGTTCCTCGGCGCCCGCGCCGCGGCCCGCGTCATGGGTGAGGGCGGCCGCCTGATCTTCACCGGCTCGGTCCTCGGGGAACGGCCGCGCAAGGGACTCACGCCCTACAGCGCGTCGAAGGCGGGCCTCATCGGCATGGCCAAGGGGCTCGCCCTCGACCTCGCACCGGCCGGGATCACCGTCAACGTCGTGTCGCCAGGCTGGTTCGAGTCGCCGCTCGCCGATGGGTTCGCCAACAACGAGCGGCTGGCCGAGTCGATCCTCCAACACACGGCCCTGCGCCGGTGGGGCCGGTCGGCCGACCTCGCCGGGGCGTTCCAGTTCCTCGCCTCCGACGCAGCGGCGTTCATCACCGGCGAGGTCATCCACGTCGACGGCGGATACCAGCTCGTATGACCGCAACAACTCCAGCTCGGGTGGTCGTGATCCTCGGTGCGGGTGGTGCGCTCGGTGCCGCCATCTCCAGCCGTCTGGCCGCCGAACCCGACACCGAGATCGTGCTCAGCGACGTGAGTGGGACGTCGTTGCAGGCCACGATCCGGAGGGCCTCCCCGACGGCGTCGAGACCGTGCTCGCCGACGTGACCGATCTCGCCCAGGTCGAGGCCGTCGTCGCCCGCACGGTCGAGCGGTACGGACGCCTCGACGTGCTGATCAGCAACGCCGGTGTGCTCGCCCCGAACGGCCGGATCCACAACCTGACCGACGCCGACTGGTCGAGGGTCGTCGGCATCAACCTGATGGGTGCGGTCCACGCCGTCCAGGCGGCCGTGCCGACGATGCGACGGCAGCAGGCGGGCTCGATCATCCTCACCGCGTCCGTCGCCGGAATGACCGCCTGGTCGCATGCCGCGCCGTACTGCGCCACCAAGGCGGCGGTCATCAGCCTGGCCAAGGTGGCCGCCGTGGAGTACGCCCGCGACGGCATCCGGGTCAACTGCGTGTGCCCCGGCACGTTCCGCTCGGCGATCCACGACGGCCTCCCCCAGGAGGCGATCGACGCGATGGGTGCCAAGCACCCCCTCGGGCTCGGCGCCGCGCCGGACCTCGCCGGCGCCTACTCGTACCTCGCCAGCGACGCGTCTCGGTGGACCACCGGATCGGCCCTCGTGGTCGACGGCGGCTACTCCGCGCCGTAACCCGGCGCGCGCCCGGACCCGACCCCCTGGCGCGCGGCGTCAGTCCGCAGCGATGCCGGGCAGGACGAGGATGGCGTCGGGACCGGTCTCGATCGTCACGGTCACCGGCGCGGGAGGAGCCGTCAGCTTCGCCGGCGGGCCTCCGCTGATCCGCAACCGGATCCGATGGCCGGCGACGAAGCGGTGGTGATGGGCCCGGATGCCGATCTCGAAGCGTTCGAACTCGCCGACCACGACCGGTTCGGGCGCCGCGTGTGACCGCCGATGCGTGGCCGCGAGGTAGCCGTCGTTGACGACCGTCTCATCGCCATCGGGCGCGACGTCGAGCAGTTCGACGTAGAAGTGCGCCTCGGCCGCGTCGAGCGTGGCGCGGAACGTCACGCTTGGGTGCCCGACGAGCACGTGGTCGGCGGCCAGCGGTTCGGACGTGAACGTCACGGCGTCGACGGGCTGCTCCGCCCCCTCATCGACCTGGCTCGGCTGGCCGAACGCCACCGATCCGATCGCGCGGCGCCTCGGCGCCGAGCGAACCGTCGGCGTCCAGGAACCATCGAGCACCGGGCGTGCCCGGTGGATTCCATCGATCGAGTTCCTGCCACCCGGCTCCGACGCCGACCGGTCCCTCGTACGAGACGAACGTCGGCGCGTCCGGGATCGGTGCATCGGATCGACCGGCCACCCAGTGGTCGAACCAGGCGAGCAGCACGCCCGACGGCAGCTGCGGATTGTCGGCGAGCATCTGGTCGCGCTCGCTCCCGTCGCCGGTCGACCACGTCGACTCCTCGCTGAGCGCGACCGGGAAGAAATGCGCCCACGACCCGTAGATCGCCCACGTCCGGCTCGGGGATCGCCTCGATGTTGGCGAGCGTGCCCGAGCGGAAGAAGTGGTCGTTCCAGCCGCCGACGGCGAGCACGGGGACCGTCACGCGGTCGAGGACGTCGACGAACGAGCGGTCGCGCCAGTAGTCGTCGAACGTGGGATGGGCGCGGTTGGCGGCGAACTCGGCGTCGGCGTCGATCGAGCCGCCGCTCGTCATGGCGGCGATGTCGGGCCAGCTGTCGATCTCGCCGCGCTCGGTCGACTTCACGCCGCCCGGGAAGATCACGTCGTGGTACAGCGATCCCGGCGACTGCATCGGGGCGATCGCGAGGAGGTGTTCGGGCTGTTCGATCGCCGCGCCGTAGCTGGTCTGGCCGCCGAAGCTCTCGCCGAACATCCCGATCCGACCGTCGCAGAACTCCTGCGCCGCCAGCCACTCGACCAGGTCGTGGGCGTCACGGCCGCCCTGCCGGAAGCTGCCGTGCTCCCACCGGCCGCCCGAGTTGCCGACACCGCGCATCGTCCCGACGAGCGCGGTGTAGCCGCGGGCCGACGAAGAAGTCGGCCTCGCCAGCGTAGAAGTCGGCGAGCACCACGTAAGGAGTGAACTCCACGACGAGGCCGGGGAACCGACCGTCGATCGGCACGCCGTCGCGGGCGGGACGGCGGAGCGAACACGACAGCGTGATGCCGTCGCGCATCGGGACCTCGACGGTGACCCCGACCACCTCGAACTCGGCGGGGCGCTGATAGCCCCACCACTCGTGCGTCGCCGGCGACAGCGGACGTGCGCCCGACATCGATCAGCAGCCGAGTTCGCGGGCGATGACGACGTGCTGGATCTCGTTGGTGCCCTCGCCGATCTCCAGCACCTTCGAGTCGCAGTAGAAGCGGGCCACGGGCGACTCGAGCATGTAGCCCATCCCGCCGTGGATCTGCACCGCTTCGGATGCCGCGGCCGACGGCGAGCCGGCTGGCCTTCAGCTTCGCCATCGACGCCTCCTTGAGGAACGGCTGGCCGGAATCGCGGAGGTACGCCGCCCGGTACGTCAGCCACCGGGCCGCCTCGAGTTCGGTCGCCATGTCGGCGAGCTTGAACTGGATCGCCTGGAACTTCCCGATCGGCTGGCCGAACTGGTGGCGCTGGCGGGCGTAGTCGAGCGACATGTCGAGCACGGCCTGGGTGAGGCTCAGCGACAGCGCGGCGATCGAGATGCGGCCGACCTCGAGCGCGCCGAGGAACTGCCCGAGACCGAGCTCGGGGTCACCGACGAGGTGGTCGTCGGCCACCCACACGTCGTCGAAGAACAGCTCGCGCGTGTCGAGGCCCTTCCAACCGATCCCCCGCATCTTCGGCCCCATCGTGAACCCGGGCGTGTCCTTCTCGACGACGAAGCTGGCGTACTTCGCGCCCCGGCTGCCACCATCGCCGGTCTCGGTGCGGGCCAGCAGCGTGACGCCGAACGACATGTCGGTGCCGGCGTTGGAGATGAACGCCTTGCGGCCGTTGATCAACCAGCCGCCGTCCTGGCGCTCGGCCCGGGTGGTGATGCCGCGCATGTCGGAGCCGGCGTCGGGCTCGGTCAACCCGAACGCGCCGAGCACGCGACCCTCGGCGAGCGGGCGGAGCCAGCGTTCACGTTGCTCGTCGTTGCCGAACAGGTACAGGGGCATCGAGCCGATCGTGACGTGGGCCTGGAACGCGGCGGCGACCGACTGGTCGGCCTGACCCAGCTGTTCGAGCGCGGCGACGAAACCGACGGTCGTCATCCCGATGCCGCCCCACTCCTCGGGCACCAGCATGCCGAGCAACCCGAGCTCGCCCATTTCGCGCAGGAGGTCGGTCGGGCATTCCGCCCGTTCCCATGCCGCCGGGGCTCGAACGGCGATCTCCTTCGTGGCGAACTGACGACACAGGTCGATCAGGTCCCGCTCCGCTTCGGTGTACGAGAAGTCCATGACCCCGAGACTAATAGACCGGTCGGTACAAAATCGAAACAATGTTGCCGGGCAGACGACCACCCGAAAAATGCCCAGATTCGTACGCTGGACGTCCAATTCGGGGCATTTTCGGATCAGGCGGCCGGGTCAGGTGAGGTGTTTCATGTACTCGGCGGCCCAGTCGGGGAGGTCGGCGGGGACCGAGTAGCCCGACTCGTCGTTGATCGTCGCCCAGTTGGCGGCGACGTCCTCGGGCGTCGGGTCACCCGCCGGCACGTAGCCCTCGGTCGTGGCGACGAAGATCCGCGAAAATCGACCCCCGCCCGCCGCATAGATCTCGCCGCTCACCGGACAGTCCTCGTGGCAGAGGTAGGCCACGAGCGGGGCCACCAACGCGGGCGCCATGTCGGCCGGCCCCTCGGCGTCGGGGTCGGACTCGTCGGCGCCACCCATCCGTGTCGCCGCCACCGGCGCGACCGCGTTCACGGTGATCCCGTAACGGCGACCCGACAGCTTCATGTTGCGCATGAGGCCGACGACACCCGCCTTCGCCGCGGCATACGCCAGGTTCCCGCGCAGACCGAACATGCCCGTCGACGTGGTCATCACCACACGCCCGTACTCCTGTTCCACCAGGTGGGGCCACGCCGCCCGGGTGACGTTGAACGACCCGACGAGGTGGACGTCGAGGGTGTTCCGCAGCGCCGTCGAGGTCGACGTCGGGCAGATCGCCCCAGCGGACGATGCCCGCGTTGTTGACCACGATGTCGATGCGGCCGAACTCGCGCAGCGCCGTGTCGATGATCGCCGACGCGCCCGGCTCGGTCGACACGTCGTTCGTGTCGCCCACCGCCACGCCGCCGGCGGCGACGATCTCGTCGGCCACCGACCGGGCCGGGCCGGCGTCGGCACCTTGCGCCCTCCTTCGACCCGCCGAGGTCGTTGACGACCACGCTCGCTCCCCGCGCCCCGAGCAGCCGGGCATAGCCGCGCCCGATGCCTCGGCCGGCGCCCGTGACCACCGCCACCCGGCCGTCGAACCGCAGGTCGCTCATGGTCGGTGCGCAACTCTCGCTTGAGGACCTTGCCCGACGGGTTGCGGGGCAGCGCCTCGATGAAGGTGACGTCCTTGGGGACCTTGAACTTCGCCAGTTGCTTGCGGCAGTGTTCGATCAGCTCGTCGGCCGTCGCTTCGGCACCCGGCGCGAGCACGACGACCGCGACCGGAACTTCACCCCAGCGCTCGTCGGGGCGACCGATCACGGCGACCTCACCGACCGCGGGGTGCTCGTACAGCACCCGTTCGACCTCGGAGCTGGCGATGTTCTCGCCGCCGGACACGATCATGTCCTTCAGCCGGTCGACGATGTAGACGTAGCCGTCGTCGTCCTTGATGCCGATGTCGCCGGTGTGGAACCAGCCGCCCCGGAACGCTGCCGCGGTCGCGTCGGGATCGTTCCAGTACCCCCGGAAGACCTTCGGTCCGCGCAGCACGACCTCGCCGCGCTCGCCGGCGGGGACCGGCGCGATCGTCGTCACCCCAGATCTCCAGTTCGAGGTAGAGGCACGCCCGCCCGACGCTGCCGACCTTCGTCCGCGCCCCGTCGGGGTCGAGGAACGTGTCGCCCGACACCGTCTCGGTCAGGCCGTAGGCATCCGCCAACCAGGCGGCGGGGAAGACTCGCTGGAGGCGCTCGATGTACGGGATCGGCAGCTTCTCGCCGCCGGCGATGATCACCCGCACCGACGACAGATCGCGCCCCTCGATGCCCGGCTGGTCGAGCACGGCGCGCAGCATCGCCGGCGCCATCCAGACGGTCGTGATCCTCGATCGCTCGATCTCGTCGACCACGAGGGCGGCGTCGAACGTGCGATGGATGATCGTCGTGGCACCGACCGCGATCATCGTGGTCGTGACGAGGTCGAGGGCACCGACGTGGTAGAGCGGCCCGCAGGCGAGCCCGATGTCGCTCGACGTGAAACCGAACTCGGTGACGTGGGCGTAGTTCTTCCACGCCAGGTTGGCGTGGGTGAGCATCACTCCCTTGGGCCGTCCCGTGGTTCCGGAGGTGTACATCAACCGGTGGATGTCGTCGCCGCCCACCGCCGCCCGCGTCGGGATCGGCGCAGCCTCGAGGCTGCTGAAGGGCTCCCATCCGTCGGCGGGATCAGGCGACACGCAGATGCGGGCGGGGGCCGATTCGAGGCCGGTGATCGCCTCGTCGGCGAGAGCCGGTCAGCGCCTCGTCGCACACGAGCACCTTGGCCCCGGAGTGCTCCAGCAGGTACCGCAACTCGGCGGCGGCGAGACGCCAGTTGATCGGCATGGCGACCGCGCCGAGGGAGTTGGCGGCGAAGATCGTGGCGAGGAACTCGATGCTGTTGTACGACAGCAGCCCCACGACGTCGCCGAATCCGACGCCCCGTTCCCGGAGTCCGCCGGCCAAGCGGGCCGACCACGCGGCCATGTCCCCGTACGTCACCGTTGCGTCGTCACAGACCGCGAACGCCTTGTCGGGCGTGCGCGCGGCGTGGTGCTCGAGCACCCGCAACCAGCTCATGTCGGCCGACGACGCGGGCAAGGCGGGCATGGCGGCGAGACTATTCGTTCGACTGGTCGTTACAAGAATATAAGCTCGCCCGATGGTCGTGACTGGACACCCTCGGCGATTCTGGCGGGGGCTCACCGCGCAGCGCCAAGTGGCACCGGCGGCGCGACGAGATCATCGACCGGTCGGCCACGATCATCGCCCAGCGCGGGTTCCACGCCACCAGCACGACCGAGCTCTGCGAAGGCAACCAGCTCGGCAAGGGTGCGCTCTACTACTACATCGGCTCGAAGGAGGAGTTGCTCGCCGCCATCCACGACCGGGTGATGGACGAGGTGCTCCTCGGCGCCGACCGCGTCAGGCAGCAGGGCGGATCACCGACCGAACAGCTGGCGATGCTCGGCACCGAACTGCTCGACGTGATCGCCCGCTACCCCGATCACGTGTGGGTGTTCCTCCACGAGTTCCCGGCCCTCACCGGCGACAACGCCACCCAGTTCCGCAAGCGGCGCCGCGAGTACGAACACCACGTCGAAGCCGTGCTCGAGGCCGGCATCGAGTCGGGTGACTTCCGCGACCTCGATCCGAAGCTCACCGCCCGCGCCTGGCTCGGCATGCACAACTACACCTACCTGTGGTTGAAGGCCGGCGGCAGTCTCACCGCGGCGGAGGTCGCCGACTGGTTCGCCGACATCTTCGTCCGCGGCATCGCCAACACCTGAACCAGGACCTGATCGCGGGACCTGACCGCCGGCGACTTGTCGGCAGCTTGTACCGATCAGTACAATCGTCTCTTCGTGGATCCCGGCGCGTCGCTCACGCTCTCCCCCAGTGACGCGTTCACACGCGACGAGCAGATCGAGATGCTTCGTCGGATGATGGTGATCCGCGGGTTCGAAGAGCGGGTGTCGGCGCTCTATCGCGACGGCGAGGTGCCGGGTTTCGTGCACCTCTCCACCGGTCAGGAGGCCTCGGCGGTCGGCGCCTGCTGGCCGCTGCGCGACACCGACGTGCTGACGTCGACCCACCGCGGGCACGGGCACTGCCTCGCGAAGGGCCTGGCACCGCTCGGCATGTTCGCCGAGCTGATGGCGCGCGATGGCGGGACGAACCGCGGGCGCGGCGGCTCGATGCACATCGCCGACCCGACGATCGGGATCTTCGGCGCCAACGGCATCGTCGGTGCCGGCCTGCCGATCGCCGTCGGCGCCGCCGCGGCGGCCCAGCTGCGGGCGGACGGCAACGTGGCCGTCGCGTTCTTCGGCGACGGCGCGGTCGCCCAGGGTGCGTTCCACGAGGCCGTCAATCTCGCTGCCGTGTGGAACCTGCCGGCGGTGTTCTGGTGCGAGAACAACGGCTACGCGGAGTTCTCCCCCGCCGCCACGCAGCATGCCGCTCCGCTCGAGCGCCGGGCCGCGGGGTACGGCGTCGACTACGTGGGGGTCGACGGCAACGACGTGGTGGCCGTGGCGACGACGATGAGCGGCGTGCTCGACGCCGTTCGCAGCGGGCGGCCCGTGATCGTCGAGGCGGCCACGTACCGGTGGCACGGCCACTACGAGGGCGACCCGCAGCGCTACCGGGAAGACAGCGAACTCCAGGAATGGAAGGCGCGCGACCCGATCGTCGTGCAGGCTCGGCGGCTCGAATCGCTCGGCGTCGACACCGCCGAGATCGGCGCGGTGCAGGTGTCCGTCGACGCCCTGCTCGACGAGGCGCTGGCCGCGGCCCGGGCGTCGTCCGCACCCGACGTGGCGTCGGTGCACGACTTCGTCCTGCGGGAACGTCCGGCGCATCCCGAACCCGCCCCGCCGTCCGCCGACGCCCCGATCTTCCGCACGATGGATGCGATCCACGACGCGCTCGAGATCGAGTTGGCCGAGGACCCTGAGGTGTTCGTCGCCGGTATCGACGTGGCCGAGGGCGGCAACGTGTTCGGGCTGATGCGGGGTCTGCACGACCAGTTCGGTGACCGAGTCCGTGACACGCCGATCAGCGAGACGGCGATCATGGGGCTCGGCGTCGGCGCGGCCATGGCGGGGATGCGCCCGGTGGTCGAGATGATGTACCTCGACTTCGTCGGGGTGTGTCTCGATCAGCTCCTCAACCAGGCGGCGAAGATGCCGTTCATGACGGGCGGCGCCGCCGCGATGGGCCTGACCGTCAGAACGCAGTTCGGCGCCGGCCGGTCGTCGGGCAGTCAGCACTCGCAGAGTCTCGAAGCGCTCCTCGCCCACATCCCCGGCCTGACCGTGGTGATGCCGTCGACGCCGGCCGACACGTACGGCCTGCTGCGGGCCGCGATCCAGGACCCCAACCCGGTCGTGTTCATCGAGAACCGCCTGCTCTACGGGATGAAGGGACCCCGGCCCGCCGCGGACCACATCGTGCCGATCGGCAAGTCGATCGTCGTCCGGCCCGGCAGCGATCTCACGCTCGTGTCGGTGTCGCGGATGGTGCACGAGTCCGTTGCCGCGGCCGAGGCCGTGGCCGGCGACGGCATCTCCGTCGAGGTGATCGACCTGCGCACGGTCGCGCCACTCGATCTCGGGCCGGTGCTCGACTCGGTGCACAAGACGAGCCGCCTACTGATCGCCCACGAGGCCGTGATGCCGTTCGGGATCGGCGCCGAGATCGCCGCCACCGTCGCCCGCGAGGCGTTCTGGGACCTCGACGCGCCGATCGAACGGGTCGGCGCGCTGGCCACTCCCCCGCCATACGCGCCCGGCCTCGAAGCGGCCTGGCTCCCCGATCGCACCACGATCGAAGCCGCCATCCGCCACCTGGCCTCCGCGTAACCCGGCGCGCGCCCGGACCCGACCCCCTGGCGCGCGATCGCTACTGCAGGCAGAACTCGTTGCTCTCGGGATCCTGCATCACATAGAACCGCTCGCCACGCTCTTCGACGAGGCGAACCTTGGTCGCGCCCAACCCGACGGCTCGCTCGACGGCGGCGTCGACCAGCCGTTGGCGTTCGTCGACGGGCGTGCCCAACGGCCCGCCAGCGTTCACGTCGAGGTGCACCCGGTTCTTGCGCTCCTTCTGCTCGGGCACGCGTTGAAAGAAGATGCGCGGTCCGTCGCCGTCGGGATCGGTGATGGCGCTTTTCGAGTTCCACTCGCTCTCGGGTACGCCCTGCTCCTTGAGCCAGTCCTCCCACGAGTCGTAGCCGTCGGGTGGCGAGTCCAACTCGTAGCCGAGCAGGTCTGCCCAGAAGTGGGCAAGGCTGTCGGGATCGGCACAGTCAAAGGTGATCTGGACAGTGGTAGCCATCAATCCTCCTCGGTGACGGTTGCTTGACGAGTATCTCCGTCGGGTCGGGAGCTGAAACAGCGACGCCAGCCGGCATGTGGAACTCCCGGCTCATCGCCGATCGTTCCGTCCGCCGTAGTCGGCGCGGTACAGATCGCGCAGCAGGCACAACTCGGATCCGTGATGGATCCCCTCGCGCGAGATGTGCAGCACCAGCGCGGCCATCGAGTACGCGGCGAACGGTCCCTCGTGCGACCCGCAGCGTCGATCGAGCCGATCGTTCCCGAGCGACCGGACACCGCTGATCCAGGCGTCGTAGTGGTGATCGAGCAGTGCCAGCCCCCCGGCCGCGTCGAGCGGCCAGTCGGTCGAGTCGTACTCGACGCTGCCGGGATCACCGAAGTGGTTGGCGGCCCGCATGCCGAACACGCCGATCGAGATGTGCGCCATCCGCCAGGCGATCGTCGTGAACGGCGCCGGGTCCGGTTCCGGGAACTCGAAGTCGGCCACCGTGTCGCCCGGCACCGGCCGCCATCGGCGTGCGGGCGTCGTCACGACGGCGCAGGCTCCACCCGGGAACGGGCTCCCAGAGGTACTCCTCGTCGCTCAGTCCTTCGAGGCGTGGACGAACGTGGTGCTGCCAGTGCCAGTCGAGCTGCTCGACCAGCTCATGGCTCCAATCGATGTCTGTCGTTTCGGTTTCCATGACGTCGACGGTACGCACGAACGAGGACCGTTTCGGTCCTCGTTCGCGCAAGAATGGACGCCATGGTCGAGACGCCATGATCGAGACAACGGGACGGTTGCTGGCGGTGCTCGCCGCGCTGCAGTCGCGCCCGTCGTGGAGCGGCCCCGACCTCGCCGATGCAGCTCGGGGTGACGGTCCGCACGGTGCGGCGCGACATCGAGCGGTTGCGGCTGCTGGGCTACCCCGTCGAGTCCGACACGGGCGCCCACGGCGGCTACCGCCTCGGCGCGGGAGGTGCGGTGATCCCACCGCTGATGCTCGATGCCGACGAGGTGTTCGCCCTCGCCGTGCTCGCCCGAGCGACCGATCGGCACGGTCTCGGCGAGGCGGCCGAAGGCGCGATCCGCAAGCTCGAACAGACGCTTCCGGCGTCGCTCCAGCGCGACATCGAGCTCACCTCGACCGTGGTGCGAGTCGACTCGCCGACCGCCGACGAGCTCGACAGTTCGGTGCTGCGGACCGTGAGCGCCGCCTGCCGCGCCTCCGACGAACTCGCGGTCCGCTATCGCGACCGCAAGGGCTCAGTCAGCGAGCGCCGCCTCCTGCCCTATCGCGTCGTCAGCATCGGTCGCCGCTGGTACCTCGTCGCCCGCGACGCCCGCAAGCCGGAGTGGCGCACCTGGCGCGTCGACCGCATCGAATCGGCGGCTCCGACCGGACATCGATTCGTGGTCGGCGACCCGCCCGACGCAGCGGCGCTCGTGCAGCGCTCGATCAGTACGTCGCCGTACCGCTACCAGGCGCGCGTCGAACTCGACGCGCCGATCGGCACGCTTGCCGAACGCGTGCCGCCGACCGTCGCCGTGCTCGAAGCGATCGACGAACAGACGACGTTGCTCACGACGGGCTCCGACAATCTCGACTCGATCGTGTTCCACATCGGGATGCTCGACGTCGACTTCCGCGTCCTCGAACCACCCGAACTCCGCGAGCGCATGCACGACCTCGCCGCCCGACTCTTCAGCAACTGACCTGGCGCGCGCCAGGGGGTCGGGTCCGGGCGCGCGCCGGGTCAGATCCAGCCGGCGAGGGTCTCGACGTCGCGCAGGCCGTTGGGGCCGATGGGTGCGACGTTGAGGACGGTGACGCCGGCGGCCTTGTACGCCGCGATCCGATCGCGGACGAAGCCCTCGTCACCGACGAGCGAGATCCCGTCGACGAGCTCCTGGGGAACCATCGCCGCCGCCGCTTTCTTGTCGCCGCCGAGGTAGGCGTCCTGGATCTCGTCGGCGATCCGCTCGAAGCCGTACCCGCGCAGCACGTCGTTGTAGAAGTTCGCCCCCTTCGCCCCCATCCCACCGAAGTAGAGAGCGAGCATCGGCCGAGCCTTGTCGCGCAGGTGGTCGACGTCGTCGCCGATCGCCAAGGGGCCACCCGCCACGATGTCGAGCGGAGGCATGTCCGCCGGACGCTTCGCCAGACCTTCGGCGAGCGACGCACCCCACACCTGGCCGGCGCGGTCCGGCCAGAAGTGCAACGGCAACCAGCCCTCGCACAGCTCGGCCGTCATCGCCACGTTCTTCGGACCGAGCGAGGCGACGTGGATCGGGATGCGTTCCCGCAGAGGCTGATCGATGATCTTCAGCGCCTTGCCGAGCCCGGTCCCCTCGCCCTCGGGCAGCGGGATCCGATAGCTGTCGCCGTCGTGTTCGAGACGTTCCCGGCGCCACACCTTGCGGCACACGTCGACGATCTCGCGGGTGCGCCCGAGCGGCCGGTCGTACGGCACGCCGTGGAATCCCTCGATGACCTGCGGGCCCGAAGCGCCGAGCCCGAGGACGAACCGGCCACCCGACAGCTGATCGAGCCCGACCGCCGTCATCGCCATCAGCGTCGGCGTCCGCGAGTAGAGCGGCATGATGTTCGTGCCGATCTGGGCCCGCTCGGTCACGGCGGCGACGAAGCCGAGCGCCGACACCACGTCGGCCGTGTACGCCTCACCGCCCCAGAGGTAGTCGATCCCGGCCGCTTCGAGCGCCCGGACGTTCGCCTTCAACGCGGCCGGGTCGTGCTTCGGCCCGATCGCCGCACCCAACTTCACCGCGCCACCGAACTTCACGGGTCACCGGATCCCGCAGGACCGCCACGTGGACCTCACCGACGATGCACAGCTTGGCGTCCTGGCCGTCGTCGAACACCTCGACCCGCACGAACGCCACCTCGTCGTCCTCCACCATCACGATCGGGACCGCCCGGAACGGTCCGACCGACGCGGGCGCCAGATAGCGCAGCAGGGCTCCGTTCGCCCGGACCGGACCGAGCTGGCGGGACGCACCGCCGACCGCGGCGTCGGTGACGAGATCGAACGCGACGCCACCGTGCAGCCCGCCGAAGCCGTTCTGGCTCGCTTCACCGCTCGGCATCGTCCAATACGGCGAGCCGTCGTCGGCGGTCCCCTCGCTCAGCCCGATGATGTCGTGCAACCGTCCGGCGAGCTTGCACTCCCCGTCGAACGAGGCCCGGAACTGTCGGCGGATCTCGGCCGAACGCCCGGACGCAGCCTCCGCGTCGACCCCGTCGAGCGTGCGGTAGGAGATCTGCTGGGTGCTGTCGGCGATGCGGGTGCCGAGCTCGTCGAACGCCTCGACCTGGACGATCGCCGTGCGCTTGCCCTGGCGAAGCGCCCGCGCCTTGATGAAGACCTTCTCACCACGCGGGCGGGAGATCCGTTGGATGCTGATGTCGGCGTGGACGAACGGCCTCGACTGGCTGGCCTGCGAACCGGCCATGTCGAGGAAGACGCCGAGCACGCCGAAGTCGATGTGACCGTCCGGCTCCAGCAGCAGCGGGCTGATGTGCAGGTGCAGACCCTCGCCGCACGGGTCGCCCTCCTCCGGCCAGTGCAGGCCGATCTGCCCGAGGACATGTCCGTCCATCGAGTGGGCGTGGGAATGTCGATCAGCGGCGTCGGTCACGACGACTTCGTACCCCAGCGGTGGGCGTCGCGCACAACTGCGGAGAACGGCTTGTCGCCGTCGACGCTCGGTTCGCGGGGCAGCCCGAGCAGCCGCTCGCTGATGATGTTCCGCTGGATCTGGTTGCTGCCACCCGCGATCGCCATGATCCGCCCGTTGAGGTAGTTGACCGACGCGGCACCGGCGGCACCATCGCCCGGCTCCCAGGCGATGCCCGCTCGGCCGGCGATGTCGAGTGCGATCTGGGCCCGCTGCGGCTGCACCATGCCGAGGCCGAGCTTGATCAGCGACGCGAGCGACGGGTCGCCCTTCCCACTCGCGATGCGCTCGGTCGCCCGCTGGCTGAGCTGGCGCTGCATGTAGTCGTTGATGCTCGCCCGGGCGATCTGCTGGCGCACGGCGGGGTCGTCCGCCAGCCCGCGGCCGACGGCGAGGGCGACGAGATCGGGGGCGAACTCGCGCTCGACCGCGGTGTCGCTGCTGCCGCCGTGCTTGCGGGCACCGCCGCCGCGCTCGTGGGCGAGCATCGTGTTCGAGATCGCCCAGCCACCGTCGACCGGCCCGATCACCATGTCGTCGCCGACCACGACGTCGTCGAGGAACTCCTCGCAGAACTCCGCGCTCCCGTTGATCTCGCGCACCGGCCGGACACTGACGGCGGGATCGTCGAGCGGCACCTTGAACCACGTGAGGCCCTTGTGCTTCGGCGCCTCCCAGTCGGTGCGGGCGAGGCAGATGCCGTAGTCGGCCACGAGCGCGCCCGACGACCAGACCTTGTTGCCGTTGAGCACCCACGTGTCGCCGTCACGCGTCGCCCGCGTGAACAGGCCGGCGAGATCGGAGCCGGCGCCGGGCTCGGACAGCAGCTGCACCCAGATCTCCTCACCGCTGAGCATCCGCGGGATCCACGCCCGCTTCTGCTCCTCGCTGGCGTGCTGCAGGAGGGTCGGCACGATGATCCCGATCGTCACGCCGGTGGCGATCCCGCCCGGCGCGGGGACCGTGTAGCCGCTCGACTCCTCGCTGAAGGCCCGTTGGTGCGCGTCGGTGAGGCCCTGGCCGCCGTACTCGACCGGCACGGTGATGCCGAGGTAGCCGGCGTCGTACATGTGCTTCTGCTGGGCCCGACCGGCGGCGACATCGGCCGGAGTGATCTCGTGCGCCGACCGCAGCGCCGACTCGGGCGTGCGGCGCTCGAGGTTGGCGGCGAGCCACGCCTTCGCGCCGGCGCGGTAGGCGTCGAGATCCGCTGTTGACGTCGCTCACGAGTTCACCGCCGCTTCCGGTGCCGAGGCCGTTGAGCGCACACACCCGCTCGCGGTGCCACGCCGGCTCGCCGTAGAGGACCGCGTTCGTGCGGATGCGGCGCATGAACAGATGGAGGTCGTGCTCCCACGTGTAGCCGATGCCGCCGTGGATCTGCAGACAATCCTGGGCGATCTGATCGGCCACGTCGCCGACGTAGGCGGCGACCATCGAGGCGATCTCGCCGGCATCGTCGGCCCGGTCCTGCACGGCGCGGGCGACGCTGACGGCTCCCGCCTTGCAGGCCTCCAGGTACATCGCATCGTCGGCCATGATGTGCTTGAGCGACTGGAACGAGCCGATCGGCCGGCCGAAGGCGACCCGGTCCTTGGCGTACTGCACGGTCATCGTGAACAGCGCGTCGATCGCCCCGACCGTTTCGGCGACCACCAGCGCGAGCGCGATCTGCAGCTGCCGTTCGAGCGCATCGTTCGTGCCGAGAATGTCCGCCCGGGGTCTGTCCCCGCCGGACATTCCAGGAGAGCGCCGCCGGCGACGGTGACCGATTCGAAGTCGACATGGGCGAGGCGGCGGGAGAGGTCGAGGCATTCGAGCGGTGTGACGGTGATGCCCGACCGACGACGTCGGTACGAGGAACTGCACGGGCGATCCGTCGAGTTCCGCGACCACGAGCAGCGTGTCGGCGGCGGCCGCGTCCTGCACGAACCCGCGCCGTCCGCTGAGCTCGAAGCCCTCGTCGGCACGGGTTGCCTGCAGGCCGGCGCCGCGGTCCCAGTTGCCGTCACCGGCGGCGAACGCCCATGTCGCGATGTGCTCGCCGGCCATGATCGCCGGCAGCATCTCCCGCTGCGCCTCCGAACCCTCGGCGGCGATCGCTGCGGCGACGACGTTCATCGGGACGAACGGTCCGGGCTGCACGAAGCGGCCGATCTCCTCGGCGATCAGCGTGGCGTCGATCAGCCCGTTGCCGCTGACGCTGCCGCCGCCGTCGGCCTCCGGCACCAACATCGTGAACCAGCCCAGCTCGGCCGCCTTCTGCAGCCAGCCGCGGTCGAATCCGGTCGGGTCGTCGTGCAGCGCCCGGGTGCGTTCGAGCGGGAGTTCGGTCTCGATGAAGCGGACGGTCGTCTCGTGGAAGAGCGCCTGGTCGTCGTTGAGCGCCAGTTCCATGCGGGCAATACAGTAGCCTCAATTCTCGTGACTGTCCGAATCCGATCCGAAGTCGCCGAATCCGTGATCCTGACCGACGTCATCGATCGGATCGGCACGATCACGCTCAACCGACCGGCACGGCACAACGCGCTCAACCCGGAACTCATCGGTGCCCTCGACACGGCCGTGCGCCAGATGGCCGACGACGACGCGGTGAAGGTCGTGATCCTCACCGGCACCGCGCCGGAGGGCCGCGCTCGGCGGCTTCTGCGCCGGCGGCGACACGAAGGAGAGCGGCGCGACCCGTGGTGAGCCCGGCACCGACCCGCGATCGCTCCTCGGTGTTCCGCACGATGCGCTGACCGGCGACCTCGCCCGCCACGACGATCACGCCGCGATGCGGTTGCACCTGATGCCGAAGCCGACGATCGCGATGGTCGGCGGTCCGGCCGTCGGCGCCGGCTGCAGCCTGGCGGCGGCGTGCGACTTCCGGTTCGCCTCGGACGACGCCGTGTTCGCCTCGAGCTTCTCCTCCAATGGCCTCTCGGGCGACTACGGCGGGTCGTTCTTCTGGACGCAGATCATCGGGACCGCCCGCACCCGCGAGCTGTACTTCCTCAACGACAAGATCCCGGCCGAGCGAGCGCTGGCGATCGGCATGGTGCATGCCGTCGTCCCCGCCGCCGAGTTGCGTGACTACACGATGGATGTCGCCCGCCGTCTGCTCCGCACGCCCGCCTCGCTGCTCGCGCTCGTGAAGTCGAACCTCAACGAGGCCGAGTACGAGGTCGACCGCCGCCGCTACCTGTTCGCCCACGAGGCCGAGAGCCAGCAGCAGTCCCTCGTCGACATCCGCGCCCGCCTCGCCGCCCGCAGCCAACCCCGTTCATTCCGGACCCGTCCCCGAATGAACAGGTGTCAGCGCTGGGTGCCGACCTTGAGGTCGCGGTAGGGGACGTCGGCGTCGTTGCCGGGCTCGCGGGGCAGGCCGAGGGCCCGTTCACCGATCACGTTGAGCTGGATCTCGTCGGTGCCGCCACCGATCCGCTTGCCCGGGCTGGCGAGCCCGACGTGATGGAGCTCGCCGCCCATCGGGGCGTCGGCGCCGTCGAGCATCGTGTGGGCGCCGATGACGTCGAACGCCAGCTCGGCCGACTCGACGCAGATCCGGGACGTGCCGATCTTCGAGAGCGACCCGTCGGCGCCGGTGAGCCGGCCGCCCGCGGCGCCGATGCGCTGGTTGATCCAGCCGTTGATCTTGATGTTCGAGTGGTAGCGGGCCAGCCGCTGGCGGATGACCGGCGTCGCCGGCCACGCCGTACTCGCGGGCGAGGTCGACCATCATCGCTCCGGGGATCGCGCCGCGCGGGATGCGGCTCTGCCGCACGGTCGCCCGTGCCCGCTCGATCACCTCGCCGCACGTCAGGTCGAGATCGCCGGCGGCCGGACCCGACCGCGCCGGAATGAGCCCGGGCAGACCGCGACCCGCGATCGAGCGGCGCTCGTGGCCGAGCGTGGTCTGGGCGACGGCCCACCCACCGTTGAGCTCGCCGATCACCCGGTCGGCGGGGATCCGCACCTCGTCGAGGAACACCTCGCAGAACTCGGCGCTGCGGTTCATCTGCGTGAGCGGCCGCGTCTCGACGCCGGCCTGATCCATGTCGACCACGAAGTACGTCATCCCGCGGTGCTTGGGCTGGTCGGGATCGGTGCGGGCCAGCAGCATCCCGAGCTGCGCGACGTCGGCCGCCGAGTTCCACACCTTCTGCCCGGTGACGATCCACTCGTCGCCGTCGCGCACCGCCCGCGCCCCGACGCTCGCCAGGTCGGAACCCGAGCCCGGGTTCACTGAAGAGCTGGCACCAGGCCACCTCGCCACGGGCGATCGGCGGGACCAGCTCGGCGATCTGGGCGGCGGTGCCGTGGTCGAGGATCGTCGGCGCGGCGAGGCCGGCGGCGACGTGCCCCGTCGGCGGAGCGATCACGCCGGACGCCGCCAGCACGCCGTGGATCCGCCGAGCGTCAGCCGCCGATGTGCCGAGACCGCCCGTCCCGACCGGCCACGTCGGATGCGAGTAGCCGGCCTCGAACAGGCGCCGCCACCACTCGCGGACCGTCAGATCCGGGTCCCACTGCTCGTCGACCCACGCCCGCACCGCGTCGAGCAGAGCGTCGCGTACGGCGCCGGCATCAGGCGAGCTCGCGGCGACCCTCGTCGCGCACGATCTCACCGTGGCGACGCAGCATCGTGGCCGCCTGCTGGGCGTACTCGACGGGCGGCGCCGGCAGCACGACCGCGCCGTGCTCCCGGCTCGGCAGCGCCACCGTGGCGGTGCCCGGGCAGGTGACGGTGCCACGCTGGTTCGTGCCACGCATCTCGATGTCGACGAGGCAGCGGCCGTCCTCCACCCGCTTGCCGACGACCTCGCCGGTGATGATGTGGGTGTCGCCGATGTAGTTGAACTTGCGGATCTGGCTCGACTGGGTGACGAGCCACGCGTCGTCGCCCATCCAGTCGGTGACGAAGTGCGACAGCCAGCAGTCGCGCATCACCCCGTAGTCGTACGCCATCGGGTTGCCGATCGCCTGCGCCCACGCCGAGTCCCAGTGCACCCGCTGGGCCACGTCGGGGACGCCGTACTCGTTCTTCACGTAGAACGGGGCGATGCGCTGGCGGTTCTTGTAGGCGACCCGGTTCGTCGTCGGGGCGTACGGGATGAAGCCGTAGCCGCCGGCGTGGAACACGATCATGTCGGTGGTGGTCAGCGGACCCTTGGCCATCGGGGTGAGCGCGTCGCCGACCGTGACGTCCTCGAACCAGCGCGTCTCGCTCCCGCGGGCCTGCTCGGCGGCGTAGATCGCATCGATCTCGGCGATGTCGTCGTCGGTGTAGGTCGCCGGCGCGATCTCGTCGTACTTGCCCCGCTCGCGGGCGGTCTTGCGCTCGGTGTGGATGAGCAGCGTGCGCGAGATGGCGACGATCTCGGCGCGCTGGTTGAACCGCACCATCGTCTTGGTGAGCTGCATCGAGCGCTCGGCGAACTCGGAGTCCTTCTCGACGATCTTCTCCGTGCCGCCGAAGCTGAACAGCTGGTCACCGGCGTTGATCGGACGGAACCAGTCCCACGAACTGCCCGACACGAACACGTGGATGCCGCGGAACGACGGACGGCGCAGCTTGACCTCGGGCGGGTCGCCGAACAGCGGGCGGTTCATGGCGATCGGCATCATCGGGGCGCCGATCTGCGAGCCCCACCGGGTCGTCTCGCCGTATCCCGCCGAGGTGTACAGCGGGTTGTCGTCGCCGTACCCACGGGCGAAGTTGCGCATGTTGTCGTAGGTCGCCTCGGTGAGGAACTCCTGCGTGTTCAACGGCGACCACACACCGACGAGCGCCTTGGCGGCCTCGATGTCGGACTCCTGGAACGAGTAGTCGGTCGCCTTGTCGAACTCCTCGGACGTGGTCGACGTGACGCTCGATTGGGCGCCTGAGCGGCTGTCGGAGGTCGTGCTGGCCATGCGGGAAGCGTACACATTGGGGATACTCTTTCCCGAATGACGACTGCCTGGGACCAGCGGCTCGGCTTCTGGTGGATCGCCGAGGACCACCCCGACTCCCCGGCGATCCTCGCCGGCCCCGACGGCGCCCGCACCTACGCCGAGCTGGCGGGCGACGCCAACCAACTCGTCCACCTGTTCCGTTCGCTCGGGGCGGTGCCGCGGCGATGCGATCGCCGCCATCGTCGACAACGGCACGACGTTGATCGAGGTGTCGCTCGCCTGTCAGCAGGCCGGCTACTACTTCATCCCGCTCAACACCCACCTCACGGCGTTCGAACTGGCGGCGATCATGACGCACAGCGGGGCCAAGGTGCTCGATCGCCGGCGAGCGGTTCGCGGCGCAGCTCGCCGACATCGACCCGGCGCTCGACGACCGCTCGATTTGGCCGTGCTCGCGGTGGGCACGATCGACGGCGTTCGCTCGCTCGCCGAGCGCCCGCGCCACCCAGCCGCGCACGACGCCCGACGATCGCACGCCCGGCGGACTGTTCGTCTACACGTCGGGCACGACCGGTCAGCCGAAGGGCATCCGGCGGCCCCTTCCCGAGGGTGACGTCGGGGAGGTCGCCAACAAGGCGGCGCTCTTCGGTCGGGCCTTCGACTTCCGGCCCTTCGACGGCCCGATGCTCGTGTCGACCGGCATGTTCCACGGCGGCTCGCACAGCTTCTTCATGGGTGGGTTGAACGTCGGCCAGGCGCTCGTGATCATGGCGAAGTTCGACCCGGAGGAGACGCTGCGGCTTGATCGAGCAGCACCGCGTGCGGACCGCCTACATGGTGCCGACGCAGTTCCACCGCTTCCTGCAACTCCCCGACGACGTGCGAGCGAAGTACGACACGTCGAGCCTCCACGCCGTCGTGCACTCGGCGGCGCCGTGCCCGCGGCCGGTGAAGGAGGCGATGCTCGCCTGGTGGGGCCCGGTGATCTGGGAGACCTACGGCGGGATGGAGGGCCCGGCCACGATCGCCAAGCCGCACCGCTGGCTGGAGAAGCCGGGCACCGTCGGCCGGGCCATCCGCGGCGTGCGCCTGTCGGTGCTCGACGACGACGGCCACGAACTCGGCCCCGGCGAGGTCGGCAACATCTACATGGAGAACGACGTCGGGTTCGTGTACCACGGCGATCCCGAGCAGACGCAGGCTGCGTTCAAGGGCAAGCGGTTCAGCCTCGGCGACGTCGGCCACCTCGACGCCGACGGCTACCTGTTCATCTCCGATCGCGCCAAGGACATGATCATCACCGGCGGCACCAACGTGTACCCGGCCGAGATCGAGGCGGCGCTGCTCGAACACCCCCGGGTCGCCGACGTGGCGGTGATCGGCATCCCCGACCCCGATTGGGGCGAGTCGATCGTCGCCGTCGTCGAGCCGACGGCATTCGGCTGCGGGCGATTCGGCGGACGCCCTCGCCGACGAGCTCCTCGCGTTCTGCAAGGACCGCCTCGCGAGCTACAAGCGGCCGCGGGCGATCCACTTCCGCGCCGACCTGCCCCGCACCGAGGCGGGCAAGCTCGCCAAGCAGCCACTGCGTGACGAGCTCGCGCGCCGCCGCAGGGGGCAGCGAGGCTGGAGAGTGATGGACTGCACCACGATCACGTTCGAGGTCGACGAGCACGTCGCCACGATCACGCTCGACCGGCCCGACTCGCTGAACTCGTTCAACGACGTGATGGCCACCGAGATGACGTGGGCCTGGGAGACCGTCCGCGACCGCGACGACATCCACGTCGCCGTCCTGCAGGCCAACGGCGAGCGGGCGTTCTCGACCGGGCTCGACGTCACCGGCAGCACCGACTGGTTCATCAAGCCGAACATCTGGAACACGTTCGACCCCGGCGCCGCTGCTGTCGCCGAAGTTCCACCACAAGGTGTGGAAGCCGGTCGTCGTCGCGGTGCACGGCATGTGCGCCGGCGGCGGCCAGTACTTCGTCAACGAGGCCGACATCGTCATCTGTTCCGACGATGCCCAGTTCTTCGATCCCGCACGCCAACGGCGGCATCGTGTCGGCGCTCGAACCGATCGGCATGCTCAACCGTGGCGTCCCCCTCGGCGACGTCCTGCGGTGGGCGCTGATGGGCACCGAGGAGCGCATCACCGCCGACACCGCGCTCCGGCTCGGCCTCGTGAGCGAGGTGGTGCCGCGCGCCGATCTGCGCGACCGAGCCCGCGCCATCGCGGAGTCGATCGCGGCTCGCGATCCACGCGCCATCCAGGGCACGATCCGCGCCATCTGGGAGTCGCTCGACATGACGCGCACGATGGCGATCCAGAACGGGATGGCCTACACGCACATCGGCAACGCACCCCGCGGCGAACGCAACGTCCGCCCCAACGGCAAACCCACCTTCCGCTGAGCCGATCCTCACCGTTGCGATGAGCGAACGGACCGAGGGGTGGGCCGCTCGCTCATCGCAGGACGACGGGTCAACCAGTGCGATGAGGGAACGGACCGAGGGGTGGACCGTTCGCTCATCGCTCACGGGATGTGGGGGCGGAGGTCGCGTTTGCGGACCTTGCCGGCGGCGGTGCGGGGGAAGTCGTCGAGCACGACGAGTCGCGCCGGGAGCTTGTGGGCGGCGAGGCCGGCCTCGGCGGCGAACGTCCGGAGCGCATCGAGCGTGAGTGGATCGGCGGCGACACTCGGGCGCAGGCGGACGAACGCGCACACGGCCTCGCCGAACGTGTCGTCGGGCGCCGCGCACACCGCCACCTCGTCGACGAGCGGGTGCTCGGCGAGCACGTCCTCGACTTCGCGGGCGGAGATGTTCTCGCCGCCGCGGATGATGATGTCCTTCACGCGATCGGTGATCGTGAGGAACCCGTCGGCGTCGAGGCGGCCCTGGTCGCCGGTGCGGAACCACGTGCCGTCGACGAACGCCTCGGCATCGAGCGACGGCGTCGCGGTAGCCGATGAACTGCCGTGGTCCGCGCGCCAGGATCTCGCCCTCCTCGCCGGGAGCGACGTCGACCAGGTGCTCGTCGACGATCCGCACCTCGTTGCCCGGTCCCGACCCGGCCGTCGGTGAGCCGTCGCTTGTCGGGCGGGTCGTCGGCCGATCCGCCGGCGATCGCGGGGTGTTCGGTCGATCCGTACGTGCGCCACGTGACGATGCCCGCCGCCTCGGCGCGAGCGACGAGCGCCGGCGGCGACCGTGGCCGCGCCGACGAGGAACCGCGACAGCGACGAGATGTCGCGGCCCGAACGCTCGGCCTCGTCGAGCAGCGTGGCGAGGTAGAACGGCGTGCCGGCGCTCGACGTGATCCGGTACTGCTCGATGACTGCGCGCCGCCCGCCGCGCACTCCACCGGTCCATCACGACGGTCGTGCCGCCGCCCGTCAGCGGGCGCAGCAGCCCGAGCATCGACGCGACGTGACCGGCGGGGAACGACGTGAGCGTCCGCACCGCCGGGTCGCTCGCCGCGCCGAGTCCCCGTCAAGCAGCGTCTCGTGGCGTGTGCTGCACGCCCTTCGGCAGGCCCGTCGACCCCGACGTGTAGAGGACGCAGGCCACCGCGGCCGGATCGCGTGGTGGATCGTGTGGCGGCTCGTCCAGCGGCGCGGCGGTGGGTTCGAGGTCATCGAGCCGCGTCGCGCCCGGTGGCGGATCGTCGACGCCCCGCCGCACCGACCACCACGACATGCGCGAGCCCCCACGCCGTCGCGGTGCGCCGCGACCATCGACGCCGAGGTCGACGTCGCGCCACTGCCGCGGCGACGATCATCATCGTGCAACCGTTCTCCGCGATCGACGTGGCCGATCTCGGCCGGCCCCGCGGTCGTCACGAGCGGGATCACGACCGCGCCGAGCCGCCACAGCGCGGCGAGCACCTCGACGCCCGCCGCGTCCGCGGCCGTCTGCACCACGACCGGGTCACCCGGCGCGACGCCGAGCGTCCGCAGCCGCCGCGCCGTGACGTCGATGCGCGCGGCGAGCACCGGCAGCGTGAGGTCGATGACGTCGCCGTCGGCCTGCTCGAACACGATCCGTCCGTCGGGGAACGCCCGCGCTCCGTCGGCGATCGCTTCGCCGATCGTCACGTCGGCGTACCACGCCGTTCGCCCGCCATGTCGACGCAGCGCCTCGCGGCCGTTCAACGGACCCAGCGTTCCAACTCCTGGAGATGGCGCTGGGCGCGATGGCGCGCCAGCTCCCGGTCGCCGTCGACGATCGCCTCGACGAGCCGCGTGTGGACCCGGTTGATGTGGGCGGCGGGCACCTTGTCGACCGCGTCGTCCGGCGGCGTCGGCGCGCCGCCGCGACAATCGCACGAGCACCTGGGTGAGCAACTGCAGCACACGATTCCCGGACAGCTCGGCGAGCACGTCGTGCAGGTCGTGGCCGACGACCACGAACTCCGACGCGCGTCGCCGACTGTTCGGCAGTCAGGGCGTCGCGGAGTCGGGCGACGATCTCGGGGTCGGGATGTTCCAGCACCCGGTCGAGCACCGCCAGTTCGATCGCCGTGCGCACCTCGAAGAGCTGAGCCGGGGGTGATCCCGTGCCGCTCGACGTGCATCGAGATCGCCTCGGTCGTCGCCTCCACCCCGGGGGCGGTGACGAACAGCCCACCGCCGGGCCCTCGACGCATCCGGGCGATCTGGTGGTGTTCGAGCAGGCGGACCGCCTCGCGGAACACGGCCCGGCTCACCCCGCATCGCTCGATCAGTTCGCCCTCCGATCCGAGCAGTTCACCGACCGGCCAACCCTCGGTCGACGACGTCCTGGAAGATGCGGCGCGCGGTGACCTCCGACAGCTTGTCCGAGTGCCCGATCGGCGGGAGGTTGACCAGCCGGGACGGCCCCGAGCGACGTCGCCGCAGGAACGCACCCTCGGCGTCGAGGTGCTTGCGCATCCGCCGGCCGGCGAGTGCCGCCGTTGCCCGACAGGATCGCCGGTCGCGATCGCGGCGTGCGCGTGAGCGGACTCCGCGACCACCCGCGGCGCCGACCGGCGTGCGCGGCGCGAGGAACAGGAACGCCGACCGGTTGAGGAGATCGACGAAGAACTCGATGGCCGGATTGCCCGAGACCGACGCCACGAGACGGTGGAACTCGCGGTAGTCGGAGACGTCGTGATCGTCGCTCGCGTCGCATGCAGCGCGCGGATCGGCCTCGATCGCGGTCCTCGTCGAGGCGGCCGGGCGCCATGCTCCGGCCGCCGCGGACTCGAGGGCGATCCTGGCCTCGAAGACCTCGTCGACGTCGGCATCGACGAAGAACAGGTACACGGAGACCGCATCGATGACCACGTCGACCGACGGCGCCGTGACGATGAGGCCGCCGCCGGGGCCGCGGCGCATCCTGCGCGACGTTCTGGAGCTCGACCAGGCGGACGGCCTCGCGGAACACGGCCCGGCTGGTGCCGTACCGCTGGAGCAGCTCGGTCTCCGACCCGAGCACGATCCCCTCGGGCCAGCCGACCGCGGCGATGTCCGCGACGATCCGGTCGGCCACCGTGGCGGCCAACTTGCTGCCATCGCGCTGCCCCTGGCCATGAGGTCGGTCGGCGACGTCGGCGCGACCCACCGGCAGGGCTGAAGGTGTCGTCGCCATACGTCGCAACGAAGTGTAGGAGCCGAGAATGTGCAGGGGGTGGGGATGGCCGCGAGCATTGTGAGGCAGCGCCGGCCCGACACCTACACTGCGCGCCCATGTCGCAGGCACGTCAGTATCGCATCGTCCAGTGGACCACCGGGAACGTCGGGAAGAGTTCGGTGCGGGCGATCGTCGCCAATCCCCTGTTCGAACTGGTCGGGTGCTACGCGTGGTCGGCGGACAAGGTCGGCACCGACGTGGGAGAGCTGTGCGGCATCGACCCGCTCGGCGTGTTCGCCACCGACGACGTCGATGCGCTGCTCGCGCTCCGGCCCGACTGCGTGGTCTACAACCCGATGTGGTCCGACACCGACGAACTCGTCCGCATCCTGGCGGCGGGCGTGAACGTGGTATCGACCGCGGCGTTCATCACCGGGCACAATCTCGGGCCGGGTCGCGATCGCATCGCCGCGGCGTGCGAACAGGGCGGGTCGACGATGTTCGGGGCGGGTGTGAGCCCCGGGTTCGCCGAGTTGTTGGCGATCGTGTCGGCGACGATCTGCGACCGGGTCGACAAGGTGACGATCAGCGAGGAGGCCGACACGACGTTCTACGACTCGCCCGCCACGGAGATCCTGGCCGGGTTCGGCGAGCCGATCGACCGGCCCGATCTGCAGGCGATGACCGCCGAGGGGACCGCCGTGTTCGGCGAGGCCGTGCGGATGGTCGCCGATTCGCTCGGCGTCGAACTCGACGAGGTGCGCTGCGTCGCCGAGCACGCGCAGACCACCGCCGACCTCGATCTCGGGCTCGTGGACGATCAAGGCCGGGTGCGTGGCGGGTGTCGCGGCGAGCTGGCAGGGGCTCGTCGGCGACCGGGTGATCGTCGAACTCGCCGTCCGTTGGCGCAAGGGCACGACGCTCGAACCCGACTGGCAGCTCGGCGCCGACGGCTGGGTCATCACAGATCGACGGGCGCCCGACGGTGACGCTCAACGTCGGCTTCCTGCCGCCGCCCTACTTCGAGGCCGAGACGATCGCCGACTTCATGGAGCTCGGCCACATCATGACGGCGACGCCCGCGCTCAACGCCATCCCGGCGGTCGTCGCCGCCGAACCGGGCATCAAGACCTACCCCGACCTCCCGCTCGTCCTCCCCCGCGGCCTCGTCCCGTCGGAGTAGCAGGGGTTCAGATGCCGGTTCAGATGCCGGTTCAGATGAGGGTGGCGAGGTCGCGGTAGGGGTCGAGCAGCGGATCGTCGGGCTCGAGTTCGGTCACGAGGACGTCGACCATGTCCCAGCCGACCCAGACCGCCGTCGCTCGCCGTTCGAGCTTGGACGAGTCGACCGCGAGGATCACTTCGTCGGCGCCGGTGGCGATCGTCCGCTTCACGTCGGCCTCCTCGAGCACGATCTCGGTCGCCCCGCTCGCGGCATCGAGCGCGGTGCACGAGGCGATGAATCGCGACACCTTGAGCTGGCGGGCACTCCAGGCCGCGATGCCGCCGACCAGACTCCCCGTCCGCGCGTCGAGTTGGCCACCGGTGAGGATGGGCGTGATGCCCGGCCGTTGCTGGAGCGCATGGAACGTGTCGGGACCGTTGGTCAGCACGGTCAGGCCCCGGGCGCCGGTGAGGGCCGTGGCGGCGCGCATCACCGTGGACGAAGCGTCGAACGCCACCGTGCCCGTCACCGGGATGAACGGCCGGAGCTTCACGGCGATCTGAGCTTTGGCCCGCGAGCGCGACTGCTTGCGCTCGGCGAACGTCTGCGGGCCGAGCGCCAGTGCTCCACCGCGCACCCGGCGCGCGACACCTCGCTCCTCCAACTCGATGAGATCGCGTCGGATCGTCATCTCGCTGACGTCGAGAGCCAGGGCCGACGTGGCGATCACGACCGAGCCCTCGGTGGCGAGCACGTGCATCAGCCGCTCCAACCGTTCCTCGGTGGCGAGGTTCGCCTGCGATCTCCCCATTGACGTACCATGATAACACTTGTACGATTTCACACAAGTTCACACGCATACTGGCATCATGACGACCACGACCTCCGACATCGCCGACGTCGACGCGACCCGAACCGTTCGGGGGGCCTGACGTGCACGACAGCGTCCGCCAACTGCTCCACCGTTCGCACCGCCTCGGTGCGGACAAGCGCAACACGAACTATGCCGGTGGCAACACCTCGGCCAAGGCCACCGACGTCGATCCCGTCACGGGCGAGCCGGTCGAGCTGATGTGGGTGAAGGGGTCCGGTGGCGACCTCGGCACGCTCACCGAGGCCGGTCTGTCGGTGCTCCGGCTCGACCGCCTGCGTGCGCTGACGGCGTCTATCCGGGACCCGAACGCGAGGACGAGATGGTCGCCGCGTTCGACTTCTGCTGCCACGGCAAGGGTGGCGCCGCCCCGTCGATCGACACCGCGATGCACGGCCTCGTCGGCGCCGACCATGTGGATCACCTCCACCCCGACAGCGGGATCGCGATCGCGACGGCGGCCGATGGCGAGCAGCTCACCAAGGAGATCTTCGGTGACCGCGTGCTCTGGGTGCCGTGGCGACGTCCCGGCTTCCAGCTCGGACTCGACATCGCCGCGATCTACGACGCCCATCCCGAAGCGATCGGCGTGATCCTCGGCGGGCACGGCATCACGGCGTGGGGCACGACGAGCGACGAGGCCGAGTCGAATTCATTGTGGATGATCCGCACGGCGGCCAACTACATCGACGAGCACGGACGTCCCGATCCGTTCGGCGCCGAGTGTCGCGGCTCGCCGTCCACTCGCGCCCGACGAGCGCCGCGCCCGAGCCGCCGCACTTGCACCGTACGTGCGCGCCGTCGCGTCGGCTGACTCCCACATCAACGGACGGCCGATGATCGGCCACTTCACCGACGACGACGTGGTGCTCGAGTTCCTCGCCGGTGAGCACCTCGAGCGGCTCGCCGGGCTGGGCACGTCGTGCCCCGACCACTTCATCCGCACGAAGGTCCGCCCGCTCGTGCTCGACCTCCCCGCCGATGCGCCGCTCGACGAGTGCGTCGCCCGCCTGCAGGAGCTGCAGGCGTCGTACCAGGACGACTACCGGGCCTACTACGACCGCCATGCCGACGCGCGACTCCCCCGCCATGCGTGGCGCCGCCCCGGCGATCGTGCTGGTGCCCGGCGTCGGCATGTTCTCGTTCGGCAAGGACAAGCAGACCGCCCGGGTGGCCGGCGAGTTCTACGTCAACGCGATCAACGTGATGCGCGGCGCCGAGGCGATCTCGACGTACACCCCGATCCCCGAGGCCGAGAAGTTCCGCATCGAGTACTGGGCGCTCGAGGAGGCGAAGCTCCAACGGATGCCCGCACCGCGGTCACACGCCGGTCGCATCGCGTTCGTCACCGGCGCGGCGAGCGGCATCGGCAAGGCGATCGCGACCCGGCTCGCCGCCGAGGGGGCGTGCGTGGTGGTGGCCGACCTCGATCTCGATCGGGCCCGCGCCGCGGCCGAGGAGATCGGCAACACCGACGTCGCCGTCGGCGTGCAGGTCGACGTGTCGGATCCGGCGCAGGTCCAGGCCGCGATCGACGCTGCCGCGTTGGCCTTCGGTGGCATCGATCTGGTGGTGAACAACGCCGGCCTGTCGATCTCCAAGGCCCTCGCCGAGACGACGGAGGCCGATTGGGACCTGCTCCACGATGTGCTGGCGAAGGGAAGTTTCCTCGTGGCGCAGGCCGCGGCGAACGCCATGATCGCCCAGGGCCTCGGCGGCGACATCGTGTACATCTCGTCGAAGAACTCGGTGTTCGCCGGACCGTCGAACATCGCCTACAGCGCGGCGAAGGCCGACCAGGCGCACCAGGTGCGGCTGCTCGCGGCGGAACTCGGCGAGCACGGGATCCGTGTGAACGGCATCAATCCGGACGGCGTCGTCCGCGGCAGCGGCATCTTCGCCGGTGGGTGGGGCGCCAACCGCGCCGCCGTCTACGGGGTGCCCGAGGACGAGCTCGGCGCGTTCTACGCCCAGCGCACACTGCTCAAGCGTGAGGTGCTGCCGGAACACGTCGCCAACGCCGTCACCGCGATCACGTCCAGCGAGTTCAGCCACACGACTGGTCTCCACGTGCCGGTCGACGCCGGCGTCGCCGCGGCGTTCCTGCGCTGACCGCCATGGCGGCCCGCGTCTTCGCCGCTGTCGACATCGGCGCCTCCGGGGGCCGCGTCATCGCCGGTGTCGTCGACGCGAACGCCGCCGGACCGACGGTGGCGCTCCACACGGTGCACCGCTTCCCGAACGGGATGCGCGAGGCCGACGGGCACCTGCGGTGGGACATCGGCGGGCTGTACGACGAGGTCCGCCACGGCCTGCGGACGCTCGGCCGCGAGTTCCCGACCGTCGAGTCGATCGGCATCGACACGTGGGCGGTGGACTACGGCCTGCTCGATGCCGGCGGCAGCCTGCTCGCCGACCCGATCGCCTACCGCGACACCCGCACCGATGCGGCGGTGGGGCGGGTCCACGACCTCGTCGACGCCGACGAGCTGTACGAGATCAACGGGCTCCAGCACCTCCCGTTCAGCACGCTGTACCAGCTCGACGCCGAGCGACGCGGCCGATCTGGGAGCGCGCGGCACACGCCCTGCTCCTGCCCGACCTGCTCGCCTACTGGCTCACCGGCAATATGCGCACCGAGTACACGAACGCATCGACCACCGGGCTCGTCGACGTACGTCGGCGTGAGTGGAGCGGCGCATTGTTCGATCGTCTCGGCATCCCGCCGGAGTTGTTCCCGCCGTTGGAGCAGCCGGGCACGGTCCGGGGCGTCATCACGTCCGACGTCGCACGTGATCTCGATCTGCCCGCCACCGTGGTCGTGACGACCGTCGGGTCGCACGACACGGCCTCCGCGGTCGTGGGCGTCCCGGCGCGCGGCGCCGAATTCGCCTACGTCGCGAGCGGCACGTGGTCGCTCGTCGGTCTCGAGCTCGACGAGCCGGTGATCACGCCGGCGAGCCGCGCCGCAAATTTCACCAACGAGGCCGGGGTCGGGGGTCGTACCCGTTTCCTGCGCAACGTCGGCGGGTTGTGGCTCCTCCAGGAGTCGATGCGCGCCTGGGCGGACGAAGGCGTCGAGCAGGATCTTGCCGAGCTGCTCGACGACGCCGCGGCACTCCCGAGCGGTGGCCCGACCGTCGACGTCGACGATCCGACGTTCATCCCGCCAGGCGACATGCCGCAGCGCATCCGCGACGCGGCCGGCGCCGGCAGGCGAGGGTCGGCTCGAGTCGCCCGCCGCGATCACCGCCTGCATCGTCGAATCACTCGCCGCGGGATATGCCCGCACCGTCGCCGCGGCCGCACAGCTCGCAGGACGCCGCGTCAGCACGATCCACATCGTCGGCGGTGGAGCCCAGAACGAATTGCTCTGTCGACGCACGGCCACCCTGTCCGGTGTACCGGTCGCCGCCGGCCCGGTGGAGGCGACGGCGCTCGGCAACGTGTGCGTCCAGGCGATGGCGGCGGGCGCGCTGCCGGACGACCTCGACGAGGTCCGGCGCCTCGTCGGCCGGAATCTCGAGGTTGTCAGCTACGCGCCGGGATCGGTCTGAGCCGGGCAGTCGGCATCATTTCCCGAGTGCCGCCAGCTTGCGGAAATCCCAGCTGACGATCTTGTCGGGCACGATCCGCAGCCACGCGTGGCGGCCGTCGTGGTACATCTGCCCGCCGGTGTACTTCGCGGCGTAGAGGCGTTCCGCCTCGTCGAGCTCGGGTGCCGCTTCCCCCGTGCGCGGGATCTCGCCGACCGGCGTCGCCACACCGCTGATCTCGACGCCGCGCAGCTCCATGTAGTCCTCGCCGGCGTCGACGACCACGCTGACGCGGCCGTCGCGTTGGAGATCGGTCCAGCGCTGACTCTTGACGATCGAGGTCAGCCAGAGCGACGAACCGTCCCACGCGAACCACAGGGGCGTCACGTGCGGCGCCCCGTCACCGCGCACGGTCGCCACGCGACACGTCCGCTCGGCCGCGAGGAACGCATCGCGCTCGTCCGCGTCCATGGCGATCTTCCCACCGCGCCGCTGTTCCCTCATCCGACGAACCTCCTGTGCTCGGGCGCCATCTGCAGGAATCCACCATGGCTCCCCGCCCCGCACACGTGCAACTCGGCGTGGTCCCCAACACGTGCCAGGCGATGGCGATGTCGGGTCAATAGCGCACTACATCGCCATCGCTTCGGCGCCGCCCGGCAAGGCGATGGCGATGTGGGGCCATTGGCGCACTACATCGCCATCGCTCGGTCACGCGAAGGCTTCTTCGCCGGCGACGGTGGCGCGGTGCATCAGCCGTTGCGACGTGGCTGCGTACGGCATCGCCCGGTGCAGCAGGCCGGTGTTGTCGAAGATCACGAGGTCGCCCTCGTGCCACGAATGCGACAGCGTGAACTGCGGCTGCGTCGCCCACTCGATCAGCTGCTGCAGGATGGCCTGCCCCTCGTTGTCGGGCAGGTCGAGCACGGCCTCGGCGGTCGACCCCATCACGAGCGAACGACGGCCGTCCTTGCGTTTCCATACGAGCGGATGCTCGCGCGACGGCACCTTCGCCCACTGGGCGAGCTGCTTCTCGGTCGGGTCGGGCTCGATCTTGCGCTGCGCGCTGGTGAAGGAATGGCGGACGCGCAGACCGTCGATCCGCTCCTTCTCGTCGTCGGGAAGGGCGTCGTACGCGGCGTAGGTGGTGGCGAACTCGGTGTTGCCCTCGGCCCCTTCGGCGGTGCGGATCGCCGTGAGCATCGTCAGCTTGTCGGGCACGTCACTCATCGTCCCGTCGGTGTGCCAGTTGAACGTCGCCTCGCGGTACTGCGCCATCTTGTCCTGCTCGGGGTCGCGCGTGATCGGCGCGATCTCAGGATGGTCTTCCAGCGCCCCGTGCAGCGGGAGCACCACCTCGCCGAGCGCCCGGGCGAGCGCGGCGAGGTCGTCGTCGTTGATGTGCAGCTTGGGGAACACGACCACGCCGTACCGGTCGATGGCATCCTGGACCTGACCCGCCACCTCCGGTGTCGCCGCCTCGGAGCCGGTGATTCCGGTGATCGTGGCGCCGATGGCGCCGTTGATCGGCGTGATGGTGATGGTCATCGTTTCCCCTCGTCTGTCGTCCCGTTCCCCACGTGCACTTCGGATGCTATCCAACCGTTCAGCACCCGTTCGAATCTCCGATACCATCCGGCGCGATGCGCATCGGATTGACCAGCTGGGCGTCCACGATAGATGCCCTCGTCGGCCAAGCCGTGCAGGCGGAGGCCGACGGGTTCTCGTCACTCTGGTACGCGAGCGGCGTCACGGGTGATCCGCTGGTCGCGATGGCGATCGCCGGGCGCGCCACACAGCGCATCGAACTCGGCACGGCCGTGCTGCAGACCTACCCGTGCCACCCACTCCTACAGGCCAACCGGGTTTCATCGGTGACCAAGGCGATGGGGCGGCCCGGTCTCACCCTCGGCATCGGGCCGTCGCACGAGGCGGTCGTGCGCGACGTGTATGGACTGAACTACGACTCCCCGGGTGCCAACACGGAGGAATACGTGCGGATCCTCGTCGGGCTGCTGCGGGGCGACACGATCGATGTCGACGGCGTCCACTGGACAGTGCACAGCGCCGGCCGGATGGTGCCGCCCGACCACCCCGTCCCCGTCCTCGTGTCGGCGCTCGGGCCGCGCCTGCTGCGAGTGGCGGGCGAGGTCGCGGACGGCACCGTGCTCTGGCTGGCGACGCCGCAGGTGATCGCCGAACATATCGCGCCGGTGATCAACGAGGCGGCCCGCGCGGCTGGACGACCGGCCCCGCGGATCGTCGCCGGTCTGCCGGTGGCCGTCCACGACGACGTCGACGAAGCGCGGGCCGCACAGGTGCAGGCTGCCTCGCTGTACGCCAGCCGGCCGAACTTCCGCCGCGTCGTCGAGCTCGGCGGTGCGAAATCCGCCGCCGACACGGCGATCGTCGGCGACGAGGCCTCGGTCGCCACGCAGTTGCAGTCGTTGCTCGACGCCGGCGCGACCGACATCCACGCGGCCATCTTCCCGGTCGGCGACGATCCGAAGCGCTCCATCCGCCGCACCCGTGAACTCCTCGCGGGCCTCTGCGACTGATCGGCAATTGCCGGAATGCCGGAGTGTGTGAGACTCTCTCTCCTCGCAGGGTCGCTGCAGTGAGGGGAACGATGGCCAGCGTGAAACGAGTGCTCGGGGCTCTGGCGGCTGCTCCGTTCGTCGCGGCCGGCGCGATCGGTGTGCGCGACACGCTGCGCGCCGCAAGAGCTCGGCGCCGAGGTATCTCCGTCGTGGCCGGCGTCCCAACGCCGGAACCATCGTTGGGTCTGGCCGGGGCGATCGCCGTCGACACGTTGATGACGTTTCCGATGGGTCTGCTGTCGTCCACGGGGTCGGACGACCACTACCGCCACGCTGTCCGCCGAACTCGACGAAGCCGTCGCGTTCTACGACCGGGCCGGGTGGCTCGACGACCACACGCTCCGTCACCCGGCTCCGACAGTGGTTCCCGGCGGCACGGTCGCTCCGCTGCGCGGCGGGCTCGACGAGCTCACCTTCGACAGTGGCTGGAACCCCGTCGACGGGGAGCCCGGCGGCGAACGATGGCGATCGTTCTCCGCCAACCGGGCCGTGCCGGTTCGGCTGATGCGACACCACGGTGAACCGCGGCCCTGGCTCGTCGCCGTGCACGGCCAGAGCATGGGACGCGTGCGCGACCACCAAATGCTCCGCGTTCGGCGGCTGCACGACGAACTCGGCGTGAACATCGCCCTCCCTGTGCTTCCGCTGCATGGTCCGCGCGCGCGAAGGTTTCGCCCCGGATCGGATGTTCGTGTCGAACGTCTACCCGGTGAACAACGTGCTCGGTCTGACGCAATCGATCTGGGACGTTCGCCGACTGCTGCTCGTGGCTCCGCGCCGAACACGGCGCGACGTCGGTCGGCGTGCTCGGCCTGTCGCTCGGCTCGTACGTGTGCAGCCTCCTGGCGACACTCGAGGCCGACCTGGCCTGCGTGATCGCGCTCGTCCCGCAGGCCGATCTCGCGGCGTCGTTGCGGGCAGCCGAGCCCGCCGTGCCGTCGAAACGCCGGCTGCACCAGGCGCTCTTCGACGAGCGCGCCACGATCGCCCTGCGGCCGGTGTCGCCACTCGCCGGCCCGTGCCTCGTGCCGAAGGAGCGACGGTTCATCGTGGCCGGACAGATCGACCGCATCGCCGCGCCGGCGGGTGCCGCCGCACTGTGGCGGCATTGGGACGAGCCGTCGATCCTCTGGCGGCCACGCGGCCACGTCACGACCGGCCGGACGTCCGTCTACGAGGAACACCTCTCGTCCATACTCGTGTCGAGCGGCCTCACCGCCGCGTCGTCATCGCGAACCGAGCAACCGCAGGCATAGGGGAATCCATGCGACAACTGTCCACATCCGACTGGACCATGGTGGCGATCGATTCGCCGCACGCCCACAACACGATCGGCATGGTCGGGATCTACGACACGTCGACGTGCGCCGACGGTCCACCCGACTACGACGACGTCCTCGCCTACATCGAGGATCGTCTGCACGTCGCCGAGAGCTTCCGCGAACGGATCCTGAACGTGCCGTTCGGCCTCGACCGGCCGTACTGGGTCCGCGACGGCGACTTCGACCTCGAGTACCACGTGCGCGAGATCGCCCTGCCGCGGCCGGGCAGCTGGCGGCAGTTCTGCACGCAGATCGCCCGCATCCATGCCCGCCCGCTCGACCTCAGCCGTCCCCCTTGGGAGCTGTACCTGATCGACGGGCTCGACGGGATCGGCCACGTGCCCAAAGGATCGATGGCGGTGTTCCTGCGCGTGCACCACGCGGCGATCGATGGCGTGGCCGGTGCCGAGATCCTCACCGCCATCCACACCCACGAGCCCGACGCCCCGCCACCACCGCCGGCCGACGGCTACGAGTGGGAGCCCGATCCGATTCCGAGCGACGCCGAACTCCTCCGGCTCGCGGCGATCCACGGGCTGACCCGGCCGGCGGCCGTGATGAAGTCGTTCCGCAACGCGGCCATGCAGCTGCCGATGCTCGCCCGCGACAGCCGGAACCCCGAGGTCACGTCGCCGGCCAGCCTGCCGCAGGGCACCCGGTTCAATCAACCGGTCGGGCCGCACCGTGTGGTCGGCACGTCGTACACGACGATCGACACCCTGAAGGGGATCCGCAAGGGCATGCCCGAGGCGAAGATCAACGACATCGGAGTGGCGGTCATCGGCGGGGCGATGCGCACCTACCTGCTCGACAAGGACGAACTCCCGACCGAGTCGTTGCTCGCCATGATGCCGATCTCGATCCGGCCGACGATGACCCAGAAGTCCGACGCGAACATCCCGACGGGATCGGCGGATTCGAAGTCGGCGGCGACCGCCGGGAACCAGTTCGCCCTGGCGCCGATCACATTGGCGACCGACGAGGCCGACCCCCTCGAGCGGCTCCGCCGGATCGTGACGTCGACGTCGCACGTGAAGGAGTCCGGCGCGTATCCGGTCCGATCGTTGATGGCGATGACGGAGGAAGCGTTGGGTGGCTTGTCGGGAACGGTCCAGCGCACGGCCGTGCGGGCGCTGAGCCGGACGGGTCGAACGCTGGCCGTGCACACGCTCGTGAGCAACGTTCCGGGGCCGCATGACCCCGATGTACTTCTGCGGCGCCAAGATGGTCGACACTGACCGGGCTCGGGCCGGTGCTCGACGGGATGGCCTTGAACAACGGCATCGGTAGCTACGGTGATCGTGTGATCTTCTGCTTCACGGCCGATCGAGACGCGATGCCCGATCCGGAGTTCTACGAGGACTGCATCGCCGGCGCGGTCGACGAACTCGTCACCGCGGCAAGGGCTCGAGAAGGGATGATCATGACGCGGCACGCAACGGAAGTGGCTTCACGGCGGTCATCGGCGGCGGCGGAGCCATGGCGATCGGGATCAGTGCCGGCATCCTCATGGCATTGAAGGAGGCCGGCACTCGACGTCGCCGACGCGTCGGCGGCGATCGGCACCTCGGCCGGTTCCACGGTGGCCGCCGACGTGCAGCTCGGCGTGCCGCTCGACGAGATCGCCGCCCGGGTGTGCACCGACCGGCCAGATGATCGTGACGTCGATCGTGACGGCGATCCGGCCGATGACGCTGCCCCGCTGGAGACGACCCGTGCGTGGCGGTCGTGGCCCGAGCTCGGCCGGCGCGCCATCGGGTCGACGTGGGTGCTCACGCGAGCCATGAGCCCGGTTCGGGTGCCGCTTCCCGAGCCACCCGGCATCGTCCGGCGGGCTTTCCCCGGCGCCATGTTGTCGCTCGGCGAGTCGAACGACTGGGCCTCGGAGTACTACCCCGAGGCGTGGCCCGACCGACGGATCTGCGCCGTGGCGTCCGATGTCGACAGCGGCCGGCGGGTGATGCTCGAAGCCGACCCCTCCAAGGGCACGCCACGCGGCGACATTGCGCCGGGCACTGCAGGCGTCGTGTGCGATCCCCGGGCTCTACCCGCCGGTGCGCGTCGACGGTGCCCGACTCGTCGACGGTGGAATTCGGTCGGCGAGCAATCTCGACCTGGCCGCCCGGCTGCCGTCCCGAGCCGTGCTGGCCATCAGCGCAATCACGTTCGACCCCGCCGATCCGCCGAGCGGCCCGGGTCGGCTGTTGCGGATGTGGCCGAATCGTACGGTGCTGCGCGAGGTGGCGTACCTGCGGCGCCTCGGCCACGAGGTGTTGCTGCTTCGTCCCGGACGCGTCGCGCTCGAACTCGCCGGCACCACGCTGTTCTCCGGACGGATCACGAGCGACATCGTCGAGGCCGCCTACGAGGGCGCCCGGCAACGGCTGGCGATGCCCGACATGCAAGGCCATCTCGAGCGCTTCTCGATCGCCGCGCAGGCCACGTCGGCCGCCTGACGGACCTGCGCAGACTGCCGCGAGACGCGCGCGGGAGTCGCTTTGGATCCGCATCCTGACGTGGTGTCGTACGATGCCGCGGGCGCGGTTGGTGACCCACCACATCGCGTGCTAAACACCCGTACAGCCCTTCGACGACAAGTGAGCGTTCGCCCATGACTCCTGTTCCCGCCTGGTCCACCCCCCGCACCGCGATCGTCACCGGCGGTGGCTCCGGCATCGGCATCGCCATCGCCACTCGCCTCGCCCAGGACGGCGCGTCCGTGGCGATCTTCGATCGCAACGGCGACAGTGCCGTCGCCACCGCCGAAGCCATCGTGGCCGACGGCGGCACCGCGATCGGCGTCACCGTCGACGTCAGCCGACCGTGACGAGATCGAAGCCGGAGTCGCCGAGGTCCGCGACCAACTCGGTGCGGCGACGATCCTGATCAACAACGCCGGCATCTCGCCGTTCTCGAGGTTCCTCAAGATCAGCCAGGAGGAGTTCGAGCAGGTGTTCGCGGTCAACGTGCGCGGCATCTTCGACCTCTGCCAGGTCGTGCTCCCCGACATGATCGAGGCCGGCTGGGGTCGCATCGTCAACATCTCGTCCTCCAGCGCGCAGACCGGCAACGCCGGGCAGGTCCACTACTCGGCGTCGAAGGGGGCGGTCATCTCGATGACGCGCTCGCTGGCCAAGGAGTTCGGCCCGAAGGGCATCACCGTCAACGCCGTGCCGCCGAGCTTCGTCGACACCCCGAGCCTGCGCGAGCGCAGAGGATGCGGGCATGCTCGGCGAAGGCGTCGAGGTCCACGAGAAGTCCACGCCAGTGCGCCGCGTCGGCAAACCCGAGGACATCGCTGCGGCGTGCGCATTCTTCGCCCGCGACGATTCGAGCTACATCACGGGCCAGGTGCTCGGGGTCAACGGTGGCCGTGTCATCGTCTGACGCCTCATCAGGCGGGACTCGTGTACCCGCCGCTCCCACCGCAGGAGTGGCCACGCGAGGTGATCGACGCGGCGATGGCCCTGCGTGCGCCCGAAGGCCACACGTTTGCCGCGGCCAGCGGTGCGGACCGGCCGAAGGGTCTCGCCGCGATCGGTGCATTCGCCCACCACCCCGCGTTGGCGCAGGCGTTCTTCCCGTTCAACGGCCACGTGCTGCACGGCACCACGCTGCCCATCCGCCTCCGTGCGATCGTCGTGCTGCGCGTCGCCGTCAAGCGTCAGGCCGCCTACGTCTGGGCCCAGCACTTCTTCAACGGCCGCGACGCCGGCCTCACCGACGAGGAGATCGCGCGCATCGCCTACGGGCCCGACGCGCCGTTCTTCGCCCCGCTCGATGCCGCGACGATCCGCGCGGTCGACGAACTGATCGACGACGGTGTGATCGGCGACGACACGTGGGCGACGCTCGCCGCCGAACTCGACGAACAGCAGCTGTTCGACCTCATCTTCACGGTCGGCTGCTACGAGACCGTCGCGTTCCTCATGCGTTCGATCGGCCTCGAGGTCGATCCGACGATCCCCGACCTGCTCGCCGGAACGCAAGGCTGACACGATGACGATCGACGAGGAGGAGCTGACCGCGTTGCGGACCGAGGTGCGGTACCTGAGGGACCGCCAGGACATCCTCGACTGCGTGATGAACCAGTCGCGGGGCCACGACCGCCACGACCTCGAATCTGATGACGAGCGTCTACTTCGACGACGCGATCGACGAGCACGGCCCCGTGGTGAAGTCGGGCCCCGAGTACGGCGAGTACGCCAACGAGGCCCACTCGTCGATCTTCATCGACCACCTGCACAACATCACGACGCACACGTGCAGATCGACGGCGACGTCGCTCACGCCGAGAGCTACGTGATCGGCACGATGCGGGTGCGCGACCATCGCACCCTCGCCCTCATCGGTGGCCGGTACCTCGACCGGCTCGAACGCCGCGACGGCGTCTGGAAGATCGCGCTGCGCCGCTGCACGATCGAGTGGACGATGAACGGCGACACGTCGATGATCTCGCAGGGCGGGTTCGCCGGCTTCATCAAGGGCACGTGGGACACCGACGACCCGTCGTACGCCCGGCCGATGGACCTCGACACCCCGGCGGAGCGCTGGTGAGCGAGATCCCGGCGCCGAGATCTGGGCGCGGTGATGGGGCGGCTCGGGCCGTACCTGCGCCAGCAGGCGTACGTCGTCGACCGACCTCGAAGCGGCCAAGGAGTCGATGCGCACGTCGTTCGGGTGCACGAGGTACTTCGAGTTCGAGTCGACGTCGCCGTGGGAGATCCACGACAGCGACGGTTCGAGCCGGACCGTGCAGTGCGACCTCGGCCTCGCGTTCGGTCGCAGCGGCAACATGATGATCGAACTGATGCAACCGTTGCGCGGCGAGGGGGTCCACTTCGATCACCTCGCACGGCGCGGCCCGGGCGCCCACCACCACGGCTACTTCGTCGACGACTACGACGGCCTGCGTGCCTTCGCCATCGAGCACGGGTACCCGCCGGTGATGTCGGGCGTGATGAGCAGCTCGCGCTTCTGCTACCTCGACACGGTCGACGAGGTCGGCGTGTACCTCGAGCTGGTGCACGACCCCGACGGCATGGTGATGAAGATGATGCCGTGGTGGGATGACGGCGGGACGACGAACGGCCCGTCACGGAGGACCGGACGTGACGCCGCCGACCTGACGGCCGGGACGACCCGCTACGCCGGCGCCCGCATCGCCCGCGTCGAGGATCCGCGGCTGCTCACCGGCCACGGCACCTACGTCGACGACGTCGTGCGGCCCGGCATGCTCCACGCCTGCTTCGTGCGCAGCCCGTTCGCCAGGGCGCGGATCGTCAGCATCGATCGCCTCGGCGGCGCTCGAACTCGCCGGCGTCCACGCCGTGTTCACCGCGGCCGACCTCAACCCCGGGGTCCACGAAGCGTGGTTCGCGCTCGCCGGCAAGGACGTCCCCGACAGCCCGCGGCCCCCGCTCGCCGAGGACGAGGTCCGCTTCGTCGGCGATCTCGTCGCACTCGTCGTGGCCGAGGATCGCTACATCGCCGAGGACGCCGCCGATCTCGTCGACGTCGAGTACGACCCGCTCACCGCGGTCGTCGACTACGCGACCGCCGAGACGAACGAGGAACTCGTCTTCGACGGCTGGGCCGGGCAACGTCGTGCGGAGGGTTGGGCGGGCGCCCCGCCGAGCAGCTGGCCCCGGTGTTCGACGAGGCGGCGCTCGTCGTCGAGGAGACGATCTACCAGCAGGCCTACGTCGCTTCGCCGATGGAGACGCGCGGCATCGTCGTCGAGTGGTCGCGCGGCCGACCAGGAGCTGACGGTGTGGGCCGCGTCGCAGTCGCCGCACGACCTGCGGATGTTCGCCGCCCGGCTGCTCGCCGTGCCCGAGAACCGCATCAGGGTGATCGCCCGCGACACCGGTGGAGCGTTCGGCCAGAAGATCAACCCGCACCGCGAGGACATCTGCATGCTGCTCGCGGCGAGCAAGGTGCCGGCCGCGCTCAAGTACATCGAGGACCGCCGCGAGAACCTGATGGCGAGTTCGTCGCGCCGCGAGCAGGGCCGCGTGCGGATGGCGTTCGACGCCGACGGGACGTACCAGGCCGCGACGATCGACCTCGTCCAGGACATCGGTGCGTATCCGATCCCCTGGCCGGTCTTCGTCTCCGCCGCCGTCGGGATGATCTTCCCCGGCCCGTACCGACTGCCGAACGCGACGTTCACCACCAAGTGCGTGTTCACCAACACGCCGGGGCGCACCGCGTACCGCGGGCCGTGGCAGTTCGAGACCGTCGCCCGCGAGATGATGCTCGACATCGCCGCCCGCCGCCTCGGCATCGACCCCGCCGACCTCCGCCGGCGCAACCTGCTGCGCAGCGACGAGATGCCCTACGCCAATGCGGTCGGCATGACCTACAGCGACGTGACCCCACTCGAGACGTTCGACCTCGCGCTCGACAAGATCGACTACGACGGGTTCCGCCGCATGCAGGCGGCGGCGCGTGCCGAGGGCCGATACCTCGGCATCGGCACGAGCACCTACGTCGAGCCGACGGCGAGCGGCATGGCGCTGCACGGGCAGCGAGGGCGCGACGATCCGCATCGAACCCACCGGGCGCCGTCAGCGTGTACCTGGCCGGCGGCTCGGCCGGCAACAGCCTGGAGACGACGGCGATCCAGCTGACCGCCGACGCGCTCGGCGTCGACATCTCGACCGTCCACACGATCCAGGGCGACACCGCGCTCACGCCGTACGGCGCGGGGACCGGCGGCAGCCGCAGCGGCTCGATGGTCGCCGGTGCCGTCCGCGACACGGCCGCGATCCTGCGCGAGCGGATCGCGGCGATCGCCGCCCACGTGCTCGAAGCGTCGCCCGACGACATCGTGGTCGAGCGTGGTCTCGCCTCGGTCAAGGGGTCGCCGTCGCCGAGCGTGACGATGGCCGAGATCGCCGACCTCGCCTACTTCGGCAAGGACAAGCTCCCGACCGACGTGCCGATGGGCCTCGAGGCGAGCGCCCGCTACCGCGCCGAAGCGTTCAGCATCTGGGCCAACGCCACCCACGTGTGCACCTGCGAGGTCGACATCGAAACCGGCCAGGTCGAGCTGCTGCGCTACGTCGTCGCCGAGGACTGCGGGCCGATGATCAACCCGAACGTCGTCGAGGGTCAGATCGCCGGCGGCACGGTGCAGGGCATCGGCGGCGTGCTCCTCGAGGACTTCCCGTGGGACGAGGAGGGCAACCCGCTCGCCACCACGTTCGTCGACTATCTGCTGCCGACCTCGACCGAGGTGCCGATCATCGAGTACGTCCACACGGAGGGCTCACCCGGGCCGGGGCCGGGCGGCTACAAGGGCGTCGGCGAGGGCGGCGCGATCGGCGCGCCCGCCGCCGTCGCGAACGCGATCGCCGACGCGCTCGCGCCGCTCGGCGTCACGATCACCCGGCTGCCGCTCAGCCCGGCGACGATCGTGGCCCTGATCGACGAGGCCCACGGCAGGCGACAGGGGGCGACGGATGAAGCCGGCACCGTTCGACTACCACGCGCCGGACACGATCGACGGCGTCCTCCAGCTGCTCACCGACCTCGACGACGCCAAGGTCCTCGCCGGCGGCCAGAGCTTCATCCCGCTGCTGTCGATGCGCCTCGCCGTGTTCGAGCACGTCGTCGACCTCCGCCGCGTCGAGGAACTGCGCGGCATCGAACGAGCGCGACGGATGCGGTGTGGATCGGCGCCTCGACCACGCAGGCCGACGGTCGAGCGCGACGCCGACGTCGCTCGGCTCGTGCCGCTCGCTGGCGCGGGCCGTCCCGCTTGATCGGGCACTTCCAGATCCGCAACCGCGGCACGATCGGCGGATCGCTCGCCCACGCCGATCCCGCATCCGAACTGCCCGGCGGTCGCGCTCGCCCTCGACGCCGAGTTCGAGGCGGTGTCGCCGCGCGGCCGGCGCGACGATCCCGGCGGCCGAGTTCTTCACCGGCACATGGTCGACCGCGCTCGACGACGACGAGATCCTCGCCCGCGTCGGGTTCCCGATCTGGACCGGCCGGTGCGGCTTCGCGGTCGAGGAGGTGGCGCGACGCCACGGCGACTTCGCCATCGCCGGTGCGTGCGTCGCCGTCGAGGTCGACGCCGCAGGGCGCGGTGCAGCGCTGCGCGATCGGGCTGTTCGGCCTGGGCTCGACGCCGGTGCGGGCGACCGCCGCCGAGCAGTCGGTGCTCGGGATGCCGCGCGAGCGAGGTCGACGCGTCGGCGCTCGGTCGGGCCGCCGTCGACGACCTGACGTCCGATCCCGTACGACCTCAACGGGTCCGCCGACTATCGCCGGCGCGTCGGCGCGACCGTCGTCGCTCGGGCCTGGGCGAGCGCCATCGAGGAGGCACTCCGTGACTGACCACGACCACTGGCCAGATCACGACATCGGTATTGCGGTGACGGTCAACGGTGTCCGCCGGCGCGCGTCGGTGCCGCCTCGCTGACGCTCGCCGACTACCTCCGCGAGCGGTGCGGCCTCACCGGCACACATCTCGGTTGCGAGCACGGCGTGTGCGGCGCGTGCTCGGTGCTGCTCGACGGCGACGCCGTGCGGGCCTGCCTCGTGTTCGCCGTGCAGGCCGACGGCGCCGAGGTCACCACGATCGAAGGGATCGCCGGCCCCGACGGCGAACTGTCGAACGTGCAGGCCGCGTTCCGCGACGAGCACGGCCTGCAGTGCGGCTTCTGCACCCCGGGCTTCGTCGTGTCGGTCACCGCGTTCCTGCGCGACAACCCCGATCCGACCGACGACGAGATCCGCGTCGGCCTGTCCGGCAACCTCTGCCGGTGCACCGGCTACCAGGGGATCATCAACGCGGTCCGCGCCGCCGTCGGGACCTGATCCCCTGGTTGTTCTCGTGAACTTCTTGCGGCGTCTGCGCGCAAGATGTTCACGAGAACGCCGATGGGGCGGGTGGAACCGAGGGCGTCGAGAACCGGGGTGAAAGAATCAGACATGGCCAAACCCCGCCGCATGGGCACCGAGACGTCCGAGACACGGTCCGGCTCCTCGACGTGACCGAACGGATCATGATCGACGACGGCTATGCGGCCGTGAGTTCCCGGCGCATCGCCAAGGACGCTGGCGTCACCCCTGCGCTCGTCCACTACTACTTCGGCACGCTCGACGACCTGTTCCTCGCCGTCCTGAAGCGCCGCGCCGATCAACAGCTCGAACGGCAAAAGCGCACCATCTCGTCACCCCGACCCTTGCGCCGGCTGTGGGATGTGAGCAAGGACCCCGACGGCACCGCGCTGCTCAGCGAACTGATGGCCCTCGCCAACCATCGCAAGATCGTCCGCAGCGAACTCGCCACCTATGCCGAGCAGTTCCGCAAGATCCAACTCGAACTGCTCCAGGATCACCTCGCCGCGAGCGGCGTCGACCTGCACGGAGTACCCGTCGTGTCGATCCTGGTCCTGATCGCCGGGATGTCCGCGGACTGATGCTCGAGCAGTCGCTCGGGATGGAGACCGGACTCGCCGAGACCGAGGCGGTCATCGGGCGACTCCTCGACGACCTCGACCGTGCAGCCGAAGCATCCAATTCCCCCGACGACTGATTCCTCCGACGACTGGGGGGTCGGTGCTCGGGTTCTTCGGTATTCCCACTCGCCGAGTGGGAGCCTTATTGACAAATGCGCCCGCCATCAACAAGCAATCTGCTCGAAAGGAACCTGCCGATCTCGGATTCGTTATTTGTGCATGGTTCTGTTTCGAGCCGAGACGGCCGTGTCGCCGAGATCGGCGCCGCAGGGAGCGAGATGTCCGGGACGGAGGCGAGAGCCGCTCCCGCCGCGAGCGAGTGGCCTGACCCGGATCGGGTCAGACCACTCGCAAGCCGGTCACCGAGTGACTCGGCGTCGTGCCGACTACCGGACTGTCCGACTACCGGCGAGCGGTCCGTAGTAGGTGTCGTACATGTCGAAGTCGTCCCGGTCGTCCCGCAGGTCGGCCTCGAAGTCGGGCGCCGACTTGACCTGGTCCTTCGTCAGTGCGATCTGAACCGTCTCGTTCTCGTCGTCGATGCTCTGGATGACGCCGGCTGGAATCAGCCGCTTCTTCCCGAAGATCCAGAATCCGGTGTCGACGACCACGTGTGCCCGGCCGGCGACATTGCTGTCCTCGTCGATCTTTCCGATGTGTCCGTCGGCGGCCTCGACGTCATATCCGACGAGCCTCCGGTCGGCGAGTTCCACTTCGCTCCGATAGTTCCATACTGAATTCATCTGCTTCCCTCCTCGGTCGGGCCCGCACTTGGGGCGTGCCCGATCCGAATTCGATGAAACACGAACACCGGTTCCTACCCATATGGGTGAGCAGACTCACCCGCCTTTTACAGAAATGCCCGTGCCCAAGGAGAGGGTGGTCAGCCAGGTCGTGAAACGTGACGGTCCATCGTTGTCGAGTGACATGAAGTCGCCCTGGACGAGCTGGCGCCTTCGTCACAGCGGGCGTCACGATGCCGCGATTGCGTGGTGTCGTACCGGGGTTCCCGACTCCCACGGCAACACGGTGCCGAATTGCACGAGTTCGCCGTAGTAGGCGGGATCGAATTGGTCGGAGAGTGCAAGCTCGACCGGCCAGGCGGCTGCCTCCTGGGGTGTCTGCGCTCCGCTCATGTCCGGGAACCAGGGCCGTGACGCGCCGGTGTCGATGAGACCGGGGCAGAGGGCCATCAGGAGGACGCCGTCTCGAACGTGGTCGGCTCGTCGGTCGAGGGCGGCCGCTCGGACGGCCGCGACCTGGGCGACCTTGGACGGGATGTTCAGCCAGGTGCCGAATCCGTCGTCGACGGCGCGGCCCGCTTTCACGGACCGCCGCCAGGCATCGATCAATCGATCCACCGCGTCCAGGCCGCTGTCGGCTGCAACGGCGAAACGGGTCGCGCCACGGGTGTCAGCTTGTCGAGGGTTCCCAGCGCGCTCGCCACCACGACGAGCCGGCCGCCCGGTCGCATTCGAGGGATGAATTCGCGCAGGATCGCGTTCGTGGCCACGTTGTTGGTGTCGGCCACCACGTCGACCAGCGCCGCCGGGTCATCGTCGGGATGCATCCGGGCGGTGGCATTGGAGAAGACGATGTCGATCTCGCCGACTTCCGCGGCAAGGTCGTGGATGGCTCGCGAATCGCGGACGTCGAGGACGCGTGGCTCGATGATGGCTCCACCGGCGTTGGCGGCGCTCAGCTCACGGGCGGCGGTGGCGACGCGGACGGGGTCGCGACCGGTGAGCAGGACACGGTCGGCCGGCGTCATCCCGGCGGCGAGTCCGGCGACGAGCGCACGACCGAGGTTCTGGTTGGCGCCAGTGACAAGTGCAGTGCGGGAGGCCATAGCGCGACGGTACGGACACATCGCGGCATGCGACAAGCGCAGGTTTGGTAGCTCTGCCATACCATGTTGGCATGGCTGAATTGAGTCCCTCGGCGTTGCGGGTGCTGCTCGTCGTGGCCGAACATGGGTCGTTCACGGCGGCGGCGGCATCGCTCGGCTACTCCCAGTCCGCCGTGTCCCGTCAGGTCGCAGCGCTCGAGCGAGCGACCGGCCAGTTGCTGTTCGAGCGCCACCGCGACGGGGTTCGCCTCACCGCGACTGGCAGTCGCTTGTTGCCGAGGGCCCGGCTGATCGTCGACGAACTCGAAGCCGCGCTTGCCGACACTCGAACGGGCGCATCAGGACGAGTTCGCCTCGGAGGATTCCCGATCACGAGCGCATCGCTGATCCCCGACCTGCTCGCAGGCCTACGCGCTGATCATCCCGACCTGCTCGTCACCTATCGCGAAGCGACCACTCCAGCATTGACGCGCGCCATTCGTGCCGGCACGCTCGACCTCGCCGTCGTCGCCCAGATCCCGCCCTACCGCCCACTCGATTCGGAGTCACCGGCTCTCGACGTGTCGACGCTCGCCGAACGCGATCTCGTGGTGGCCGTCGGGCGCGACCACCCGCTGGCCCGACGGCGGGCCGTCGAGGTGGAGGAACTGGCCGGTTTGGTGTGGGTCGGTACTCCGAGCGAGGGCGGCGACTCGTTGATGGGCGTCTGGCCCGGCTTGGCCGAACGCGCCGATATTCGATACGTCGTGCGTGATTGGCTCGGAAAACTTCGCTTCGTGGAAGCCGGCCTGGCTGTCACCACGATCGCCCCTTCCCTCACCCCACGGCTCCCCGATGGCATACGAACCGTCTCGGTTCGCGGCAACCACGCGAGACCCGCCGATTGGCGTTGGTTCGTCTACCCGGCACGCCGTCACCCGAGGTTGCGACGGTCGCCGAGGCGCTCCAACGTCACGCCTGACCGCAGCACGACCAACGGGCCTCGCTCAGTCCTGCGACTTGTCGAACGGTGCGGCATGCCGGTCGAAATCCGCCCGGGCGGGCGCGATCGTCGGCCGGTGCTCACGGCTCCACGACACCAGCGGGTGCACGGCCTCGAGCAGGCTGCGGCCGAGCGGCGTGAGTTCGTAGTCGACGCGGGGTGGAACGACCGGGTGCACCGTGCGCGTGATGAGCCCGTCTCGTTCGAGGTGGCGCAGTGTGCAGCGTGAGCATGCGTTGGCTGATGCCGTCGATCTGGCGCTTCAGCTCGGAGAATCGCAGGACGCCGTGACCGAGCAGCTCGACCACGAGCAACGACCACTTGTCGCCGAGCCGATCGAGCAGGTCGCGCAGCTCACAGGTGGCGGTCTCGTCCGGTCGGGGCAACGTGCCGGTTCCCTCGGTGTGCCTCGGTTGCTGCGATGTGCCGTCTTCCATCGACGTTCGATCTTGCCGGATAGTGAAGGTGGTTACAAGAAGGAACTGACCAGCACAAGGAGAACCACGATGGATGATCCGCAGATCGGCGTCTTCCTCCCGACGATGAGCGCTCCTGACAGCCGCCCCGGAGACGTCGTCGCCGCGGCCCGCCACGCCGAGGACCTCGGTTTCGAGTCGGTGTGGGCCGTCGATCAGCTCGTCGCCGGCACCGGCGCGCCGCTCGTCGACAGCATGATCGTGCTGGCGGCGGTGGCCGGAGCGACCGAGCGCGTCAAGCTCGGTCTCGGCGTGGTCGATCGTTCCGATCCGCCCGGTGGCCTGGATCGCCAAGCAGGTCGCGTCGCTGCAGCTCGTGTCGGGCGACCGCGTGTTGCTCGGCGCGGGCGTCGGCGGCGACCGTCACGATCGATCGTGGGCGCCACCGGGGTGCCGCGCAACGAGCGTGGGGCGCGCACCGACGCGGCACTCGCCGTGTTGCCCGACCTCATCGCCGGCAAGCCGGCGCGGCTCCCCGACGTCGACGGCGCACCCGTGGTCGAGCTCGCCCCCGGCGCCACGGTCCCTCCGATCCTCGTGGGTGGAACGGCCGATGCCGCGCTCGGCGCGCCGTTCGCCACGGGGACGGCTGGTTCGCTATGCCGGTGCCCCCGGAGGTCGCCGCGCCGTCCGTCGAGCGCCTCCGTCGAGTTCGCCGTCGATGCCGGACGCGCCGTGCCGACGGTCACCGGCAGCATCGCCGTCGCGCTCGACGGCGACCCGGCCTTCCCGCCCGTGACGAGATCGTCCGACAGCTCACGGATCCCGACGGCGTGTTCGGCATGCCTGCCGAGGCGATCCCGTCGATCCTCGTCACCGGGGGACGCGGACGCTGTCGTCGAACGTGTCGCCGGATGGGCCGCGCTCGGTGCCGACCGCGTCGTCTTCACGCTCGCCGCCGGCGACTGGCATCGTCAGGCCGAACTGCTCGCCGACGCGTTGTTCCGCTGACCGAGTCGCTAGCGCCTCCTGCGATCGGGTTTCGGTTTCGCCACGACGGGACCCGTCGACGCCCTCACCACGAGTGAACCGAAGAGCTCGACCTTGGCAGTGCTGTCGGCGAGCAGCCCGACCGCGACAGCTCCGGCCTCGTCGGTCGGCATGCGGATCGTGGTGAGTGGCGGAGCGACCATGGCCGCCATCGGTACGTCGTCGCACCCGACGATGCTCATCTCGTCGGGCACCCGGATCCCCCGCTGCGTGAGGCCGGCGAGCACGCCGAGCGCCATCTGGTCGTTGAACGCGATCACCGCCGTCGAGCCGTTGCCGACCGACTGCTCGACCGCGGCCACGCCCCCCTCGAATGTCGGATCGTCCAAAGCGATCTCGACGATCTCGACACCACTGCGCGGCTCGTCCGGCGCACCGCATCGCGCCGCTCGATCGCTGCCCACGAGCCCTGCGGGCCACGAAGGTACGTGACCTTGGTGTGTCCCACCTCGGCGAGCGCGCGCAAGGCCTCCCCCGCCGCGGCCGCCGACCGCAGGAGTACCGATGCCCGGCCGGGTACCTGCCGGTTGACGAACACGGCCGGCGTGTCGCCGATCGCGTCGAGCTCGCGGTGCAGCGGCGCGGCGACAACACGATGAAGCCGTCGACCTCCCGGGCGAGTCCCCCGCGGCTCGCACCTCCTCGTCGCGGCGCTCGCCGGTGTCGACCAGCAGCACCTGGAAGTCGGCATCGCGGGCGGCGTGCTCGATCGAGCGGACGAGCACGGCGAAGTACGGGTTGGTGATGTCGGGGACGATCACTCCGACGTAGCCCGTCTTGCCCGTGATCAGGCCACGCGCCGCCCGCGACGGCACGAATCCGAGTTCCCTGACCGCCGCCTCGACACGTTCGCGGGTGGCCGGCGCGACCTTGTCGGGCCTGCTCAACGCCCGCGAGACCGTGCCCGCGTGCACCCCGGCGAGCGCCGCAACATCGACAATCGTCGCTCGGGAGTCGTTGCGCATCCTCAACCCGCGGACGGAGCGATGACGGTACTGCCGAGTTCCTCGAGGACTTCGAGAGCGTGAGCGAGTGAGTCGCCGGGTACGGCGAGGCCGGTCCAGGTGACACCGATTGCAGCGAGTTCGGCGATGGTGTCGAGCGTGGCGTCCGCACTCGTGCGGCCGGCTTTCGGATCGGAGAGGGACGGAGGCGTGAAGGCGATGTCGATCGCCGCCCGATCGCGGCCGGCGTCGTCGACGAAACGCCACAGTTCGTCGAGCATCACCGCGAGGTCCTCGGCCGTCTCCAACGGCGGCGTCTTGGCGGTGGTGGCCAGCACCCGAGGCGCCGGGAACGGGCTCCATCCGTCGGCCACCGCGGCGACCCGACGCCGCGACAACCGGCTGTTGCCGCCGATCCAGATCGGCGGCAGAGCCCGCGGCTTCGGGTTGGCCGATTGACCGACGGCCTCGAAATGCCGGCCCGCGTAGGTGTAGTCGTCGGTGGTCCAGATGCCCCGGATCACCTCGAGCGCCTCGTCGAACAGATCGTTGCGCTCGTCGAAGTCGACGCCCAGCGCCTTGTACTCGCCGCGCAGGTAGCCGGTCGCGACGGCGAGGATGAAGCGACCGCCCGACAGCGCATCGACGGTGGCCGCCGCCTTCGCGACCAGGAACGGGTTGCGGTACGGCAACACGTAGATGTTCGGGATCAGCATCAGCCGCTCGGTGACCGCCGCACAGTACGCGAACGCGGCCATCGGATCGAAGGCGTCGTGGCCGCCCGCGTTCAACCACCGGTCGGTCGGGGCCGGATGGTCGGTGAAGCCGATGCCATCGAAACCTGCCCGCTCGGCGGCCCGGCAGAACGCCGCCAACCCGTCACCGGTCAAGAGGTCGGGGTCGGGCGGGTGTGCCAGGATCGGGTACGACACCGAGAACTTCATCGAGGGAAACGTACATGGCCTCCGGAATCGATCCGTCGAACATCCTGCTGACCGGCCGCGTCGCCGTCGTGACCGGCGGCGGGGTCGGCATCGGCAAGGGTGTGGCGGCCGGACTCGCTGCATTCGGCGCGTCGGTGGCGATCTGGGAACGCGATGCCGAGACGTGCGCGGCCGCCGCTGACGCGATCGGCGCGCTCGGCATCGTCACCGACGTGCGTGAGAGCCGACCAGGTCGACGCCGCCGTCGCGCAGACGACCGCCGAACTCGGGCCGGCGAGCATCCTCGTGAACAACGCCGGCGGCACGTTCTGGTCGTCGATCCTCGACACGAGCGAGAACGGTTGGGACGCGCTCTACCGCTCGAACCTCCGCCACGTGCTGCTGTGCACGCAACGAATCGCCCGGGTGATGATCGACGCCGGCAGTCGGCGGCAGCATCATCAACGTCACCTCGATCGAGGGTGTACGCGCCGCTCCCGGCTACGCGGCCTACGCCGCGGCCAAGGCCGGCGTGATCAACCTCACCAAGACCGCGGCGCTCGAATTCGCCCCGTACGGCATCCGGGTGAACGCGCTCGCCCCCGACATCACGATCACCGAGGGGATCCAGGCACTCGCCCAGCCCGGTGACGAGGACCGTTTCCGCTCGACGGTGCCGATGGGGCGCGCCGGCCACGTCGACGAGATGGCGGCCGCCGCGGTGTTCCTCGCCAGCGAGATGGCGGGCTACATCACCGGCCAGACCCTCCACGTCGACGGCGGGACCCACGCCGCCAGCGGCTGGTATCACCACCCCGAGACCGGGCGCCTACTCCCTCGGTCCGACCGCCTGATCGACGCGACCCTCCACCGGAACGTGCGTCGGGTCGATGCGGTGTGCCAAGCTGGAATGCAAACGTTTGCGTCCCCTTGAGGGATGGTCGAGGGGATGAGATGCTGAGACCACAGGACAACGGGATTCGGGAATGCAAACGGCTCGACGGCCTCTGGGCGTTCACGCCCGACGCCGCCGGAGCCGGCCGGCGCGACGGGTGGTGGCGCGGACCGCTCGCCGAGGCCCGCGACATCGCCGTGCCCGCCAGCTACAACGATCTGTTCGTCGACGAGGAGCTCCACGACCTCGTCGGCGACGTCTGGTATCAGCGCACCGTGCATGTCCCCGCCGGGTGGGCTGGACAGCGGGTCGTGCTCCGGTTCGACTGCCGCGACGCACCGCGCGTCGGTGTGGGTCGACGACGAACTGGTGGTCGAGCACGAGGGCGGCTACACGCCCGTTCGAGGCCGACATCAGCCGTTTCGCCTCAACCCGGACGGGCGCTGCGTGTGACGGTCGCCGTCAACAACGAGCTGACGTTCCAGTCGGTGCCGCCGGGCGTGATCCAGGTCCAACCCGACGGCACCCGCACGCAGCGCTACTACCACGACTTCTTCAACTACGCCGGCCTGCACCGCAGCGTGTGGTTGTCCGCGACGCCGGTCACGACACATCGACGACGTCACCGTGGTCACCGATCTCGACGGCTCGACGGGCGTCGTGCAGTACCGAGTCGAAGTCGACGGCGGTGATGCCGACGTCCGGGTGGTGCTCCGCGATGCGGACGGCGCAACGGTGGCCGAAGGGAGCGGCTCGGCCGGCGAACTGCGCGTCGAGAACGCCGAGCTGTGGGCGCCGGGTCACGGCTACCTCCACGAACTCGACCGTGGAACTCGTCGACGGCGACGACGTGGTCGACCGATACCTCCAGCCCGTCGGCATCCGCAGCGTGCGTGTCGAAGGGCACACGGTTCCTGATCAACGGTGAGCCGTTCCACTTCCGTGGCTTCGGCATGCACGAGGACCACATCGCCCGCGGCAAGGGCCACGACAACGCCTCGATGATCCACGACTTCGCGCTGCTGCAGTGGATCGGTGCGAACTCGTTCCGCACGTCGCACTACCCGTACGCCGAGGAGGTCCTCGACGAGGCCGACCGGCGCGGCATCGTCGTGATCGACGAGACGGCCGCCGTCGGCCAGAACCTCGGCATGGGCGGCAGGGTTCTTCCTGGGCGGCACGTTCAAGACGTTCTCCGACGAGACGCTGAACGACGTGACCCAGGAGGTGCACCGCCAGGCGATCCGCGAGCTCGTCGCCCGCGACAAGAACCACCCGAGCGTGGTGCTGTGGAGCGTCGCCAACGAACCCGAGTCGCACACGGAGGAATCGCTCGCCTACTTCGAGCCGCTGTTCGCCGCGACCCGCGAGGCCGACCCGAGCCGGCCGGTCGGTTTCGTCAACATGATGCTCGCGCCGTACGACAAGTGCCTCGTGACGCCGCTCGCCGACGTCGTGATGCTCAACCGCTACTACGGCTGGTACATGGACACGGGGACCTGGCAGCGGCGGAGCGCAACCTGGAGGCCGAGCTGAACGGGTGGGCCGACACGTTCGACAAGCCGATCATCATCACCGAGTACGGCGCCGACACGATCCACGGCTTCAACTCGATCCGGCCGGTGCCGTGGAGCGAGGAGTACCAGGTCGAGTTCCTCGACGATGTACCACCGCGTGTTCGACCGCATCCCGGCGGTGGTCGGCGAGCACGTGTGGAACTTCGCCGACTTCGAGACGACCGCCTCGTTCATGCGTGTCGGCGGCAACAAGAAGGGCGTGTTCACCCGCGACCGCACGCCGAAGGCGGCGGCGCGACTGCTCCGCGAGCGCTGGACGACGCTGCCGTGACCATCCCGTCTCACCGGCCGCTCACGTTGCATCCCGACCGGCTGTTCTCGCCCGAGCCGATCCAGCGCGACATCGCCCGCGAGCTCTACGCCGAGATCGCCGATCTGCCGCTCCTGTGCCCGCACGGCCACACCGACCCTCGATGGTTCGCCGAGAACGAGCCGTTCGACAACGCGGCGGACCTGCTGATCACGCCCGACCACTACCTGGTGCGGATGCTCTACAGCCAGGGGGTCCCGCTCGAGGCGCTCGGTATCGCACCCGCGTGACGTCGACGCGAACGGCGAACCAGGCGACGTTGTGGCGTCGCCGAGAAGCGTCTGGCGCACCTTCGCCGAGCACTTCCATCTGTTCCGTGGCACGCCGTCGGGGTTCTGGATGAATCACGTGTTGAGCGACGTGTTCGGCATCGACACCCGGCTCACCGGCGAGACCGCCGACGCGACCTACGACCGCATCGCCGAATGCCTCGCCGACGACGCGTTCCGGCCGCGAGCGTTGCTCGACCGGTTCGGCATCGAGGTCGTCGCCACGACCGACGGAGCACTGAGCGACCTCGCCCACCACCAGCAGCTCGCCGCCGACGGCTTCGCCGGCCGGGTGATCCCGACGTTCCGACCGGACTCGGTGGTCGATCCCGACCACGAGGTGTACGTCGAGCACGTTCAGCGCCTCGGCGAGATCACCGGGCGCGACACCACACGGTGGGACGACTACCTCGCCGCGCTGTTCGACCGCCGCAAACTCGCCATCTCGCTCGGCGCCACCGCCACCGATCACGGGCACCCGTCGGCGTACACCGCCTCGGTCGACGCGGCGACCGCGCAGCGATTGCTCGATCGGGCGCTGGCGGGAACGCTCGACGCGGCCGGCAAGGAGACCCTGCGCGGGCAGGTGCTCGTCGAGATGGCCGCCATGAGCATCGAGGACGGATTGGTGATGCAGCTCCACCCGGGCTCGCACCGCAACCACAACCGGCCGCTCTACGAACGGTTCGGACGCGACATCGGCGCCGACATCCCCGGCCCGATCGACTACGTCGACGGCCTGCGCGCCCTGCTCAATCGTTTCGGCAACGACCCCGGGTTCCGGATGGTCGCCTTCACGCTCGACGAGACGACGTTCTCCCGCGAGCTCGCCCCGCTCGCCGGCCACTACCCCGCGCTCTACCTCGGCCCGCCGTGGTGGTTCCTCGACAGCGTCGAAGGGATGCTCCGGTTCCGGCGGGCCGTCACCGAGACCGCCGGGTTCGCCAACACGACCGGGTTCGTCGACGACACCCGGGCGTTCCTGTCGATCCCCGCCCGCCACGACGTCGCCCGCCGCGTCGACTGTCGCTACCTCGCCGAACTGGTCAGCGACCATCGACTCGAGCTCGACGAAGCCCACGAGATCGCCACCGAACTCGCCGTCGGCCTGCCGCGTCGGGTGTTCAACCTGCGCCCGCCCGAGGCGTGATGCCACGTCTCTCCGACTCGACCGTGACCACGGCGGATGCGGAGCCCCCGGACTACGACCGCGGCGAGATGCGGTGCGGCATCGTGCATCTGGGGCTCGGCGCGTTCTCCCGCGCCCACCTCGCGGTGTACGCCGACGACCTGCTCGCGCGCGGGCCACGAGGGCTTGGGGATCATCGGCGTGTCGCTGCGCAACGACGACGTGCCGAACGCGCTCGCCCGCAGGACGGCTTGTACACGCTCGGCGTCGTCGACGGCACGGACGACGACGCACCGGATCATCGGTTCCGTGCGACAGGCACTGCACGCCCCGTCGCAGGGCGCCGCGGTGCGCGAGGCGCTGGCGTCGGCCGACACGACGATCGTCTCGGTGACCGTCACGGAGAAGGGCTACTGCATCGACCCGGCCACCCGGCGTCTCGACCGGGCCCATCCCGACGTCCGCCACGACGTCGACCATCCCGACACGCCCCGCAGCGTCGTCGGCCACCTCGTGCTCGCGGCCCGCGACCGGCGGGCCGGCGGGGCGGGCGATCTCACCGTGTTGAGCCTCGACAACCTGTCGGCGAACGGCTCGACGCTGCGTTCCGTCGTGTGCGAACTGGCGGCGGTCGGCGATGCGTCGCTCGCCGAATGGATCGGCGAACACCTGGCGTTCCCGAACAGCATGGTCGACCGGATCGTGCCGGCGACCGACGACAACTTCCGTGAGGCCGTCGACTCCGCGATCGGCGTTGCACGACGCCTGGCCGGTACGCGCCGAGCCGTACTCGCAGTGGGTCGTCGAGCGCCGATGGGCGGCGCCGATGCCGCCGCTCGGCGACGTGGGTGTGCAGGTCGTCGACGACGTCGCTCCGTGGGAGATGCTGAAACTGCGCGTCCTGAACTCGCTCCACACGGCGGCCGCGCACTACGGCCTGCGCCACGGGCTCGCCACGATCGATCTCGTCGTGGCCGATCCGGGAGGCCGGGACCTCCTCGACCGCGTCGCCGCGGAGATCGCCGAGGTGCTCGTCGGGCCGCCCGGCGCCGACGTCGACGAGTACATCGCAACGACGCTCGAGCGCTTCGCCAATTCCGGCCTCGGCCACCGGTGCGATCAGGTCGCCACCGACACGAGCCAGAAGCTCCCGCAGCGGCTGCCCGGCACGATCCGAGAACGGCTGGAACGCGGACTCGCCATCGACGCGCTCGCCGACGTTCTGGCGCTGTGGGCCTGGTCGACACTCGGCGTCGACCATCGGGGCGAACCGCGGACCGTGGCCGATCCCCTCGCGACCACGTACGCGAGGATCGCGTCGGACTGCACGACCGACGGCCGCGTTGACACATCGGCGCTGGCGACCGCACTCATCGGGCTCCCGATCTTCGGCGACCTCGCCGGCAACCCTGCCCTCGTCGGACCAGTCGCCACACGATTGCCCGCCCTCCTCGACCGTCACGAACACCTGGAGACGAAGCCGTCGCCACTCGACCCCTGATCACGGCGCCCACCAGATGTTCGACCCGACCGAACGGTCCAGCAACTTCGTCAGGCGCAGATCCGTCGCGGTGCCCAAACCCCACCATGACTCCGGGAACCACAGATGGTAGAACGCGGCGCGGATCGTCCCGTCCAGGTCACCGCACACCAGGGCCCCACTAGCTTGGGGCCGTGAAGATCGCCATCGTGGGGACGGGTGCAATGGGATCGGTGTACGCCGGGTTGCTCGGGCGAGCCGGTAACGAGGTCTGGGCGATCGACACGTGGCAGGACCACATCGACGCGATCACTCGGAGCGGCTTGTCCGTGTCGGGTGCGAGTGGATCGTTCACGGTGGACACACTCCACACCGGTCACTCCCCCGACGACGCCGGCCCGTGCGATCTGTGGGTGATCGGGACGAAGGCGTCGGCGGTCGAAAAGGTGGCGGCGAAAATTGCACCGCTCCTGCGCCCCGACGACGTGGTGATGGCGTTCCAGAACGGCCTCGGCGCTGGAGAACGCGTCGCCCGCCAAATTCCGGAACCGCACGTCGTGATCGGCATCGCCGAGGGGTTCGGATCGTCGATCCCGGAACCCGGCCACGTGCATCATGTCGGGATGCGCCTGATCCGCATCGGCGAGATGCACGGCGGCCTCTCCGAGCGTGTCCAGCGCATCGAGACCTGCTGGCGCGACGCCGGCTTCAACGTCAAGGCGTTCGCCGACATCGACCTGATGATCTGGGAGAAATTCCTCTGCAACGTCACGCTCAGCGCGCCGACCGCGGCGTTCGACATGGCCGTCGGCGAGTTGATGGCAAACCCGGAGACGTGGGCGGTCGCCATCGGGTGCATGCTCGAGGCGTGGCAGGTCGGGCAGGCGCAGGGTGTGCAGTTCGGGTTCGACGATCCGGTCCGGTACGTCACCGAGTTCGCGGCCACGATCCCCGATGCCAGTCCGTCGATGCGTCTCGATCAGCACGCGCGCCGTCGTTCCGAGGTCGACGTGATCAACGGCGCCGTCGTCGACCTGAGCCGGGAACTCGGCCTGGCAGCGCCCTACAACGAAACCCTCTGCGCCATCCTGCGCGAGCGGGAGTCGCGCTTCGACTGATCCGACGAGGTCGTGCATCGGTGCCAGGCACCAGAGCACGACCTCATTGCGTTCGCGACCTGCCGAAGCCGTGGCCGCCTCGTTCGAAGAGGTGCAGCTCCACCGGGCGGCGCTTGGGAGAATGTCCGCCGGGGACAGACCCCGGCGGACATTCTCGAAACGCCTCTGACCTACCCTGGCCGCGTGCCGACATCGACGGGTTCCCCCCGCTTCCACCTGTTTCTGCCGCAGATGCGGATGACCCACGACGCCATCGTGGAACGGGCGCGGACCGCGGAGGCCGTCGGGTTCGAGGGCATGGCGTTCATGGATCACGTCGTCCCACCGCTCGCCCCCGACCAGCCGATGTGGGAGGCGATGTCGATCGCGGGATGGGTGCTCGCCCACACCACCACGCTCACCGTCGGGCATCTCGTGTTGTGCGATTCCCTCCGCCATCCGGCGATGCTCGCCGAGCAGGCCAAGTCGCTCGACCACGCCTCCGGCGGGCGCTTCGAACTCGGCATCGGTTCGGGTTCGATCCCGGCCGAGCTCGAGACGTTCGGCGTCAGCACGGCGGGCGGAGCCGAGCGCACGACTCGCCTGGCTGAGACGCTGGCCATCCTGCGCGGGCTCTGGACGCGGTGAGTCCTTCGACTTCGCGGGCGAGCACTTCACCCTGACGAACGCGATGCAGCAGCCGGCTCCGACACGACAGATCCCGATCACGATCGGTGGGGTCGGGCCCCGGACACTCGGCCTGGTTCGCGAGTACGCCGATTGGTGGAACGTGGCCATCAGCGCGCTCGACCGGATCGACGAGCTGCGCGACCAGGTCGGCGACGTCCGCGTGTCGATCCAACGAACCGTCGCGATCGTGCCGTCGGAGGCCGAACGCGAGTCGATCACCGAGACGACGCGACGCCGCTGGGGAGGAACGGTGATGAGCGACCACGTCGCTCTCGGCACCACATCGGAGCTGATCGATCACTTCGGCTCGCAGCACGAACGCGGCATCGACCGCTTCTACATCTGGTTCACGGACTTCGCCCCGCCCGAATCGATCACACGCTTCGGCGAGGTCATCGCCGCGTTCAGCTGACCGTCGCTCCGCCACCGGCACGCACGTGGAGCTTCAGGTCGCGGGCCACCGTCCACGGGTCCTGGAGCGGCCCGAAGTGACCGATGTGGTCGTAGCGCACGAGGTGCCCGTTGACGAGTGCCTCGGCCAGTGGCGGACCGAGCCGAGCCGGATTCGGACCCTCCTCGTCGTGGCCGACGGCCACAGCGGTCGGCGTCGCCACGTGCCGCACGGCGCTGAGCTGCGCGGCCCGGCCGTTCTCGAACACCGTCGCCTCGACCTCCGGCGCACACTTGAGACGCACCGATCCGTCCGGTTGCTCGACGAAGCCGTTCTCGACGTACGCCGCGAGGAACCCCGCCAGCACCCGGTTGAACGGCGGGCGGCCGGCGTAGCGGGCGAGGACCTCGGCCCGTGAGGCGAACACGGGTCGGCGCCGGCGGGCCGCCTCGCCCATCATGTTCTGGCCATCGGTGGCCACATCATCCGGAAAAGTGATGGGCTCGAAGAGGAACAGCGACTCGAACGAGCCGGGCGACGCACGCTCGGCCAGCAGCAGTGCCCCGCCGCCCATCGAATGACCGAAGCCGTGGATGCGGTCGGCATCGACGTGCCGGGCGACCGCGAGCACATCCTCGGCCATGCGGTCCCAGCCCAGCGCGGGCTCGCCTGATCGTGTCGAGTCGCCGTGCCCACGGAAGTCGAAGGCGACCACCCGGAACGCGTCGGTCAGCTCGTCGGCCAGCAGTTGGTACATCGCGCCACAGAGGCCGGTGGCGTGAGCGATCAGCAGCACTTCGTCGCCGCGGCCACCGAGTTCGTAGCCGGCGAGTTCGCATCCGTCGGCGCTGGCGACGGTCCAGGAGGGGGTCATCGAGCAGCATTCTGGCGGGCGCGACGCGTCGCGGCGAATTGGTCGACGGCGCAGAGCAGCGCTCGCACGACAGCGACCGTCACGAACGGCGAGCGCGGTCAGCAAGAATGAACGTCGAAAGGGGGGCAACGTGACCGATCACGCGCCGATCGACTTTCCGATCAACTTTGCGGTCGATCCGGCGACGTACCGACACTGGCGGCTCGCGTTCGATGGGCCGGTGGCGACGGTGACGATGGCGGTGACGCCCGACGCAGGCCTCCGGCCCGACTACGAGTTGAAGCTGAACTCGTACGACCTGAGCGTCGACATCGAGCTGTACGACGTGGCGCAGCGGCTCCGGTTCGAGCACCCTGCGGTCAAGTGCGTCGTGGTGACCGGCGGGGTCGACAAGGTGTTCTGCGCCGGGGCGAACATCCAGATGCTGGCCACGTCGACGCACGGCCACAAGGTGAACTTCTGCAAGTTCACCAACGAGACCCGCAACGGCATCGAAGACGCGACCGCCAATTCGCAGCAGGTGTGGATCGCCGCGGTGAACGGCACGGCCGCCGGTGGCGGGTACGAACTCGCGCTCGCCTGCGACGAGATCCTGCTGATCGACGACCGGGCATCGGCCGTCTCACTGCCCGAGGTCCCGCTGCTCGCCGTTCTCCCCGGCACCGGCGGCTTGACCCGGATCGTCGACAAACGATTCGTCCGCCGCGACCTGGCCGACGTGTTCGCCACCCGCACCGAAGGGATCAAGGGTCAGCAAGCCGTCGACTGGGGGCTCGTCGACGCGATCGCTCCCAAGAGCGGCTTCGATCAACTCGTCGCCACCCACGCCCGCACCCGGGCGGAGGCCTCCGACCGGCCGTCGGAGGCGCGCGGGATCGAGCTGCCCGCGCTCGGATCGTCGACGGTGATCGATGGCGACACCATGCGGTCGACGTACGTCGACGTCGACATCGATCGCGAACTCGGTTGTGCACGTTTCACCGTCCGCGGGCCGGAACGTTCACAACCCGTCACCGGCGACGAGCTGGCGTCAGTCGGCAGCAGCGCGTGGATCGTGCTGGCCGCACTCGAACTCGACCACGCCATCCTCCACCTGCGGTTCAACGAACCACAGATCGGCACCTGGATCCTCACCTCCGCCGGCAACGCCGACGCGGTCTGCCAGGCCGAAGAGCTGTTCGGCAACGACGGTGGCCACTGGCTCGTCCGCGAGACCCGACTGTTCTGGACCCGCACGCTCAAGCGGCTCGATGCGTCCGCCCGCACCCTCGTCGCGATGGTCGAACCGGCGAGCTGCTTCGCCGGCGTGCTCGCCGAACTCGTGCTCGCGGCCGATCGGTCGCTGATGTTGGACGGCACCCGCGCCAGCCATGACCAAGCCAGCCATGACCAAGAGGGGCAGGACGACCCGGCACCGACGATCCGCCTCACCGCCACGAACGACGGCGGGTACCCCATGTCGAACGGGTTGAGCCGCCTCGAATCGAGGTTCTGGGGCCGCGACGAAGCGTTGGCCACGGCGCGGGCTCAGATCGGCAAGGATCTCCTGGCCGCGGACGCACTGAGCGCCGAACTGATCACGTTCGCCCTCGACGACCTCGACTGGGACGACGACGTGCGGGTGATGCTGGAGGAGCGCAACAGCTTCTCGCCCGATGCCCTGACGGGGATGGAGGCGAACTTCCGCTTCGTCGGCCCCGAGACGTCGAGACGAAGATCTTCGCTCGGCTCTCCGCGTGGCAGAACTGGATCTTCCAACGACCCAACGCCGTCGGCCCCGACGGCGCGCTGCAGCGCTTCGGCACCGGCTCGCGACCGACCTACGACGACCAGAGAGTGTGAGGGTGTGAACGACATGAACCAGAAGATGAGCGTCGTCGACATCGACGCGAAGATCCCGAACAACGTCGATCTCGCCGGCGACCGGCGGCTCCAGCGCGCGCTCGAGTCGTGGCAGCCGCGGTTCCTCGACTGGTGGCGCGAGATGGGCCCGGTCGCCTACCAGGACAAGGACGTGTACCTGCGGACGGCGACCTCGGTGAGTCAGGAGGGGTGGGCCAACTTCAGCCACGTGGCGATGCCCGACTACCGCTGGGGGATCTTCCTCGCCGAGCCCACTCCGGATCGCACGATCGCGTTCGGTGATGCCCGTGGCGATGCCGTGTGGCAGGAGGTACCGGGCGCGTACCGCTCCGACCTGCGTCGCCTCATCGTGGTGCAGGGCGACACCGAGCCGGCTTCCGTCGAACAACAACGTGCGCTGTGCATGACGGCTCCGTCGTTGTACGACCTGCGGAACCTGTTCCAGATCAACGTCGAGGAGGGCCGCCACCTGTGGGCGATGGTGTACCTCCTCCACCGCTACTTCGGCGCCGACGGGCGCGACGAAGCCGACGAGATGCTCGAACGCCACTCCGGCGACGTCGACAACCCCCGCATCCTCGGCGCGTTCAACGAGCCGACACCCGACTGGCTGTCGTTCTTCTTCTTCACCTATTTCACCGACCGCGACGGCAAGTTCCAGCTCGCCTCGCTGCGCGAATCCGCGTTCGATCCGCTCAGCCGGACGTGCGACTTCATGCTGAAGGAGGAGGCGCACCACATGTTCGTGGGCGCGTCGGGCATCGGCCGCGTCGTGGAACGGACCGTCGCGTTGATGAAGGAACACGACACGGACGACGTGCGCCAGTTCGGGGGCATCGACGTCGACACCCTGCAGCGCTACCTCAACCTCCACTACTCGTTGTCGCTGGATCTCTTCGGTGCGGAGACATCGACGAACGCCGCCAACTACTTCGGCGCCGGGCTCAAGGGTCGGTTCCAGGAGGAGCGACGCGACGACGACCACCGACTCCGCGACTCCACGCGGACGGTGCCCGCTGGTCGCCGACGGCACGATCACGACCCGCGAGGTCGCCCAACTGGCGGCGCTCAACGAGACACTCCGCGACGACTACACGGCCGACTGCCAGAAGGGCGTCGACCGATGGAACCGTGCGCTGGCCGCTGTCGGCAAGGCCCTGGCCCTACCGCACGTCGGCTTCCATCGGAACGTCGGAACGTTCAGCGGATCGCGGGTGAGCCCCGACGGCGGGTTGGTGAGCGAGGCCGAGTGGACGCGCACACGTCGACGACTGGTTGCCGTCGAGCGGTGACGCCGAGTACGTCCGATCGCTGATGGTCGGCGTGCACGAACGGGGCAAGGTCGCCGGGTGGGTCGCTCCCCCGTCGACTGGCATCCATGCCAAACCGGTCGACTACGAATACGTACGGCTGTAGGCAGCCAGACCATCACGCCGAATCTCTGGGGGGCACGGACATGGACACGTACAACGCGGCGGCCTGGCTGCTCGACCGCCACATCGAGGCGGGGTCGGCCGACACGGTTGCCGTGCGGTACCGCGGGCAGGACGTGTCGTACGGCGCGATGCAGCGTCTGGTCTGGCGGGTGCAGCGGGCGCTCGCGGCCATCGGCGTTCGCCGCGACGAGCGCGTCGTGATCGTGATGAACGACTCGCCCGAGATGATCGCCTGGATCCTCGGTTGCATGCGCAGCGGGGTGATCGCCGTCCCGATCTCCACCATGCTGACAGGAGCCGACGTCGCCTCGATCGTCGCCGACGCCCAGGCGAGCGCGCTCGTCGTGTCGACCGAGTACCTCGCCGTGATCGAACCGGTGCGATCGGCACGCGGCTCCGTCCGCGTCGTGCACGTCGACGATCCCGCCGATGTCGACGAGTCGGACTTCCCTGCCGACGTCGAGCGGTGGACGTCGTTCACGGACGACAGCGAGATGCCGGTGGGCGACACCACTGCCGATGCGCCGGGGTTCTGGTTGTACTCCTCGGGCACCACCGGGTTGTCGAAGGGCGTCATGCACGCCCACGGCAACATGCAGGCGACCTACGACACGTACGCCCGAACGGTCCTGGAGGTCACGTCCGCCGACCGGTTCCTGTCGGTCGCCAAGTTGTTCTTCGCCTACGGGCTGGGCAACTCGCTCACGTTCCCGTTCGGTGCTGGCGCCACGGTGATCCTCCACCCCGAGCGGCCGACGCCGGCGGCGATGGGCCAACTCGTCGCCGCGGAGGCGCCGACGCTGTTCTTCGCGGTGCCCGGGTTCGCCGCCGCACTCCTCGACGCCGACATCGAACCAGCGGCGTTCCGCTCGGTGCGCGCCGGTGTCACCGCTGGTGAGGCGCTGCCCGCCGACCTGCAACGCCGGTTGTCCGAGCGGTTCGGCTTTCCCGTGCTCGACGGCATCGGCTCGACCGAGGCGCTGCACATCTTCGTGTCCAATCGCCTCGACCGACAGGAACCCGGCTCGAGCGGTTGGGTCGTCGACGGGTACGAGGCCAAGTTGCTCGACGATGACGACCACGAGGTCACCGAACCAGACCGCCCCGGCTACCTCCACGTGCGTGGTCCGTCCACCGCCGCCGGGTACTGGTCGCGTCCGGAGGCCTCGGCGGCGACGTTCCGGTCCGAGGGATGGCTGCGCACCGGAGACGTGTACGTCCGGTCGGACCACGACACCTGGACGTTCCTCGGGCGGAACAACGACATGATCAAGGCGGGTGGCATCTGGGTGTCGCCGGCCGAGGTCGAGGCGACGATCGTCGGCCACCCCGACGTGCTGGAAGCCGCGGTCGTCGGTGTGCGCAACGATCAGGGTCTCGAGGAAGCCGTCGCCTTCGTCGTGCCACGGCGGGGGCACAGCATCGATCCCGCGTCGATCGACGCCCACTGTCGCGAGCACATGGCCTCGTTCAAACGTCCCCGGCAGCTCTTCACCGTGGACGAGCTGCCGAAGACCGCAACCGGCAAGATCCAGCGCTTCAAACTCCGCGACCAACTCGCCGCGCCGGCCTCGTGAACGCCCCCCGTGCCCGTCCCCCGATCCCCGTCATTGCCCGTCATTGCCCGTCATTCCACGTTTGCGTCGGGATTTCGGAGAGGGGGGTCGCGGAAATCCCGACACAAACGTGGGCTGCGGGGGTCACCGGCCAGACGTCGTAGCGTGGCGCGGATGAGAGCAGTTCGGGGTGCCGAGGGCGGCGTCGTCGTCGACCGTCTCGACGAGCCGCCTGGCTCGGGGAACTGATCGACATGCGCTCCACCAGCGTGTGCGCGTCGGACCTGCTGTACCTGCGGTACCGCACGACGAAGATCCTCGGCCACGAGTTGGCCGGTGTCCGCGACGACGGAACGGCGGTCGTGGTCGAGGCGATGTACGGCTGCATGGAATGCCCCGAGTGCCGGCGCGGGCGGTACAACCTCTGCCCGACCCATCCCCAGCGAGCGCTCGGCATCACGACCGATGGAGGGATGAGCGAACAGTTCCGCGCCCCGGCCGGCCGACTGATCACGCTGCCGGTCGGGCTCGACGTCCGCGACGCCTCGATCGTCGAGCCCGCGACCGTGTCGTGGCACGCGCTCCGCCTCGCCGGTGCCGGCCCGAACACTCGGGTGGCCGTCGTCGGCGCCGGCGCGCTCGGCCTGCTCGCCGGCGTCGGAGCCCGGCACATGGGGGTCACCGATCTCGCAGTGGAGGCCCGGCACCGGTTCCAGATCGACGCGGCCGAACGCCTCGGCATCCCGGTCGGCACCGACGGTCTCTACGACGTCGTCGTCGAGGCCGCCGGCACGGTCGAGAGCCTCGCCCGCGCGATCGACCTGGTCGGGTCACACGGGACCGTCGTCGTGCTCGGCGTGCACGTCGGCTCGGTCGACGTGAACTGGAGCCCGCTGTTCCACCGCGAGGCGCGGCTGCTCCCCTCGCTCGGCTACTGCGCGCACGACGGGCGACGCGAGATGGAGGACGCCGCGGCGATGCTGGCCGCCGATCCCGAGATCGCCCGCACCGTGATCACCCACCGCTTCCCGATCGAGGATGCCGCCGAGGCGTTCCGCGTCGCCGGTGACCGCAGCGCCCGCTCGATCCGGGTGGTCATCGAACCGTGACCCGGAGGACGAGACGGGTTCAGCCGATCACGTCGTCGCGGGCGGCGATGATCGACCGCAGCCGGGCCTCGACCGGTTCGGCGTGGTGGTCGTCGGTGAACACGTAGCTGCGACCGGTGCGGATGGCGTCGACGATGTTCACCGCGACCGTCGACGCCTCGACGGTGCCGATCGGGTTGAGGCCGGTGCGGATCATCCCGGGCATGACGACGCTCACGCCGACCGGCGCACCCATCGAACGCATCTCGAGGCGCAGCACGTCGGACAGCCCGAGCACGCCGTGCTTGGCCACGGTGTAGGGCCCGAGCCGGTCGACCGCCTGCACCGCCGCCATCGAGGCGACGTTCACGACGTGACCTTCCTCGCCGGTGGCCAGGATGCGCGGCACGAACGCCCGCACGCCGTGGATCACGCCCCACAGATTCACGTCGAGCACCCGATGCCAATCGTCGAGACTGAGCTCCCACGAGTAACCCCGATTGACGATGCCGGCGTTGTTGACCGCGACGTGCAGACCGCCGAACAGCTCCACGGCCGCCTCAGCGGCCGCGTCGACCGCGTCCGGATCGCGGACGTCGACCACGATCGGATGCACGTCGGCGCCCGAGTCGCGCAGTCGCGCGACGTGACCGTCGAGCGATGCCGTCGTCGATGTCGGTCATCACGACCCGCATCCCCTCCGCGACGAGCGCCTCGGCGACGGCCAAGCCGATGCCGCTCGCCGCCCCGGTCACGACCGCGGTGCGTCCTTCGAATCGATCCATGCCACCGACAGTAGGCGGGCCGAGGTGATGGCGATGTCGGGCCAATGACGCACTACATCGCCATCGCCTCCGGGGCGGGCTGCCGGGTCAGAGCGCGAACGAACTGCCGCCGTTGACGGGATAGGTCTGACCCGTGATCCACGACGCCGCCGGTGAACAGAGGAACGCCACCATCCCGGCGACATCTTCGGGTTCGCCGGGACGACGGATCGCGTAGCGCCGCAGGATCGCCCGCTGCCGGTCCGGGTCGCCGTCGCTCCAGAGTGCCTCGGTCATCGGCGTGCGCATCGTGCCGAGCGACACCGCGTTGGCGGTGATGCCGTGGCGCCCCACCTCCATGGCCAGCCCGCGGGTGAAGCCGGCGGCACCGGCCTTCGCCGCTCCGTAGGCCGCCATGCCCGACTCGCCCACCCGGCCGGCGTCGGACACGATCGTCACGATGCGCCCCCAGCCCGCCTCGATCATCCCCGGCAGCGCCGCGTGGGCGCAGTGCATCACGCCGAGCAAATTGACGGCGAGGTACGGCTCCCAATCGGCCGGACGGGTGTCGACGAACGATGCCATCGCCATCGAGGCGTTCGCGCCGGCGTTGCCCGCGTTGTTCACCACGATGTCGACGCCCGGACCGAGCGAGCGCCGCGGCAACGGCCGCATGATCGGTCACGTCGAACGGCGCCGCTTCGGCGTGGCCTCCCGCATCGCGGATCTCGGCGGCCACGGCGTCGGCCCGTTCGCCACTGAGGTCGTTCACGAACACATGCGCACCGCCCGCCGCCAGGTCGCGAGCGATCGCCCGGCCCACACCCTGCCCGGCACCCGTGACGACGGCCCGGTGATCCTGCAGGCTGGTCGATGCGCCCTCTGTCATGCGAGCGACCGTACCGCCGTCCCCTCCCGCCGGCCGAAGTTTGCGGCAGTCGATACGCCGTCCCGACTGCACACTGCCGCAAACCCGACGAACGGTCGAGACGGGCACCGGCGACGTGAGAACATCCACGCCGTGACCGAGCACGGATCCACGCGCATCGACCCCTTCCTCGGCACGGTGGTGCACGTCGTCGCGTCCCGTCAGGCCCGGCCGAACCTGCCGAGCGTCGGGTGCCCGTTCTGCGTCGGCGGCCTCGAGGCGCCCGACCCCTACGAGGTGCGGTCCTTCCCGAATCGTTGGCCGGCTCTCGGGGAGGGCCGGTGCGAGGTGGTGCTCTACACGCCAGAGCACGATGCGACGTTCGCCTCGATCGGTGAGGCCGGCGCCCGCCGCGTGATCGACCTGTGGGCGGAGCGCACCGCGGCATTGCGTGCAGCAGGCGCGGAGTACGTGCTCGTGTTCGAGAACCGTGGCGCGGAGGTCGGGGCCACGATCTCGCATCCCCACGGCCAGATCTACGCGTACGACCACGTCCCGACCGCGCCCGCACCGTTTGCTCACCGCCGGGTGGCGTCCGGAGGCCGACCCTGGCGATCGGCTCGTGCTGGCGGATCGACGCCTGGCGCGTCTGGACCCAGGATGCGTCGGTCCACCCGATCTCGTTGTCGGTCGCTCCGGAGATGGAGATCCCCGACCTCGTCGCCGCCGATGACGACCAGCGCGACCGGCTCGCGGCCACCCTCGTCGACCTGTTCGGCCGCCTCGACCGCTTCTACGACCGCCCGCTGCCGTACATGATGTGGCTCTACCAGGCGCCGACGTCGTGGGACGGCGACACGTCGCCGTGGTTCAACATCGAGATCGTGTCGCCGTGGCGTTCGGCAGGCGTGCCACGATTCGTCGCCGCCGCGGAATTGGCATGCGAGGAGTACTTCAATCCCGTCGACCCCGCCGACGTCGCGGCCCGGCTGCGAGGCCTGACATGACCGGTCGCATCGTCGGCGTCGGGCGCCCGGGCGAGTGAACCTCATCGGCGATCACACCGACTACACCGGTGGCCTGGTCTTCCCGATGGCCATCGACCGGTGGACCGAGGTCGGCGGGTCACCCGCCGATCGGATCCGTCTCGTGTCCGACGACGAGGCCGAACCGGTCGACATCCCGGCCGTCGTGGTGCCTGCCGACGTCGAACACGTGGAGCCGCGGTGGGGGCGCTTCGTCGCCGCGGTCGCCGCCGAACTCCGCAGCGGCCGCGGGTTCGACGGACACGTCAGCACCACGCATCCCCGTCGGTGCCGGTTTGTCGTCGAGCGCCGCCCTCGAGGTCGCGGTCGCACTCGCACTCGGGTTCCGACGGCACGCCCGATCGAACTCGCCCAACTCGCCCGCCGGGCCGAGCACGCGGCGACCGGCGTGCCGACCGGAATCATGGACCAGCTCTGCATCGCCTCGGCACGGCACGGGCACGCCACGCTGATCGATTGCCACACGCTGGAGGTCACGGCGGTGCCGGTTCCCGACGACGTGGCGATCGTCGTGCAGTTCGTGGCGCATCGGACACTCGAAGGCTCGGAGTACCCCGATCGGGTGCGGGAGTGCGCCGCGGGCCGAGGCCGTCGTCGGTCCGCTGCGTGTGGCGACGCTCGACGACGTCGCCCGGATCGACGACGAGATCGTGCGACGCCGTGCCCGGCATGTGGTCACCGAGAACGCCCGGCGTCACCGGATTCGCCGATGCCCTCGGGCGCGGGCGACTACGTGAGGGCGGGCGACCTGATGGTCGCGAGCCATCGGAGCCTGCGAGACGACTTCGCTGTGTCGACCGCCGACGATGGACCGAGCGGTGGAACACGTACTCGACCAACCCGGCGTGTTCGGCGCGCGGATGACCGGCGGCGGGTTCGGTGGATGCGTCGGTCGCCCTGTGTCGACCGGAGGCGACCGTGCCGGGGTATCGGGTGCGACCCGTCGACGGCGCATCGCGACGAGGCGAGCTGACCATGCGAACTGGCCATGCCAGCCGACGACGCGATGAGGACACTGATACGTCCCGTTGAGTGGTATGGGAATTTGTGCTCTCAAATCGATGAGAGTAGAGTTCTCGCTACCAGACCGGCACCGCAGGGGGGTCGGCCTCGACCAGGGGAGCACACCTTGACCACTTCTCGTCACCATCGACCCAGGTCGGCGCGATTGCTCGCGGTCGCCGCAGCCAGCTTGCCTGATTCTCGCCGCGTGCGGCAACTCGAGCGACGACGACTCGAGCGACGGCACGACCGCCGGCACCACGGCGGAGAACACCGCCGACACGACCGCGGACACCACCGCGGACACAACCGCCGAGACCACGGCGGACACCACCGCCGACACGACCGCCGACACCACCGGCGACACGACCGCCGACACCGAACCGGCTGAGGACGAAGCCGACATCGGCACGTTCGAGCCGGTCGAGGGAGTGCCCGGCGTGACCGACGAGGCGATCAACTTCGCCGTGCTCGGTACCGGCCCGTCCAATCCGCTCGGCTACTGCCTGCTCGAATGCTTCCAGGGCGGCGTGCAGGCGTACTTCGACTACCAGAACGGCCTCGGCGGCGTCAACGGACGCGACCTCGTGATCAGCCGGACCGACGACGACGAAGTCGGCAACACCCAGGTCAAGGCCCTGGAGTTGGTCGGCGACAACAGCATCTTCGGCATCTTCGGCGCGCCGCTGCAGTACGCCGGCTTCGCCGACATCGGCGCCGCGGGCGTGCCGCTGTACACCACCTTCCCTGCGTCGCTCGAGGCGGACGGCTTCGACAGCATCTACGTCCCGACCGGAACCCTGTGCGTCGACTGTGTGACACCCGCGGCGGTGAACGGTGCCGTCGTCGCCGGCGGCACGAAGGCAGCCTCGATCGGCTTCGGTGTCTCGCAGGCCTCCAAGGACTGCGTGAACCGCACCGAACGGGACTTCGGCACGTTCGGCCCCGGTGCGGGCGTGGAGTTCGTCTACAAGAACGACGACCTCCCCTTCGGCTTCCCCAACGGCCTCGGGCCGGAAGTGACCGCCATGAAGGAAGCCGGCGTGGACTTCATCACCACCTGCATCGACGCGAGCAGCGTGCTGATCCTCGAACAGGAGCTCGAGCGCCAGGGCATGGGCGACGTCGTCGTGGCACTGCCGCAGGGCTACGCCGACACCGAGTTCGTCTCGACGAACGCGGCGCTCCTGGAAGGTGACATCCTCGGTGTGCCGTACCGTCCCTTCGAGGCCGACCCGGGCGATTCGAACATCCAGACGATGCTCGACGCGTTCGAGGCCAGCGGCGTCCAGGTCAACGACTACGCCATCCAGGGCTGGTTCGGCGCCCAGCTCGCCGCCGCCGGGATCGTCGCCGCCGGACCGCAGTTCGACCGCGAGACGGTGGTCGCCGCGACCAACGGGTTCACCGAGTGGACCAGCAACGGCATGACACCGACGGTCGACTGGTCGACGGCGCACAACGCGCCGGTCGAAGGCGACCCGTTCAGCTTCTGCATGACCTACGTGCGCATCACGAACGGCGCCTTCGAGATGGCATCGGACCCCGCCCTGCCGTGGGATTGCTTCGAGCTGCCGATGACGGAATGGGCACCGCCCACCCCGACGAACTTCGACTGACGGTGACCTGACGTCGGGCGTCCAAAAACCGACTCCGACGTCAAAGTTTCCTTTCAGGCCCACGTTGATGTGCAACAATGACCGTGGCCGGGAACCTTTCTTCTCATACGGGGAGAGCAGAGTTCTCGGCCACGGTTCGGTGCCAAATGGGGGAGCCGACCTTTCAACCAGGGGGAAATTGATGGATCGAAGTGCTCGACGGGGGCCGGAAGCGAAACGCCGTTTGTTCGCGGGATTGATCGTGGGTGGCCTGGTTCTCGCCGCGTGCGGCAACTCTGGCGACGACGACGAATCGTCCGACACGACGGTTGCGCCGACCGAGGAGACCACGGCGGCAACCACCGCCGACACCGAACCGGCGGAGACGACGGCAGGGACCGAGCCCGTCGAGACGACGGCGGACACCACCGCGGACACCGAGCCTGCTGACACCGAACCGGCGGAGACCGAGCCGAACATCGGCACGTTCGAGCCGGTCGAGGGCGTGCCCGGCGTGACCGACGAAGCGATCAACTTCGCCGTGCTCGGCACCGGCCCGTCGAACCCGCTCGGCTACTGCCTGCTCGAGTGCTTCCAGGGCGGCGTGCAGGCGTACTTCGACTACCAGAACGGTCTCGGCGGCGTGAACGGGCGGCGAGATGGTGATCAGCCGCGTCGACGACGACGAGGTCGGCAACACCCAGGTCAAGGCGCTGGAACTGATCGGCGACAACAGCATCTTCGGCATCTTCGGTGCCCCGCTGCAGTACGCCGGCTGGGCCGACATCGGCGCCAGCGGCATCCCGCTGTACACCACGTTCCCCGCGTCCGGCGACGCCAACGGCTTCGACAACATCTACGTCCCGAACGGGACGCTGTGCGTCGACTGTTCCAGCCCCGCCTCGGTGAACGGCGCAGTGATCGCCGGCGGCACGAAGGCGGCCTCGATCGGCTTCGGCGTGTCGCAGGCCTCCAAGGACTGCGTCAACCGGACCGAAGCCGACTTCGCCAAGTACGGGCCCGGCGCCGGTGTCGAGTTCGTGTACAAGAACGACGACCTGCCCGTTCGGCTTCCCCAACGGCCTCGGACCGGAAGTCACCGCGATGAAAGACGCCGGCGTCGACTTCATCACCACCTGCATCGACCAGAGCAGCGTGCTGATCCTCGAACAGGAACTCGAACGCCAGGGCATGGGCGACGTCGTCGTCGTGCTGCCGCAGGGCTACTCCGACACCGAGTTCGTCTCGGCCAACGCCGCTCTGCTCGAAGGCGACATCATGGGCGTGCCGTACCGGCCGATCGAGGCCGACCCGGGCGACTCGAACATCCAGACGATGCTCGACGCGTTCGAGGCCAGCGGCGTCCAGGTCAACGACTACGCCATCCAGGGTTGGTTCGGCGCCCAACTCGCCGCCGAAGGCATCATCGCCGCCGGACCGCAGTTCGACCGGGCCAGCGTGGTCGCCGCCACCAACGCGCTTCACCGACTGGACCAACAAGGGCATGACCCCGACCGTCGACTGGTCGACTGCCCACAACGCTCCGGCCGAGAGCGATCGCGCGCCTGTACTGCTCGTCGTACGTGAGGATCACGAACGGCACCTTCGAGATGGCGGTCGATCCGGCCCTACCCTGGGACTGCTTCGACCTGCCGCTCGACGACGTGGGCCGAGCCGACCCCGACCAACTTCGACTGACAGGAAACCGCTGATCGATGAACACTGACTCCGCAACACGAGATGCTCGCATCGGTTGGTGAGGACCTCTTCCGGGCGGTGCTCCAAGGAGCGCCGCCCGGAACGGTCTACGCCCTCGTCGCGCTCGGATTCGTCCTGGCGTACAAGACCTCCGGGATCTTCAACCTCGCGTTCGGCGCCCAGGCCTACGTCTCGGCGGTCGTCTACTTCAAGACGCACACCGAGTGGGGTTGGCCGATCATCCCCGCGTTCATCGTGTCGGTGGTCATCCTCGCGCCGCTGCTCGGCGTCGTGCTCGAGTGGCTGGTGTTCCGCCATCTCCGTACCGCCGCGCCCGTGGCCGGGCTCGTCGTCGCCATCGGCTTGACGATCGCACTGCCGGCGATCGTCGACGTCGTGATGAACTTCGAGCCGAAGACCGGGTCAGCCGATCGAGGGCATCGTGCCCCGCGGCAACAACGTCTTCTACGACGTGTGGGGCGTCTACTCGTTCAGCCGCAACGAACTGGTGGCGATGGTCGTCGCGCTGCTCGGCCACCGTCGGGCTGGCCCTGCTGTTCAAGTTCACGACGGTCGGCCTGCGCATGCGGGCGGTCGTCGAGAGCCCGCGCATGACCGAACTCAACGGCATCGCCGCCGATCGCGTGTCGGCCGGCAGCGTGGGCGCTCTCGTCGTTCTTCGCCGGCCTCGCCGGTGTGCTGATCGCCCCGCGCTTCAGCACGCTCGCCGCCGGCGAGTTCTTCAACATCGTCGTCGTCGCCATCGCCGCCGCCGCCGTCGGCTACCTCGTCAGCCTGCCGCGGGCGTTCCTCGGCGGGCTCGGGCTCGGCATCCTGATCGCCCTCTTCAACACGTTCATCCCCAAGTGGAGCGACGACTTCACCTGGCTCGCACCGATCCAGAACAACCTCACGCCGGCGATCCCGTTCATCGTGTTGTTCGGCATCCTGGTGTTCTCCCCGAAGGTCCGTCAGACCCAACGAGCGAGCGATCCGCTCGCCGGCGTCGACCCTCCGCCCACCTCGCAGACGCACGGCGGTCGAGGACCCGAGGCGTGTCGCCATCCGCCGCCTGCTCGGCACCGCGTTCCTCGTCGCCTGCGCCGTCGTCCTGTTCACCCGTGGCGACACCGGTCTGGATCTTCCTCGTGACCCAGGCGGTCGCGCTGGCGATCGTGTTCCTGTCGATCACCGTGATGACCGGCTTCGGCGGCCACATCTCACTGGCCCAGGGCGCGTTCGCCGCGATCGGCGGGTTCACCGTCTTCCAACTCGTCGACCGCTTCGACATGCCGGTCCTCGTCGGCGCGTTGATCGGCGCGTTCATCGCCGCGGTCGTCGGCGGGCTGCTGTCGCTGCCGCTGCTCCGACTGAACGGGATCTGGATCGCGATCGCCACGCTGGCGTTCGCGTTCTTCTTCAACTCGGTGATGGTCAAGTTCTCCTGGGTCGGCGGCTCGGCGAGCGGCGCCGCGGCGACACTGCCCGTGCCTCGGCCGGTCATCGGACCGTTGGACTTCGACAACGACAAGACGTTCCTCGCGCTCGCCCTCGTCGTGCTCGTCGTCATGACGGTCGCCGTCACCCTCTTCGGCCTGTCGACCACCGGCCGCACGCTGAGAGCGGTGCGGGGCAGCGAGGTCGCCGCCCAGTCGATCGGCATCTCGCCGGCACGGGCGCGGATCATCGCCTTCTCCGTGTCGGCGTTCATCGCCGCGCTCGGCGGGGCGATGGTGGCGATCCACAAGGAAGCGGTCGACTACGAACTCAACTTCGCCCCGTTCGGCGCGTTGTTCTGGCTCGTGCTCGTCGTGACGTTCGGCGCCCGCCGACCGTCGGGCGCCCTCTACGCCGCCGGAGCGTTCGCGCTGATGAACAAGATCATCCTCGAGGGCACGATCTTCGGCTGGATCCTGCGCGACCCCAGCCGCATCCCCGGCGTCTTCCCGATCTCGCCGAAGTGGCGGTTCATCCTGTTCGGCCTCGGCACGATCCAGTACGCCAAGCACCCCGAAGGTGTCATCGAGATGTCGAAGGCACGCTCCGCGGAACGGCGGGCGAAGAAGGCGGCCAAGGCCGCGGCGAAGACACCACCGAGTCCGCCCGTCGCCGGCGAACCCGCTTCGATCGAGGAGTCCGTGTCATGACCCTGCTCACCACCCGCGGCGTCCGCAAGAAGTTCTCCGGGATCGTCGCGCTCGATCAGGTCGACATCGACGTCGAGGAGGGCGAGCGCGTCGGATCTGATCGGCCCGAACGGTGCCGGCAAGACGACGTTCTTCAACTGCATCCTCGGCATCCTGCGAACCGACGGCGGCGTCGTCGAGTTCGACGGCGCCGACATCACCCGCCTGCGGGTCCACGAACGCGCCCGGCTCGGCATCGGCCGAACCTTCCAACGGATCGAACTGTTCCCCGACTCGACCGTGCGCGACCACCTCGTCATCGCCGACCGGGTCCGCCGGGGTGAACGCAAGTGGTGGAGCGACATCCTCCTCGCCGGCAAGCCCCGACCCGACGAGGTCACCCGCACCGACGAGATGCTCGAACTGCTCGGCGTCCGCGACCTCGCCGACGAGCCGATCGAACGCCTCAGCCTCGGCCAGGGCCGGCTCATCGAGGTCGGCCGGGCGCTGATGACGCAACCGCGTCTCGTGCTCCTCGACGAACCGTCCTCGGGGCTCGACCGCTCCGAAACCGCCGCGCTGGCGAAGACCCTGCGCGCCGTGCAGGAGGAGCGCGGGTTCGCGATCCTGCTCGTCGAACACGACATCGAACTCGTCGCCTCGTTCACCAACCGCAGCTACCTGCTCGACTTCGGCCGGATGCTCCTGACCGGCACGACCGCCGAGGTGATGGCCAGCCCGGAGATGCGCCACGCCTACCTCGGCGACCTCGAGGTGCCGGCATGAGTCGCCGCCTTCGAGCTCCGCAACGTCGATGCGAGCTACGGCGCCTTCCGCGCGCTGTTCGACGTGTCGCTCTCGATCGAAGCGGGAGAAGCGGTCGCGCTCGTCGGCCCGAACGGCGCCGGCAAGACGACGATCGCCCGTGTCGCCTCCGGGCTGATCGCCCCGAACGTCCGGCACGATCTGGGTCGACGGCGTCGACGTGACGGGCAAGCCGGCGTACGAGTTCGCACGCGCCGGCGTCGCCCACGCTCCCGGAGGGCCGCTCGGTGTTCGGCACACTCACGGTCGAGGAGAACCTCGTCCTGTCGATCAACCGGATCCGGGGCCGCAAAGGCGTCCGCGCCGGCCTCGACGAGGCCTTCGAGCTGTTCCCGCGACTCGACGAGCGCCGTACCCAGATCGCCGGCACGCTGTCCGGCGGCGAGCAGCGGATGCTGGCGATGGCCCGCGTGCTCGTCGACGCGCCGAAGCTGCTGATCGCCGACGAACTCTCGCTCGGCCTCGCCCCGACGATCGTCGACCGCACGTACGAATCGCTGGCGCAGCTGCACGCGGCGGGCACCGCGCTGCTCGTCATCGAACAGCACGTGTCCCACGCCCTCGAGCTGTGCGACCGGGTGGTCGTGATGGAACACGGCGCACCGTCGTGGGCGGGGCGGCCGCCGATGCCACCGAGCGCGTCCAGGCGTTCCTGTACGCCGCCGCCGGCTCCGACGACGACGCGCCCTGATCCCGACACCTGCCGCCGTGAGGTCCCTCAGCGATGTCGCTGCACGGCACGGGCACCGGTACATCGACGTCGCCGGACGTGCGTGACGAGGTTTGCGACTCCGGTTGCATCGAGCTGGGCGGAAATGGTATTCTCCGAAACCGGAAACCTCGTCATCGGCCGGCCGACCGGCCGCCGACCAGAAGGAGAGCGCACGACATGCCCAAATTCCCGAAGCCCGCAGAAGGCAGCTGGACCGAGCACTACCCCGGGCTCGGCACCGCGCCGGTGTCCTACAAGGACTCCTACGATCCCGAGTTCTGGCAGCAGGAGATCGACACGATCTTCAAGAAGGAATGGCTCAACGTCGGGCGCGTCGAGCAGCTCCCCCGGGTCGGCAGCTACTTCACCAAGGAGTTCGCCTGGGCGAAGCGCAGCATCATCATCGTCAAGGACAAGGACGGCACCGTCCGCGCCTTCCACAACGTGTGCCGCCACCGTGGCAACAAGCTCGTGTGGGACGACTACCCGCAGGAGGAGACCTCGGGCACTGTCGCCAGTTCACGTGCAAGTACCACGCCTGGCGCTACGACCTCGACGGCAGCCTCAACTTCGTGCAGCAGGAGTCGGAGTTCTTCGACCTCGACAAGGAGAACCTGGGTCTGGTCCCGGTCGCCTGTGACGTGTGGGAAGGCTTCATCTTCGTCAACCTCGACGACGAGCCGGCCCAGACGCTCACCGAGGCGCTCCACCCGTTCAGCGAGGGTCTCGCCGGTTACCCGTTCGGTGAGATGACCCAGGTGTACCGGGCCAAGTCGGAGGTGAAGGCCAACTGGAAGCTGTTCATCGACGCCTTCATCGAGTTCTACCACGCACCGATTCTGCACATGAAGCAAGCCACGGCGGAGGAGGCCCAGAAGCTCGCCGGGTACGGCTTCGAGGCGTTGCACTACGACATCTTCAGCCCGCACTCGGTCGTGTCGTCGTGGGGTGGCATGGCTCCGCCGAAGGATCCGAGCATCGTCAAGCCGTCGGAGAACGCGATGCGCAGCGGCCTGTTCGGGCCGTGGGACAAGCCCGACGCGATCAACAACAACGAGAACCTGCCGCCGCTGGTCAACCCGGCCCGCCACCGTGCGTGGGGCACCGACACGTTCATGGTGTGGCCGAACATGATGATCCTGATCTGGGAGCCGGGTTGGTACCTGACGTACCACTACTGGCCCACCGGTCCGAGCGAGCACCTCTTCGAGACCGCGCTTGTACTTCGTGCCGCCGAAGAACGCCGGCGACCGCATCGCCCAGGAGATGGCGTTCTCGACGTTCAAGGAGTACGCCTTCCAGGACGCCAACACCCTCGAGGCCACCCAGTCGATGATCGAGACCGGCGTCGTCGACACGTTCGTGCTCAACGACCAAGAGGTCCTGTGCCGCCACCATCACGCCGCCGTGCGTGAACAGGTCAAGGCCGGCGGACGACCGGCCAGCTATCCGTGGATGCCGGCGCCCACGCCCGAACCGGCCGACGCCTGAGAGTGAACCCATGACCGAACAACATGACCGACACGATCACCCCCGTCTCCGTCGCCACGACACCGGCGCCGAAGGAACTGCCCGCGCAGTTCGCCGACCTCGCCCCGTTCACCGACTGGATCTTCGACACGTGGCGCCCGCGCTACGAGAAGCGGCTCGCGTCGACGATGGACGAGATGCAGGCGTTCTACGACGCCATCCTGCCGCGCATGGCCGACATCATCGAGTACAGCAACGGGTTCGACCTCGACGACCTCCCCGACGACGTCCGCAACCTCCTGCTGTTGACGTTCGCCTTCTGCGAGGCGTCGTTCCCGGTCGAGGCGTGGCGTCAGCCGCGGGTGCCCGACAGCGGCGCCGCCGACATCACGATGGTCAGCGAACCGCCACTCTGAACCGGCCGTCGGGAACTTCGACCGCTTCGATGGACGTCCGCACGTTCCGCCACGAACTCTCCGCGTGGCTCGACGCCCACGCCGACGAGTTGGCGCCGCCCTTCGCGGGCAACGGCACGCTCGACGAACAGATGGCGCAGTACCGCCTGGTGAAGGGTGCGCTGTGGGAGGCCGACTTCGGTCGGTACGGCTGGCCCGAACCCGTCGGTGGGCTCGGCGGCCCGACGATGTTCCGCGCCGTCGTCGGTGAGGAGATCGCCACCCGGGAGCTCGCCGATCCGAGCATCTGGACGATGATCGAGGTGCTCGCCCCGACGATCAGCGCGTTCGGTCCACCCGAACTCGTCGCCGACATGGTGCCGCGCTTCCTGCGCGGCGAGGAGCTGTGGTGCCAGGGGTTCTCCGAGCCCGGCGCCGGCAGCGACCTCGCCTCGCTCGCGTGCCGGGCCCAGGCCGTCGACGGCGGATGGCTCGTCAACGGCCAGAAGGTCTGGACCAGCTACGCCCAGTACGCGCAGCGCTGTGTGCTGCTCGCCCGCACCGGCGAGCCGGGCAGCGCCCACCGCGGCATCACCGCGTTCTTCGTCGACATGGACTCGCCCGGCATCACCCCGAGCCCGATCGAGGCGCAGCACGGACGGTTCGAGTTCGCCGAGGTGTTCTACGACGACGTGTTCGTGCCCGACGAGCGCCGGCTCGGTGACGTCGGCCAGGGCTGGCAGGTGGCGATGGACGTGCTGCCGTACGAGCGGTCCACGACGTTCTGGCACCGTGGTGCCCACCTCCACCACCGGTGCGACCAGTTGGTGGCGCGCGTCGCCGCCGACGGCGACGTGCCGGCGACGACGGCCAAGGCCCTCGGCGAAGCGTTCCAGGCGGTCATCGCGTTCCGCAGCCGGTCCCGTGACACGCAGTTCCGTCTCGCCGCCGGCGAGCAGCTCGGCGCCGAGACCTCGATCGACAAGGTCCTGATCGCGACGGCCGAGCAGACGACTGCTCGAATCCGCCCGCGAGGTGCTCGGAGGCGTGATCGAGTTCGACGACGATGCCTTCGCCGACCGCTGGCGCGAGGAGTTCCTGTACTCCAAGGCGGCCACGATCTACGGCGGCACCTCGGAGATCCAGCGCAACATCGTCGCCCGACGTTTGCTCGACCTCGGGGCCGAGTCGTGACCGACATCGACGACATCGTGGTCGACCCGGCGCCGATCGACGCCGACGACCTGGCGATGCTCGCCGAAGGTTTCGCCTCGGCCATGCTCGCCGCACCGGGACCCGGCGAGGCCGATGCGGCGCTGTTCGACCTCGGCTGGGGCGAGTTGCTCACCGCGGCGCCCAGCCAGGGTGCCGCCATGGCCTTCACCGCGCTCGGCGCCACGGGGTCGTCGGCGGCCATCATCGACGACGTGCTCGCCCAGGCGCTCGGGCTCGACGTGGCGCCGACGACGTGCGTCGCGCTCCCCCGCCCTCACCGTGCTGCACCGCCGGCCACTCGCGATGGCGACATCATCCGCATCGACGGTCTCGTCTCGGCACGTATCGACACCGCCGACACCGTGATCCTCGTGATCACCGCCGGTGCCGGTGCCGAACTCGTGGCCGTCGAAGCGGACCGGCTGCGGACCGGCCCGCTCGTTGGGCTGGACCCCGGCTCTCCCTACCGGCGACTGGCGATCGACCTGCCCGCCGACGCGCTCGGTTCGCGCGGGGACGGGTCCGGAACGAACGGAGCGTGGGAGGCGGCGGTCGCTGCGGGGCGCGTGGCGCTCGGCCATCAGCTGATCGCGGGCGCCCGCTGGATGCTCGACGCGGCGCGGACCCACGCCGTCGACCGCGAGCAGTTCGGTCGGGCCGTTGCCTCGTTCCAAGCGGTGCGGCACAAGCTCGCCGAGTCGCTCGTGGCGATCGAGGGCGCGGCCTCGGTGGCGAACGCTTGCACCGACGACGTCGACCCGTTGCTCGCCGCGGTCGCCAAGTCGCTCGCCGGCAAGGCGGCACGCACGACAGCCACGCAATGCCCAGCAGGTGCTGGCCGGCATCGGCTTCACGACCGATCACGAGTTCCACCGCTGGCTGAAACGCACGCTCGTGATCGACACGGTGCTCGGCTCGTCGAGTTCGATCCCGACCGAGATCGGCACCGAACTCCTCGCCCGCGGCACTGCGCCGCGATTGCTCGAACTGTGACCCACCCATCGCCTACCCGCCCAGCGATGTCGATGTACCGGCGCCCGTGCCGGACAACTACATCGACCGGGCTCCGGCCGATTCGAACGAGGTGCAATTCCTGCCAGAATGCACAATTCCGATGTCACGACACGTCGCCGGAGACCGGCCGAGGGGTCGCTGAATGATCACGCTCGACCAGCTGCGCAGCTGCCTGACCGATGTCGAACTCGTCGACCCCGACGATCCGACCCGCTGGAGGACCGGCACGCTCGGCTTGGCCGGCGGCCACGTTTTCGGCGGCCAGATGATCGGCCAGGCCGCAATGATCGCGCGCGAGGACGTTCCCGGACATGGCGGTCAAGTCGGTCGACGTGGTGTTCCCCCGCGGTGCCCGCGACACCGGTTCGCTCGACTACGACGTGACCACACTGCACGCCGGCACGGCGTACGCAACCCTGCGGATCGACTCGTCGCAGCCGGGTCGCGACGGTACGCCCGCCGTCGGATTCGGTGCCACCGTGATGTGCCACCGGCCCGCACCCGGCGTCGAGCACCACCAACCGATGCCGGAATCGGCCGGGCAACCCGATGACGCCCGCCCGGTCGACCTCGGGTTGCTCCCGTGGGAGACGCGCATCGTCGGCGACTCCGACCTCGACGATCGTCGGGCCCAGCCGAACGAACTGTCGCTGTGGTGGCGTGTCGGGGAGCGACTCGACGACGACCCCGCGGTGCACCAGGCACTGCTCGCGTTCGGCACCGAGCTGACCCTCATCGGCACGGCCCTGCTCCCCCACGGCGAGTGGAGCCAGCGCGATGCGCACGTCGCGCTGCGGACCTCGGTCATCGGCCACCACGTGCTCTTCCACCGGCCGTTCCGGATCGACGAGTGGTTGCTCGTCACCCAGACGAGCCCGGTGGCGACCGGCGGCTCGGCCTTCGGTACGGGCCACGTGTACACCGCGGCCGGCGAACTCGTCGCCAGCTTCGCTCAGCAATCGATGATCCGGGTCGAGGAGGCCTCCTGATGGCGCAACACACTTGGTCACAACGGTCGGTTCCGGAGACACTCGTCGCCCGGTACGAGAAGGAAGGATGGTGGACCTCCGCCACGCTCGGCGCCAAGGTCGCCGAGTGGCTCGCCGCGGCACCGGACGCGACGGTCAACATCCACTCCCGCACCAACGAATGGCACGGCACCTATGCCGACGTCGACGACGAAGCGCGGCGGCTCATCGCGCTGCTTCAGGCAGAGGGGATCGAGCCGGGAGCGATCGTCGCCTTCCAACTGCCGAACTGGCGTGAAGCCGTCGTGTCGTTCGTCGCCCTGGCGATGGGTGGCTACGTGCTCGTGCCGATCGTGCACATCTACGGGCGCAAGGAGGTGGCGTTCATCCTCACCGAGTGTGGCGCCGACGCCTACATCGCGCCCGCCGCGTACGGCCACGTCGACTACACCGCCATCGTCGACGAGGCAGCCCCCGACGGGCTGCGCCTGCACGTGATGGTCGGCGACGGCGCCGATCGGCCCGCACCGGCCGGCATCCGCCGCATCGGTTGGGATTCCATCGGCTCGTTCGCACCGATCACCGATCTGCCCCCACAGCGGGCCGACGAGGTGGCGGTGCTCGCCTACACCTCGGGGACCACCAGCGACCCGAAGGGTGTGATCCACGACCACCGGACCATGCTCAGCGAGCTGCGGCACATGAACGGATGGGTCGCCGGGCGGGCAACCCTGATGGGCTCGCCGATCACCCACGCCACCGGCATGCTCGGCGCGGTGCTCGGCCCGCTCGGACGCGGCGGTGACATCCACGTGATCGACCGGTGGGACCCCGGCCATGCGCTCGAGGTGATGGCCGCCTACGACGTCAGCGGTGGCACGGGCGCCTCGATCTTCCTGGCGACCCTGCTCGACCATCCCGATTTCACGCCGGCGCACGCCGCCAACATGGAACGCATCGGCCTCGGCGGTGCACCGGTACCGGTGGAGCTCGGACGACGTGCCGAACGCCTCGGCATCAAGATCATCCGCGCCTACGGGTCGACAGAACATCCCTCCACCACCGGCAGCCAGTTCGACGATCCGGCAGATCAACGGCACACGACCGACGGCCCGGTGCTGCCGGGCGTGGAGATCCGGCTCGTCGACCCCGACGGCGCCGACGTCCCCGATGGTGTCGCGGGCGAGATTCTGTCGCGAGGTCCCGAACTCTGCTTCGGTTACACCAACCCGGCGCTCAACGACGCCTTCGACGATGACGGCTGGTATCACACCGGCGACATCGGCGTCGTCGACGAGCACGGCTGCCTCACGATCACCGACCGGGTGAAGGACATCATCATCCGCGGCGGTGAGAACCTGTCGGCGGCCGAGATCGAGAATGCGATCGCCGGCGTCCCCGGTATCGCCGAGGTCGCCGTGGTGGCCGCGCCCGATGCGCGGCTCGGCGAGCACGCCTGCGCGGTGGTCCGCATGGTGCCCGGTACCGACCCGATCGAGCTGGCCGACCTCCTCCCCCACCTCGAGGCGGCCGGCCTGGCGCGTCAGAAGTGGCCGGAGGAATTGCGCATCGTCACCGACTTCCCCCGCACCGCCTCCGGCAAGGTCCGCAAGGTCGACCTCCGCGCGGAGCTCCGAAACTGACCGCACTGCTGATCGTGCACCGGCTCAGAACCGGTAGGTGAGGGAGACGAGACCGTCACCGACGGACTGGGCGGCGACAAGGCGCATGGCCTTCTTGTCGTTGGTGTGGCCGAAGAGGCGCTCGCCCGCACCGAGAACGACCGGGAAGACGAAGAGACGTAACTCGTCGACCAAGTCGTGCTCGATCAGATCACGGACGAGTTCATGACTGCCGTACACGACGATGTCTCCGGTCAACTCCTGCTTCAGCTTCCTCACTGAGTGCACCACGTCACCCGACAGGACCGTCGCATTGTTCCAACGGGGATCGGTGAGGGTCGACGACACGATGAACTTGGGCAAGCTGTTCAGCCGGTCCGCCCACTCGCCCGACCGCGGCGGCCAACGAGCGGCGAACCACGCCTCGCTGCGCCGACCGAGGAGCAACGCTTCGGCGGCGAGCGCCTCCGCCAACATGATCTCGGCCCATTTCTCGACGTCGGCCCCGCCGGACTCCCCGACCCAGCCCCCACGGCCGAGGTCCTCCTGACCGTCCGGGTCCTCGACCACCCCGTCGAGTGACATGTTCGTGCTGATCACGATCCGTCCCATTTTCGCTCCTCTCGTTTCCCACGAACGGGTAGACCCCTCGCCATCGGGAAACTGGGCGCTCACCCTCGCTGCCAGTTCACGGCCGCCCAGTTCGACGCCCGCCCGGTGTCAACATGGAATGGAACTCCGACCGTGGGAAGAGGAAAAGGCCGTTGACGACGTGACGGCTGAGATGGGTATGGCTGAGATCGGGACGGCAGAGATGGTGGTGAGAGCGCAGGCCGGCGACGGCGACGCCTTTCGCGCGCTGACCGAGCCGCACCGGCGTGAACTCCACGTGCACTGCTACCGGATGCTCGGGTCGTTCCAGGATGCCGAGGACGCCCTCCAGGAAACGCTGCTGGCCGCGTGGGTGGGATTCGCCGGCTTCGAGGGTCGGGCCTCGCTGCGGACCTGGCTCTACCGGATCGCCACCAACCGATGCCTCAACGCCCGCCGGGCCGCGAGCCGCCGGCCGCCCAAGGCGTGGGACGTCCCCAAGGTCGAGCCACCCGCGCCCACCCGGCTCGGTGAGGTCGTCTGGCTCGAGCCGTACCCCGACGTGCTGCTCGACGGTGCCATCGACGTGCCCCTCGGCCCGGAGCCACGGTACGCCCAGGCCGAGTCGATCTCGCTGGCTTTCGTGACCGCGCTGCAGGTGCTGCCGCCTCGCCAGGTCGCAGTACTCGTCCTTCGCGATGTCCTCGGATTCCACGCCGGCGAAGTGGCCGGCATGCTGGACTCGACGGTCGACTCGGTCAACAGTGCGCTCAAGCGCGCTCGCGCCAGCTTGCGACGAAGCTGGCCCGCCGACGACCACCAACCACCGCCGATCGCCGCCTCACCCGCCGAGGATGCGCTGGTCGCCAAGTTCGTGCGGGCATGGGAGTCCGCCGACGTCGACGGACTGGTCGCGCTCGTGACGGACGACGTGTTCATGTCGATGCCGCCGATGCCCTTCGAGTACGAGGGCCGCGATGCCGTCGGCTCCTTCTGCGCCAGCATCTTCGCCTCCGGTCGGCGGTTCGACCTCGTGCCGACGAGGGCAAACGGCCAGCCGGCGTTCGGGGCGTACGTGCACGGTGCCGACGGCATCAGCCACGGCGCCGGGCTCTTCGTCCTCGCCCTCTCCGGTGACCGCATCCGCGCCATGACCCGCTTCGAGAGCACGGTGCTCCCCTGGTTCGGCCTACCGAGATCCCTCGCCGGCCGTGACGGACGCTGACGCGTCGGTTCGCGTCAGGCGACGACGTTGCGGATCTTGAGGTCGATGATCTGGTCCATGTCGAGGCCGATCGATTCGAGGATCGCGTCGCCGTGCTCGTTGAACTCGGGCGACCGGCGCGACGAGGCCGGCTCGCCGTCGTACTGCATCGGCACGCTGACGAGGCGGAACGGCGTGCCCCCGGCGGTCTCGTACTCCACCAGGTAGCCGTTGGCCACCGTCTGCGGGTCGTCGGCGACCTCGAGCGTGTCCTGGGCGATCGCCCACTGGCCGACGAACGACTCGAGCCGCACACGCCATTCAGCGAGCGTCGCGCCGGCGAACACCTCGTCGAGGATGGCGATGGCGTCGCGGCTGTTGGCCATCAGGGTGGCGGCGTCGGCGAACCGCGGATCGTCCTTCAGCTCCGGGCGCTCGATGATGTCGCACAGCGGCGGCCAGTACTGGCCGGCCTGCAGACACGTGAAGGCGAGGGTACGTCCATCGCTCGTGCGGTAGTTGCGGGTGAGCGGGTTCGAGGCGAGGCGGTCGGCCGGCGGAGCGGTCCAGGGAAAGTTCATCGACAGCGACAACGCCATCGCGCCGCCCATCGACCACATGCCGGTGGCGAGCAGCGACACGTCGACCACGGTCGCATGGCCGGTCTTCTCACGATGGAACAGCGCGCCCATGATCGCGCCGGCGATCGTGATCGCGCCGATCGAGTCGCCGAACGCCGGCGCCGGCGGATTGGTGACATCCGGGTCCTCGGGCCGCTTCTGTCCGTACGCGATCCCGGCGCGCGCCCAGTAGGCGAGCGAGTCGTACGAACCCTTGTCGGCGTCCGGCCCCCGGTTGCCCTGGCCCGAGCCGCGGACGTAGATGATGTTCGGGTTGTGGGCCCGGATGTCGTCGACGTCGATCGAGAGCTTCGTGGCGACCCGGGGGAGCTTGTTCGTCAGGAACACGTCGCACGTGGCGGCGAGTTTGTAGAGCACCTCGAGGCCGTCGGGCTGCGCCAGATCGAGGCCGAGGCTCTGCTTGCCCCGGTTCGAGTGCTCGAGGAGGCCGTGCACATCGGCCGCCATCGTGGCCACGCCGGTCGACGCCAGCCCGCGCATCGCGTCGCCCCGGCTGACGTGTTCGATCTTGATCACCTCGGCGCCGAGATCGGCCAGTGCGGCCGACGCGGCCGGCACGAACGTGTGCTCGGCGACCTCGAGAATGCGCACGCCTTCCAGGATCTTCGTCATCAATGCCCCTCCACGGTCACTCGACCACTCATTCGGAATTCGACAGCAGGACGCTAGCAGTGGCCCTATTGAGTGTCCTGATCGTCGAGTGTCCTGATCGCCACCGCGCCCGTGTTCAGAACGCGATCTGGTTGGTCGTCAGCGCGCCGACGACGCCGCCGTCGACGAGCAGGTCGGTACCGGTGACGAAGGCCGCCGACGGCCCGACCAGGAACTCGGTGGCCGCGGCGATGTCGTCGGCGGTGCCGAGCCGGCCGGTGCCCGAGCCGTCGACCATCGCCTGCATGAACGCTCCCGATCCACCGGCGAGCTCGGCGAGCCCCATCGGCGTCGCAATCACGCCCGGGCTGATCGAGTTGAGGCGAGCACCACGTTCGCCCCACGCGACCGACTGGGCCCTGACCCGAACATGGTTCCCGCGCTTGGCGAACGTGTACGCCAGCCCGGGGTCGCCGCCCCGGAACGCCTCGGTCGCCGGGAGCGACGCCAGCTCGTCGGCCGGAGCGGTGGCGAGCGCCAGCAGCACGTCGGGTTCGATCGGCGGGCCCATGTGGCCGGCCATCGAGGCGATGACGACGCCGGCCCCGCCACGGGCGATGACCGGCGCGAACGCGTCGAGGACGTGGGCGGTGCCGACGAGATCGACAGCGATGATCGCGTCGGTCGACGCGTGCACCGGCGACACGCCGGCGGTGTGGACCACAGCGATCACCGATCCGAGGCCGGCGGCGACGCGGGCCAGCTCGGCGACCGATTCACCGTCCGACACGTCGACGAGCTGGGTCGTCACGACGTGACCGATCCCGGTGAGCGCGGCCGACACCTCGCTGAGCGCTCCCTCGTCGACGTCGGCGAGAACCAGGTGGCGTCCCGCGGCGAGTCGATGGGCCACCGCCCGGCCCATTCCGCCGGTGCCCGTGATGACGACGACGCCGGTCGCCTCACCCCGGCCGATCACTGCACTCATGATTCCTCCTGTCACCCCGGTTGCCTGTCACCCGCTTGCCGGTCATCACCGAATCTAGAGTGAAGCCGATCGCCGAGGACAGGAGGAGCCAGTGACCGCCGTCGACCACAGCAACATCGCGGGTGCCGAATACATCGTCAGCGACGAGCACCGCCGACGGTTCGCCGAAGAGGGCTACGTCCACCTCAGCGGACTTCTCACCGAGGCCGAGGTGGACGAGATCGCCGTCGACTACGACCGCTTTCTACGCCGCGAGATCGAGGTGCCGGGCAAGGATTTCTGCGACATGGCCGGCGACTACGGCCGCGACCCGTCCGACTACTCGATCGTCAACGTGATGCTGCCCCGCCGCTACTACCCCGCCTGGGTCGACAACATCGTCGAGCGGCGCGCCGCATCCGTCGCCCGCCAGCTGTGCGGCGACGGCATGGAGATCGACTACGACCAACTCCTCGCCAAGCAGCCCTTCAAGGACGACGCCGTGTTCGCCTGGCACCAGGACATGGCGTACTGGCCGGACACGCCCGACACCCGCACCGCCACCATCTGGCTGGCGATCGACGACTCGACCGTCGACAACGGGTGCATGCGGTTCGTCCCCGCCACAGCTCACGAGCCGGCGCTGCGACCGCACGTACCGATGTACGGCGACCGCGGCGCCTCGCACGCGCTCGGCACCGACCTGCGCGACGGCGACGTCGTGGTGTCGGTGCCGATCAAGAAGGGTGACTGCACGGTCCACAACGAACGGGTGATGCACGGCTCTGGCGGCAACCACACCGCCGGCTTCCGCCGGGCGTACATCATCGCCTTCCGCAGCACCGACACGATCGCCACCGAGCGAGCCCTCGGCTTCACCCACAGCCACAACGACCAGATCGACGTGCTCGACGAGGTCGGCGTCGACGGCCAGACGCGCGCGCTGAGGTCTGGCGTCAGTCAGCAGTGCCGGGCAACTCGCGCGGTGACGTCGGCGACACGCTCGTCGAAGCTCAGCATCCCGCCGAGCGCGACGCTCTCGGCGAGCGGCTCCTCGTAGCTCCACGCGATGTCGGCGAACGTCACGCCGTCCACCACCGCCGTCCACCAACTGGCGTGACCCTTGTACGAGCACCAACTCGGTCGACGGGCTCGGCGTCAGCAGATCCATCCGCACGTCGACCTTGGCGACGTACAGCCGCGGGGCCAGCGCGGTCTCGAACACGACGAGCGTGTCGGACGTGTCGACCAGGACCAGGCCGCCGGCCTCGACGACGAGGCGGCGCGACGTCGGCATGCAGTCGACGCGGTGGTACGGATTCTTCGGGTACCGCTGGTACTCGAGGTGGGCGTCCTCCTCGTACCAGGCGTCGACGCGGTCCCACGGCACCGCGACGTGATCCGCCACCGCGGGCTCGGGGTCGGCCAGTTCGGCCGGCACGTCGTCGATCGGGAACGCGTACGACGTCGGCAGTCCCGGGCGGTGCACCAGCTGCGCCCGCTCGGTGTCGATCACCGTGCGTCCACCGATGCGGGCCCGGATACGACGCAGGTACGGTTCGACGTAGACGGCTCCCGGCGCCACGTCCGGGACGAACCGGCCTGCGGGCTCCGGGCTGAGCGGTCCGTGACCGGTGGTGAGGCTCACATCGCACTCCGGTAGTCGCCGGTGGTCGAACCGCTGAACGCCCGCACCATCGCGTCGACCGTGAACGACGCCAGCAGCCCGCCGTCGAGGTCGTGGACCCGGCATTCCGAATGCGTCATGCCGTCGGTCGCCGAGGTCGAGAGGTGGTGATAGAGCATCCACTCGTCGGCCCGCACGTCGCGATGGAAGCTGATGTCGATGGCGTTGATGCCCGTCGACAGGGTCACGTGGGCCTGCTCCTCGCCCACACCGTCGTGGGCCCGCAGCGCCGCGCCGATCGACAGGTGTCCGGTGAACTGGGCGAGGAGGCCGGCATGGATGGCGGGGTCGTCCGGCACGTCGGCGAAGCGGACCCAGGCGTCGAGCACGGGCGGTCCGACCGGGGCGTGCGGGTCGCCGGTGTAGGCCGCATCGACGATGCGCAGGTCGCGGCCGGTGACACCCATGTCGTGCGGCGGCGTGTCGTCCGGCGGCGGCACGTCCGGCGCGTCCACCGCGTGGCTGGATCACCTCGGCGGCGACGCTGTCGAGCAGGAGGATCCCCGCGGCGCACACCCGGTCGTCCTGTTCCACGCGCGCCGTCACGGTCGAGAACGTCCGGCCGTGGGACAGCACGTCGAGGACGAACGTCAGCGGCGCACGAGCGTCGGCGGCGCGGATCAGCACGATCGACGCCGACACGGCGCGGCGGCCATCCGTCTCGCGCATGGCGGCGACGATCATCTGCCCCAGGATCTGGCTGCCCTCGACCACCGGTCGCCGCCAGTCGGCGCGGGGCACGCTGACGTACCGGCCTTCGCCGGCGGGGCGCACGTCGATCATGTCGATCAGGTCCGCGGCGTCACCCCAGTTCGGGAACCGCACGAGCGGACCCTCATGGTCGGGATCGGCGAGCGCGGGATCGGTGCCGTTGACCAGGCCGAGCCGGATGCGCTCGGGGTCGAAGGCGACGTGGCCGTCGAGTTCGCCCGACCGAACCCCACTGCGTCGCCGCAGGTCGTCGAGCGAGTCGAGGCACACGTCAGCGACGGGGAACCAGAGGATCGGCGCACGGTCGGCGCCCTCGTCGCGGATCGCCGCGGTCGAATCGGCGACCAGTTCGTCGCCGCGCCACGCCCGGGCCCGGTACGCGCACACCACCAACGACATCGTCCGATCCTCTCACTCCCGTCCGACGAGTTCGAGCGAGTCGAGGTCGCGGATCGCGGCGCACGATCGCGTCGCCATGGCGAGGAACATCGCGTCGGCGTCAGCGGATCGGTCGCCGGTGGCGAACGCGCAACCCATCGTGGTGATCATCGGGCCCTGCAGCTGGCCGAGCCGGTAGTCGTCGAAGCACTGGTCGGCGTCGTAGCCCGACACGCCGCGGGCGCAGAGCGCCGCGTGGTAGCTCGGCGACGAGCTCGCGCTCGGCCGCCCTCCGGTCGTCGACCGTCGAGGCTCGTGCCGAGGAAGTAGGCGAGATCACGTGCGGGCGGCCCGACCGCGAGCGTCTGCCAGTCGACGGCGACCACGTCGGCACCGTCCGGGTCGAACAGCAGGTTGTCGAGGCGGTAGTCGCCGTGCAGCACGGCGAACGGGTCGAGGGCGGGCCTGGTGCCACTGCGTCATCACGGCGGCTGCGGCACGGAGCGTCGCGACGTCGGCAACGTCGAGCTCCGCGGCGAATCGCTCGACGAAGGTGTCGGTCGCCGCTGCCACCACCGATCCGACGTACTCCGCGCCGGCCGCTGTCGGGCGCGCCACGAACGGCAGGTCGAAGACCGACTCGTCGTTCCAGCGGCCGGCGTGGAGCGCGGCGAGGTTCGACACGGCGAGGCGTGCCTGCTCGATCGTGCACCCCGCGGCTTGGACACCCGGCATGCGCGGCGACAGGTCGTCGAGCAGCAGGGTGAACGCCAGCGAGTCGTCGGTGATCGCGCCGTACCAGCAATGCGGGGTCGCGACGTCGACCGTCGATGCGATGTCGCGGTAGAACCCGACCTCGCTGCGATAGCCGTTGCGGACACGTCGGCGGGCGGCCGCATCGCCGGCCGCGACCTTGGCGATCAACGTCAGCGGGCCGTCCGGCGGTGTCGATCGTGAGCCGGTACGCGGCGCCGGTCTGGCCGGTGCCGATCCGCTCGGCGGCGACCGACGACACCTCGCCGTCCGAGCGCACGTGACAACCAGGCTGCGGTGAGTTGCTCGGGTCCGTCAGCAACGGGCGACCACGTGCCGGCAGGACGCCGAGTGTGGTTCGCCGGTCACGGCCGGGCGCGCAACGAGGCGACGACGACGGCACCGAGCTCGCCGGTTTCGTTGACGAGGTCGACCCGGGCGACATCACCCTCGACGGTCGCCTGGGCGATCGCCGCGCGTGCGTCGGAATCCCCGCAGGTATCGGATCGCCGAGCGAATCGATCTCTCGATCAGGCTGCGCGTCGAGCACGGCTTCCTCCGCGCAGAGCGCGAGCAGACCGCCCTGCAGTGCACCGGTGGCGTTGATGTTGTCGAGCCAGTACGGCAGTTCCGCCCGACCATCACCGAGGCGGCGCACACCGGCGCGCGCGGCGAACGGAGCAGCCAGTCGACCACGCTCCACCTCCGTCGACACCAGCCCGAAACCGTTCGGCACGACGTGGTCCGGATTGGGCGAGGCCATGAACCCGGCGTGTCCGAATCCGACCCTGACGCCTGTCGCGGAGGTGATGTCGAAGCCCATCACGACGATGCGCCGACCGGCCTTCACGACGCTCGAGCGAAGCGGATCCCGTCACCCGGCCGGAAGCCATCGCCGGCCGGCGATCGGACGAGGTGGAGATCGAGATCGAGCGTGACGCAGATCGATGGCGCGAACTTGCTGTTCGGCGAACTTGCCGGCGACGATGTCGGCGTACGTCGCGAGCACCGACCGCGCGCACCACATCGGTACCGGGCACGAACATCTCCGGCACGGTCTCGCCGATGCCGACGAGACCGTCACCGTCGAGATCGGTGAGCAGGGCGAGGTCGCGAATCGACCCGCCGTGCTCGCTGAGATACGTGCTCACATCGGGAACCGTCTGGTCGACGGCGCGTTCGGAGTGGTCACGTGGGACAGGGCGGACGCTCAGCCGGCGGCCTGCGGCTCGGCGAACACCTTGGTCTGCAGGAACTCCTCGAGCCCGGCGACGGCGTTCTCGCGGCCGATGCCCGACTGCTTGTAGCCGCCGAACGGGGCGTCAGGGGCGTGCCACATGCCGCCGTTGACGCTCATCGTGCCCGTGCGGATCTCGACGGGCGGCGGCGAGCGCACGCTCGCGATCGGCGGCCATCACGGCGCCCGACAACCCGTACTTGGAGTTGTTGGCGAAGCGCACCGCATCGTCGTCACCGTCGTGCGGGAGACATCACGAGCACCGGGCCGAACACCTCGTCCTGGGCGATCTCGCTGTTCTCGTCGGCGCCGATGATCAGCGTCGGCTTGAAGAAGAAGCCCTTCTCGTGGTCGGTGGCCGTACCGCCGGTGACGACCGTGGCTCCGTCGGCGACCGCCCGATCGACCATGCGCCTGAACCTTCTCGCGCTGCTTGGCGTTGATGAGCGGTCCGAGGTAGTTGGCTCGGATCGCTCGGATCGCCGACGTTGAGGCCCTCCATCATTCCCTTGGCCATCTCGACCGCACCGTCGAACCTGTCACGGGGAACGGCGAGGCGCGAGAGGATCGCGCAGCCCTGACCGGCGTGCGAGCACGTGGCCATCGCGGCCATCATCACGCCGAAGTCGACCGACTCGTCGTCGAGCACCAGGCACGCCGACTTCCCGCCGAGTTCGAGGAACGTCTTCTTCAGCGTCTCGCTGGCGGCGGTCGTGATCGCCTTGCCGACCGCGCGTCGACCCGGTGAAGGTGATCATGTCGACGTTCGGATCGGTGGTCATCACCACGCCGGTCTCGACCTTGCTCGACGTGAGCACGCTGACGACGCCGGCCGGGATGTCGGTGTTCTCGGCGATCAGCTTGCCGAGGGCGAGCGTGATCAGCGGCGTGTCGGGGGCGCCCTTCAGCACGACCGTGCAGCCGGCGGCGAGCGCCGGAGCGAGCTTGGCCAGGTTGAGCTGGGTCGGGTAGTTGTACGCCGAGATGGCGCTGACGACGCCGTAGGGCTCACGCTCGATCCACCGGCGGTGCTGGCTGCCGTACGCCTCGATGCAGGCCGAGATCGGTGGTCGGCTCGTACTTCTCGGCCAGGTCGGCGTAGTAGTCGAGGATCTCGATCGGGCCCTCGAGGCCGGCGCCGGACGTCATGCCGATCGGGCACGCCGACCTCGGCGATCGTGAGCGCTGCGCAGGTCCTCGAGGTTGTCGCGCATCGCGGCGGCGAGCTGGCGCAGGCACGTGGCGCGGAACTTGGCGTCGGTCGACCAGGTCGTCTCGTCGAACGCGCGGCGTGCCGCGGCGATCGCCCGCTCGACATCGGCGACCGATGCGTCGGCGGCTTCGGCGATGACCTCCTCGGTCGCCGGATTGACCGACGCGAACGTGGCGCCGCCCTCCGCGGCGACGAGTTCGCCGTCGATCAACAGGTTCGGTTCGTACCAGAGCCCCATAGCTGTTCGTCCCTCTCTCTCGAAACGTGTCGAAACCCGGTCGCACCGATTCGACACGACGCCGATGTCGGCGTCGCACTCATCATCGCGTAGGTTTCCCGTCGTTGTGAAATTATCATTCTCATCGGGGTGCAACGAGATTTCCACCTGCTCGACACCCGCACTCGACCCGCACCGTGAGACGGATGGAGCCCGCATGGATTTCGAACTCGATGACGACCAGCGCGAGCTGCAGGACACCGTCCGCGGCATCGTCGACAAGGAGTGTTCGCCCTCGTTCGTCCGCTCGGTGATCGACGAAGGCATCGACCCCGCCGGATGGTGGGCCACGATGGTCGAGCTCGTACTGGCCCGCCCTGGCGATCGCCGAGGAGCACGGTGGTCTCGGGATGGGCTGGGTGGAGCTGGCGATCCTGCTCGAGGAGCTCGGACGGGCCACCGACCCCTCGCCGTTCGTCGCCACGACCACCCAGTTCGCGCCGGCGATCACCCACTGCGGCGACGCCGCACCAACAGGCGCGGTGGCTCGGCAGCGTCGCGGCCGGATCGATCACCGGCGCCCTCGCCCTCGGCGCCGACACGATCACCGCCGTGCCGACGGACGACGGCTGGCGGTTGAACGGGTCGGTCCGCCACGTCGTCGACGGTGATCGCGCCGACGAGATCGCTGTCGTCGCGACCGTAGGGACGAGCACGGCGACGGTCAGCCGGCCGTGTTCGTCGTCGAACGCACGGCACCGGGGCTCACCGCCGAACGCACGCCCGCGTTCGATCTGCTCGTCCACATCGCCGACGTGACGTTCACCGACGTCGAGGTCGCCGCCGACCGGCGTCTCGACGGCGACGACGTCGCGAGCGGTGTCGAGCGCACCGTCGCCGAAGCGACCCTCGGATGGGCGATCCCGACCGTCGGTGCGTCGCAGCGGATCCTCGACATGACCGTCGACTACGCCAAGGAGCGCCACCAGTTCGGCGTGCCGATCGGATCGTTCCAGGCCGTCAAGCACAAGGCGGTCGACATCTACGTCGCCATCGAACGGGCCCGAGCCGTGTGCCAGTACGCGGCGCTCGTCCTGGCCGAGAACGATCCGGCGAAATGATTGGCATGCACTGCGCCGTGTCGATGGCCAAGGCGGCGGCCGGTGACTGCCAGAAGGTCGCCATCGCCAACGGCATCCAGCTGTTCGGCGGGATCGGCTTCACGTGGGAGAACGATCTCCAGATCAGCGTGCGGCGGGCCAAGCTCGGCGAGGTGATGTTCGGCAGCGCCGCCGAACATCGTCGCCGCATCGCGAAGGAGGCGTTGGCGTCATGAATCTGTCGTTCCCACCCGAGGTCGAAGCCGTTCGCGCCGAGTTCGCGGCCTGGCTCGACGAGCACCTCCCGCCGGCCGACACGACGTTCCCGCGGGCGATGTCATCAGCCGACGTCCCGCCGTGGGCTCGCGCGTTCCAGGCGGCGATGTTCGACGCCGGCTGGCTGCTCCCCGGCCAGCCCCCGGAGTTCGGCGGCCGCAACGCGCCGCTGCTCGAACAGTTCGTGATCGAGGACGAACTGATGCGCCGCCGCATCTACCACAGCTTCAACCCTCAGGGCCTCGGGATCATCGCTCCGTCGATCCTCATGTTCGGCACTCCGGAGCAGAAGCAGCGCTGGGCGGTGCCGATCCTGCGCGCCGAGATCACCGCCGCGCTCGGGATGAGCGAACCGAACGCCGGCAGCGACCTCGCCGGGCTGCGTACGCGGGCGGTGATCGACGGTGACGAGTTCGTCGTCAACGGTCAGAAGGTGTGGACGTCGGGCGCCCACGACGCCGACATCATCTTCACCTTCGTCCGCACCGACCCCGACGCACCGAAGCACAAGGGTCTGAGCGCGGTGGTCGTCCCCACCGACACCGCCGGTGTGACGCGGCGGCCGTTCGGCTCGATCACGAGCCACGACGATCTCGACTTCAACGAGGTGTTCTTCGACGACGCCCGTGTGCCCGTCGCCAACCTGATCGGCGAACTCGACCAGGGGTGGCGTGTCGCCACCGGCGCCCTCGGCGAGGAGCGGGCGATGCTCTGGCTGAGCCAGTACGAGCGGCTCGAGGACGCCACGGTCAACTTCGCCAACCAGGTCCGTGGCACGGCGATCGCCGACGACCCGCTCACCCAGGACTGGTACGGGAAGCTCCTGATCGACACGATGGCGCTGCGCCTGCTCGGGTACCGCACCGTGGCCGAGTCGGCCAGGGGCAAGCAGTCGGCGCTACAGTCGATCCTCAAACTGCTCGGCTCGGAAGCGGCCCAAGCAGCGGCGCTCAACGCCCTCGAAACGCTCGGGCCGGACATCGTGCTCGACCGTGATCGACCGAGCACACCGCACAACCCCTGGCACCTCGACGTCTACACCGAGTCGTGGTTCAACCGCTACGTCCGCTCGTTCGCCATGACGATCGCCGGCGGAACGTCGGAGATCCAGCGCAACATCATCGGCGAGCAAGTGCTCGGTCTGCCGCGATGAGCGACGTAGGGGACCAGCGCCGCCGAACGGTCGCCCGACAGCTATCCGTCCCGCGTCCGGGCGTACGCCGCGAGCGACCCCGATGGCGTGGTCGTCCGCCACGTCGCCCCGGACGGTGCCGAGACGTCACTCACGTGGCAGCGAGCTCGACCGTCGGTCCGATGCGCTGGCACTGGAACTGCGCGAGCAGGGCGTCGGATTCGGTGACCGGCTCGGCATCGCCATGCCGAACTCGTTGCACCTCGTACTCGCGTCGGTCGCGGCCGTGGAAGCTGGGCGCGATCCCGGTGCCCGTGCGCTGGGACCTCCCCGACTGGGAACGCGCCCGCCTGCGCGAGACCGTCGACGCCGCGGTGTATCTCGACGAGTCGGACATCTCCGTCGATCGACCGGTGGATCGACGAGCGGATGGCCGCCGGCAACGATCGTCGCCGATCTCTCCGCCGATTTGGCCGACGATCTGGCCGATGTCGTGTCGCCGTCGTTGATGGGCATCTGCAGCAGCGGATCGACCGGCATGCCGAAGGTGATCGTGATCAACCGGCCCGCCGTGTACCACGACGTCTTCAGCACGCCGATGATCGCGATGTGGGGCCCGGTGCCGACACCGCAGACGATCCTCGTCGTGGCGCCGATGTACCACTCGACCGGGTTCACGCACGCTGAACAACATGCTCGGCGGCGATCGCCTCGTGATCATGCAGAAGTTCGACGCGGCGCTGATCGTCGACGTCATCGAACGCCACCGCGTCTCCACGTTCACGGCGACGCCGACGATGTTGAAGCGGATCTCCGACCTGCCCGACATCGACGAGCGCGACCTGTCGAGCATCGAATGGATCCTGCAGGGCGCAGCGTCGATGCCACCGAGCCTCGTCGAGCGGTGGATCGAACTGATCGGTGCCGAACGGATCCTGATGGCCTACGGAATGACCGAGGCGCTCGGGATCACGGCACTGCGCGGCGACGAGTGGCTCGAACACCGTGGCAGCGTCGGCCTGCCGCTGCGGGGCACCGAAGTCAGCATTCTGGGGCCGGACGGCACGCCGCTCCCGACCGGCGAGGTCGGCGACATCTACATGCAGGCGCCGGCGTACGGCGGGTCGACGTACCTCGGCGCTGGAGCACTCGAACGTCACCACCGACGGGCTCGCCACCGTCGGCGACATGGGCCACGTCGACGAGGACGGCTACCTGTACCTCGCCGACCGTCGCGTCGACCTGATCCTCAGCGGCGGCGCCAACGTGTTCCCGGCCGAGGTCGAAGCGGCGTTGATCGACCATCCCGCGGTCGCCGATGTCGTCGTGATCGGGCTGCGCGACCCCGAGTGGGGGCAGCGGGTCCACGCCATCATCGAACCAAAGGACGGACGTGGCTCCGCCGTCGTTCGACGACGTGGTCGCGTTCGCCAAGTCGCGCCTCGCGGCCTACAAGGTGCCCAAGACCGTCGAGATCGTCGACACCATCCCGCGCAGCGCCGCCACCAAGGTCAACCGCGGCGCCCTCGTCGCCGAACGCGATTCGTGAACGTCGAGGCGCTGTTCGTTCCCGACGGTGATCACACGTTCGTGCCGACGACGGGCGCCGTCGGGCCGTGGAACCGCGACGTCCTGCACGGCGCGGCGGTCGCCGCGCTGTTCGCCGGCCGGCTCACGCCGACCGACCGGCTGCTCGGTCGCCTCACCGTCGAGTTGCTGGCACCGGTCCCGTTCGCGCCCCTGCAGCTCGATGTCAGCACGTCCGAAGGCGGCCGACGCGTGCAACGGCAGCGGGCGACGCTGACCGCCGCGGGGCAGGTCGTCGCGGCCGCGCAGTCGGTGACCGTGCTCCGGGCCGACCTCGACCTGCCGGCCGCGGCCACGGCGCACCCCGATCCGTTCGCTGCGGTCCCGGCGCCCTCGCTTGACCGACGCCGATCCGGCGCTCGCCGACGTGATCGGCTGGGAGAACTTCCACAGCACCGCCGTCGCGACCAGACACCTCCGCTCGCCGGATGCGCCCGGCGGTACCCATCAGTGGATCGCGTTGACCGTGCCCGTCGTCGCCGGCACGCCGATCCAGGGCACCGAGATCGCCGCGGCCGCAGCCGACTTCGCGTCCGAGGCCGTTCATCGCCGATTGCCGTTCACGGAGTGGTCGTTCATGAACGCCGATCTCACCGTGCACCTGACCCGTGCGCCGATCGGTGGCTGGGTCGGGATCGGCACGGCGGCGGTCGTCGACGCGGCGGGCGGCGGGATCGCGTCCACGCAGCTGTTCGACGCGGCCGGCCGGGTCGGTCAGTCGGCGTCGACGCTCGTCGTCGAGCGACGGGCCGGCCAGAACAACGCGTCGGCGCAGGCGCCCGGCTAACTCTGCTCCACCATTGCTGGGCGACTGCTCAGCAAATTCGACGAAATCAACCGAAGAGGGGCGCCATGAGCGACTGGACGACGATCGACTACTTCACCGACCCCTCACTGGTCGGCGACCCGTATCCGTATCTCGACGAACTCCGTTCGGAGTGTCCCGTGCTGCACCTCCCCCACCTCGGCGTCGTGGCGGTGACCGGCTACGACGAGGCATCGGAGATCTACCGCGATCCCGACACGTTCTCGTCGTGCAACTCGGTGATCGGCCCGTATGCGACGTTCCCCGTGCCGCTCGAGGGTGACGACATCAGCGACATCGTCGCCGAGTACCGCACGACGTTGCCGATGCACGAGCACATGGTCACGATGGACCCGCCCGACCACACCCGCGAGCGCTCGCTCATCATGCGGCTGCTCACCCCGCGGCGGCTGCAGGACAACGAGGCGTTCATGTGGGGTCTCGCCGACCGGCAGCTCGACGAGTTCGTCGCCGACGGTCGCTGCGAGTTCATCAGCGCGTACGCCCAGCCGTTCGCCATGCTGGCCGTCGCCGACGTGCTCGGCGTGCCCGAGGAGGACCACCAGCGGTTCCGTGAGGGCTTCGGGCTCACCAACACCGTCGGTGAGGTGGGTGCCGGTGCCGACGGCAGCCCCGAGCGAGAACCCGCTGTCGTGGCTCGACGACACGTTCGCCGCCTACATCGAGGACCGCCGCGCCGCGCCACGCGAGGACGTCCTCACCCGGTTGGCGGTGGCGAACTATCCGGACGACACCGTCCCGGAGGTCAGCTCGGTCGTCCGTACCGCCACGTTCCTGTTCGCCGCCGGCCAGGAGACCACCGCCCGCCTGCTCGCCGGCGCGCTGATGTACCTCGCCGAGCACCCCGAACTGCAGGACGATGCTCCGCGCCGACCGCGAGAAGATCCCGGCGTTCCTCGAGGAGATGCTGCGCATGGAGAGCCCGGTGAAGACCGACTTCCGGCTCACCCGCCGGTCGACCACGATCGGCGGTGTCGACATCGCCGCGGGCACGCCGGTGATGCTGCTCAACGGTGCCGCCAACCGCGATCCGCGGCGCTTCGAGTGCCCCGCCGAGTTCCGCATCGACCGCGAGAACGTGCAGGGTCACATCGCCTTCGGACGCGGCGCCCACTCGTGTCCCGGGCGGCCCGCTCGCCCGCGTCGAGGGTCGCGTGAGCCTGGAGCGGATCCTCGACCGGATGCACAACATCCGGTTGTCCGAGGAGCACCACGGTCCGGCCGACGCGCGCCGCTTCGAGTACGAGCCGACGTGGATCCTGCGTGGTCTCACGTCCGTCCATCTCGAGTTCGACCCGCTGTCGCGACGAGGCCGATCAGTGAGCCGCGTCGCCGTCGTCACCGGTGGTGCGTCGGGCATCGGTCTCGGTGTCGCCAAGCGGTTCGCCGCCGACGGGCATCGGGTGGCGATCTTCGACCGCAACGGTGCGGCGGCCGAGCGCGGCCGCCGAGGAGATCACGGCCGCCGGCGGCACGGCGATCGCCGCCGACGTCGACGTGGCCGACTGGGCCTCGGTCGATGCCGGATTCGAGCGCGTGCGTGCCGAACTCGGCCCGGTCGAGATCCTCGTGACCAGCGCCGGGGTCGAGTCGTTCGATCGCGCTGGCCGACATCACGCCGGAGATCTGGAACCGGATCATCTCGGTCAACCTGACCGGCACGTTCACGTGCGTGCAGAACGCCGTACCCGACATGGTCGCGGCCGGCTGGGGCCGCATCGTCACGATCTCGTCGTCGAGCGCGCAGTCCGGGGCGCCGAGCATGACGCACTACGCGGCGTCGAAGGGCGGCGTCATCGGCCTGACGAAGGCCCTCGCCGTCGAGCTCGCCCGCAGTGGCATCACCGTCAACACGATCCCGCCGAGCCTCGTCGACACGCCGATGGCCCGCCACGCGCCGCCCGAGCACTTCCCCGGGGTCGACATCGTCGGCCCGATGGTTCCGCTCGGCCGGGCCGGCACCCCCGACGACATCGCCGGCGCCTGTTCGTTCCTGTGCTCCGACGACGGCAGCTACATCACCGGTCAGGTCATCGGCGTCAACGGCGGCATGTACATCTGACCCGCGCCGCCTGGCGCGCGGTCAGGTCACTCGGCGGTGAAGGCGGGGAGCACTTCGTGCTCGTACAGCTTCAGGCTCTGCCACGCGAGTTCGGGCGGGATGCCGCCGCACATCGGGTGGAAGATCTGGAACGGGAACGGCGCCGCCTTCATCTCGACGATGAACTCGTCGGGCGTGACGATCCGGTGCGTGCCGCGGGCCCGGAGTTCGTCGACATCGGCGGCGACGTGGAACGGGGCGTGGGCGTTCGACTCCTGCTGCCACGCGCCGTAGGCATTCGTCTCGTGGAGGAAGTACGGGCCGAGCTGCTCCCAGCCGCGCTCGACGTCATCGAACAGCGCCAGGATGTAGTTCTCCCCGACGATCGACTCGCCGGGGTCGGCGCCGCCGAGCTGCTGCACCTCGTCGCGGTAGAACTCCCACACCTCGGCCGAGACCGGGATGAACCCGGCACCGAGCCGCGCCGCCCGCCGGGCAGCCACCTCGCTGCTGCCGCCCAACATCAGGCCCGGTCCGCCCGCCCGGTCCGGCGCCGGCGTCACGCGAACGGTGCGTCCCCGGTACTCGAAGGGTTCGCCCGTGAACGCGGCCTGCAACGTCTCCATCGTCTCCTTCAGCCGCGCCGCCCGCTCCGACGACGGCACGCCGTACATCTCGAACTCGCTCGGCACGTATCCCGAACCGAGGACGAGGTCGACCCGGCCGCGGCTGATGTTGTCGAGGACCACGAGATCCTCGGCGAGCCGGATCGGGTCGTAGAACGAGGTGATGAGCGCGGCCACCATGAAGCGGACGTTCGTCGTGCGGGCCGCCATCGCCGACAGCATCATCAACGGGCTCGGCAGGTAGCCGTCGTCGGAGCCGTGGTGCTCCGACACGGCGACGGTCATGCAACCGAGCCGGTCGGCCCATTCGACCATCTCGAGCGCCGCTGCGTACCGGTCGGCGGTCGACACGCCGCCAAGGTCCGGATTGCGGAAATCGAAGCGCAGGCCGAAGAACATCGGCAAACCGTACCGCTCGACGTAGCGCCGACGGAAATGTGGTTCTCATCCTGCCGCGTATGGCAATCTTGTACGGCCTGGCATCGACCATCATCGCCGGGCGTGACGAGGAGGACGAGGGGATGAAGCAGGACACCGCGCGCAAGAGGGTCGTCGTCGTCGGGGCATCGACAGGACTCGGACGATGCATCAGCATCGGCCTCGCCCAGCGCGGCGAACACGTCACGCTGCTGGCGCGTCGCCTCGAGATGATCCAGGAGGCGGCGCAGGAGGCCGGCAACGACGCCATCGCCATCCGCTGCGACGTGATCGACCAGGACGCGGCCAAGGCCGCGCTCGACGAGGCGGCCGAGGCGATGGGCGGCATCGACACGGTGATCTATGCCGCCGCGGTCGGTCCGATCGTCCGGGTGTCCGATGCGACCCCCGAGCAGTGGATCTCGACGTTCTCCACCAACGTCGTCGGCGCCAGCAACGTCAGCCAGGCCGCACTCCCCCATCTCAAGAAGTCGGCCGGCAACGTCATCTACCTGTCGACGACCGGCGCGTCGTACACGGCGCCGTGGGGCGGGCTGAGCGTCTACCAGGTGACCAAGGTGGCGCTCAACCGTCTCGCCGAGCACTGGCGGATCGAGCAGCCCGGCATCAACTTCACCGTGGTGACCATCGGCGAGTGCGGCGGCGGCGAGGGCGATGCGCAGTCCCATTTCAACGTCGACTGGGACCGGGAACTGATGGGGGCGTTCGCCGGCGACTGGTTCGCCCGCAACCTGCTCAGCGGATCGTTCATCGACGTCGAGCACCTCATCGACCAACTCCACTCGCTCGTCACGGCCGGCCAGTCGATCCAGGTGCCGTCGATGGTGATCATCCCGCGACCACCGATCCCCGACGACACCACCGTCGCGCCCACCGACTTCAGCGAGATGGAGAAGCAACTCCACTGACCCGGCTCGGTTCGCGGTCGGACCGGGTCCCGAACGAGCCGGGTTGGCTCAGGCGTCGGCGCGCTGGAGGATGACGGCGCTCGAGGGGGTGCCGCCGCCGGTGGCGACCACGGCCGTCTTGGCGTTCGCCACCTGGCGGTCGCCGGCCTCGTGGCGCAACTGGGCGACCGCTTCGTAGAAGAAGCCCATCCCGTGCGTGCGGCCCTCCGACAGCTGGCCGCCGTGCGGGTTGAGCGGCAGCGTGCCGTCGAGGGCGATCGTGCGACCGCCGTCGATCCAGTCCTTCGCCTCGCCGAAGTCGCAGAAGCCGAGCGCCTCGATCCACGTGATGCAGTTGAACGTGAACCCGTCGTACAGCAGGGCGACGTCGATGTCGTCGGGAGTCAGCGACGTGCGCGTCCAGAGGTGCGTCGATGGCCCGATCACCTGCGGTTCGTGGGTGACCGTGTCCTGGTCCCACGACAGCCGCTCGGTGATCTGCGTGCCAGCCGCCTCGATGCGGATCGCCGGATGCGGCAGGTCGCCCGCGACGTCGGCCGCGCTGACGATCACCGCCATCGCACCGTCGCACGGGACGTCGCAGTCGTAGAGACCGAACGGCGTGGTGACCATCCGGGCGTCGTAGTAGTCGTCGAGCGTGAACGGCTCGCGGTAGATCGCGTTCGGGTTGCAGCCCCGCGTTGCGGCGGGCGTTGACGGCAACGTGGCCGAACAGCTCCCGGGTCGCGCCGTACCGCTGGAGGTACTGCGTGGCGTTCATGCCGATCCAGTTGGCGGCGCTCACCGCGCCATACGGCATCCGCCACTGCTGGTCGCCACCGACCCGGCCGCCCATGCCACCGAGTTGGAGCACGCCGGCCGTCGTCTGCCACACCGTGCGGAAACAGAGCACATGACGGCAGAGCCCGTTGGCGACCGCCATCATCGCGTTGAGAATCGACCCGCCCGGCCCCGGAACCTCCGGGCCGCCGCAGATCCACGTCGGCCGCAGCCGCAACGCCTCCTCGACCGCGGTGATGCCGCCCTCGCTGAAGCCGATCTCGTACCCCATCCCGCCCGGATACGTGGCGAGGCCGTCGATGTCGTCGGGGGTCAGACCGGCGTCGGCGATCGCCGCGAGGCTGGCGTCGACGGTGAGCGACAGCGGATTGCGCATCAACCGGCGGCCGATGTCGGATCGGCCGATCCCGGAGATGATCGACTTGTGCTCGTAGCGGTCGTCGGTCAGCGGGAGCCGCACGGCCGGCCGTGTCGGTTCGACGACCCGGTCGACCGGATCGGTCTCGCCGGTCAGCTCGAACAGCGGGATCCACACGTCCCCTCGTCCATCATGGTTGGCGTGCTCGAACAGCACGCGCACCTCGCGCGCCCAGCTGCACCTCGTCGGGCTCGCAGTTGACGATGTTCGTCGTGAGATGGATCGACGGGTCGTCGGCGAGCGCGACGTTGGCGATCACGTACGGCGGGGCGAAGTCCGGCAGCCACTGTTGGTGGTTGATCGTCAATCCGATGACCGTGGCGAGCCCCGACATCACCCGCGGCGACGACGCCGAACTGCGACACGACGGGCAGACCGGCGACGGTGGGTGGACGAGTTCGTCGCACTCGTCGCAGCCCTGGATGCGCAGCTGTCCGTCCTCGCCCGAGGTCCAGAACCAGCCGTCCCACGGCAGCAGCCTGGGCAGCGGCCGCTTGGTCACTGGACGGTCCGTGCTCGGATGCGAGCGAGGGAGCGCCAGCGAGTGAGTGGCCAACCGCGGCCTGCGTGGCCGGGGAACGCAGTCATCAGTACCGGCCGGTGAGGAAGTCGGCGGTGCCCTTGGCGGCAGGGTACGAGTTGGTGATCCCGCTGCTGAAGTACCCCTGGTCGCTCGTCACCGTGATGCCGGTGATCGCTTTGGCGGCGTCGCTGCAGAGGAACACGAGCGGGTACGCCTGGTCCTCGGGCGTCGACGCCTCGACGCCGGTGTCGGCGCGATAGTCGGACCCGAAGCCGAGCCACATCTCCTTGTTGGCCTGGGCGAGCGGCGTGTCGGTCGGCCCGGGCATGATGGCGTTGATCCGGATGCCCTTGGCGAGCAGCGGATACGCCATCTTGGCGACATACAGACACACCGCGAGCTTGCTCTGGAAGTAGTCGGCCTTGCCGTTGTCGAGCGCCCACTGCGACGCCTCGTCCATGTCCTCGATGGCGAGGTACTCGCCGAGGATCTCCTGGTTGTCGTCGCGGGCCCACGCCGCACCCGCGGCCGACGAGATGAAGCCGATCGCGCTGCCCCGCCCGAGCATCCCGGCATCGAGCATCCGGTTGATCATGTGGCGGTGGCCGAGGAAGTTGATCTTCTCGATGCCCGGCGTGCCGTCGGCGACGCCGGCGCACGAGAACAGCGCGTCGACACGCCCGCCGCACTCGTCGACGGCCGCATCGATCGATGCCTTGTCGGCGAGGTTGACCGTGATCGAGCCGGCGATCCCGTCGATGTCCATCGGCGCGAAGTCCATCGCCACCACCTCGGCGCCGGCGTCGACGAGCAGGCGGGCGGCGGCGTTGCCCATGCCGGTGGCGGCACCGACGACCACGACGCGCTTGCCGTCGTAGCGGAACAGATCGAACAGGGACATGGTGGTACTCCTCGAGGGGGTGCTGGAACGAATGATCGTGGATGAACGCGGTGACGAGATCGGGCTTGTGGTCAGTCGAGTACGACGGTGAGCTTGTCCCAGCCGCGCACGGTCGACGTGTGTGAGCGCTCCGAACGGTCGTAGTCGATCGACCAGTCGGGGTAACGCTTCAGTGATCTCGTCGAGAGCGACGCGACCCTCGAGTCGGGCGAGCGCGGCGCCGAGGCAGAAGTGCAGGCCGTAGCCGAACGACAGGTGGTGGTCGATCTTGCGGGTGATGTCGTATTCCTCGGCCGTCGGACCCCACTTGCGTTCGTCGTGGTTGGCCGCCGCATCGATCAGGACGATGGCACTGCCCTGCGGCACGGTCTGGCCGTGGTAGCTCGACGTCTTCGGCGACGTAGCGAGCCTGGATCGGTGACGGCGCCTCGAAGCGCAGCGTCTCCTCGACGGCGTTGGGGATGAGGTCAGGGTTCGCCACCAGCAGACGCCGCTGGTCGGGATATTCCGCAAGGGTGCGCATCGCGTGGCCGATCAGCTTCGTGGTCGTCTCGTTGCCGGCGCCGGAGAGCAGATTGACGTAACCGAGGACCTCCTCCCGGGTGAGGCGGCGGGTGACGCCCGTGTGGTCCTCGAACTCGGCTTGGACGAGCTGGGTCATCACGTCATCGGACGGATTCTCCAGACGCCAATCGAGGTACTCGCCGAAGCTTCCGTCCTGCGCCGAGCTGCCGAACTCCTCGAAGGCTTTGCCGTAGTCATCGGCCGAATCGAGGTGGAGCCCCTGGTCGGCCTGGTCACGCAACGCCTGCTGGTCGGCTTCGGGGATGCCGAGCAGCATCCCGATGACGCGCATCGGCATCTTCGCCGCGAGCACCTCGATGATGTCGAACTCGGTCGGCGCCGTCGATCGCGTCGAGTTCGATCTGGCAGTAGCGCCGGACCTCCGGCTCGATGGCGTTCATCTTGCGCGGCGTGAACACGCGCGACATCAGCCCGCGATAGGCGGTGTGGCTCGGCGGATCGTCGAAGATCACCATGCCTGGCGGCATGGTGATGTTGGCCTTGATGAGCTCGAGGATCGTGCCGTGGCTCGAGATCAGCCGGCCGTGATCCTTCAGGGCCGCTTCGACATCGTCCCAGCGCGTGACCGCCCAGAAGTCGTGCTTCTCGTTGTAGTAGAGCGGCTGCTCGTCGCGCATCCGCTTCCACACGGGGTACGGATCGGCGTCGATCTCGAAGTCGTACGGGTCGTAGTAGAGGTCGGCGGTCGCCGTGGACATGTCAGGAATCCTCCTCGATCGAGATGGCTTGGCGCGGGCACTGGCGGACGGCTTCCTCAACTCGGCCGCGCAGCGATTCGTCGGGATGCTCGTCGAGCACGATCAGCTCGTCGTCGTCGGTGAGCTCGAACACCTCCGGGGCCACGCCCATGCACAGCGCATTGGCCTCGCATCGGTTCAGATCGACGACAACGCGCATGAATTCCCCTCGGATACTCGAACTTCCGGTCGCGACCGGCAACGCCGATCGGTCCCCTTCGGCCGGTGAGGATATCATGCTTGCGTCAATTGAGAAGAACGTTTCCACCCCGCGCGACCCGATGGCGCGCTTCCCGACGGAGGGTCCATGGACCAGGCACAGATGAGCGACACGATCGAGATCGAACAGTTGCTGGCGAAGTACGCCGCGGGGATGACCCGCGACGACGTCGAGTCGGTGATGGAGGTGTTCACGGCCGACGGCTGGTACGCCGCGTTCGGCGAGAAGTACTCGCTCGCCGACTTCCCGCGCCTCGTCGCCGCGGCCCCGAAGGGGCTGTTCATGACCGGCACACCGGCACTCGAGTTCGACGGCGACGAGGCCTCCGGCATCCAGCCGATGTGCTTCGTCGGCCAGTCCGACCATCACCTGCGCATCGGGTACTGGACCGACACGTTCCGCCGGACTGATGCGGGCTGGCGCCTCGCGACCCGCTCGGTCACCTTCCTGCGCAAGAGCGGCGCCCGCGACTCGGGGCGCGAACACGACCCCACGCGTCCGGCCCCGAGCCGCGTCATGACGTCGCTCAGCGAACTCCACGACCTGACCGGCCGGGTCGCGCTGGTCACGGGTGGCTCGCGCGGGATCGGCCGGGCGATCGTCGGGGCGCTGGCCGAGGCCGGCGCCGACGTCGTCGTCGCCTCCCGCAAGCTCGACGTCTGCCAGACGGTCGCCGCCGAGATCACCGCCGCGACCGGCCGCCGCGCCGAAGCGATCGCATTCCACGCCGGCCGCTGGGACGAATGCGACGAGTTGCTGGCCACGACGCTCGAGCGCTTCGGCCGCCTCGACGTGCTCGTGAACAATGCCGGCATGTCACCGCTGTACGACACGCTCGACACGATCTCGGAGGACCTCTACGACAAGACGATGGCGGTGAACCTGAAGGGTCCGTTCCGGCTCGCCGTGGCGGCTGGCACGCACATGGTGGACCACGACGGAGGGTCGATCATCAACATCGGCACGGCCGGCTCGCTCATCGCCAGCACCCGCGAGCTGCCCTACGCCTGCGCCAAGGCCGGCCTCAACGCGATGACGGTGGGGCTCGCCGAGGCGTTCGCCCCGAAGGTCCGGGTCAACGCCATCCTGCCCGGACCGTTCCGCACGTACGGCAGTGCCGGGTGGGCGCCGCCCGAGGGCGAGGACGTGCCGTTCGTGCCGCTGCGCCGTCTCGGCGACCCAGCCGAGATCGCGCCGCTCGCTGTCCACCTCGCCAGCGATGCGTCGAGCTTCACCACCGGCTCGATCATCCGCGTCGACGGTGGCATCACCCGCAAGGTGTGATCCGATGGTGCGCCGGCATGCCAACCTGACAGCAGTGGAACCGGACGAATCGCGCCCGATCGCGACGCCAAGCACGCCGACGAGCGCGAGCGGCTCTTCCGCGCCGGCTGGGCCGTGCTGCGCCGCAACGGGTACGCCAACGCCGGCATCACCGAAATCCTCGGCGAGGCCGGGCTCGGCACGCGGGCGTTCTACCGGCACTTCGACTCCAAGGACGAACTGCTGGTGGCGATGTTCGCCGAGAACGCGTCGGCGACCGCACGACGGCTCGCCGATCACGTCGATCTCGCCGGTTCGCCATTGGCGCGCGTGCGGACATGGATCGACGAGATCCTCGCCCTCGGCGACGACCCGCGCCACGGTGAGGCGGCGCGGATGTTCATCTCGCCGACGATGCCCGGGGTGTTCGACGCGGCCGGCAACGAGGCGATCTCCGAACTGCGCGCCCCGCTGCGATCGGCGCTCGCCGCCGGAGCCGCCGCCGGCGACTTCCCCGACTGTGATCCCGACGCCGACGCGGCCACGATCCACGCCATCGTCTGGCGCCTCTTCATCGACGCCATCAACGGCAGGGCGATCATGGATCGCGACGAGGCCCGCGCCCACGTCGAACGTTTCGCCCTTCGTGCCCTCGGCGCGCCACCGGACCCGACCCCCTGGCGCGGCGGGATAGCTTCCGCCCATCATCGACCTGCAGAAGGATTCGCGAATGCACACCTATGTCCTCGTCCACGGCGGCGGTCACGGAGGATGGTGCTACGACAAGGTGACGCGGCGCCTCCAGGCGCTGGGCCATCGTGTGTACGCCCCGAGCCTCCCCGGCCTCGGCGAGCATGCCCACGTCGTGTCACCGGCGATCGACCTCGACGCCCACATCGACGACGTCGTCAACCTCCTGTTCTACGAGGACCTGCACGACGTGATCATCGTCGGCCACAGCTACGGCGGCATGGTGATCACCGGCGTCGCCGACCGCGCCGCCGACCGTGTGGGCAAGGTCGTGTACCTCGACGCCGCCAACCCGGTGAACGGCCAGTCGCTCGTCGACGTCGCCGGGCCGCACATGCTGATGGCCCGCGAGATGGGCGAGGTGCGCGACGGGATCGAACTCGTGCTCCTCCCTGGCGACGGGGCCGCCGGGTTTCTACGGCGTCGAGGATCCCGACGACATCGCCTGGGCCGATGCCCGCCTGACCCCGCATCCGTGGGCGTGCTTCGAGCAGAAACTCCTGCTGGCCAACGAAGCGGCGACGGCCACCATCCCGAAGTACCACATCGTGTGCGAGTCGACGATCCCCACTCGTGACGAGACGATGATCGCCGACGCCCGGGCCGAGGGGCGGTTGTGGTCGATCGACACCGGTCACGACCTGATGATCACCGAACCCGACTTCGTGACGGACGCCCTCGTCGAGATCGCCGAACAGTGAGGAGGACGGATGAGCGACGACGACGCCGCGCTCGAAGCGGCCCGGGCCATGCGCCGCAGGATCCTCGGCGACGCGTACGTCGATGCGCAGGCCGAGGATCTGAACGAGACGATGCGGCAGTTCCAGGACCACATCACCGCCAGCGCCTGGGGCACGTGGGCACGCGAAGGTCCGCTGTCGACACGCGATCGGAGCCTGCTCGTGCTGGCGATGACCGCGGCACTCGGCCGCATGGACGAGTTCCGCCTGCACGCCGGAGCCCGAACACGCGCCGGCGTGACCGACGACGAACTCGACGAACTGCTGTTCATGGTCGCGGCCTACTGCGGCGCTCCCGCCGGCGTGTCGATGAAGCGGGCGATCGGCGAGGTCCGCGCGGCCGAGGCCGAGTCGGAATGAGCCGCCCGTCGGATTCGTCGGGCTCGGCGACATGGGGAGCGTCCTGGCCGGCAACCTCGTGGCCACCGGCGTCGATGTCACGACGCACGACATCGCCGGTCCTGGCCGCAGCCCCGACGGCGCTCAGTTCGTCGACGACATCGCGACGGTGGCGCAGCGGTGCGACACCGTCGTGCTCAGCCTGCCCGACGGCACCGTGTCGGAGGCGGTCTGCGAAGCGATCATCGCGACGCCCGAACGGACCGTGCGCCTCGTGATCGACACGTCGACGGTCGGGCTCGAGGCGTCCGAGCACATCGCCCGTCTGCTCGCCGACGCCGGGATCGACTTCGTCGACGCACCCGTGTCCGGCGGTGCGGCCGGCGCCCGCGCCCGCACGCTCGCCGTGATGTACGCCGGTTCGCCGGCGGCCTGTGCTGCCGCCGAGCCGGTGCTGGCCGGGCTCAGCGATCGGCGCTACCGGGTCGGCGACGACCCGGGCATGGCCCAGGCGCTCAAGCTCGCCAACAACTTCCTCTCCGCGACCGCGCTGGCCGCCACGAGCGAAGCGATCGCCTTCGGCACCTCGGTCGGCCTCGACATGGCGACGATGCTCGACGTCCTGAACGCGTCGAGTGGGCAGAGCTCGGCGACGAGCGACAAGTTCGTCAATCACGTGGTCACCGGCCGGTACGCGTCGGGGTTCCTGAACACGCTGATGGCCAAGGACGTCCGGCTGTACCTCGACGCCGCGCCGCGGCCGACACACCCGCCGTCGTGGCGGAGACGACGGTCGACATCTGGACCCGCTTCGCCGCCGAGCAGCCGGCCGCCGACTTCACCCGCATCTATCCGTTCACCGCCGACTGAGAATCCTCGTCAGAAAATTCTAGGGGTTGAAAAAGCCGTTTTCACTGGAGTAGAGTAGTGACCCCGTCGGGCGCCGACCGCGGCGCCGCCGAGCAGCAGAGGGGTTGCGCATGGCCTGGGATTTCAGTACCGATCCTGAATTCGAAACACAGTTGGAGTGGATCCGCGAGTTCCGCAACGAGCAGATCGCACCGCTCGACCTGCTCTATCCGAAGCTCCCGTACTACCCGCTCGAGGGCGACCTCGGCGTGTACGTCCGCTCGCTGCGCGAGCAGGTGAAGGCCCGCGGTCTGTGGGCCGCGCACCTCGGCCCCGAACTCGGCGGCCAGGGCTTCGGCCAGCTCAAGCTGGCGCTGATCAACGAGATCCTCGGCGGCTCCAACTGGGCGCCGAACGTGTTCGGCACGGCCGCCCCCGACACGGGCAACGCCGAGATCATCGCCCACTACGGCACCGACGAGCAGAAGGAGATGTACCTCCAGCCGCTGCTGAACGGCGAGTGCTTCTCGTGCTTCTCGATGACCGAGCCGCACGCCGGATCCGACCCGAAGATGTTCACCACCGAGGCCGTCAAGGACGGCGACGAGTGGGTCATCACGGGCAGCAAGTACTACTCGTCGAACGCCCGCACGTCGAAGTTCGTCATCGTCATGGCGTGGACGAACAAGGACACCAGCGCCTACCAGGGCATGTCGATGTTCCTCGTCCCGTCCGACACGCCCGGCATCGAGATCGAGCGCCACATCGGGATGTTCTCCGAGTCCGAGGAGGAGGGCATGCACGCCCTCATCAACTACAACGGCGTGCGCGTCCCGGCGGAGAACCTGCTCGGCGGCGAAGGCCAGGGCTTCCACGTCGCCCAGACCCGCCTCGGCGGCGGCCGGGTCCACCACGCGATGCGCTCGGTCGGCGTGATGCGCCGTGCCCTCGACATGATGTGCGAGCGGGCGCTGTCACGCGAGACGCAGGGGTCGCTGCTCGCCGACAAGCAGATGGTGCAGTCCGACATCGCCGAGTCGTACGCCCAACTCGAGATGTTCCGCCTGCTCGTCCTCCAGACCGCCTGGAAGATCGACCAGCACCACGACTACAAGCTGCTGCGCAAGGACATCGCGGCGATCAAGTTCATGATGCCGTCGGTGCTGAAGGACATCGTGTGGCGCTCGATGCACCTCCACGGCGCGCTCGGCGTGTCGAACGAGATGCCGTTCTCCGAGATGTGGCAGTGGGCGCCGTCGATGTCGATCGTCGACGGCCCGACCGAGGTCCACAAGATCACCGTCGCCCAGCAGGTGCTCAAGGGCTACAAGCCGTCGCCGGGCTCTGGCCGACCGAGTTCCTCCCGCCGCGCCGCGAGTGGGCCCGCCAGGTGCTCGACGAACGCATCGCCGCACTGAAGACCGGAGCCGCGTCATGAGCGACGACCAACGCCGCCGCAGACGACACGGACAGCGGCGAAGGCGGCGAAAGCGGCGCAGAAGATCGACGAGCTGGCCAACCCGGCCAAGCTCGGCGCGTGGATGGACGCCCAGGGCCTGCCCGGCGAGGGCGAGCCCGAGGTGACGTTCGTGTCGGGCGGGGCGGCGAACGAGATCTTCGGCGTCGAGCGCGGCGGCCAGCGCATGGTGCTGCGCCGGCCGCCGCGGATCGTGCCGCCGGGCGCAACGAGACGATGGTGCGCGAGCACCGCATCCTCTCCGCGCTCAACGACACCGACGTCCCCCACCCGACGGCGATCGCGCTCTGCGACGACGAGTCGGTGCTCGGCGCCGCGTTCTACCTCATGGACTTCGTCGACGGCTGGAGCGTGATGGCCAATCCCGGCCACTGGCCGGCGCCGTTCGACACCGACATCGCGGCCCGACCCGGTCTCGCCTACGAACTCGTCGACGGCGCGGCGAAGATGGCCAACGTCGACTGGAAGGGCGTCGGCCTCGAAGGGTCTCGGCAAGCCGGAGGGGTTCCACTCCCGCCAGGTCGACCGCTGGCTGTCGCAGTGGGAGAAGTACAAGGTCCGCGACCTGCCCGGGCATCGACGACGCCGTCGAGTTCCTCCGCAGCTACGAGGTCAAGTCGTGGGAACCCGGGCTGATGCACGGCGACTACCAGTTCGCCAACGTGATGTTCGAGCCACGGCGCGCCCGCCAAGCTGGCCGCCATCGTCGACTTCGAGATGGGCACGATCGGTGACCCGATGCTCGACCTCGCGTGGGTCCTCATGCCGTGGGCGAACGCCGACGAGGACCGCTCGGGCAAGGGCTACATCGACTACGAGGGTCTCCCCGACCGAGAGGACCTGCTCGAGTACTACGCCACCCACACGGGACGCGACGGTCGACGAGATCGACTACTACCTCGTGCTCGGCAACTTCAAGATGGCGATCGTGCTCGAGGGCGGCTACGCCCGGATGCTCAGCGGTGCCAGCGACAACCCGAACGCCGCGGCGTTCGGCGACTACGTGATGCAGTCGGCCACCAAGGCCGGCGACATCGCCCGCTCCACGCCGCTCCGCAAGAGCTGATCCCGGCTCAGCCGCCCACCCGGCCGAACGCGTGATCAATGTGCGGCCCCACTGCGCACATTGATCACGTCACGGTGGGGTCGGCGGGTCAGGTCGCACCGAAGTCGGGCAGGGTGAGGCTGCCGTCGTCCTCCAGGGTGAACCCGGGGTTGTGGGCGACCTCCCACACGTGGCCGTCGGGATCGGTGAAGAAGCCGGCGTAGCCGCCGTAGAACGTCTCGCTCCCCGGCCGGACCGACCGCGCGCCGGCGCGCCCGGCGGCGAGGAGCACGTCGTCGACCTCGGCCGCGGAGCGGACGTTGTGGGCGAGGACGATTCCGCCGAAGCCCGGGATCGCGATCGCGGTCGGAACCTCGGCATCGTCGGCGAGCTTGTCCCGCGACCACAGCACCACCGCCAGCCCGCCGGTCTGGAAGAAGACGGTCTCTTCGACTTCCTGCCCGCGCCAGCCGAGCTCCTCGTAGAACGCCTTCGTCCGGGCGAGGTCGTCGACGCCGAGCGAGATGAGGCTGACGCGTTGCTCCATGCCTCCAAACGTAGGTCGCTACCAACGGCGATGGTCACAGGGTGCGCTGGCGGCCCGAGGCGGCCAGCAGATCGCCCCACGCGTCGTCGGTGCCGACCGAGACCGTCCCACTCCGTCGTCCACATCGGCCACGGACGGGTGTGCTCACGAAGTCGCCGGGCGATCGCCGGTGGGGGCTCGAACGGAACGTCGAGCCCGACGCACACATCGTGGGCGTGCAGCGCCAACTCCATCGCCCCACGCGGCAGGAAGTCGCCCGGCGCGCCGAGCAACCGCGGGCGCCGGAAGATGACCGAACGGACCTCCTCGGGAGCGTCGCGGACGACGGCGATCAACAGCCGGGTCGCGATCCCCAGCGACTCGACCAGGCGCTCCGGCGTGGCGTCCTCCCCCATCGTGAGGTCGCCGCCGGCGCTTGCGGATAGGCATCCGTTCGGCGTGAGGCGAGGAAGAACGCCGGCGCGTACACGCAGTCGACGGCGTGGTCGGCCGTTGCGGTGCACGACCACTCGACGGTGCCGGCCTGGGCCGACCAGTCGCGGTCGGCGGCCGACGTCCACGTGTCGGCGACGAGTGCGCTCAGCTCCTCGAGGTCGTCGGCCGTGAATCGCTCCGCGCCGGACGGAAGGACGGGCACGTCGGGCACCCTGGGGCACTCCTTGGCGTGGGCGGCATGGTGATCGGCGCCCGTCAGGGTCGGCGGTCGGAGCCCTCGGGCCACCCGCCGTACGGAACGGTGATGATCTCGAGGAAATGGCCGCTCGGGTCGCACCAGTAGACGCCACGGCCGCCGTCGTGATGGTTGATCTCGTTGACCCGGCCGAAGTGCGGTTCCGGATAGTGCTCGATTTCCCGCTCGAGGATCCGGCCGTAGATCGCGTCGAAATCGTCCTCGGTCACGAGGAACGCATAGTGCTGCGGATGGATCTCCTCACCGTCCGACGCCTGAGCGAAGTCGAACGTCGCGCCGTGCTCCACCGGCACGGCGAGGAACGGCCCGAACGGTCGCGGCGGCGGCAGACCCATCATCGTGCTGAAGAACGTGGCCGACACGTCGGCATCGCGGGAGTGGACGATCGTGTGGTTGAAGGCGACCGGCATGACAACAGTCTGCCCTTGATCAGGGAGTCCGGGTCTCAGGCCTTGCCGGCACGCAGATCGGTGACGGACTTGTCGATCCGGCGCGATCGAGTCTCGGCAGCCTTCGCGCCGTCGACCGCGAGGACGATGCGACGACGGCGGCTGTAGGAGATCGAGTCCCAGAACGATTGGGCGGCGGCGTCGGCGGCGATCGCGGCCGCGAGATCGTCGGGCACGTCGAGCACGCGTTCGGCGGTGTCGAGCTCGATCTCGACGTCGACGGTGTCGCCGGCGGCGACGCCCGCGGCCGACCGGTTCTCGGCGCTGAGCGGCACCAGATACCGCCCACCCATCACGGCGACCGTGCTGCGGTACGTGTGCCCGCCGACCGTCACGTTGACCGCCGGGCGCTTCCCCGCACCCAACGCTTCGACGATCTCGTCGGGCACCTCGAAGCCCGTTGCGGTCTTGCCACCCAACTCGATCGTCGTCTCGAAACGCATGTCGACAACATACGCACGGGTACGTTGGCGCCCGTGAACGACACCGGCACCGGGGCAGAGCAGACCAGGGTTGCCGGATTCGGTCAGTTGGCCGACGGCCTGTTGGAGGCCGGCGACTGGTACCGGTGGGGGCCATATGTGAGCGAGCGCCAGTGGGGAACGGTGCGCGAGGACTACAGCGCCGACGGCGAGGCGTGGACCTACTTCCCCCACGACCACGCCCGTTCGCGCGCCTACCGCTGGGGCGAGGACGGCATGGCCGGGTTCTCCGACATCGAACAACGGCTGTGCCTCGGCCTCGCACTGTGGAACGGCAACGACGCGATCCTCAAGGAGCGGATGTTCGGCCTCACCGGCGCCCAGGGCAACCACGGCGAGGACCCCAAGGACTACTGGTGGTACCTCGACTCCGTCCCGAGCCACGCCTGGAATCGGTGGCGGTACCACTATCCGCAGGCGGCGTTCCCGTACCAGGACCTCGTCGAGGAGAACGGCCGGCGCGGCAAGCACGAGCCCGAGTACGAACTGCTCGACACCGGCGCGTTCGACGACGACCGCTACTGGGTGGTCGAGGTCGACTACGTGAAGGCCGACGTCGACGACATCGTCATGGTCGTGCGGGCGACCAACGCCGGGCCCGACGCTGCGACGCTCCACGTGCTGCCGACGGCCTGGTTCCGCAACACCTGGAGTTGGGAGATCGACGCGGTCAAGCCGACACTCGAACGGCGCGACGACGGCGCGGTGGCGATCGATCATCCGATCGTCGGACCGATGGAGCTGGTCGCCTTCCCGGGCCCGGACGGTGCCGATCCCGTCGCGCTGTTCTGCGACAACGAGACGAACGAGCGCCGCGTGTTCGGCTCCGAGTCGGGCGCCGCCCATCCGAAGGACGGCATCAACGACCACGTCGTCAACGGTGCACCGACGGTCAATCCCGACCAGACGGGGACGAAGGTCTCGCTGTGGTATCGGCTCGACGTGGCGGCCGGCGCGACGGCCGAGGTCCGCCTCCGGCTGCGGCCGGCCGGTGCGCCGGACATCGACGTCGACGCGATGATCGAGCGGCGCCGATCGGGAGGCCGACGAGTTCTACGCCGCGCTGACGCCGCCCGAGCGATCCGCCGACGAGGCGATGGTCATGCGGCAGGCCTTCGCCGGCATGCTCTGGGGCAAGCAGCTGTACGCGTTCGACGTCGAGCGCTGGCTCGCCGGCGACCCGGCGCCAGCCTCCGCCACCGGCATCACGACGCACCGAACGCAACGCCCGCTGGACCCACTTCGAGGCGTTCGACATCATGTCGATGCCCGACCCGTGGGAGTACCCGTGGTTCGCGGCGTGGGACCTCGGGCTTCCACTGCGTCACGTTCGCCCACCTCGACCCGCAGTTCGCCAAGTACCAGTTGCTGCTGCTCTGCCGAGAGTGGTTCCAGCACCCGAACGGCGCGCTGCCCGCCTACGAGTGGGACTTCGGCGACGTCAACCCGCCGGTCCAGGCATGGGCGGCGCTGGAGGTGTTCGCCATCGACGGCGCCCGCGACGTCGACTTCCTGGAGCGTGTGTTCGACAAGCTCCTCGTGAACTTCACCTGGTGGGTCAACCTCGAGGACGCCGACGGCTCCAACCTCTTCGAAGGCGGCTTCCTCGGCCTCGACAACATCGGCCCGATCGACCGCTCCCACCTGCCGGTCGGCGGCCGACTCGAACAGTCCGACGCCACCGGCTGGATGGCGTTCTACTCGCTCACGATGGCGGCCATCGCCTCGATCCTGAATCGCTCGGGCACACGATCGGCCGACGATCTCGTCGCTCAAGTTCCTCGAACACTTCGCCGCCATCGGCCGGGCGCTGGAGGCGTCGGGCGTATGGGACGACGACGACGGGTTCTTCTACGACCAGCTCATCGCGCCGGATGGAACGATCTCGCCCGTCAAGGTCCGTTCGATGGTCGGCGTCATCCCGCTGCTCGCGGCGGTCACCATCGACGAGGAACTCATCGATCGGGCCCAGGTGCTGGGCAAGGGTGTCGCCCGGCTGCTCGACGGGTTCGGGGGCATCGAGGGGCTCGCCGACACGCGGGCTCGTGCGCGGCGAGGCCGGCAAGACGCGAGTGCTGTTCGGCGTCACCGACGTCGACCGGCTGGAACGGGTGCTGGCACGACTGTTCGATCCGCCGAGTTCCTCTCGCCGTACGGCCTGCGGGCCCTGTCGGCGTGGCACCGCGACCACCCGTACCAACTCGACGTCGACGGCATCAGTGCGACGATCGACTACGAGCCCGCCGAGTCGACCACCGTCGATGTTCGGCGGCAACTCGAACTGGCGTGGCCCGATCTGGATGCCCCTCAACTACCTCGTGATCGGTGCGATCGAGCGCTACGGCCAGTTCTTCGGCGACGAGCTGCAGATCGAATACCCGACCGGGAGCGGCGTGCGGATGGATCTCAACGAGATCGCCGCCGACCTCCGGCAGCGTCTCACCGCGCTGTTCACGGTCGGGTCCGACGGTCGGCGGCCGTGCTTCGGTCAGGTCGATCGGCTGCAGCACGATCCACGTTGGTTCGACAACATCGTCTTCAACGAGTACTTCCACGGCGACAACGGCGCTGGGCTCGGCGCCACCCATCAGACCGGCTGGACCGGCCTCGTGGCCGACCTGATCCGCGGCCGTCCTGGCAACGGCGTCTACGCCAGCTGTCACATCGGCCGTGTCCTGCGTGCGCGCGCCGAGATCGCCCCACCCGACAGGGGAAAGGCCTGACATGCACGTTCCCGACGACTTCCTCGACGCGGTCCGGACGCGGGGCTTCGCGATCATGGAGGGCTTCCTCAGCCCGGACGAGGTCGGGGCCGTTCGCGAGGCACTGTTCGAGATCTACCCGCGCCCCGAGCAGTACTTCGCCGATCCGGAGTCGTATCGCCATCTCGTGGCCAGCCAGTTCTCCGGCCTGACGGTCGCACCGTTCGAGTCGCGGACACTGAACCGGCTCGCCGTCCACCCGGATCTCGTCGACGCGGCCGAGCGGTTCTGCGGAACCGCCGATCTCCAGGTGTACAAGATCGAGCTCTGGGCCAAGTACAGCGGCACCGTCGACTACGACCAGCCCCACCACCGCGACTACGGCAACCACAACATGGTCGTGCCCCGCGCCGACGGCCGCTGGCCGCAGCTCACCTCGTTCATCCTGCTGTCGGACGTCACCGAGGCCGATGGCCCGACCCGGGTCGTTCCCCGCGCGGTCGGCGATCGCGAGCCGATGACGCCGGCGATGGTCGAACCCGGCCGATTCGCCGATGACGAGGTCCCCGTCGTCGGCCCGGCGGGCACGCTGTTCAGCTACACGACCGACGTGTTCCATCGCGGCTCGGCGATGACCGGCCACGAGCGGAGCCGGTTCGCCCTGCTCGTCCGATTTCTCCGAACGCGGGCAATCCCTGGATGGGCAAGATGGCGTGGCCGAACTCCGGAAACCAGCGGGCATGGGTCGAGATGATCACGCACGCCTCGGTGCGCGAACGCGACCTGTTCGGGTTCCCGCCGCCCGGCCACGAGTACTGGAACGACCAGACCCTGCACGACGTGGGTCGCCGCTACGCCGGCATGGACATGGAGCCGTACATCCGCGCTACGGGTTGAAGGCGAGGAACACGAACGCGGCGGCGATCACCAGGTGGACGGTCGCCTCCTGCAGCGTCGCCCGGCCGGGGAGCACCGTCAGCGCGGCCACCACCGCGGTCACGGCGAGCAGCACCATCTGCGTCGCGCCCGAGGCCGAGGATCAGCGGGCCGTCGAGCCAGATCGACGCCACCGCGATCGCCGGGATCGTCAGCCCGATGCTCGCCATCGCCGAGCCGAGGGCGAGATTCAAGCTCGTCTGCATGCGGCCGCGGCGGGCGTTGCGGACCGCGGCCACCGCCTCGGGTGCGAGGACGAGGATGGCGATCACGACGCCGACCGCCGACTGCGGTGCGCCGATCGCTTCGACCGCATCCTCGATCGCCGGCGACTCCACCTTGGCCAATCCGACGACGGCGACGAGCGCGACCAGGAGCAGACCGAGGCTGACGAGCGTGGCCTTGTCCGTCGGCGGTTCGGCGTGGTCGGCGTCGATCGCGAATCGTCCGCGGCGACCGGCTCCCCGTCATCGGTCACGTCGAGGAACTCCTCACGGTGCCGAATCGTCTGGACGAACACGAACGAGAGGTACAACACGAGCGAGGCGACCGCCGCGAACGCGAGCTGCTCCGAGGAGAACTCGGGCCGGGTTCGCTCGTCGTGAACCTCGGTACCACGAGGCTCAACGTGGCCAGCGTGAGCACGGTCGCCAGCGCGGTCGCCGTGCCCTCGGCGTTGAACGACGCCGTGTCGCCGCGCAGCGTCACCGTCAGCAACGACATCCCGATGATGGCGTTGCACGTCAACATCACTGCGGCGAACACGGTGTCGCGGGCGAGCGTGGCTCGGC